>CACXKV010000006.1:0-77676 GCA_902768365.1 uncultured Bacteroidia bacterium | reverse complement strand
GGAGACCGGATACAAGGAATTCCGCAGCGCGGAGCAGTGGGCATCCTTCCTGGAGAGCCAGGGATTCAGTGTAGAGAGGGGAGTGGCGGGGATTCCAACGGCATTCGTGGCCACTTATGGCAATGGCGGCCCAGTGATAGGGATGATGGCGGAGTATGATGCCATCGCCGGGATGAGTCAGGATACGGTGGCATATCAGAAGGCTCTGGTGCCGGGTGCTCCCGGGCACGCATGCGGACATAATCTTCTCGGAACCGGCTCCGTGGCCGGTGCTGTCGCAACTGCCAAGTGGCTGAAGGCCAACGGCTTGAAGGGAACGGTGAAGCTTTTCGGCTGCCCTGCCGAAGAGGGCGGGGGAGGCAAGGCCTATATGATGCGTGAGGGCGTGTTCGACGGCCTCGACGCCATGCTCGACTGGCATCCCGATACCCGCAATACCGTCAACAAAGCCACCGGCCTGGCAAACGTGCAAGTGCTGTTCACCTTCAAGGGCAAATCCTCCCATGCTTCGGGTGCTCCCGAGGCAGGCCGCTCTGCCCTGGATGCAGTGGAAGCATTCGACCACATGATGAATCTGATGCGCGAGCATGTCCCCCAGACCTCCCGCATCCACTATGTTATAACCGATGGCGGCAAGGCTCCCAATGTGGTGCCTTCGCAGGCCAGCGTAAAGTACTATTTTCGCAGTCCTTCCCGCGAGACCGTGCAGGATATCCTTTCCCGCGCCTTGAAAGCCGCGGAAGGTGCCGCACTCGGAACCGGCACTACGATGGAGTATGAGCTGGTGTCCGGCAACTATGAGCGCCTGCCCAACGAGGCTATGGCCGACTTGGTGATGCGCTCCCTGCAGAAGGTGGGGGGTATCAAGCTGGATGCGCGCGAACTCTCTTATGCCCAAGAAGTTGCGTCCGTGTCCGGAGTGGATGCCGCGCTGATAGACCGCCTTGCAGTCGTTGTGCCTCCGGCCGATGAGGGCTATGAGGCTTATGTTTCGAGCGATGTGGGGAATGTGACCTGGGCCGTGCCTACGGGGAGTTTCCGTTATGCGTGTTTTGCTCCGGGTGGAGTGGGGCACAGCTGGCAGCAGGTTTCCAGCGGTGGCACGACCATCGGCACCAAGGGTGCGCTGGGTGCTGCCAAGGTGCTGCATCTGTCTGCTGTAGAGTTGATTACGGATGCCAAGTTGCTTGATGAGGTGCGTACGGAGTTTGGGAAGCGTCGCGGGGCGGATTTCAAGTTCGAGCCGATGATGGGGAACCGGCGTCCGCCGTTCCTGCCCGCAGCCTCGCTGACCCCTGCAATGCCTGATATGCGGACGGGCAAAGCGGACTGCTCCGCAGAAAAAATGCTCCGCAGTCCGATTGCCGCGTCCGCTGAAACCCTTGAAGAGGCCGGGAATGCCCCTGGCCTCCGCGTTGCTTCGCAACCCTGTACGGGAAAATGCTCCGACCAGGGGTATTCCCGGCCTATACCGGACTTGCGGAAGGGGGGAATTCCGTCCATCGTGCCGACATCGCGGCCGACGGCGGATACTACGGGCCTGAACATCTTCTTGCGCTCATCCGCCATACAGAATCAGTCTGAATCCGGCCGCTGCTGGTACTTCGCCACTGCGAACGTACTGCGCGGAGATATCGAATTCTCCGTGGTCTATCCCTATTTCTGGGATATGATGGAAAAGGCAAACCTCTTCCTCGTGAGGGCTTGGGAGCATAGGAAAGAGGCTGTCGACAGCCGCTTCAACGAGATGATCTTCCGCCGCCCTACCTGGGATGGCGGGCACTTTATGGAAGCTGTCTATCTTATTGAAAAATACGGAGTTGTGCCTTCTTCGGCCATGCCGGAGACCTTTACTTCACAGAACTCGGCGTCGCTTCTTCGCGAGCTCCGCAAAATGCTTCGCGCCTATGGGCTGAAGATGCGTTCCACTACTGATCCGGAGGCCGTGAGGGCAGAGGCTTTGGCCGATGTGCGCCGTGTGCTGACCGCCACCTTGGGCGAGCCCCCGGCATCCTTCAGCTTCGAAGGCCGCGAGTATACTCCGGCGTCTTTCCGGGATGCATTCGTGGCACCCGGCCTGGGCGAGCGCTATGTGATGCTGATGAACGATCCGCGCCTGCCCTATAATAAGATGTACCGCGTGGAGGGCTCCCGTCAGGCTGCCGACGGCACCGACTGGACCTTCCTGAATCTGTCCTGCGAGGACCTCGAGTTCATCGGCCTGGCCTCGCTCCGGGGAGGGGACAAGTTCTATTTCACTGTGGATACCCTGCAGGATGCCCTGGCAGACGAGGGCGTTTACGACTCGTCTCTGTTCCCGCTGGATTCACTGTTGGGTGTTCATACGGCGATGACAAAGGCCGAGCTCTTCGACTCCCGTGACATCTCCTCCGCACACGCTATGGCTATGTGCGGGGTGCGTTACATTCCGAGGTCCGGGCTTAGTGATATAATTGTCGACTGGGTAGCAGAAAACTCCTTCGGGCTTGGCCGTGGTGCCGGCGGATACATACAGATGAGCGCCGACTGGTGGCGCACCTACATGTTCCGAATGGCCGTGGACCGCAAATACGTGGGCTCTCTGCAAGACTGCCTCGGACAGACCCCCGAAGTCATTCCTTACTGGAACGTCTATTGATCCATACTCTGCTCCGCCCAAATCGGCCGACTTGAATGGTTATCCCGCTCTGCGTCATCAGCAAAAACCATTGCCAAGGAAGTCTTTCTGCCATTGGCCGGTATTCTTGGAATAACCGCTTTGCTGGTAGCAATCCTGTATGCATGCATCGAGTTCGGAAAGGGCTTGACTCCAGTGATTCCCGTGCACGTCGATGACGGCGAGACCGTGGATCCTAACCCTTTACGATTTGCATTTATGCTGATAGGCTTTGCCCTTTCGTTTGTTCTTGCGGCAATTTCTGAACATAAAGGGCGGCAGGGGCGCACATTCCCTGCGTTCTGGTGGGGATATGCCGGAGGAACCCTGTTGTGGCAGTCGGTAGGGGAATGTGCCTGGCACTTCAGTATCCGAAACGAAGACTACTTGATGTGTTTCCCTCATATTGAAGGTGCATCGGCGATATTCATGGTTCTTGTCGTTACCATATTCCTAATCTATTGTTACGAAAGAAAGGCTTTTGGCTGGGGTGTATGGGTGTTTGTGCTTTCATTTGTCGGTAACTGGTTCGGACACTTTATACAGATAGGCTCCTACCCGATTGTAAGCAGCTTGATGGAAGAACGTGCCTGGTTCCAGTTGACCGGCGCTGTAATTGGAAGCCTGACTTGCCTGGCGGCGATTCTTCTTGGCGTTTTCTCTGCGCGCGACACCAAAGCCCGACTCTGCACCAGCTTGATGCTTTATTTCGGACTCGGAATCATCGTCACAGGTGTCGCCGGACTCTGATCAGTGCCCGAACAATAAGTCTGGCTACAGCATCCTCACGTCCCAACCGGAGATAATCTGGCCGTAGGTAATGAAGAGGACTTCCAGGCGTATGCCGCTGGCGCGGTCGGTAACGTTGTAGACGCGGATGCGGTCGTTTTCGCGCACGAGTTCCCATTCGCCGAGGTCCAGAGCGGGATAGCTGACTGAAAGGTCATCTTCCACCATGCCGTTCACGCTGAACTCGTGGATTGCCTGTCCGGCGATGATGCGCTGCATGTTGCGCTTGATAACCGCCATCATGCCCTCATTCGCGAACGGATCCATCGAAGGGGCTGTCATCGGGGGTTCGGGCAGCTTGCCGGCAGCACGCACGGCGCGGAGGCTGTCCGCATACACCTTGAAGCGGGCACGCAGGTCGGGAGTGTTCAGGCCCTCGATCGTATAGAGGGAAATGCCCTTGGCTCCGGCACTGAACGCAGCATCCATCTTCTCGAAAATATGTTCCGGATCGCCGCCAAGTTCGGTATCTACACCGCACATGAGGGTCGTGCCTGCAGGTTTCTCGAGATAGTTGGAAAGAGTCACGTCGCGGGCGAAGGAAGGATCCATCGTATAGAAATCGCAGTAGGCCATGGGATGCACCAGGTCCAGATTCCACTTGGTCCAGTCCTGGAAAACCATGAAACGGGAAACGCCTATGGAAGAGAAGGGGGAAGCGGTGACCTTCTTGCCAGCCTTGTGAGCCACGTCGCACATGATATTCGCCACCTCATTCACCTGTTCCGTGCGGAATTCGCACCATTTCTCGTCGCGGGAAGGGTCTTCCTGCTCGCGGGGATCGTAGCCGTACTTTTCCTGGAATTTCTCCAGCATTGCCGGATGATAACCGAAATCGTACTCGGGCCATACTTCCGTATCCTGTCTCAGATTATAATTGTAGGCCAGCGACACCGGCAGCACCACGTCTATAAGGCGGCAATAATCCAGGCAGATGCCCTCCACGCCATCCACGGCGCAGATATCAGCCACCTTCTGGGCAAGATACTCGCGCACCTCGGGAAGCGCCGGGCAGAGGAACTTGTAGGAGCGCACATAAGCCTTGAAATCGGCCACGCTCTGGCCGTTGCGGTTCACGCTGAACCATTCCGGGTGCTCCAAGAGCATCTGAGAGCGCTCCTGGCGGGGTGGATTCAGGGTCCAGACCCAGGCGTATACTTTGATTCCGTGACGATGCGCAATCTCCACATCTTTCTGATAGGCCTCTACGGAGGGGGCATGAAGCATCACGGCATCGAGACCGGCCTCTTCCATGTGGGTAAAGGCGGACTCCATATCGATTTCGGGGATGTCTTCGAGCCAGGTCCAGAACATCGGGTATTCATCCTTCTTATTGCAAGAGCAGATAAGCAATGCTGCAGAAAGGAGCAGCGCAAGTTTTAGTGCATGTTTTTTCATGACACAAATATAGCATTTATCGGCCGTTATTGCTATATTTGAAAAAACTAAATCAGCATGAAATCCACCCGAACCGCATTTCTCGCTATCGCCCTCGCGGCGCTGGTTTCCTGTGCACAGACAGAAGAAAGCCGGAACATAGCCCTCCACAGAGCGGCTTATCATTCTTCTGCCATAGATTATTATTACACGGCCCAACTGGTTACGGACGGCATTATCGAAGATGGCGTCCCCGTTTACTATGAGGTGCTCGAGAACGGCAGCCCGGCGCCCAAATATAAAAAAGAATCGGCCTTCCAGCATCGCAGGGCGGTGCATTTCAAGGTGACGGATCCCCACTACGAACTGAGTATTCTCGAGCACGGCATCCATCAGGAGGTGGACGCGATGCGCCTGAACATGGCCCTGAGATATAAGGCAGAGCGCCCGGAAACTCTTCCCACGGCTGAAATACAGGCGACGAAGGATGGCGGCGCAAGTTGGGAAAGCATACACAAAATGGACCTTGACCTCATCCCCCGAAAGGAGACCGCCATGAGTCTCAGCATCACTCCGGATCCCACACGCAACGGCTACCGATTGATCCTGGATGGCCAGGAAGTGGAGGAATGGGTGCTACTGGAGTGGGATTTCTTCAAGGACGGCAAGCGTCTGGATGTCGTAGGCAACGAAGAGTTCCACAGTTTCTGGGTGGCGGAAGATGCAGGCGCCCAATGGCTTACGCTAGACCTTGGCGCTGTCTCCAAGTTGGACCGCTGCGTGTTCCACTGGTCCAACCGCCCAGCATCCGGCCGCATCCTGGCATCGAAGGACGGCCGCAAATGGCATAAGGTAGCCGCTTTCAGCGACGAAAACGAACTGCCCCTGAAAGGCAAGGGCCGTTATATAAAAATGGAGATGGAGCCCGCTGCCAACGGAGAGCCCATCGCCATGGGAGAATGGGAAGTCTGGGGCAGCAACGATCTCAAAGCCCCGGAATCTGCCTGGAAACTCGCCCGCGCGAGCGAAGCGGATAATCCTGAAGCCTGGATTCCCGCAAAGGTGCCAGGGACCGTGCTTGTAAGCTATATGGACCTTGGAGCGGTGCCGGACATATCCTACGCAAACGACCAGGAGTACATCTCCGACTCATACTTCAACTCTGACTTCATCTACCGCGGCACCCTCCCTTACGAGGGCGCAGAGGGCCGGAAGGCCTTCCTGGACTTTGGCGGCATCAACTGGAAGGCGGAGGTGAGCCTGAATGGCAAGGCCCTCGGCAGGATTGACGGAGCCTTCACCCGGGCGCGCTTCGATGTAACGGATATAGTTCGCAAAGGAGATAATGAGGTGGAGGTGCTGATCCACCGCCCTGCCACTCCCGGAGCGGCCAAGGGCAACACACTCAAGCGCATACCCCCTAACGGAGGCGTGCTTGGGGCCGATAATCCCACCTTCCACGCGTCCATAGGCTGGGACTGGATTCCTACCGTCCGCGGGCGCAACATAGGCATATGGAGGGATGTATGCTTCAGCACTAAGGGGGATGTCACCGTGTCCGATCCTCTCGTGCAGACGGTGCTGAATCTGCCCGAAACAACCATAGCAGATGTGACGGTAGAGGCACTGCTGCGCAATACTGCCCCCGAAGCCCGCAAAGTGCTGTGGCAGGGAAAGATAGGAGATGCGTCCTTCGAGTTGCCAGTGGAGCTCGCGGCGGGAGAAGAGCGCAGCGTCAGCAAGACAATCCGGATAGAAAATCCCCGCCTGTGGTGGCCCAACCGTTATGGCGAAGCCTATCTGTATGATGCTTCGGTGGCGGTACTCCAGGACGGCGCTGTTTCGGATGAACTCGATTTCAAGGCCGGCCTCCGCCAGGTGAGCTATTCCACCGAAGGCGGGCGCCTGACCGCCTGGGTAAACGGCACCCGCGTTGCCGGACTTGGCGGAAACTGGGGTTTCAGCGAACTTAACCTGCGTTACACCGCACGCGACTACGATATCGCAGTCGGATATCATAAGCAGATGAATTTCACCATGATACGCAACTGGGTCGGGCAGACTGCCGATGAAGAATTCTACGAGGCCTGCGACCGCCACGGCATCATGGTATGGCAGGATTTCTGGCTTGCCAATCCTTCAGATGGTCCCGACCCGGACGACGAGAAACTCTTCATGGACAATGCAGAGGATTATGTGCGCAAGATCCGGCGTCACCCCTGCGTAGTGTTGTATTGCGGCCGCAACGAGGGCTTGCCTCCCGCAAGCCTGGATGCAGAGCTTCGCAAGCTGGTTGCCAGGGAGCATGGCGATATTTTCTATATCTCCCACTCTTCCAGAGGGTTAGTGAGCGGGGAAGGCCCCTACTTCAGGCATTCTTCTTCCCAATACTTCAATCTCTGGGGGCAGGACAGGATGCATTCCGAGCGGGGTGTCACCAATGTGCCGAACTACGAGACCCTGCTGCGTTTCATCCCCGCCGACAAACTCTGGCCCCAGAACGATATGTGGGGAGTGCATGATTTTGCCATCGAGAATGCGCAGCACGTGGATAAGTTCAACGAGGCGGTAGTCTCCCGTTTCGGCGAGCCTGCCTCCGCCAAGCAGTTCTGCGACCTTGCCCAGTGGGTGGATTATGACGGCTTCCGCGCCGTATTCGAAAGCCGCAGCAACAACCGGCGCGGCATTCTCCTGTGGATGAGCCACAATGCCTGGCCTTCGCTGGTGTGGTGCCCGTACGACTACTTCTTCGATGGCGATGCTGCATACTTCGCCAGCAAGAAGGCCTGCGAACTGGTTCATATTCAATACAATGCCTTCTCCAAAAAGCTGGAGGCAACCAACTGGGGAGCAGATGGATTCGGCCCTCTTCAGGCTTGCGCGGCTCTTCTGGACATGCACGGCAGGCAGATACAGTCATACGATTTCGAACTTCCGGCCCTGCCGGGCGACAGCACCTTCGAAGGCCCTTCAGTGGAACTGCCGGAGGGCAAGGTAAGTTTCCTCAAGCTAAGCCTGAAGAATGGAGAAACTCTCCTTTCCGAGAATTTCTACGTGCTTGGAGATCCCGAAGATGATTTCCGCGCATTGAACGAGCTGCCTGCCGCCAAGGTCCGCAAGAGCTGGAAGGTCTCGGAGGATGCCGATGGTTATACTGTCTCCGTAGAGCTGGAGAATACCGGCTCAGAACCCGCCATGATGCTGAGGCTCAGCCTGTTGAACAATGCTCCCGTGAATTCCGGCCCTGCTCCCACCGGCCTTTCGACATCAGCCTTCGGAAGCACTCCGGACGATTACCGCATTCTTCCCGTGGACTGGTCGGACAACTATTTCCACCTCCTCCCCGGCGAGAAGAAATGCGTCACGGCACGGGTGCTGAAGCGCCACTTCGACATAGCGCTGAAGCCCAGGCTGGAATTGAGTGGATTTAATCTATAGCGTCGATAAACGCACTCAGGATCTCGAAAGATTCGCTCCCAACCGTCTCCCAAAAGTTTTCGAACTGGCCGAGACGGTTTTCTTCTTCGGCAGTGTCGCTTATGACGCGCATGCTGAGGAAGGGAACATTATGCATGTGGCAGACCTGGGAGATGGAGCCGGATTCCATGTCGCATGCGAGCGCATCCGGGAAGTGCCCCAGGATCATTGCCGTGTCGGCAGGGCCTGAGCAGAAGCGGTCCCCGCTGGCCATCAGGCCGAAACGGAGTCGGCTGTCCTCGAGTTTCCGGGCCGCGGCCAGCAATGCCGGATCAGCCTGGAAACGGGCCGGAAAACCCTGAACCTGCCCATATTCGTTTGGCTCTCCGTACCAGCAGTCGTGGTACGCCACCTCGGCCGCAACGACCACATCCAGAAGGTGGACATCCTTGGCGATTCCGCCGGCACATCCGGTAGAGATGATGCAGTCCGGATGATGCTCGCTTATGAGTTTATACGCATTGACTGCGGAGTTGACCTTTCCCCAGCCGCAGTGTACGGGAATGATTTCGTGTTTGCTGCTGTTTGCCAGGACCTTGCGAGCCATCTCGTACTCCTGGTCCATCGCTGTCATTATGCCGATTTTCATATTACTTCAATTCTATGTGGATATCTTTGCCGGAAGCCCATACTTCGGCCTCGGAACCATCGTCCAGGCGTAAACGGACAGGCTCGACCGGCTGGGGTTTCAGAGCCAGGGGATCGGGGTTGAAAGCCCTGTTCGCAACGTCGTACCAATGTGCGATCTGGCGGGCATAGCCTTCGAAGCGGCGGCCGTTTTCGGTCAGCGCGATTTCCCCGCGTGCGCGGTCCATCAGCTGCACCCCGAGGATGCGCTCCAGCTCGGCAATGTTCTGGCTCACAGCCGGTTGCGTTATGCCCAGCTTGTTCGCCGCTGCGGTGAAATTGCCGCATTCCACCACCGCCAGAAAAACCTTGATCCTGTTATCTTCCAACATATATGCAAATATATAAAAAAAACTCTTACCCTCCGCCGCCTCGCTTGCCGTGGCCTTGACGCATTGGGCTCGTGGTCACCAGCGGCCTAATTTGACCACGAAGGTGGCGTTTTGAGGGAGTTCGTGGTCACCAGCGGCCTAATTTGACCACGAGGGTGAATCCTCCACGGGAGGGGGTGAAGAAAAACGGCCGGGCATCGCGAAGTGATGTCCGGCCGTTTTCAACTAAAGCAGCAACTACTTGCCGGCCAGTCTCTTGTAGGTCTCGAGTCGTACCTTTGCGAACTCTTCGGTCTTCTGCAGCAGTTCATCTGCGCGCTCGGGGAAGAGCTTATACAAAGATGCGAAACGAACTTCGCCCTTCAGGAAGTCCTGGAACTTGGTCCAGTCGGGTTCTTTGCTGTCCAGGCTGAACGGATTCTTGTCGGTGCCTTCGAGAGTCGGGTTGTAGCGATACAGGTGCCAGTAGCCGCATTCCACCGCGAGTTTCTCCTCCTTCTGGCTGAGGCCCATGCCGGCCTTCAGACCATGGTTGATACAAGGAGCGTATGCGATGATGAGTGACGGGCCGTCGTAAGCCTCTGCTTCCTTGATGGCGTTCATGTACTGGACGGGGCTTGCACCCATTGCCACCTGGGCAACATAGACATAGCCATAGCTGATGGCCATCATGCCTAGATCCTTCTTGCGTATCTTCTTGCCGCTGGCAGCGAACTTGGCGATTGCGCCTGCAGGGGTAGCCTTGGAGGACTGTCCGCCGGTGTTGGAGTAGACCTCGGTATCGAGCACGAGGATGTTCACGTTCTCGCCGCTGGCAAGCACGTGGTCCAGTCCGCCGTAACCGATATCGTAGGAAGCACCGTCACCGCCGAAGATCCACTGGCTGCGGGAAGGAATGTAGTGCTTGAGCTCGAGCAGGGCCTTGCTCACGTCGCAACCGCACTTCTCCATAAGGGGAACGAGCTTGTCGGCCACCTCGCGGGTGACTGCGTAGTCGTTGCGGTTGTCCAGCCATTTCTGGTAGAGAGCCTTCATCTCGTCGGAGCACTTGGTGCACTCCAGACCCTTCTGCATGAGCGAAGCGACAGTCTCGCGGATGCGCTCGGAACCAAGGTGCATACCCAGGCCGAACTCGCAGAAGTCCTCGAACAGGGAGTTGGCCCATGCGGGACCGTGGCCCTGTGCGTTGGTGCAGTAAGGAGAGGCAGGGAAGGAGGCGCCGTAGATCGAAGAGCATCCGGTAGCGTTCGCGATCATCATGTGGTCGCCGAAGAGCTGGGTGATGTTCTTGATGTAAGGGGTCTCGCCGCAACCTGCGCAGGCACCGGAGAACTCGAACAGCGGCTGGCTGAACTGGGCGGCCTTGAGATTGCTCTTGGGATCGAGAGGAGTCTTGTATCCGACCTTGGCGTTGAGGTAGTCGTAAACTTCCTGGTCGGCCACATGCTCGGTGTAGTCCTTCATTGCCAGGCTCTTTTCGGGCTTGGTGGGGCAGACATCGACGCAGTTGCCGCAACCGGTACAGTCGGCCACGGAAACTCCCATGACGAACTTGTAGTCCTTAAGGTTGGCCTTGCCATCGACGAACTTGACGCCGGCGGCCGCCGCTGCATCTGCCTCGGAAGCATCGAGCAGGAAAGGACGGATGGCTGCGTGAGGGCAGACGAATGCGCAGTTGTTGCACTGGATGCAGGTGTCGCCGTTCCAGACGGGCACGGTGACTGCCACGCCGCGCTTCTCGTATGCGGAAGTGCCTGCGGGCATGGTGCCGTCGGCATAGGGGAGGAATGCGCTCACAGGGAGGGTGTCACCTTCCTGGGCGTTCACCACGTCGGCGATTTCCTTCACGAACGAAGGAGCCAGGCGTGCCTTGCCGGGATTCTCGAACTTGGCGGTGATGGATGCCCACTCTGCGGGAACCTTCACTTCGATATACTCTCCGCCGCGGTCGATGGCTGCATAGTTCATGTTGACGATGTTCTCGCCCTTCTTGCCGTAGCTCTTGAGGGCGGCATCCTTCATGTACTTGACTGCATCCTCTGCGGGGATGATGCCGGTGATGCGGAAGAATGCGCTCTGGAGGATGGTGTTGGTGCGTCCGCCGAGGCCGATTTCTGCCGCGATCTTGGTGGCGTTGATGATATAGAGCTTGATGTGCTTCTTGCCGATGACGCTCTTGACGTTGTCGGGGATGCGCTCGAGGGTTTCAGCCTCGTCCCAGAGGGAGTTGAGCAGGAGGCTGCCGCCTTCCTTGATGCCCTTCAGCACGTCGTACTTCTGCAGATAGGAAGGAACGTGGCACGCGACGAAGTCCGGAGTGGATACCAGATAAGGTGCGCGGATGGGCTCCTTGCCGAAGCGGAGGTGGCTGCAGGTGTAGCCGCCGGACTTCTTGGAGTCGTAGTCGAAGTAGGCCTGGGAATAGAGGTCGGTGTGGGAACCGATGATCTTGATGGTATTCTTGTTGGCGCCCACGGTGCCGTCGGATCCGAGTCCGAAGAATTTGCACTCGGTGGTGCCGGGCTTCACGATGGAAATCTCACCCTTGGTGGGGAGGCTCTTGAAGGTGACGTCGTCCACGATACCGATGGTGAAGTCGTTCTTGGGGGCCTTCAGCTCGAGGTTGTCGTAAACCGCGATGATCTGGGCGGGAGTGGTGTCCTTGCTGGACAGGCCGTAGCGGCCGCCGACGATGAGCGGAGCATCCGCAACGCCCTGATAGGCTGCCTTGATGTCCAGATAGAGGGGCTCGCCGAGGGAGCCGGGCTCCTTGGTGCGGTCGAGAACAGCGATCTTCTTGACGGAGGCGGGGATGGCCTTCAGGAGATACTTGGTGCTGAAAGGACGATAGAGGTGGACGGACACGAGGCCGTACTTGCGTCCCTGGCCGTTGAGGTAGTCTATGGTCTCGCGTATGGTCTCGGTGACCGAACCCATTGCGATGATGATGTTCTCAGCCTTGGCGTCGCCATAGTAGTCGAAGGGACGGTAGATGCGTCCGGTGGCTTCGCCGATCTCGCCCATGTAACGGGCTACCACATCGGGAACCTCGTCATAAACCTTGTTGCGGGATTCCACGGCCTGGAAGTAGACGTCGCCGTTCTGGGCGGTGCCGCGGGTAACAGGGGCGTCGGGGTTGAGAGCCCTCTCGCGGAACTGCTGCAAAGCCTTGGTGCTCACCATCTTGCGGAGGTCATCCTCGTCGATGGCCTCGATCTTCTGGATCTCATGGCTGGTGCGGAATCCGTCGAAGAAGTGAAGGAAAGGAATGCTGCTCTTGATGGCGGAGAGATGTGCCACGGCGGCGAGGTCCTGTGCTTCCTGCACGGAACCGGAGGCCAGCATGGCAAAGCCGGTCTGGCGGCATGCCATCACGTCCTGATGGTCGCCGAAGATGGAAAGTGCGTGCGAAGCGAGCGCGCGGGCGGACACGTGGAAGACTGCGGGAAGCATTTCGCCCGCGATCTTGTACATGTTCGGAATCATCAGCAGAAGACCCTGGGAGGCGGTGTAGGTGGTGGTGAGGGCGCCTGCCTGGAGGGAACCGTGCACTGTTCCCGAAGCGCCGCCTTCACTCTGAAGCTCCGTGACCTTTACGGTCTCGCCCCAAAGGTTCTTCTTCCCGTGGGCAGCCCATTCGTCGATGTTCTCTGCCATGGGAGATGAGGGTGTGATAGGGTAGATGGCCGCGTGCTCGCTGAAGAGATATGCGATGCCTGCAACCGCGGTGTTACCGTCACAAGTGATGAATTTTTTTTCTTTAGCCATATTTTATCGATAAATTATGTAGTTGTCAGCTGATGCCGTTGATTGCCACTTCCACGCCGGCCGCGCCGCTGATGCGCTTCACGAGGCCCTGCAGCACGGTGCCGGGGCCAAGTTCGGTGAACTCAGCCGCGCCGTCGGCGAGCATGTTCTTCACGCTCTGGGTCCAACGTACCGGGCTGGTGAGCTGCTTGAGAAGGTTGTCTTTAATGCGGACGGGGTCGGTTTCGGGCAGGGCCGTCACATTCTGGTAGATAGGGCAGCGGGGTGCCTTGACCTCGGTGGCTTCGATGGCCTTTGCGAGCTCGGCGCGGGCGGGTTCCATGAGCGGGGAGTGGAAGGCTCCACCCACCGCGAGGGGAAGGGCGCGCTTTGCGCCGGCGGCCTTCAGGGCGTCGCACGCGGCGAGCACGGCCTCTTTCTCTCCGGAGATGACTATCTGCCCGTCGCAGTTGAAATTGGCGGGGATAACTATGCCGGGAACCTCGGCGCAGACTTTCTCGACTGTGTCGTCCGGCAGGCCGATGATGGCGGCCATGGTGCCTGGCACCTTCTCGCAGCATTTCTGCATCTCGTTCGCACGCACGGCCACAAGCCTGAGTCCGTCTTCGAAACTGACGGCTCCGGCCGCCACGAGTGCGGAGAATTCGCCAAGGGAGTGGCCACCCACCATATCCGGCTTTTCAAGACCGGGGGTGCAGAGGGCGAGTGCGACGGAGTGGATGAAGATGGCGGGCTGCGTCACTTTGGTAGCGCGAAGCTCTTCATCCGTGCCGTTGAACATTATGTTTGTAATGTTGAATCCGAGTATATCATTTGCCTTGTCCATCAAGGCTTTTGCCTCGGGACTGCTTTCGTAGAGTTCTTTGCCCATTCCGGGAAACTGGGCCCCCTGTCCGGGGAAAACGTATGCCTTCATATCCGATTTAGGTTTAAGTCTACAAATATAACCAAAAAAATGGTATATTTGCAGTCCATTTTGCCGCTTTGCTGGCAATTCGGCAATGCCCCTGTAGTTTAATGGATAGAATTTCGGATTCCGGTTCCGACGATAGGCGTTCGATTCGCCTCGGGGGTACGAAAAAGGACAGGTAAAAGCCTGTCCTTTTTCGTTTTATCGGAGTTAAAGATTAGTACCCGAATACTTCTTCCAGCGTAACCTGCTTCACCGGGCCGAGGGTCTTGAGGAAGTTCTGATCCAGGTCGGCGGGATCGCCGAGGATGGCATACACGTAGTTGCGTCCGGCAACCCACTTCTGCTGGGCGGCTTTCACATCTTCCAGGGTCATGCCCTGCACGGCCTCGAACACAGCCTTGTCGGTGGGTTCGCTCAGGCCGAGGCGGCGGCAGTCACGGTAGGTGTTCAGCACAGACATGCCGGTGACGCGCTTGGTGCGCATCCTGGAGAGGAGACCGTCTTTGGCGATGGCGAATGCCGATTCGCTTTCAGGCATGTTCTCGATGATATCCTTGAATCCTTCGGAAGCTGCGCGCAACTTATCGTTCTGGCTGGCGATGTAGGCGTAGAACATGTATCCGTTCACGGGATCTGTGGGTTCGCTGAGGTTGGCGAAAGCACTGTAGGCAAGGCCTCGGGCCTCACGCATCTCCTGGAACACAATGCTGTTCATGCCGCCACCGAAGTATTCGTTGTAGATTTCCACGCCGGGGGCGAGGGAGGCATCGAAGCTGCCGCCCAGGTCGGTGTACTGCACATACTGGAACTGCTTGGAATCGTAGGGGGCGACCACCACCTGGGCTTTGTCGCTGGGCAGACGCTTGGTGAACTTCTCTGCAAGAGGCTCAGGGTTCTCGCCAACTTTGTGGCAGTCGGAAAGCATCTTCTTAAGCTCCTGCTCGGAAGCGGGGCCATAGTAGAGGATCTCATGACCCTTACCTGCCAGCTCGCGGGCTGCGGCAAGAAGCTCATCGGAGCTGAGGGCCATCACTGCCTCGTTGCTCATGGTAGTGTTCTTGACGAATTCGGGGCCGTAGAACAGGTAGCGCTGGAGAGAGTTGAAGCAGGCGCGCTGGCTGGCCTTTGCATCAACGCGGCCCTTCATTGCATCGAACTTGCAGTTGGCGAGGATAGCCTCGTCGCCGACAGCGTTGAAGAGCAGGTCTTCCATAAGCTTCACGGCTTCGGGAATGTTCTCGCTGAGGCCGGTGATGGTCATGGTGGTGCTGTGGGCGCCGGAACCCATGTTGAAGTTGCATGCGAGGTCGTACATCTTGCGGGCTATATCCTGACTGCTGAGTTCAGGGGTGCCGAGGTAGGAGATGTAGTCGAAGGCGTAGTTAAGCACGGGCATTTCTTCGATGCCGCGGTTGAACACGAACTGCACCGTAGCGATGTCGTTGAGCTGATTCTTCTTGTAGAGCACGTCCACACCTTCGCAGAGGGCGAACTTCTTCATATCCTTGTTGAAGTCCACGAATACGGGCTCGATGGGCTTCACCTCGCTGGCGGCAATTTCATCGAGGAAGGCGCTGCGCTTGTCGCGGTTGGTAGCGATGGGGGTGATGGCCGGAGCCTCGATCTTCTTCTGGCTGTCATCCACTCCCTGGCGCTTGTAGGAGATTACATAGTTGTTGTCCTTCAGGTATTCGTTGGCGAAGTCCACCACATCCTGCTTGGTCACCTTGCTGTAGCGCTCGATGTCGAGGGCGGCATCCTTCCAGTCTATGCCGGCGATGAATGCATCTACGAACATGTTCGCACGGGCGCGGTTGTTCTCGAGCTGACGCATCTTCTGCAGGCGGATGTTATTGATTGTGGAGGTGATGAGTTCCTCGTCGAACTCTCCGGCGCGGAGCTTTGAAATCTCTTCAAGGGCAAGGTCTTTCACCTCATCCAGGGTCTGGCCCTGCTTGGGCATTCCCATAGCCATGAAGAAGCTGTAGTCCGGCTGGGTGTTGGTTCCTGCATAGAGGTACATGGCCTTCTGCTGCTGGTTCACATCCAGGTCGATGAGGCCGGCCTGGCCATTGCTGAGGATGCTGGATGCAATCTCGGAGACGGCTGTGGTCTTGAGATCGGTGGCGCCGGGAAGCCTCCATCCCATGGCGAACATCTCGGCCTCGAGGCCCTTGACTTCCTTGACTACGGGCTCGGTGATGGGCTGTTCGGGCTCATACTCGAGCTTGGGGATGTCCGGATTGGGCTCCCAGTCGCCGAAGTACTTCTTGATGATCTTTACCGCCTCCTTGGGGTTGAAGTCGCCGGAGAGGCAGATTGCGATGTTGTTCGGGCGGTAGTAGGTATTGAAAGTGCGCTTGATGTTGGTGATGGAAGGGTTCTTCAGCTGCTCCTGGGTGCCCAGAACGGTCTGGGTGCCGTAGGGATGATGGGGGAAGAGACCCTGATAGATGGATTCATACATCTTGCGGCCATCGCTGGTGAGGTTCATGTTGTACTCCTCGTAAACCGCCTCAAGCTCGGTGTGGAAACCGCGGATGACGTTGTGACGGAAGCGGTCTGCCTGGATCTTCGCCCAGTTTTCCACCTGGTTGGAAGGGATGTCCTCGGTGTAGACGGTCTCGTCGTAGGAGGTCCATGCGTTGGTGCCGCGGGCACCTATCATGCTCATCATCTTGTCGTACTCGTTGGGGATGGCGATCTGGGATGCCAGGAAGCTCACTGAGTCGATCTTTTTGTAATGGGCCTTGCGCTCTTCGGGGTCGGTGATGGTGCGGTATTGCTCGTAGAGCTGCTCTATCTGGTCCAGATAGGGCTTTTCTGCGGCATAATCCTGGGTACCGAACTGCTCGGAACCTTTGAACATGAGGTGTTCGAAGTAGTGGGCGAGGCCGGTGGTTTCCTTAGGGTCGTTCTTTCCGCCTACGCGCACTGCGATAAATGTCTGGATACGGGGTTCTTCTTTATTGACGGTCATGTAGACCTTGAGGCCGTTGTCCAGGGTGTAGATTTTAGCATTCATGGGGTCTCCTGCCACCTTTTCGTACTTGCAGCAGGAAACGGCGGCCACACTTGCGAGGGCCGCGATGAGCAGTAATTTGATAATTCTCATTGTTTTGTTGATATGATTGGTGCAAATGTAAGAAAAAATGTATAAATTTGCCGTGAAGTTTTTCATAGTTTAAGTTTAGGTTAAGTAGCGGGGTGCTCGCAGTGATGCGGGTCCCCGTGAATTATTTATGTCCCGGGATGTCGTTTTTTTTAAGTTTGCATATGCGAAAACTTAAAAAAACGTACTTTATGATAGGTTTCAGGGGATATTTTTAAGTTTCCTTTCTATATTATTGCAGGAAAAAATGCCTTATGAAAACGAAAGCCTTTTTTCCTGCCTGCGCACTTCTTGCTGCGCTGAACCTTGCCCCTTCTTGTCTTGCTCCTGTGCCTGCGGCCGTAGAGCCCGCTGTGCTGCGCCTGAACCTGGCGCCTGATGGGGAATCCATCACATCCACAAAAGCAACTGCCGACCCTTTCGACACCGGCAGCTACATCCTCAGCATTACATCTTCTGAAGGAAAGACTGTTTTCCAGGGTTTGTGGGGTTCGAGACCGGACGAGTTCGAACTGGAGCCCGGAAGATATGCCATCTCCATGCTTTCCACCCCTTTCAAGGATCCTGAGTATGACTGTCCGCAGTTTGGCGATACCCGCAGCCTGACCCTTTCTGAGGGGCAGGTGGCGGATGTGGAACTATCTGTCTGCCAGCTGAATGCCGGAATCAGGCTGAAGCTTGACGAAAAGTTCGTTGCCACCTACAAGGATGCTGCGCTGTTCCTGCGTTCTGCGGCCGGAACGCTGGCTTTCGGCTTTGGTGAAACCAGAACCGCCTATTTCCAGCCCGGACGGGTGGCTATACTTCTGAACCGTGGCGGAAAGACATCCACCGTGCACAGCCTGGAATTGCGCCCGGCAGAAATCCTGACACTCCGCCTGACAGTGGCCGAGAGCATGCCCAGGGCGGTGCCGGTGACGGGCGTAAACGTGGTAGTGCGCATAGATACGGTACGCTTGTGGTCATCTGCCGAAATCGCATGGGACGGGAGCAGCTCCGGGGGTGATGATCCGGTGCCTGTGGTGCCCGAATCGGTGAGTGTCGGGGCTGCCAGGGGAATGGCAGGGGCGAAGGATGTGTGGGTGTGCGGATACATCGTGGGAGGGGATCTCTCCTCGAAATCCTGTTCGTTCGAGGGACCCTTCTCTTCGCGCACCAATCTGGTTCTGGCCGATGTGCCTTCCTGCAAGGACAGGGACAAGTGCCTGAGCGTGCAACTGGCTTCGGGAGATATCCGCGGAGCCCTCAATCTGGTAGACAATCCGTCGCTTCTCGGCCGCCAGGTGTGGCTCCGGGGCGATGTGGTAGAATCATACTACGGCCTCCCCGGCCTCCAGAAACTTACGGATTATAGATTATGATATTTGAGCCCTTAAAGAATAATAATCCTGCTCTCGAGCAGGATAAGGGAGTCGAACCCTCCTCCTTGGCTTGGGAAGCCAATGCACTACCGATGTGCTAATCCTGCAAATGTGGATGCAAACATAGGCAAAATTTTTGTAATAGCCAATATTATACTTAAATTTGCAGACTACACTATTATTATAAATATGGCATTAGCAGACGTTATCAAAGCATTGTTCGGATCCAAGGCCGACCGCGACTACAAGGCAGTCAAACCGCTTCTGAACAAGATCCTTGCAGCATACGACGAAATTGACAAATTGTCAGCAGACGAGCTCCGTGCCCATTCGGCTAAGCTTCGCTCCCATCTGAGGGAGGTTGAAAAGCCCTTTGAGGACCGTATCGCGGAAATCAAGCTCGAACTGGACAAAAACATACCCGTTTCCGAAAAAGAGAAACTCGCCACGGAGTCGGACAAACTAGTGAAAGACGAGGATGAAGCCATCGAGAAGGCGCTTACTGAAATCCTCCCGGAGGCATTCGCCATAGTCAAGTCCACCGCCCGCCGCCTTGCTCAGAACGAAACCATCGAGGTGCAGGCCAACGACTTCGACCGCACCCTTGCCGCAACGCACGACTTTGTCACCATTGATGGCGACAAGGCCGTCTACCACAACAAGTGGGTTGCCGGCGGCAATGAAATTACCTGGGACATGGTGCACTACGATGTGCAGCTCATAGGCGGTATCGCCCTCCATGAGGGCAAGATTGCGGAAATGGCAACCGGTGAAGGTAAGACCCTGGTGGCAACCCTCCCCGTGTTCCTGAATGCACTTGCGGGAAAAGGCGTTCACGTGGTTACCGTCAACGATTACCTTTCCAAGCGTGACTCCGAGTGGATGGGGCCCCTCTACATGTTCCACGGCCTCAGCGTGGACTGCATCGACAAGCATCAGCCCAACTCCGACGCCCGTCGCAGGGCCTATGAATGCGACATCACCTTCGGCACCAACAACGAATTCGGTTTCGACTACCTGCGCGACAATATGGCCATCAACTCCGATGACCTCGTGCAGCGCAAACATCACTATGCCATAGTGGACGAGGTGGACTCCGTTCTCATCGATGACGCCCGTACCCCTCTCATCATTTCCGGTCCGGTGGCACAGTCGGAAGACGACGGCCAGTACATGGAGTTCCGCCCCTATGTGGAGCGCCTCTATCAGGCCCAGCGCCAGCTTGTGAACCAGGTGCTGAACGATGCCAAGAAGGCAATCGCAGCAGGTGATGAGCAGGAGGGTGGAAAGCTTCTCCTGCGTGCCCATAAGGGCCTTCCCAAGTATTCTCCCCTCATCAAGTTCCTGAGTGAACAGGGCATGAAGGTCCTCCTGCAGAAGGCAGAGAATTTCTATATGCAGGATAACGAGCGCGAGATGCCGGTGGTTACCGACCCCCTGTATTTCGTGATCAACGAGCAGCTCCATTCCGTGGATATGACGGATAAGGGCCATGAGGTGCTCGCCAACGCCGTGGGCAACGAGGATTTCTTCGTCATCCCGGACGTGGGCAGCGGCATCGCGGCCATCCAGAATGCCGGAGGCCTCTCACTCGAAGAAAAACAGCAGCGCAAGGATGCCCTCATGGAGGACTTCTCCCTCAAGAGCGAACGCATCCACACCGTGAACCAGCTGCTCAAGGCGTACACGATGTTCGAGAAGGATGTCGACTACATCATAGTGGACGGCAAGATCAAGATCGTGGATGAGCAGACGGGCCGCGTGATGGAAGGACGCCGCTGGAGCGATGGCCTGCATCAGGCTGTAGAAGCCAAGGAGAACGTGAAGGTCGAGGCTGCTACACAGACTTTTGCAACCATCACCCTCCAGAACTACTTCAGGATGTATCACAAGCTTTCCGGCATGACCGGTACCGCCGAAACCGAGGCGGGTGAGTTCTGGAGCATCTACAAGTTGGACGTGATGGTGATTCCCACCAACCGCCCCGTCATCCGTGACGACCAGGACGACCTTATCTACAAGACCAAGAAAGCCAAGTATGCTGCCGTTATCCAGCGTATAGTCGAGCTCTCTTCCGAGGGCCGGCCGGTGCTTGTGGGTACCACCGATGTGGAGACTTCCGAGCTGCTGAGCCGCATGCTCAAGATGCGCGGCATACGCCATAATGTGCTGAATGCCAAGGAGAATGCCAGGGAGGCGGAAATCGTTGCCCAGGCAGGTCAGAGCAGCACCGTGACCATCGCCACCAACATGGCAGGCCGTGGTACCGATATCAAGCTTTCACCCGAAGTCAAGGCCGCCGGTGGCCTTGCCATCATAGGCACCGAGCGCCACGACAGCCGCCGTGTGGACCGTCAGCTCCGAGGCCGAAGCGGACGTCAGGGGGATCCGGGTTCGTCCGTATTCTACATCTCCCTGGAAGACAAGCTCATGCGCCTGTTCGGCTCTGAGCGCATCGCCGGCATAGTGGATCGCCTTGGAATGAAAGATGATGAGGCTCTCGAAAGTTCGATGCTGTCTTCCACTATCGAGCGTGCCCAGAAGAAGGTCGAGGAGAACAACTTCGGCATCCGCAAGCGCCTGCTCGAATACGACGATGTGATGAACTACCAGCGCGAGGCCATCTACTCCCGCCGCCGCAATGCAATCAGCGGCGAGAAGGTGGAAATCGACCTCAGCAACATGATGATAGACACCGCCTCGCTCATCATCGAGCAGTGCCAGGGCATGGATTACGACTCATTCCAGGAGACCCTCATGGCAAAGCTCTCCATCGATGCCGGCTTCGATGCCGAGTTCTACTCCAAGGCCAAGCAGGATGAACTGGTGAGCGCCCTCATCAAGCACATGCAGGAGGTGTACTCCCGCCGTATGGACGTGCTGGTGGAGAAGCTTTCCCCGATTATCAAGAACGTGTACGAGAAACAGGGCTCGATGTATCAGAACATCGCTATCCCCATCTCGGACGGCCGCAAGACCATGACCGTGTCCGTCAACCTCGAGAAGGCCTACAACAGCGAAGGCCGCGAGGTGGGTAAGACCCTGAGCAAGAACATCATCCTCTACCAGATAGACGAGCATTGGAAGCAGCACCTGCGCGACATGGACGACCTCAAGCAGAGCGTCCAGAACGCATCATACGAGCAGAAGGATCCTATCGTGGTATATAAACTCGAGAGCTACAACCTCTTTGCCCAGATGCTGGAATCCCTGAACCAGGATGTGCTGAGCTTCCTGCTGCGCGCCTTCGTGCCCCTGCGGGATGCTTCCGAGGCGGGAAACCGCCCTGCAATGCGCCCGAGGCAGGATATGTCTACCCTTCAGGCGGGCCGCCAGGATCTCACCACGAACGGTGAGCAGAGGGCCAACACGCCTGTGCGCGTGGACAAGAAGATAGGCCGCAACGATCCCTGCCCCTGCGGCAGCGGAAAGAAGTACAAGAACTGCCACGGCCGGGACCTTTAATCGAATAATATAAAACAAGAACGATATGAACTACATCAGCAAACCTACAACCCAGGTGGATGCCAACAATGTGAGCCACATTTCCTCCGGCACCGCCATCAAGGGAGAGATCTCATCTGTAGCCGATATCCGCGTGGACGGTAATGTGCAGGGCAAAGTTTATTCAAAGGGCCGTGTGGTGGTCGGGGAAGAAGCCTCGCTTACCGGCACTCTCGCATGCGAGAATGTGGATTTCTGGGGAAAAATAGAGGGAGATGTATATGTGAAGGATACCTTCTCCCTCAAATCTACCGCCGCAGTCAACGGTAACATCCATGTGCGCCGTATTCAGGTGGAGATGGGCGCCCAGATCAACGGCACCTGCAATATGATTTCCGAAGAAGACTACGACACCTTCGTGAAAGATGTCATCACCACTGAGGCACCCGAAGTGGAATAGTCTATTTTACAAGAGTTCCGGAGCCCGCCTGATGTTGTACAGGCGGGCTTCTGTTTTATTATAGCTGATATCGAAGCATCTGTACTCCTCCCTTCCGGAACGAAGTCTCTGGTATCCGGTGATGAATTCCGGACGGAAGCCCTCGGCCACCAGGGTGGCGATTTCCGGGATGTGCTCCTCGCCCTCAAGCATCATCTCCAGAAGCTTGTAATTCCTCCACAGGGCGCTGAACACCCTTTCGCGCTTGCGCTTTTCGCTTCCTGTCATCTTGTTGTGCCATTCGTTCTTGCATCTGCCGCAGCAGAACAGTTTGTCGGACCTCCCTTTCACCGGGCCTCCGCAGTTGAGGCAGCGCCTCACGTTTTCAGTATCCGTCATAATCGTTTTTTTTGCTGCAAAGGTGCACCGGAGGCACTGAAACTCCAAATAATATCGGCAAACTTAAATAAATTAAAGTTTAGGCAAACCAAAAGATTTTTTTTATGGCCTCTTTAAAACACACAATCGTCAGCAGAAACATATATTAAGGCGATTGTTTGCCGCATTTCTTTGGCGAGGGCGTGCCGATGCGCCACCTTTGCATCGGACCAAAAAACCAAAGAATATGGAACAGATCAACAAAATTGAATTGCGAGGCCTTGTGGGGAATGTCAAGCTCCAGGAGGTCGGAGGCAAGAAGGTGGCGCGGTTTACGGTGGCCACCAACCTGGCTTACACGGACCGCAGCGGCGGAGCCGTCATCGACACCCAATGGCATAACGTAAATGCGTGGGAGGGCAAGCGTATAAGCGGGCTCGAGAAACTCAAGAAGGGAGACAAAGTGTGGGTAACCGGCCGTATCCGTTATAATAAGTTCACGGGAATGGACGGGCAGGAGCATTATTCTACGGAAATCCAGGCCAGCAAACTCACTATCATCGACGACGAAGATGCGTTCCCTTGCGAAATGTAGTCTGCTGCTCATCCTCTGCGCTGCACTCTGCTATTGCGGACCTGCGCGGAAGATGGAGTCGGTCCGGTCCGGTGCATACGTTCCGGGCCTGGCCCTGGCAGATGCAGCCCCTGTGCCGGATGTGCCTGTGGAGCGCCTGGTGAGCGATACCATGATGATCAAGGACGCGGATGGGAAGGACCTTATTATAATGAAGGCCGTCCGCGACGAAAACGGGGACATGGTGGCAAGCGACGTGATACTGCCGTCGGTGGTGGTGGCAACCTTCAGGAATGTGGCAGAGAGGAACGGAGTGGTGGACCTGAGATTCGACATCAGCATCCCGGCCGACCTTACCGACAGCCGCTGGCAACTCAGGATGCTGCCCATAATGCACATCATGGGGGAGAAAGTGCCTCTGGATCCTGTCTACATCACCGGTTCGCAGTACAGGGCGGCCCAATTGCGGGGTTATGAAAGGTACGCGAGATTCGTGGAAGGGATAGTGACGGACACATCCTACTTTATCCGCAAAAGCGAACTGGAGCTTTTCCTGAGGCGTAATATGCCGGAACTCTATGCTTTCCGCAAGGACAGTTCCCGGGTAAGCGACGAAATGTGGACCAGCGCATTCGGAATTTCCGGGAATGAGGCGGTGGAGCACTACACCGACCATATACGCAAGCGCCTCAATGAGAGGAAAGCCGGCCGCAAGGACAAGATGTTCCGCCGCTATGTGAAGGCTCCCATCCGCACAGAAGCACTGCGCCTGGACACGGTCGTGGTTGCCCCTGAAGGGGATATTACCTACAGCTACGTGCAGACCATCCACACACGCCCATTGCTGAAGAAGGTGGAGATAGAGCTATCGGGGGAGGTATACGAGGAAGACAGGATGCTGTGTTCCCTTCCCAGCCCGGGGATGCTTACATTCTACATAAGCTCCCTTTCGAGCTTTGCAGACGTGCGCGAGCGATTTCTCACAAAAGTGGTATCGCGCCGGGTTGAGGCGAACACGTCCTGCTACATCGAATTCGGGGCGGGGAAGTCGGATATACGGGAAGACCTCGGCATGAATGCGTCCGAGATGGGCCGCATCAAGGGCAATATCAAGGACATCCTGGAAAACGACAAGTTCGACCTGGATTCCGTAGTGATTACTGCCTACGCGTCCCCGGAGGGTGCCGCGGCGGCGAACAGGTCGCTCGCCTTGCGCCGGGCCGGGGCCGCTTCGGCTTTCTTCTCCAACTACACCGACTTCCTCATCGACAGCCTCCGGATTGCCGGAGACATCCCAAAAGTGGATTTCGTCTCGCACGGAGGCGGCGAGAACTGGCGCCTTCTATCGCATCTTGTGGAAACTGACACCACTATGGCTCCTGCCGACAGGGAGCTTGTGCTTAAGCACCTGGAAATCAGGGATCTGGATGCAAGGGAGGCGGCTCTCCGCCAGCTCGGAAGCTATGCCCATCTGCGAAAGGACTTCTACCCCAGGCTGCGTATGGTGCGTTTCGACTTCCACCTGCACCGCAAGGGCATGGTGAAGGATACCATCCACACCACCATCCCCGATACGGTGTACCGCATGGGAGTGCAGGCCCTGCAGGACAGGAACTACGAGCATGCCCTCGAACTCCTCCTGCCATACAGGGACTACAATACTGCCGTAGCATTCGTTTCGCTGGGCAGGAACCGCAGCGCCATGGATATTCTCAGCCGTTTGGACAGTTCCCCGCAGACGGAGTACCTGATGGCTATCCTCTACTCCCGTTTCGGAGAAGACAGGAATGCCGTGCAGCACTATCTGAATGCATGCTCCGCGGATCGTAACTATGTTTTCCGCGGAAGCCTGGATCCGGAAATAGCGACGCTTATAAACCATTATAACTTAAATCTTTACGACCAATGAAAAAGTTGAGTTTGCTGTTCGCGATACTGGCTTTGGCTGCTTGCTCTGTGAAGGAAGACAGGGGCTTCTGCCCGGCGTGGTGCGTGGTGTATTCCGATGGATATGTGGCAGAAGGCTGCAAGGGTAACCTGACCTGCAACGTGGCTACGGACCTGCAGAGCAGCCTGGATTTCGGCAGCCGGGAATTCTCCTGTTTCGAGCACAGGGGAGACCTGGTGCTGGAGGTGCCGCGCAATGAGCAGGTGTATGTGGATGTCTTCTGCGGGGTAGACGAGATGTCGCTCAACGGAGCAGTGCTGGCCATCCCCATGGGCTGCTGCAGCGATAATGTCTATTCCGGGCATGGCAGAGTCTTTATCCACGGAGAGGAAGGAGAGGCAGGGCTTCCGCTGCATAAGGATTTCGCCGAGATAATCATGCAGGTAAGAGGTGATGTGCCGGAGGACTATGAGTTCTCTTTCCGGCTTCTTGGCAACGTGGACGGATATGAACTGCCTGGGGGAAAGCCCCATCGGGGAGAGTTCGACTATAGCCCCCCGAAGGAGCCCGGGCATGTCTATCGGGCGCGCGTGCCCCGTCAGCTGGACGATTCGCTGATGCTGGAGATCTATCATTCGGATGGCAGTCTGGTAACCCGTCAGAAACTGGGAATGATTATGCGGATGCTGGGATATGACTGGTCGTCTCCGGACCTGAAGGACATCATGCTTGGGGTGGACCTGGCCGCGGCAAGTTTTACGATTGAGGTTGAGGAGTGGGATAATTCAGAAACAATTAAAATTATTATGTAAATCATGAAAAAAACTACAATGCTAATGCTGTTTGCGCTGTGCGCGGCGGCTTGTTCAAAAGAGATGCGCGTAAGTTCTGCGCAGGAATTCAGCTCAGAAGAAGAGAAGGAGATTTGTTTTGACGTGAACTACGGGGGCGCATTCATCGCAACAAAGATAACCGAAGTGAACAGGGACAATCTCGAATCGTTCAACCTGATGGCCACAACCGGAAGTGCCGGCGCTGAAACCCAGCAGTGGAGCGTCACAGCAACCAAGAATGCTTCTTCCGGGCAGTATACCACCGGGAAATACTGGCCTTCCACAGATCCGTCCTACCACTTCTATGCATCCAACGCACCGCTGAATTTCAGTGCGGACGGCCCCTGGGTCACCGTGGACAGCAGTTCCGATGTGGTTTGCACAAGCAACTACTCGCCTAACTACAATGACGTGAATTCCCTCACGCTGTCGCACATCCTGGCAAGGGTAGGAAACGTAGAAGTAACATCTGCCAATGGCTACGAAGTCGGAGTGGGCGGCATAAGCGTGCTGGAAACCAGGACATCAGGCACTTACAATGTGAGAACATCAACCTGGTCCGGCCAGAGCGGTGCGGCGTCGGCACCGCTGACAGTTGGGGATAACGATTACCTTCTCCTGCCCGGATCATACACTATCCAGGTGACCTACACCCTCACCAAGGGAGACTACACTGGCACATTCACAAACAGCGGAGAGGTTGCACTGGTTGCAGGAAAGACCAGCAATATCAAGGTCAATCTTGCTGCCGACCCTGCAGTTCCTCTTAATTTCACTGTTTCTGTCGAGGCCTGGGAAGTCAGGAATGTGAGAATGACGCTGCCGTAAACAAATGAGACGCTTATCCTTAATTCTGGTCATCCTATGCGGATGTTCCGCGGAATCTGTGCCTGATGCCCCTGTAGTATTCAGGGGCACCAAGGCCGGGATTCCGACGGATGAGGCGGCAGTGCCGGAGTTCCACTACCTGACCTACGATTATATGCTTGGAAGTTGGGTTGGAGAACTGGGTGGACACGCCGTTCCGGATAGCGGGTCGCCGGGCAGCTATGTGCCGTCCGATGCCACCCGGGTCTACTGGCCGGAGGGGAAGACGTATTCCTTCTATGCTGTCAGCTACAACTCAAATCAGCCGGTGAGCGGGGCTGATGTGGAGTTCGGTTCAGCCGTAATGATATTCAGCTCGGCCACAAACGCCGTGCTGACAGTGAAAAACCCCAATCACAATGTAGACTGGCTGGCAGCGAAGAATATCCGGCAGAGTAAAATAAATGGTATCCCGCTGGTATTCAAGCATGTATGCTCAAAAATCAGCAGACTGGACTTTGATATGTCTGCCTATTGGGAATGGCTGGGGGAGAGAGAACTGGATATTGCCAGTATCAATGTAGTGTGGGTCAGCCTGACCGATGCGGACGAACAGACTTTCATCTACTCCGGCACTGCCGGGAGCATGTTCAACAGGGAATCCTGGGACTATTCGGGCTCTCCGGTGCATACGCTGGATGATGGCGCCCTTCCATACTTCGCATTTCCTGGCAGGCATACCCTTTCCCTCCGGGTGCAGACGCTGGATGCATCCGGGAACCAGTGCATAGACGACAGGGTGCTGAGCGGGTTGGTGGATCTGGAGATGGGAGCTGACTGCTCCCTCGCTGTCCGCATCAATCCGGACGACAGGCCCCTTTCCATCAACGTGGTCACGGGAATCGCTCCGTGGCAGTCCGGCGGCTCCGGTATTGTAAATGAATAACACTTGCACCATGAATAGATTAATACAGATGATAATGGCCCTGGCACTGTTTGCATCAGGGGGATGTGCCGTGCGTGAACTGCATGCGGACGAAGATATGCCGGCACCTGCAATTATTTCACTGACAGTGAGTTGCTCCGAGACGTCAAAGAGCACGGCAGTTGCTGATGAAAACCTTGTGAGGGATTTGAATGTATGGGTGTTTGCCTCGTCCGGCGAGCTGGCCGAGTCCCATTATTTTGATGGGTTATCCATCCGCACGTCGGGCTCCGTGAGTTTCGATTCTTCTGTCGGCGCACACAGCCGCCTGGTTGTTATAGGCAATGCAGGGCGCGAGCTCCAGCCTCCTCAGGGCTGGCAGGACAGGGTATCTGTTTATATGGATTATACGCCTGGTGCGGCCGCGCTGGTCCTGATGCTGGGAGAGGGCAACCTGAGTATGACTTCCACCGGCCTCAGCAGCAGCATAACGCTCAGCAGAGCCATGAGCCGCATAGCTTTGAGTACAGAACTCTCTGCTTCCCTGGCGGCATCCGGAGCTGTTCTGGGCGGAAACGTGCGGATAAGGGAGGCGAAACTGTGCAATGCGCCAGCTGCCGTTTCGTTCGTGAGTGAATATGCCTGGAGAAGCCTGAAGAACTTCAAAGCTGATGCTCTCACTCCTTTCCAGGCTGGGGACAGGCTATCTGCAGCGGACCTGGCCACGTTGCAGGACGGAGGCACGGTAAACCTGTATTGCCTGCCCAATTATACTGATGTGCCATATTCCGATGCACCTGTGGCTTCCACCCAGTATGCTACATATATAGAGATGACCCTGGATTTCGATTCATTCGGGAGCGTGAGTGCCGGCAGCGAGCTTTGCCGTTTCTATGCCAACGACGGCAGCACCATAGGCCTCGAGGGTGGCAGCAGCTATTCATGCCGCGTCATCCTGAGCAACGACGGCGCCTCCAACACATGGCGTAAGGATGATTTCCGTTTCGATATCCCCTCCGCCTTTACCGCAGGTGAGCAGAAGACAGTCTTCCTGCACTCGCAGACACACGCAGCCCAGGATGTGTCTTTCTCACTTTCAGAAAGCCCTGGTGTCACCAGCACGTCCATTTTCAGCATAGGGGAGAAGGTGTGCGGAAGCCATCTTAACGGCGTAAGACTGACCGCCCTCACGGCGGGAAGCGGAACCCTGTATTGTTTTGATTCCTCCGGAACCCTGATGGGATCTGTTCCCGTTAGCTCTGCCTTCCCTGAAATTTCTGTGGAAGACAAGACTCTGGATGTGCTAGGGGATGTTGTGAACCTGGACCTGCAGGGCCTTTCCGGAGTGTATTCCGTGCGTGGCTCGGACGCTTTGTTCAATTCCCTCTACGGCATAGTTTCCGTAGAACCGACAGCGGCGGTATCGTCTCTTTACGGGCAGGATTTCATATATGCCGGGACGGAAGATAAACGCTTGTATGTGAATAAGATACGATGGTCCCGTGCGGGTGTTGCAAGAGATTGGACGGAAGCAGTGGGGAAAAGCTTCCCCTACAGGGTGACGCTTGCCTGCGGCATAAGTGCAGAGTTCAACGTGATTATCGACAATCCTGTTCTGGGGCCCCTTGAGGGGGATGCTTACTTTGGAGAGGCCTTCGATATGACCGGGGTGGATGATCCGCTTCCGGCGGTGGCTAGCCTGGGCACGCAGAACAGCATAGTCGCCAGCGTAAGTTCAGGCATTCCGCAGGGATTCCTGAAGTCACGCTCCGAGAGGGAAGCAGACGGATGGCGCACATGGTTTGGAGGGACTCGCTTTGTGGAAGGCCGCATAGCTGATGACTACATAACCGGCTATAGCACTACCTTGATAAGGTGGGACCTGCCTGCGTCGGCCGTCCGGTCGATATACGGGGAGGCCGTGCCCATATTCGTAGGAAAACTGAACCCTCACTGCAATGAATACGTAAAAGCGTGTGTAGGCTCTTATGCATCAACATATTACAATCCCGTAGGGGTGGATCTCTATATAGAAACCCTGTACTTCTCCGGCACAACCACATGCCTGTGCTTCCGTCCGCACAGCGATGATGTGACCCTGGATGTAACAGATGGAAGTTTTGCCTATCAGGGAAGGGATGGCGGTCCTCTTTATTCCAACGAGAGCGGCATTGGTCCAAATGGATATGTCTATCATTCCAACGGCACTTTCCTGGAGACCAACTGGGACGGGGATCTGATGAGCAATTCGGATTTCAGTCACGGGAACGGTCCGTTTTTCGGCACTTCGCTGTTCGGATATTCAGTTGTCTCTCCATACAGCACCGCAACCTACGGGGCCAAGGGCAGGAGGCATCTTGCCATATACAGATACTCACCCTACAGGTATGCCGGGAGTCATGCCTGGATTGCAGACGAAAACGGACGCGTGAACTGCAAGGGCTACGTGTCCGTAGAGAAATGGAGTGTGTCCAGCAAAGCTTACTTCGACTGGGACCCGTCAGACTTTTCTAGGCCTTCGCCTTCTGGGGATCTTTAAACAGGATGGCGAAGAGTATACCCACCACGCATGCGTAGCCGGCGAATATATACCAGACCGTGGACCAGTTGGCAGGGGTGTTGAATACATCGAATGCTTCCACGACCTTGCCGGCTGCGAGCGTGCCTATGGTGGCACCCAGTCCGTTGGTCATCAGCATGAATACGCCCTGTGCGCTGGAGCGGATGTCCGGAGTGGTGTTCTCGTTGACGTAAAGGGATCCGGAAATGTTGAAAAAGTCAAATGCTACACCGTAGACTATGCAGCTGAGCACGAAGAGCAGGACTCCGGGCCACGCCGGATTGCCGGCTCCGAAGAAACCGAACCTGAACACCCATGCGAACATTGCCATGAGCATGACCTTCTTGATGCCGAACTTCTTCATGCAGATAGGTATCAGCAGTATGCAGAGGGTTTCGGAGGCCTGGCTGATGGCGATCAGGGCGTTGGAGTTCTTGACAGCGAAAGTGCCTGCAAGTGCGGGATCGGCCGCAAACGAGCCCAGGAAGGTGTTCGCATAGCCGTTTGTTATCTGCAGGGAAGCTCCTAGGAGCATGCTGAAGATGAAGAACACTGCAAACTGGCTGTCCTTGAAAAGGGTGAAGGCCTTGAGCCCGAAGGCTTCGGCCAGGCTCTTGGACTCGCCACGGTTGATTTCGCACTCAGGCATGCTCAGCGCATATGCGCAAAGCACCAGGGAGAGGATGCCGGAGGAGTAGAGCTGGGTGTAGCTGTCCTGCATGGCAACGCCGCCTATCTTTACGAAGTTGGTGATGAGCATGCTGGCGATGAAGCCCACGGTGCCGAACACGCGGATAGGAGGAAATTCCTTCACCGGGTCCATTCCCGCCTTGCCCATGGCATTGTAAGCCACGGAGTTGGATATGGCGATGGTAGGCATGTAGAATGCCACGCTGAGGCTGTAGAGGATGAACAGGGGGGCGAACTGGACGGCTCCGCCTGCATTCATGCAGTAGAAACCTGCGCCCAGCATGAACAGGCCTGCAAGGCCATGGCAGAGGGACAGGGTTTTCTGTGCCTGTATGAAGCGGTCGGCCACTATGCCCATGAGAGTGGGCATGAATATGGACACTATGCCCTGCATGGCGAAGAACCATTTGATCTGCGGCCCCAGGCCGGAGTTGCCAAGGTAGCGGCCCAGCGAAGTGAGGTATGCACCCCATGCGGCATACTGAAGCACCAGCATCAGGACCAGCCTGAACTTGAGTTGAGTGTTTTTCATTGTAGCGTCTATTGAATGTTCAACTAACAAATTTAGTCTTTTTTCTTCTATTTTGATTATCTTTGAAAGATGAAATTCGAAAAGACGCATTCCGACCTTTCTTCTGGCGCCCGCTGCGGTGTGCTGCATACCGGTCACGGGGATATCCGCACCCCTATTTTCATGCCGGTAGGCACTGTCGGCTCCGTGAAGGGCGTCTACCACAAAGACCTGAAGGATGATGTGCAGGCCGAGATTATCCTCGGCAATACCTATCATCTGTACCTGCGTCCAGGCTTGGGAATTCTCCGGCAGGCAGGCGGCCTTCACCGTTTCGAGAACTGGGACCGCCCCATCCTTACCGACAGCGGCGGCTTCCAGGTGTTCAGCCTCAGCCCTATTCGCAAACTCACGCCTGAAGGCTGCACCTTCCAGAGCCATATCGACGGTAGCCGCCACACTTTCACTCCCGAGAATAATGTTGATACACAGCGCATTATCGGCGCGGATATATGTATGGCCCTCGATGAATGCTGCCCCGGGGATGCAGACCATTCCTATGCCCGCAAGAGCCTGAATCTCACCAAGAGCTGGCTGGAAAGATTCGCAAAGCGTTTCCGGGAAACCGAGCCGCTATATGGTTATGAGCAGACTTTCTTCCCCATCGTGCAGGGCTGCGTTTATCCGGATCTGCGCAAGGAAGCTGTAGATCATGCCGTGCAGTTCGGGGCAGACGGCTATGCGATCGGAGGCCTGGCAGTAGGGGAGCCCACTGAAAAGATGTACGAGATGCTGGAGCTGGTGTGCCCTTTGCTTCCGGAGGACCGCCCCCGCTACCTGATGGGAGTCGGCACCCCTGCGAATATACTCGAGGGAATCGCCCGTGGGGTAGACATGTTCGACTGCGTCATGCCCACCCGCAATGGCCGCAATGGCATGCTGTTCACATGGAACGGCATCATGAACATGCGGAACGAGAAATGGAAGGATGATTTCAGCCCTCTGGACCCTTGCGGCACATCCTTTGTTGACCATACTTACTCCAAGGCCTACCTGCGCCATCTTTTCATTTCCGGAGAGATGTTCGCGGCCATGATAGCAAGCGAGCACAACCTCGCTTTCTATCTGGATTTGGTGCGCCAGGCGCGCATACACATTGAGCAGGGAGACTTCGCGGCATGGAAAGATGCGGCCGTGGCAAAGCTGACGCAGAGATTATGAGAAAACTCGACCTCTACATATCCAAGAAGTTCATTACCACCTTCTTCATGGCGCTGCTGCTCATAATCGGCATCGTCATAATCTTCGACATATCCGAGAAGGTGGACTACTTCGTGAAGAACGAAGCTCCCCTGAAGGCCATCATCCTGGATTACTACGTCAATTTCGTGCCGTATTTCATGAACATGTTCAGCCCCCTGTTCGTGTTCATCACCGTCATATTCTTCACTTCCAGGATGGCTGCGAATTCGGAGTTCATCGCCATGCTGTCCGGAGGCATAAGCTATGCGCGCATACTTGTGCCCTATGTGGCCTGTGCTATTCTGATTGCCGCCCTTTCCCTTGGGCTCAACCTCTATGTTATCCCCAAATCCAACGTTGTCCGCACTGCCTTTGAGGAGAAGTATGTGAAGTCCAAGAACCTGAAATTCCGTAACGTCCACTACCAGATAGCCCCGGGTCAGTTCGTTTATGTGGAGTCTTTCAGCCGATGGAACAATACCGCCTACAAGTTCACTCTGGAAACCATCGAAGACAATAAGCTGAAGAGCAAGCTGGAGGCCGATACGGCGGTCTGGGACAGCATAGGGCAGTGCTGGAAGCTGCGTAACTGGTTCATCCGGGATTATGCTTCCGGCCTGGAAGACCACATCTCCAGCGGAGCCAAGAAAGATACCGTCATCGATCTCACGGTGACAGATTTCTATCGCAACGAAAAAACTGTGCAGACCCTGCCTATCAAGGACCTGAACCAGTTGATAGACACTCAGAACATGCGAGGGGACGCCAACGTGATGTTTGCGGAGATAGAGCTGCATAACCGCTACGCCATGCCCTTCTCTGCAATAATCCTTACCATCATGGGAGTGTGCCTGTCTTCCCGCAAGAAGAGGGGAGGCATAGGCTGGAATCTCGGTATAGGCATAGCCCTGGCCTTCTCCTACATACTGTTCCTGCGCTTTGCCCAGATGTTTGTATATGCCGGCACCATGCCGGCCGGGCTTGCCCTCTGGATACCGAATATCTTATTTGCGCTGATAACCGTTTTCCTATATACTAAAGCTCAGAAATAATGACAGTAAAGGTCGTGAACAAGGGCAGCAACGCCCTTCCGCAGTACGCCACCATGGCTTCGGCCGGTATGGATGTGCGCGCTTCGCTCGAGTCTCCGGTGGTGCTTGCCCCGCTCCAGAGGGCCATGATTCCCACCGGTCTTTTCCTCGAAATCCCGGTAGGTTATGAGGTCCAGGTGCGCCCTCGCAGCGGTCTTGCCGCCAAGAAGGGCATCACGGTGCTGAACACTCCCGGCACTATCGATGCCGACTACAGGGGAGAGGTGAACGTGATCCTGGTGAATCTCTCCGATCAGCCTTTTACCGTCGAACCTGGTGAGAGGATAGCACAGCTTGTGCTTGCGAAGCACGAGAAGATAGATTGGGAAGAGGTGGATGAACTTGGGGCGACCGAGCGTGGGGAAGGCGGTTTTGGCAGCACGGGAACGAAATGAGTACGGAAGATCTTTACAAGCTTTATTGCGAGTGCGGGTATAAGGTGAGTACCGATAGCCGCACTATTCCTGCCGGGGCTATCTTTTTTGCTCTTCGGGGAGAGAATTTCGATGGCAATGAGTATGCGTTGAAGGCTCTGGAAGCCGGTGCTTCGTATGCAGTTGTAAACGATGATGCGGGCCCCCTCATGCTTTCCGCGACGGGCAAAGGGCAGAGCCGCGTCCCGCAAGGGGAGCCCGTCTCCGCATTGCCCGTCCGCAGTAGCCACGCCCGCATCATCCCTGTTCCGGACCCATTCAAGGCGCTTCAGGAGCTGGCAATCTATCATCGCAAGGCGTTGGGAATTCCAGTGATAGGACTGACCGGGACAAACGGAAAGACTACTACCAAGGAGCTGATTGCTGCGGCTTTGGGCGCAAAGTTCAAGGTGGCGGCGACCAAGGGAAATCTCAATAACGATATTGGCGTTCCTCTGACCCTGCTTTCCATTCCTGCAGATGCGGAGATTGCCGTTGTGGAGATGGGGGCGAACCATCCGGATGATATAGCAAAGCTGGTGAAGGTGAGCCAGCCGGACTATGGATACATCACAAATGTAGGCAAGGCCCATCTTCTCGGTTTCGGCTCATATGAAGGGGTGCTCGCTGCAAAAACCGAACTCTACAAATGGCTGGGCAGCCATCGGGGCTCCCTCATCTTTGTGAACACCGACCATGCCGACCTTGCTGCTGCAGCCAGGAGGGAGGCCTGCCACCAGTGGGAATTCAGCCGAGTATCCATGAAGGCCGAGATCCTTCCTGCGACGGCGGAAAACCCCTTCCTCGCCATTCGTGTGGGCGATTCCGAGATACATACCAGGCTGGTTGGAGCTTACAATACAGACAATGTCCTCGCCGCGCTTGCAATAGCGGAGTATTTCGGAGTGAAACGTGCCGATGCCATTGCGGCGATTGAAGCGTATACCCCATCCAACAGCCGTTCCCAGCTTGAGAAGACAGATCGCAACACCTTGATCGTGGATGCCTACAACGCTAATCCTACATCGATGGGGCTTGCGGTAGACAATCTCGCCTCGATCCAATCCGACAGCAAACTGGCCCTGCTTGGAGACATGCGCGAACTGGGCGAGGCCTCTGTGGAAGAGCATAAAAACATAGTCCGGAAGCTGATCGCATCCGGACTGAAGTCGTATCTTGTAGGTGAGGAATTCGGGAAAGCCCTCTCGGAGCTCGGCATCATTCCCGGCGCCGGCCAGCTGATAGCTGGCTGTTTCCCTTCATCTGACTCCCTGGCAGATTATATCTCTGGCCATCGGGAAGAGTTCTCCGGTGCCACGGTGCTGGTTAAAGGCTCCCGCGGCATACGTATGGAAAAGGTCCTGCCGGAACTATAGAGTGTCCATCATCGCGAAGACGCGCTTCTGCACTTCTTCGATGCTGCCAACGCCGTCGATTTCGTGATAAACCCCTTTCTCTTTGTAGATATCGATAAGGGGCTCGGTCTTCGCATGGTAGGTGCGGATGCGGTTTGCGATGGTTTCGTCGGAAGCATCATCTGCCCTGCCTTCGATGAGAGCGCGGCCCTTTATCCGGGCTTTGATTTCTTCATCCGGAATCATCAGGGAGATGACACCGGTCACATATTCATCGCGGGCCTCGAGCATCTCGTCCAGATCCATTGCCTGCTGAACGGTGCGGGGGAATCCGTCCAGGAGGAAGCCGTTGACGTCGGGATACTTGGCAAAGGTTTGCGCTATCATTCCTTCTACCACCTCGTCAGGCACAAGATTGCCCTTTTCGATCAAGGCTGCGGCCTGTTTTCCAAGTTCGGTTCCGGCAGCAATCTCGCTGCGGAGAAGCTCTCCGGTGGAGATATGCTTGAGATTGTATTTCTTTACCATCGGAGCCGCGTGGGTTCCTTTTCCGGCACCGGGAGGGCCGAACATAATGAAGTACTTCATAATTATTTTTCTAGAACGTAAATATCTTTAAGATTGCGCCCGAGCTCATCGTAGTCCAGGCCGAAGCCGACAATGAAACGATTGGGAATCTCGGCGCCCACATAATCCAGTTTTTCCTTGCCGCAGAAAACCTCGGGCTTCAGGAGCATGGTGCAGATTCGCACGTCCTTGGCGCCTGTCCCGAGAAGTTTCTTCTTCAGGGCGATGATGGTATTGCCGGTGTCCACGATATCTTCGCAAACTATGACCGTCCTGCCTTTGATGTCTGTGCTAAGAGGCATGGTCTCTTTCACAACTCCAGTGGAGGTGGTTCCGACGTATGAGGACAACTTCATGGATGCAAGCTCGACCGGGAAGTTGATTCTTTGCAAAAGTTCTCCGGTGAACATGATGGACCCGTGAAGGACACAGAGAAGGACTGGGATGTCTTTTTCGGACCTTTTTGCATAGGAGTGATCGGGGTCGCAAAAATCTTCATTAAGCCTATCAGCCACACCATCAATGATTTGCGAGATTTTGTCGTAGGGGATGAAAGGCACGAAAACCTTGTCGTGAATAAAAACTTTATCCATAGTAACTGAATCGATGCATAAAGTTACAATTATTTCCGATACGCAAACATAAAAAAACGACACAGTGTGAATTTATTTGATTGACATTCTTTTTCTGCCTCACTAACTTGGGCCGCATGAAAGTATTGATGACGTTGATAGAAGCGGTGATGCTGCTTACTGGAGCGGGCAGCCCGGAAGAACTGGCGGAAAGTGAACTAGAGCGTTTCGAATCCCTGGCCTCACATCCCGTATGCATCAATCTGGCCTCTCCGCTCAGGCTGCGTTCCTGCGGCCTGTTCAGCGAGTACCAGGTGGCTAGCCTGATGGATTACCGGGAGCGCACCGGGGATATCCTTTCGCTCACGGAACTCGGCACTGTGCCGGGATTCACGCCGGAGCTTGTGCAGGCATTGTCGTATTTCATCTCTCTGGAGAGCTACTCCGCAGCCGGAGCCCGTGCGATAACCCGAACACGGCAGGACCTGATGGCTCGGATGACAGAAAAGGGCGGTGGAGCGTCATATGCGGGGAAGTATCATGCAGAGCTGGGGGAGAGGGCGGAACTGTTCCTGTCCCGGAAAGAAAGGATGACGGTAAGTCTGACGCTGTTTGGCAGGCGCCCCTGGAAGCTGATTGCCGGGGACTACAATGTGCGTCTGGGGCAGGGGTTGCTGGCGTGGGATGGTTTTACCCTGAGCGGATATCCGACAGTTGCTTCTTTCCGCAGGAATGCCTCCGGATTCACTGGCACCGGCTCGTTCTCTCCGGGCAGGCGAGGCTTGGCTGCAGCTTATGATGGGCGGAACTGGCGTTTGGGCGTCGGGGTCGGGGCGGATGGAAAGCTGTCGGGATGTGTCGGCTGGTTGGGAAAGGGAGGAAACATAGGGTTCAATGCGAGCGCCGGAAATGGCAAAAGCGGCTTTTCGCTGGATTGGAAAAAGGCTTTCGGGCACTTGGCGACATTCGGGGAACTTGCTCTCGCCCCTTGCCCATCCGCCCTTGCAGGTGCGGTATGGGAACCCGCATACAAGACCGCGGCCAGCCTGCTGGCGCGATACAGGACTTCTGCCGATGATGCCGGGCTTGCTGCAGGTTTCCAGTGGGGCTGGGTGAGTGTGACGGCCGACTTGACAGTGCATCCGGAAAAGCTCAGGGCAAGAAAGAACAACTACGAACAATTCAAGTTCATCACGGATTTGACGCCCGAATTTGCAGGAAGGAGCTGGATAATAAAGCCTGCCTTACGCTGGACCGAGCGCATGCAGCTAAGCCCGGCCGGAGATGCCTTCCAGGCAAACTGGAGGCACGAATTACGTTGCGACCTTAAAGCCTCCAGGGGCGGGCTGCAGGCAGCATTGAGATTGAACGGCATACTGGTGACGGGCGGGAAACCGGGCGGCCTTGCCTATCTTGAGGCAGGCTACAAGACCCCTTCGGATACCGCCCGTTTTCAGCTGTCAGCCTTCCTGCGCGGCACAGTGTGCGAAACCGATGGCTGGGCTTCGCGTATCTATGCATATGAACGCGATATTCCCGGAGCTTTCAGCGTTCCGGCCTGGTATGGACATAAGGCGGGACTGTCTTTTGTGGCAGGTGTTTCATACCGCTCCCGCAAGCTACGGCAGCGGCTCAACCTGCGCGTCAGTACCAAGGATTTTAAAATCCAATACCAGCTATGGCTGTACTAGGCATAGCTGTGCATTCCGCCCAGGAAGAAGTTCACACCATAATAGGTGATGAGAACGCTCAGGAAGGCAAAAATGCAGTAGATGTGGAATACTTTCGGTTTCCGAAGGAAGGGAATGAATCTGGAATGAAGGGGCACCGCATATACCAACATTGTTATCAGCGCCCATGTTTCCTTTGGATCCCAGCTCCAGTAGTTGCCCCAGGAGATGTTGGCCCAGACGGAACCGACAATAATGCCAAAGGCTATCATGAACACCCCCGGCATCAGCAGCGATTCCGATAAGGCTTTGAGTTTCAGCGATTTATCCGCATTGATTATGAGCCCGGCCACGCCTATGACCATGATCGCAAGAAAAACCATATAGCTGAAAACTATACTGGTCACGTGAACCGGAAGCAGGGGAGAACGGAGCACGGGGACAAGCTCGGAATGCGAATAGAAGATGAACTTCCGCATCATTACCAGCACAGCCGCGAGGCAAAGTGCCATTATCGCAAGCGGAAGCCAGCTGAAGGATTCCTTCCGGAAAGAACAGGCCAGAGAGAAAAGCAGGAGCAGATATCCGGCATACACCAGCGCTATGCCCCAGGGGTCGTGACTGTAGGCCAGGGTAGAACTGCCGTCCTCAAGATTATAATCTTCCTGATACAGTCTCCAGCCATCTACCTTGCCTATATTGTTCATCGAGATTACGATTTGCTCTCCTTCGTCTATCTGCACTGTGCTCACGTAGTCTGAGGGCCTTTCGCTGCCGGGATAATACTTCACTTCAAAACTCTCCAGCGTGATGCCGAAGGGGAAAACGCCTGAAAGCTTTTCGCCCGGGAGGAGCACAACGCTGCCACTTTTGCCGCAGAAGAAGGTAACCAGAGCTCCCGTAATGATTAACAGGAGAGACAGATGCAGCAGGACTATGTTAAAGGGACGTTTCATACTAATCTTGCGCAAGATAAAAATAATTCCCTAAATTTGTGCACATATGAAACGCTGCATCCTTATTTGCCTCATTTTTGCCGGCACGGCCTTCCAGCTTGCCGCGCAGAAGTTCGTGCACGATGAATATCTGGATTTCTATTTCGACAACCGGGAATTCGATGTGTCGGGCGAGAAGTATATGGAGTCCGAAACTTATCATTCGGTGCTGCTGATGCCCGAAATAGGTCTTTCCTACAAGCAGAACAAGCGCACTGAGCACAGGATAATGGCCGGAGTAGGAGTGCTGCATGACATGGGTTCCGGCGAGAAGATAGGGGATGCATTCAAGGAACTCTCCGTCTACTACCGGGTTAAACACAAGATAAGCAAAAGCAGGTCTTTCGAGGCTTCGGCGGGGGTCTTTCCAAGGCATCTGCTTGGCGGGGAATACAGCCGAGCCATCTGGAGCGACGCCCAGAGCTTCTATGATTTCAATATGGAAGGAGTTCTGCTAAAATACAGCACCAGAAGGCTTTATTCCGAGATGGGCTGCGACTGGATGGGCAAATACGGAGCAGCTACCCGCGAACGTTTCCAGATTTTTTCTGCCGGCAGATATAAGTTTTATAACTATCTCTCCGCGGGGTGGTCGGCAAGTTTCTATCATTATGCCACATCTGCCGTTGCCCACAATGTGATCGACAATCATCTTTTCAATCCATGGGTCAAGGGCGATTTTGCCGGCTTTACTGGTTATCTCCAGGAACTGTCGCTCCAGGCAGGTCTGCTTGCGGGATATCAGCGCTCGAGGGAGATAGACGACGATCCAGTCCTGCCGGTCGGCGCGGAAATAATCATGCGTGCCAAGAAGTGGAACCTTTGCCTGCAGAACAGCATCTATGCCGGTTCGGACCTCTATCATTATTATGATTATCCGGCTCCGGAAGGGGGTATTTACGCCTCCGCCCTTTACCCTGGAGAAAACACATACAGAGGCTTTTACGACCGTGTGGAGCTGATATGGGGCCCCCGCATATCCAAAAAGACCAGCCTGCAGCTCACCGCTGCTTTCCACTTCGACGGAAGCGGATATCTCGGATGCCAGCAGGTCGTCAGGCTTCGGACTTCTTTTTAAAGATCTTGTAACCCAGCGCCGCCACGAAGATGCTCATCAGCGGGCTGATGATATTGAAGAAGCAATAGGGCAGATAAACCAGAGTGGGCGTGCTAAGTATGGTCGCCTGCGTCATTCCACAGGTGTTCCAGGGCACGAGTACCGACGTTACCGTTGCCGAATCTTCCACGGAACGGCTTAGGAGCCGGTTTTCGTACTGCGCATCTTCGTAAATGTCCTTGAAAATGTTGGAAGTCAGCATGATTGCCAGATACTGGTCGCATACCAGGGTATTGAGCACTGCGCCTGTGCCCACGGTGGATGCTACCAGGCCGGTGCGGTTGCCGGTGAACTTGCGCATAGCCTTCATGATTATCTCGATCATCCCTCCGGCACGCATGCAGGCTCCGAAGCACATCGCGCAGATAATCAGGTAGATGGTGTTGAGCATGCCTATCATTCCTCGCGAAGACACCAGCTCGTTGACCGTGGCATCGCCGGTCTCAAGGGGCACGGAGTTGTAGATACTTTCCACCGTGCCTGCCAGCATAAGCTTCCACTCGTTGAGGGGGCCTTCTATGCCGTGGGTAATGGCTGCTTTTTCGCCTATGCTCCGGATGATCTCCGGCTGAGCTATTACGGCCGCAATGGCAGCAAGCACCACGGAGAGGCTAAGTACAATGAGCGCGGGCATCTTGCGGGCAATCATCACTCCGGTAAGCAGCGGCACCACCAGCAGCCACGGGCTGATATGGAATTTGGCGGAGATGATGCCAGTGAATGCTCCCATATCTGCGGGACTCTCCGGAACGCCGACCAGACCTATGACCGTGAACGCTATCAATGTGATGGCGAACGATGGCACTGTGGTTATCATCATGTAGCGTATATGTGAGAAAAGGGGAGTCTCGGCGATCGAGGATGCCAGCACGGTGGTGTCCGAGAGAGGGGATATCTTATCCCCGAAATAGGCCCCGGAGATGATTGCACCGGCGATCAGGCCCTCGTGGAACCCTTCCGCCTTGCCAATGCCCAGAAGGGCTACGCCTATGGTGGCGATAGTGGTCCAGGAGCTGCCCAGCATCAGAGAGACCGCTGCGCAGATGATGCAGGCGGCCGGCAGGAAGAAGGACGGCGACAGCACTTTCACTCCATAGCAGATCATCGTAGGCACGATTCCGCTCATAGTCCAGGTGCCGGAGATGGCGCCTATCAGCAGCAGTATCACTATTGCGGAGGTGATGTTGCCTATGTTGGCCTTGATGGCATCTTCAAAAGCGCTCCAGGGCTTCTTGAAACGCCACATCGCAAGCCACACGGCTATGCCGGAGGCAAACAGCAGGGACACCTGGCTGGCTCCCTGGATGGAGTCGCTGCCAAGAATGCTGATATCGAAGGCGAGCAGCGCTATCAGGACTATTACCGGAATCAGGGCTATGATGTTCTTTTTCATTGCTTTACGATTGCTTTGCCGTTACGTCGGCTCATGAGTGTTGCGTTCCCGGACATAGGCTCTAGTACTACTAACAGATGCAAAGTTAAAAATTTCCTGCAAAAATAATTACCTTTGCACAATATGGCAGAATCCAATTTCATAGATTACGTCAAGATACACTGCGCATCCGGGCACGGGGGAGCGGGGAGCGCGCATCTGCTCAGGGCGAAGTATGTGCCCAAGGGCGGGCCGGACGGCGGCGACGGGGGCCGCGGGGGGCATATCATCCTCCGCTGCAATCCGCAGTTCTGGACACTGATACACCTCAAGTACCGCAAGAACGTGATCGCCGAGGATGGCGAGAAGGGGGGTGCCGCCCTGCGCCACGGCAAGAACGGGGAAGATATCTGCCTGGACGTGCCCGTGGGCACCGTGGTGAAGGATGCCGAGACGGATGAAGTAGTGATGGACCTGACCGAGCCTGGAGAGGAACGCATCCTTTGCAAAGGCGGCCGCGGAGGCCTTGGGAACGACAATTTCAAGACCGCTACCCTCCAGACCCCCCGCTTTGCCCAGCCGGGCGAGGAAGGGGAGGAAGGATGGTTCATACTGGAACTCAAACTGCTTGCCGATGTAGGCCTTGTGGGCTTCCCCAACGCAGGAAAGTCCACCCTGCTTGCCACCGTCACATCTGCCAAACCCAAGATAGCGAAATACGCATTCACCACGCTGGAGCCCAACCTGGGCATAGTCAAGTACTACGACGACCGCTCATTCGTGATAGCGGATATCCCCGGCATAATCGAGGGCGCCCACGAAGGCCGCGGGATAGGAGACAGGTTCCTTCGCCATATAGAGCGCAACAGCGTGCTTCTCTTTATGGTGGCGGTGGATGAAGACGACATCCCCGGCACATATGAAACGCTTCTCAATGAACTCAAACTCTACAATCCCGAGCTTCTGGTGAAGGAGCGCGTGCTCGCCATCACCAAATGCGATATGATAGACGAGGGCATAGAGAAGGAAATCGAACCGTCCCTGCCAAAGGACATCCCCCACGTATTCATATCTTCGGTTAGCGGAGAAGGGATGAAAACCCTTCTGGATATGCTTTGGAGGGCATTGCAGAAATGAGCGGCTCCTGGCTTGAAATGCTGGACCGCGACGCCACTCTGGCGGTCAACAACTTCAGCGGGGCGTTTACCGACGCTGTGATGCCTGTGCTGAGCAACCGCGTGGTCATGATCCCCATCTATCTGCTCCTGATCTGGCTTCTGTGGCGCAGGCTGGGGTGGAAAAAGACCCTTTTCGTGCTTATAGCGGTAGCGCTCGCCGTGGGTGCCACCGACCAGTTTGCGAATCTGATTAAGAATACCGTGCAGCGTTTCCGCCCCTGCTGGGACGATTACATGACCGATAACGGCCTACGGATTCTGGAAAGGAGGGGTGGCAGCTATGGTTTCTTCTCTGCCCATGCGGCCACATGCTCGGCAATAGCCACCAGCGTGCTCTGGCTGCTGCGCAAGTGGGGTGACGGCCGCAGGGAAAGGCTACTCTCAGGGCTTCTGGTATTCTGGGTGGCGGCTGTGAGCATCAGCCGCATATATGTGGGGAAACACTTCCTGGGCGACATCCTTGTGGGTGCGCTTGCGGGAATAATAATTGCAAGGATAATATCCGGCATCGTCGATTGGGCCGTAAACAAATTTTTTGCTAAATTTGTAGATTGACAGAATTCTACTGTATGGGAAAGATTATCGCCATAGCAAACCAGAAGGGCGGAGTGGGGAAAACCACTACCGCCATCAACCTTTCGGCCTCACTCGCAGTGCTCGAGAAGAAGGTGCTCATCATCGATGCAGACCCTCAGGCCAATTCTACCTCAGGTCTTAACTTCTCGCCGGACGACGGTCAGAAGCGCACCCTCTACGAGGTGATGATAGGCGAAATCGGCATCGAGGATGCCCTCATCCAGACCGAGATGTCCGGCCTGCATCTGGTGCCTTCCCATATCAACCTCGTGGGCGCAGAAATCGAGATGCTGGACATGCCCCAGCGTGAATCCGTGCTCAAGAAAGTTCTGGAGCCCATTAAGGACCGCTACGACTACATCGTGATCGACTGTTCCCCTTCGCTCGGGCTCATCACCGTCAACTGCCTCACTGCCGCCGATTCTGTCATCATCCCCGTACAGCCTGAGTTCTTCGCCCTCGAAGGCCTTGGAAAGTTGTTGCAGACCATACGCCTGGTGCAGGGAGAAGTCAATCCCGACTTGACTATCGAAGGTTTCCTCGTGACAATGTTCGACGGCCGCACAAAGGTTCATACCCAGGTGGTGGCCGAACTTCGGGACCATTTCAAGGAGATGGTGTTCCGGACCATAATCCAGCGCAACATCCGCCTCAGCGAGGCACCCAGCCACGGCAAACCCATCATACTTTACGATATCATGAGCAACGGAGCCAACAACTATATGAGCCTGGCTGCCGAGGTGCTCGAAAGAAATGGAGAGAAACGAAATGGCAGGTAGAGAACCACGCGGACTCGGCAAGGGCCTGGGCGCCCTGCTTGGAGAAGACCTGAATGTAGATCAGTTCCGCAAGCCGGTAGGCTATGTGAACAAGGAAATTGCGGGTGCCCGCCCGAAACAGGACTCCTCCGATGTCCTGCGCATCCCAATGGAGAAGGTCGAGGCGAATCCCTATCAGCCCCGCATGGCCTTCGACCAGGAGGCCCTCGAGGAACTCGCCGCATCCATCCGCACCCTTGGGCTTATCCAGCCGATAACCGTTCGCAAGGTTTCCGACGGCCGCTACCAGATAATCAGCGGTGAGCGCCGATTCAAGGCCTGCAGGATGGCGGGAATGTCGATGATTCCTGCCTATGTTCGCGAAGCAGACGACCAGGGAATGCTGGAGATGGCACTCGTCGAGAATATCCAGCGCGAGAATCTGGATCCTATCGAGACTGCGCTCAGTTTCCAGAGGCTGATAGATGAATGCAGCCTCACCCAGGAGGCCATGGCAGACAGGATGGGGAAGAAGCGCGCCAGCGTGGCTAACACCCTGAGGCTGCTCAAACTTCCCGTGAAGATCCAGCACGACCTGAAAGTGGGCCTGCTCAGCGTCGGACATGCAAAAGCGCTGCTGAGCCTGCCGGATTCAGCCTCGCAGGAGAAATTCTGCGATCTCGTCATCAAGGAGGGCCTGAGCGTCCGTGAACTCGAAGAGCTGGTGAGGAAATTCCTGAAGAATCCATCTGCCCGCAAGCAGAATCCCACACAGACGGAACTGCCTTCGGAATATACCAGGATGCTCTCGCATATAGGAAAATTCTTCTCCAACGATATCTCTGTGCGCCGAAGTGCCTCCGGCAAGGGAACAATGACAGTGAAATTCGCTTCCGACGAGGAGGTACAGCATTTCCTGGAGGCTCTCGAGAAGGCGGATATCTGATGAAACGTTTCCTGTGCATATTCGCCCTGCTGCTGGTGGCCTGCGCCATCAGCGTGCCGGCGCATGCACAGTTCAAGGAGGATGCCTTCAGCCAGAGCTACAACGACGACCCGAATTCCCCGAAGGACAGCACCGACACCATGTTCTCCTTCAAGGAGTTTTTTGGCGGAATAGCCCATAAGAATCCTCTCAAGCCTGGCACTATGGCGTTCGGTTCCGCAATCATGCCTGGAACAGGCCAGATATACAACCGGGACTACTGGAAATTGCCAATAGTCTATGCAGGGCTCATAGGAGGAGTCGCAGGGGGCTTTTATTTCAAGAAACAAGGCAACAGCAAAGCCTCCACTCTGTGTTTCGCCGGTGCCGGACTTACATACTGGGGGATGATGATGGACGAGGTGATCTGTTATGAAGCAGATTATCCGAGTGCGGGAAAGGCTACCCTGTATTCGTTGCTGGTGCCCGGGCTGGGCCAGATATACAACGGCGAGACCTGGAAGCTTCCTATCTACTGGGGAGGCCTGCTGGGTTCCTTTCATTTCTATTTCCTGAACCGTACGAACTATCAGCGCTTCCGCCGCATATACAATGAAGCCAACGATCCTGATACTCCATATGCCGGGCCTATTTCGGGGGAGACTGCGCTCTACTACAGGAACGTATACCGTCGCTACCGCGACTATTCCGTGCTGGCTATAGCCGGGTTCTACCTGCTGCAGGTGATAGATGCCAACGTGTTTGCCTATATGCATGATTTCAATATGGCGGACGACCTTGCCCTTTCGATAGATCCCGTATTGATTCCGACGGACCACTGCTACGCCTATGGCGGCGGAAGTTCAGCCCTCGGTCTCAGACTCGGTCTTACCTTCTGATATGAAAAGACTCCTGACGGCCATACTCCTGCTCGCTGCCATCGTGCCCGCTTCCGGCCAGAACAAGAAGGCCCTGAAAGCGGAAAACGAGGCCCTCAAGCGTGAGCTTGCAGCCCTCCAGGCCCGTCTGGACAGTCTGGATGCCGTTATGCAGGGCGCTTCTCAACTGACGCCTGGCAATCCTTCTGTCATTCCGGGCAATCCTTCTGTCATTCCGGGCGAAGCGAAGGAATCTCCCGCCCTCTCCGACAGCCTCCTGGATATCTGGTATCGTCAGCGTCTCTCACCCGATTTCCAGGAATCTTCTGAAATCGACATGGATGCTGTGCACTTCACATCCAAAGTTTCGGACGAGGAACTGATGCGCCGTCTGCAGGCCATGAATGCCTACATCACCATCCCCTTCAACGAAACGGTGAAGAACTACATGATCCTGTATTCCGAGAAGATGCCCCGCCATATGGAGGCGATGATGGGCAGGAGCCTGTATTATTTCCCCATCTTCGAAGAGAAACTTGCAAAATACGGCCTTCCGCTGGAGCTTAAGTACATGTCCATAATAGAGTCCAACCTGAATCCCGTTGCCGAATCCCGCGCCGGGGCCATGGGTATCTGGCAGTTTATGTACCGCACGGGCAAGCTTTACGGACTGAAGATCAATTCCTTCATGGACGAGCGCCTGGACGTGGAAAAGGCCGCCGATGCGGCCGCAAGGTATCTGCGGGATGCCTACAGCGTGTTCGGGGACTGGAATCTGGCCATATCTTCCTACAACTGCGGTTCGGGGAATGTGAACAAGGCCATTAAGCGTGCAGGCAAGTCGGATTTCTGGAGCATCTATCCATATCTCCCGCGTGAGACCAGAGGCTATGTGCCCGCATTCATCGGAGCGATGTATGCCTTCCACTATGCAAAGGAATACGGCCTGCAGCCTGCCGACGTGGGTATGCCGGCGGCTGTGGATACTTTCGAGATACGCCGCAACCTGCATTTCAAGCAGATAAATGAGGTGGTGGGAGTGCCGCTCGAGACGGTCAAGCTCCTGAACCCGCAGTACACCCACGACATAATCCCCGGGAACAGCGGCACCTGCATCCTGAATCTCCCTTATGCATGGACGGGACCCTTCCTCGCCGCGAACCAGGATTCACTCTACCTACACCGCGCAGGTGAACTGCTTAACGCCCAGGTGCTGAAAAACATAGAGGAGAGCGGGGGAGAGACCCGCATAGCCTACAAAGTGAAGAGCGGGGACTATCTTGGCAAAATCGCACAAAAGAATCACTGCACAGTGGCTCAGCTCAAAAAATGGAACCATCTGCGCAGTGACAAACTCCGTATAGGTCAGATCCTGTATATCTACAGGCGCTAAACCTTCACCTTTTCCTTCTTTCCGGACTTGCGACTGCGTTCGGCCGCGAAGCCCATTACGTGGCTCTCGATAGACACGTCAATGGTGCTGGACAGCCTGGATGGCTCCTGATGACCGACCGCTTCGATGAAGTCGCGTACGAGGGCAAGGTCGCCTCCGCCGTGGCCTGAACCGCGGTATTCGGGGATGTCGGATATCTTCTTGTTCCACACGCTCTTTTTTCGGGTGCGGAAATCGGTCACCGTGAATACGCTGCCGTCGCCGTCGATGTAGCCAAGGGTGCCCATGATGCGGGTCCTGCGACCTCCCCAGGGAGAGAATGCTTCCATCGAGAAGGCAACCGTCTCGCCGCCTTCGAACACCATGTCGGCCACATAGTGGTCCGGCTGGTCGTTGTCGCAATGGTAGACGCAGCGGGCGTAGTTGCTATATGCCGGGTCTAGCAGACGCTGCCGTATAGTCTCCGTATCGGTCTTTCCATGGATGTCGAAAACATAGAGATGGGCCTTCTTGCGCAGGTAGATATCAAGTGCGGAATAAGGGCAGGTGGCCTCGTGGGGGCATCCGTCGGTACACTTCATGGGCGCGCCTTCAGGGGCGTTTTCGGCCTTGAAGAGATGCAGGCTGCCGTCTGCTACTATGCTCTTGCAAGGCTTGTCTATCAGCCAGCGCATCATGTCGAGGTCGTGGCAGGACTTGGCAAGGATAATAGGAGTGGTCTCCTTGGAATTGCGCCAGTTGCCGCGCACGTATGAATGCGCCATGTGGGCATACTGTATGGGTTCCATGTGCTGGATGCTCACGATGTCACCGATAACTCCGCTGCGAAGCACTTCCCTCATTGCGATGAAATAAGGGGAGTAGCGCATCACATGGCACACGGCCACTATGCGCCCGTACTTCTTGGCCTGGGCCAGGATGTTGCGGCACTGCTTTTCGGTTTGTGCCACTGGCTTTTCGAGCAGCACATCATATCCCAGTTCGAGAGCCTTCATGCAGGGCTCGTAATGGCGGTCGTCCGGGGTGCATATAGCCACCGCGTCCGCCAGTTTCTTGCCAGATGCGAACACCTCGCGGAAATGCCCGAAACGCATCTCGGGGGCTACCTTGTGCCCGTCTGCCAGAGATTTGAGGCGGTGATCCAGAATGTCGGATACGCCCACGACCTTCATGGCTTCAGGGTAGAGGGATGCATACCTGGAGTAGGTCCTTCCACGGCTGCCGGCACCAATCACAATAACGCTGACCGGCTTGTCTACCTTTGCCATAAGCCCCTTGATGGGCAGGTCGATGTTGTTGAGATCTCCGTCACCAGGAGCGGTAAGGGGAGATGCTACAAGAGTTCCGGCAGATACCAGAGGGGAAGACAAGGCGGAGCCTGCTGCGAGTACGCCTGCGGTCTTGAGAAAGTCCCTGCGTTTCATAACTATGCGAGATAAGCGCAGACGAGGCCGAGGATGGCGTAGAATTCAGGAAGAACCGCGTAGATGAGCGTCTGGACGAACACATTGTCGTGGCCCTGGCTGATGCCGACTATACCGTTGGCGCAGACCTGGCCCTGACGGATGGCGGAGAGCATGCATACGAGACCGACCGAGAGGCCGATACCGAAAACCTTTGCAGGCACATCCATGGAACGGAGCAGGAAGAATGCCACGAATCCATAGATACCCTGGGTGGCAGGCAGTGCTGAGAGCACCATGAAGTTACCCGATTTTTCCGGGCGTTTCTTGAGCCCGCCTTCAGCTGCGTTGCCGGCGATTGTTGTTCCGATTGCGGATCCGATACCTGCGAGTGCAAGCACCAGTCCGAGTCCGAGATAACCTAGAATAAGTTCCATAATCAGTAGATTTTATATTGTTTATTATTTCTTTAGCGGATTAAAATTGCGTCCTGTGGCTTCGTAGCCGGAGTTTTTGAAGAACTCAAGGAAGTTGAGCCTGAGCGGGTGGACGAAGGCGCCCAGCGCGGCCATGGCTATGTTAAGCGTATGCCCCACAATGACTAGGAGTATGAAAAACACCCACATCACCGGTGAGGATCCGTCCCCAAGCAAGGTGAGCCCAATGGTGTTGAAGGAACTGCCCAGCATCATACCTGCGAGGCCGAGGGCATACAGTCGAAGGTAGCTCAGCACGTCGCCAAGCAGGCCCGTAATAGCATTGTACGTATCCCAGAGGCCTGAACCTATGTTCAGCAGGGGATTGCGGTGGATGTCGTTGAACAGGAAAATGCCCAGCGCGGAAACAATGCCAAGCACTATGATAATAATCTTGGTCAGGCTCTTGTCGATTACTCCGAGAAGGGCGAATGCTCCCACAATCACACCACCTACGATGAGCAGGGTCCATCCCCATGTGCCGAGGCTGCCGAGGAAGCCCTTCTGCCTGGTGGCAACGCAGGTCTTGACAACCATCGCTATGCAGATGTGCACTATACCCACTACGAGCGAGAGCACCATAGTGCCGTCGTAACCGGCAATCTTCGAGGGAAGGAAAATGCCCTTTATGGGCTCGAATATCTGCCACTGGGCTATGTCTATGCTGAAGAAGGTATGGAAGAGGAAACCTATGAAAGTGGTAGCCACACCAAGTGTGATTACCAGCGGAGAGATGTCTCCCAGGGCCTTCTTGAGCCCGAATCCAAGGGCAATGAGCAGAAGTCCGTAGCCAGCATCGCCCATACAGAAGGCGAAGAAGAGCATGAAGAACACGGCGATGAAGGGCGTCGGGTCGAAACCATTGTATGCCGGGCGGCCGTACATATCGGTGAGCAGCTCGAACATCTTCACGAAACGGTTGTTCTTAAACTTGATGGGCGGGTCGTCGGCCAGAGCGGCATCATCCTTCAGGTAGAAGACATCCGCAGCATCCAGCGCCGCGCATATGGCTGCATCGTCCTCCACCGGGGCGTAGCCCACCAGGGTGACGATAGCGTTCTCGGCTGCCGGAACGGCGGCTGCACCGGCCAGATACAGGTCCAGCTTTGAACAAAGTTCGGCCTTTTTCTGCTCCAACTCCGGAAGCCTTTCCTTGGCGCCGGCGATGCGGCCCAGCACTTTCTGGAAATGCTGCTCTTTTTCCTGAAGAGCCTGTTCCAGTTGCCTTTCATCGGTTTCGGGGGCAGGGAGTTTGCCCGGCAGGGGATCTTCTCCCGCCACCACGAACCATGTGCCTGTCTTATCTTGCTTAACTACAGAAAGGGCGTATTCTTCGTTCCATTCGGGTTTGAAGCGTTTGTTGGGAAGCTTGTGGAAGCTGACGGGGACGCCGGCTTCCGAGAGTTTCTGGAGAATTGCCGGATCGAAGGATCCCCATATGCGCCTCTCCTCCAATTCCTTGCGAAGGTTCTTGATTTCCTCGCTGTCGTCGGCATAGCGCATAATCATACCGCCTGCCAAACGCACGATATCGCCGTCGATGTGCTCCGGCTGCGTCCCTTCGGGGATTTTAGCTTTCTGCAAGCCCGAGATTAGGCCTTTGATCAGGTCGATATCTGCAACAATCTTCTGGGAAGTGTCGTCCAGCGCCTTGGTGCTGCGGGTGATATCCACCAGCCCCAGCTCCTGGAGACCTTCCAGAAAGGACTCCTGCTGCCCCTTGAGCAGAATCATGGAGTATTTGGTCATCTTCTCGATCATAGGGCTTCCTCCTCTTCTTCGAGCGCGTGACGCGTCTTAACTATCTTGGATGCGGCCTTGCTGAGGTTTTCCTCATCCTCCATATAGCGTTTGATCTTCAAAATCGCCTCCTGATACCCCGGAATCTGCACTTTCTCGTAAAGATTCACTTTTTGGGTGGTCTTCTTGCGCTGGAAATCCAGGATGCGCCGCTTCTGCTCATACACCTCGCTCTCAAGGCCAAGGCGGGTGAGTTCCTGAAGGATGCGCACTCCGTCGGCATACCAGGCAGGCTTTACAAAGGCATTGAACGGAGCCAGCTCATAGTGGATCTCGTCCAGCTGCGGGCATTTGACGCCGGCCACCTTCACCTCCTTGAGGTCGATGTCGGTGATGCGTATAAGCCCGGGCTCGAACTCGTTCCAGAGGGCTGCGAGGTAGTCGTAACGATGGAGTGCGGCTTCAAGTTCCGCCGCCAGGCGTTCCGAATCCTTCTTGGCCTGGATTACGCTGAGGCGCAGGGCGGACTCCTTATTCTTCAATGTAGGAAGAGCCCTCTGCCGCACCTTCAGCTGTTTTCCGAGGTTCGTCAGCGAAGTCTTGTTATATTGGAACTTAATGGCCATCTACTTCCAATATTTATCTATCAGCGCCTGCTTTATGCCGGTCTCTTCCGGCTTGAAATGCTTGGCAAACAGCCTCCAGGCCGTATCCAGCATCTCTTCGATCTTGATATTGACGTCGATGCTCAGCAGTTCGACAGCATAGTCCTTTGCATAGTCCAGGCAGCGTAGGTCGTAGTCGGAGAGGTCGAAACCGTTCTCCAGTTTTGTCTTTGCATTCTGGGCATCTGCATAGAGACGGACGCCCGCGTTCATCACCTGGGAGTGGTCCTCACGGGTTTTCTTGCCCTGCACGAGCTGCTTCAGTCGGGAAAGAGAACGGAACGGGTCCACTATGACCTTTCCCGTGTCGGAATCAGCGCGAAGGAAAAGCTGTCCTTCAGTGATGTAGCCGGTGTTGTCCGGGATGGCATGGGTGATGTCGCCGTCGTTCAGGGTGGTGACAGCGATGATCGTAATGGAGCCTCCGTCAGGGAGTTGCACGGCCTTTTCGTATATCTTGGCGAGGTCGGAATACAGTGAACCCGGCATGGAATCCTTCGAAGGGATCTGGTCCATACGGTTGCTCACGATCGAAAGCGCGTCGGCGTAAAGCGTCATGTCCGTGAGCAGCACCAGCACCTTCTCGTTCTTGTCCACCGCAAAATACTCTGCTGCGGCCAGGGCCATATCCGGGATGAGCAGTCGCTCCACCGGAGGCTCTTCGGTAGTGTTCACGAAGGATACTATCTTGTCCAGCGCGCCCGCAGCCTCGAAACTGTGCTTGAAGAAGAGGTAGTCGTCGTTGCTGAGGCCCATACCGCCCAGGATGATCTTGTCAACATCGGCACGCAGGGCGACATCTGCCATCACCTGGTTGTAGGGCTGGTCCGGGTCGGCGAAGAAAGGAATCTTCTGGCCGGAGACCAGGGTGTTGTTGAGGTCGATGCCTGCGATACCGGTGGGGATGAGCTCGGAGGGCTGACGGCGCTTGTAGGGGTTCACGGAAGGCCCGCCCACCTGGCGCTCTTCTCCTTCCACCTCGGGACCTCCGTCGATAGGCAGTCCGTATGCGTTGAAGAAGCGCCCGGAAAGCTGCTCGCTGACCTTGAGGGTCGGGGGCTCGCCGTGGAATGATACTTCTGCATTGGTAGGGATGCCTTCTGTGCCTGCAAAGACCTGGAGGGTGACAAGGTCTCCCTTGGTCTTCACCACCTGTGCCAGGCGGCCTTCAACGGTGGCGAGTTCGTCGTTGCTCACGCCGGCCGCCTTAAGCGATACGGTCGCTTTGGTGATGGCCTCAAGCTGCGTGTATATCTTCTTATATGCTTTAGTTGCCATTTTCTGAGAGGATTTCGTTGAGTTGAGAATGGAATTTTTCGAAATCTTCGCTGCCCCACTTGGAGAAGTTCATCTGGCGCAGGGCGTTGATCACGCGCTTGAACCAGGCGCGGCAGTCTTCGTAATTGTCGAATTCGAAATGACGGTCGCAGATGTCCAGGATGAGGTCCAGCATATACTTCTGGCGATCCAGAGGGCAGAGGCCGTCTACGGCATCGAATGCATCCTGTTGAAGGAAGGCGAAGTCGATCAGCTCACTCTTCCAGAAAGTTTCGTGATAGCTCATCGGCACGCCGTCGTCGCCGAGGATGTTGATCTGGTCGGCCATTTCCTTGCCTCGCAGAACCATGGTCTTGGCCTTAAGCACTTTTTCCACCCATCCCTTTTCTATCTTTTCGTCCAGATACGAGATGATTTCCGGATACTCCAGATACTTGGAATAGGAGTCTATGGGGTTGACTGCAGGGTAGCGTTTCTGGTCGGCGCGGTTCTGCTCGAGGGCATAGAAGCAGCGGGCGGCCTTCTTGGTGGATTCGGTAACCGGCTCCTTGAGGTTTCCGCCGGCAGGGGAGACGGTGCCTATGAAAGTGACCGCACCGGTCTGCCCGTTGTTAAGCACCACCATTCCTGCACGCGAGTAGAAATTGGATATGATTGCGGACAGGTCCACAGGGAAGGCGTCTGCACCGGGGAGTTCCTCCATTCGGTTGCTCATTTCGCGCAAGGCCTGTGCCCAGCGGGAGGTGGAGTCGGCAAGCAGAAGAACCCGCATTCCCATAGCGCGGTAGTATTCGCAGATGGTCATTGCGGTGTAGACGGATGCCTCACGCGCTGCAACCGGCATGTTGGAAGTATTGCAGATGATGGTGGTACGCTCCATCAGGTGACGGCCGGTGTGAGGGTCGATGAGTTCCGGGAACTCCGTAAAGATTTCAACTACCTCGTTGGCACGCTCGCCGCAGGCAGCCATAACTATGACATCGGCCTCACCCTGCCTCGCGATAGCATGCTGGAGCACGGTTTTTCCGCATCCGAAAGGCCCGGGAATGAAGCCGGTGCCTCCTTCTGCAATGGGATTGAAGGTGTCTATGGTGCGGAGACCCGTCTCCATTATCTTCTGCGGGCGGGGCTTTTCTTTATATCCCTTGATGGCGACCTTGACGGGCCACTTCTGGGTCATGGTGACCGGAACATCCTCGCCGCTTTCATCCGTGAGGGTGGCAATGACGGTATCGACGTTGTACTGCCCTGCGGGGGCCACTTCCTTGACGGTGTAGCTGCCTTTGAAGGAGAAAGGCACCATTATCTTATGAGGAAGCCAACCTTCCTTGACCTCTCCCAGCCAGTCGGCGGCCACGACAAGGTCCCCGGGCTTGGCGATGGGAGTGAATTCCCAGAGTTTCTCCCGGTCGAGCGGATCGGTGTACTCTCCGCGCTTGAGGAAAACGCCTGTCATGGTTGTAAGGTCGTTCTGCAAGCCGTCGTATATGCTGGACAGCAGGCCGGGGCCGAGGGTTGCCTCCAGCATCCTGCCGAGGAACTCGACGGAATCTCCGTTTCGCAGGCCGCGTGTGCTTTCAAATACCTGGACCGAGGCTTTGTCGCCGTTCACCTTGATGACTTCTGCAAGGAGGTCGGTGCCGTGGAGTTTGATGTAGCAGAGTTCGTTCTCCGCCACCGGACCGTTCGCCTGCACTGTCACCAGGTTGGCGACTATGCCTGTCACCTTTCCAAATGTGCTCATATCTTTCTGTTTTCTTTTATTTCTTTGACGAGTTTGCGGAAGAGCTCCCGGCCGGTGGCCTCGTCGAGGCGCAGCCAGCGCTCTACCAGTTTGAGTTTGACCACGAATGCGAGAATCACGTCGAGGTCGAATACATCCAGGACAGTCAGTTCGTCTGCCGACTTCCAGTAGAAATCATCCAGCCCTCGCTCTCTGGCGAGTATGTCTCCGCCCTCCAGGATGGAGTTCACCTCTTCTTTCTTTTCAAACTCCACGGAATCCGATTCCGGATCGGGGATGAGGATGTCTGTGCCTTCGGGACGCCCTAGCTTGCGGTTGAGGTATTCCACCTTGGTGTTGCGGACACCGAGATCCAGACTGAAGAACTCGCGGATGAAGCGGTTGCGGCTCTTTTCTGCCTTCAGATAAAACTCCGCATTCAGGGTTTCCGGCTCATAGGAACTCAGCAGGAAATCCAGGGCAGAGCGGTCGGAACTGCTCAGCTGTTCGCGTATTTCGTCGAGCAGCGCTCCGGTGTCCGGGTTCTCCCGCCCGTCCTGGCTGAGGAGGGGGAGGCCGGCGATTATGTATTCGTAGTTATTCACCGAAAAGGAGCTTGCGGGTTACCGGACGCAGGTATTCTGCGATAAGATCGTTGAAGGTCTGCTCCGTGAGGCTCACGAACCAGCCGCCATCCTTGGGCCCAATGGTGAATCCGCCGCTTATCTTCTTGGAGAAACTGGCCTGCACACCGTTCTTCAGGGCCTTGGCGAGTTCAGTTCTGGCCCAGGGTTCAAGTTCCGCCTTCTGGCTTTCCGGGAGGACGAGCGCCAGGTCGGTGGCTTCCTGGGTGTCGAACTTGGCCGCAACGGCCTTTATTATCTCTTTTACGAAAGCAGAGTCTTTCAAGGCTTCGGAAACCTTGCTTTCCTCTATCTTTCCCACCAGCAGGTTCTCTATATCTTTGCGTGTGGCCTGGAGGCACTGGGCAGAGGCCATCTTGATGTCGGATTCAACCTTGGCTTTGAGGTCTTCGGCGTCTTTCCCGGCTTGAGCCTGGATACGCGCGGCTTCTTCTTTTGCCTTTGCAACTATCGATGCCGCTTCTTCCTTTGCCTTTGCAAGGATTTCTTCGCCCTCGGCTTTTCCCTTTGCCAGACCCTCCTGATAGAGTTTGTCGGTGAGTTCTTGCAATTTGTTCTGCATATATATTTCCTTTTTTACAAAGATAGCGTTTTTTTTTCTAAATTTGGAACTGGTAAAAGACAACATAATTAAGTAACATATGAAAAAGTTCCTGTTCTTATCTCTGGCTCTTGTTTTTGCATTCATGCCGGCAAATCTCGATGCCAGAAAGCACAAATACCCTAACGGAGACCAGTACGACGGCGAATGGAAAAACAAGGCTCCCAACGGTATGGGCGTAATGATCTATGCCAATGGGGAGATCTACTCCGGCTATTGGACCAATGGCATAAAGAACGGCCTGGGCACCATGCGTTTCCTCAGCGGGGACGAGTACCTGGGCAACTGGGAGAACGACAAGATTTCCGGCGAAGGCAAGATGACCTATGCCAACAAAGACTACTACGAAGGCAACTGGCTGGATAACAAGCAGCACGGTGAGGGTTCCATGACCTATGCCGATGGCTCCACTTACATTGGGGGCTGGGCTGCCGGGCTTTATGATGGCAAGGGCGTTCGCGAGTATCCAAACAAAGACAGATACGAAGGCGGCTGGGCCGCCGGCAAGCAGCAGGGCGAAGGAGCCATGCAGTATGCCACCGGCGCATCATATAGTGGCAGCTGGGAGGCTGGCGCTCCGTCCGGCGAAGGCAAGATGTGCTATGAAAACGGGGATGTCTACACCGGCAAATGGCTCTCCGGAAAACGTTCCGGAGAAGGTGAATTTTACGATAAAGCCCACGACCGTTTCCTGGTCGGCACATGGAACGGCTCAGCTCTGTCCGGAAAGGGTTCCATAGGCTTCGGGAATGATCCGGTGGGAGGCCTTACCCTTCAGGGAGAATGGATGGAGGACGGCATGTTCCAGACCACCTACAGCTTTGGGGACCGGACTTTCTTCGGCACGGTCCTTCCCATGAGCGGGGACTCCGTCACCGGCCCCATGCTAAGTTCAGGCAAGGTCGTGTGGCAGGATGGCACAATCGCGGACGGCATCTGGAAACCCGAAGCCACACTTGCTGGCTGTGTCTACACAGACATGATCAGCGGGCGGGTGCACTACAGCATTGAAGGCCGTACCTTCGACGGCGACGTGAAGGACGGTAAAGAGAATAATGGTACCCTCACGGTCTCCATCCCCGGCAAATTCAGTTTCTCCGGAGAACTCAAGGCGGGTGAGCCTTTCGGTATCTACGTAGGGGACTTCAAGGCCAGCCCCTTCCAGGAGTTCGACCTGTCTGCATGGGATGAAGTGCAGGGTGCCGATATCGGCCGCATCGACGGCAAGGGCGCACTCAGCGGAGTGTACAGGGATTCAACCTTTACCGTGCGTGGCCTGCTGAAAGACGGAGTGCCGGACGGCGAAGTGTATATGGAATATACCGCTCCCGATTCCCTTTCCATGAATTCCTTCTGGAAGGATGGGAAAGTGGTGGAAGGCAAGGGTGTCCTGGACGCAGTTCCCTTCACTCTTTCCGCCACTGAAGACGGCAGAATCCAGATTGATCTGGAGAACGGCGAGCGCTGCACCCTCCTCTTCTCCACTCCTTTCGCCCTTCTGCCCGATATCCGCGTGAAGGTTTGCGAGCAGCGTACCCTGCGCGAGAAGATGGCCGCTGAAATGAAGGCAATGGCAGCGGCTCAGGAGGCAGCCAAGGCGGAACAGCCGGCAGCGGCTGAATAGCAATGTTCAGATCCCGCATCCTTGCATGCGCACTCCTGCTGTGGGCCATATGCGCCTCAGGGCAGGAAAAGGTGCACGTGCAGACGGATAGGGGTATCTATCTCCCTGGCGAGAGAATCTGGCTCAGGGCGCATCTGGTGGACGGCACTGACGGCCGTCCTTCCCATATCAGCAGATACGTGTATGTGGAACTCGTGGCGCCGGGAGGGGAGTTGATGCGCCGTATCATGCTGCGCCCGGACAGCCTGGGAGTTTTTGCCGGATATGTAGACCTGCAGGAAACCCTTCCCGAAGGGGAATACACCCTTCGTTCCTATACCCGTTTCATGCAGAATTTCGGTGAGGATTCCTTCTTCCGGAGGCCCATTCGCGTGCTGAATCCATATGCTTCGAAGCAGAAGGGGGGCGCTCCAGTGAAGCATCCTGATTATGAAGTGTCTTTCCTTCCCGAGGGTGGTTATCTTGTGCCAGGAAGGGCCTGCCGCGTGGGCGTAAAGGTGCTTGGAGAGGATGGCCTGGGCATGGATGTCAGCGGAAAGGTGCTGGACTCCAAAGGGATAGAGGTCGCTTCCATCGGTGGCTTGCACCGTGGGATGGGGGCCTTCATCTTCAAGCCGCAGGCGGGTGAAAGATATACAGCCGTGTGCAAATCGGCTGACGGCCGGGAAAAGCGCTTCCAGATGCCTCAGGCCGCCCCATCTGCCATTACCCTGCAGCTTCAGAGTGCGAGGGGCATACTGAACCTTTCGCTGCTGCGCGGTCCGGAAGCTCCTTCAGAAGGGTTGGTCCTGGCAATTCACCAGTGCGGGAAGCCCATAGGCAGCATGGAATGGGAGGCGGACCGCAACTTTGCATCCTTCAATCTGGAATCCTTCCCCTCCGGAATCATAGTCTTCAGCCTTGGCGACAAGGGGGGAAGGATCCTTAGCGAACGCCTGTTTTTCAATTATGGCAAGGAGCGGGTTCTGACGCTGGATGGCGATGCGGATAAGGGGCTGTATGCCGGCAGGGAGAGGGTGCAGGCCAGATTCCGGCTGCCAGAGGATATGCTCTCCGCTACAGCCGGGGCGAATGTTGCAGTCAGCGTTACGGATGCCCATGCATTTGAGCGGGACTCGGCTTACAGCCTGGCATCCACCCTTCTGCTCTCATCTGAACTGAAAGGCTATGTGGAAGCGCCCGCCGAGTATTTCACTCCCTCCGGCCGGCAATACATTGATGCCCTGATGCTTACGCAGGCGTGGAGACGTTATGCCCTTCCTTCGGAGGCCATCCCGCCCGAACGGGCCCAGGTCCTCTCCGGTCAGGCGACAGGCTTCGTTTTCAACAAGATGGAAGGCGGACGCGTATCGCTTTATGCCACACTTGGCGATAAGGTAACCGTGGATCAGGCCCCTCTTGGGAAAGACGGCCGCTTCCGCTTTGATACTGAGTTCCCCGAGGGAACGGAAATTACTGTCCAGACCCAGACCAGAAAGGGCCAGAAAGGCAATATCCTTGATATGGACGAGGTGGAATACCCGGCCACGGACAAGGCAGCCCTGCCTCAGCACAGGGATCCCATCCCCCTCGACGATAATACCCTCCAGGCATTCGATGAGTACATACGCATAAACGGCCTCCAGGAGACCCTGCTGAATGCCGCAACAGTGTCGGCCAGCCTTCAGAAAAAGCCCAGCGAGTCGATCTGGTATTCCGAGATGAACTCTACCCGCCCGCTCACATCCGAAGAAATCGAGAAGATGAACTTCACCAACATCCTTTCGGTATTCCTGAACACCCCCGGAGCCACCGTCAGACACAATGCCAATGGCAATTACGTAAGCACAACCCGCTCCGAGCTGCCGGCCCTGCCCGTGATCGACGACGTCGTGCTGCCGGAATACGATGTTATGACCATGTCCCCGCAGGATATAGAGAGCCTGTTCATCATAAAGGATTACACTTCCCAGTTCGGATATTATCCCGGCTACAGCGGGGCCCTTGTAATCAAGACGACCAATGGCTTCGTTGCCGGCAAGCCCAAGTCCTTCAATATAGCCAAGGTCCGTCCTCTGGGATACCAGCAGAGAGTGGAATTCTGGTCGCCTAAATACATCACCCAGAAGCAGAAAGAATCGCCTGAGCAGGACCTCCGCACCACCATCTACTGGAATCCGGCCGTGCGTTTCGATGCTTCCGGAGAGTGCCGTTTCGAATTCTGGACAGCAGATAAAGATACTGAATATCAAATAGTTGGAGAAGGAGTCAGTGAGGATGGAAAGATCCTTGAACTCCACCATACCATAAAAGTCAAGACTGAATGAAAAAGATATGCATCATAGCCGCTGCGTTGCTGTTCGCAGCTTCTGCAAGGGCATCCGAACCCTTGCGCATCTGGTTCGATATGCCCACATCCTCTGCCGGGAGCGCCCTGTGGGCAGGGGGAGTGGACCCTGAATGGGAGAGCAAATCACTGCCCGTGGGCAATGGCTCGCTCGGCGCCAATGTGATGGGTTCCATTTCCCGCGAGCGTCTGACCCTGAACGAGAAGTCTCTCTGGACGGGCGGCCCTGCCGTGACTGACGATCCTTCTTACTATTGGGATTGCAACCGCCCTGCCGCGGCCCTTCTGCCGGAAATCCGTCAGGCCTTCCTCGAAGGCGACGATGCCCGGGCGGAGGAGATTACCAAAAAGAACTTCGGCGCCGTGCCTGAACGCATAGTAAATGGCAAGAGGGTGGAGCGCTTCGGCTATATGACAACTCTGGGTGAGCTGCTGATCGAAACCGGCCTCCGTGAGGGCCCTGTGCCTGAAGGATTCGGCAGCCAGGCCCAGCAGAAAGTGAATTACAGCGGCAAATGGGATGCGGTTAAAATCGAGCGCCCCGATCCTCATTCAGGCCCGGGAGCAACCGTGGATGGCTATGAGAGATCGCTTTCCCTGGACTCAGCCATGGTGCGCGTGCAGTTCTGCCAGGATGGCGTGAACTACAAGCGCGAGGTGTTCGTGTCCTACCCCGACCAGGTGATGGCAGTCCGCTTCACCGCCGACCGCAAAGCAGCCCTGAACCTGAATCTCTCATACTTGAAGAACCCTATCGCAGAAGGCGAGACGCTGTCTGTAGGCAAGGATGCGATTGCATACAGCGGCGCATTGAAGAACAACGGCAAGAAGTTTGCCGTGCGGGTGAGGGCGTTGCCTAAAGGAGGTTCGGTAGTCTCTGAAAACGGGGTTCTTAAGGTTTCCGGAGCCGATGAGGTGTTGTTCCTGCTGGCCTCGGCGACCAATTACAAGATGAATTTCGATCCGGACCTCAGCGATCCGGCTGCATATTATAAGGGCAAGGATCCGGGGAAGGTGACTGCCAAGCGCATTGCCCGTGCCTCCCGCCGTGGCTGGAAGCGCCTCCTGCGTCGCCATCTCGATGATTACCAGAATCTTTTCGGCCGCGTCGAACTCCGCCTGTCGGATAGGTTATCCCCTCCGGACGCCATATCCGCCCACGGATGTAGTGGGAGGGGCCCATCGGAGATGGGAGGGGCCGTCAGGCCGGCTCGAGGAGGGGAAAACCTATCCGACAGGCCGACTCCGTACAGACTGGACAGGTACCGTGAAGGGTATCCGGATCTGGGACTGGAGGTTCTGTATTTCCAGTTCGGGAGGTATCTGCTGATTGCATCCAGCCGCGAGGGCGACATGCCAGCCAACCTTCAGGGTATCTGGTGCAACAAGATAAAGGGCCCCTGGAACACCGACTACCACAATAACATCAACATCCAGATGAACTACTGGCCGGCGAACCTGACCAACCTGGATGAATGCATGCCTCCTCTCGTGGACTATATCCGCTCCCTGGAGAAATCGGGGGAGAGGGTCGCTAAGGCTTATTACGATGCCCGCGGCTGGACCGCGGAGATATCTTCCAACATCTATGGCTTTGCTTCTCCCGGCGATTCCGAATCGATGACATGGAACCTGGCCGCCGCTAACGGCCCCTGGCTTGCCACCCATCTTTGGGACCGTTATGATTTCACCCGCGACAAACGCTACCTGAAGAGCGTCTACGGCCTGATTGCGGGCTCGGCCGATTTTGCCTGCGACATGCTATGGAAGCATCCAGACGGCTATTATACCGCCGCTCCTTCCACATCTCCCGAACATGGTCCCGTGGATGCGGGAGCAACTTTCGTGCATGGGGTTGTGAGAGAGATACTTATGGACGCGATTGCCGCTGCGGAGGTGCTGAGGCGCGATTCTGAACGCTGCAAAGAGTGGCAGGAGGTGCTGGATAATATCGCTCCTTACAGAATCGGCCGTTATGGCCAGCTTATGGAGTGGAGCAAGGATATAGACAATCCGGAGGACACCCACCGGCACGTGAATCAACTCTATGGGTTGCATCCCGGAAGGACCATAGGCGTGGCTTCCACACCTGAACTTGCAGAAGCATCCAAGGTGGTGCTGGAGCATCGCGGAGATGCCGGAACCGGCTGGAGCATGGGTTGGAAAGTGAATATGTGGGCCCGCCTCAAGGACGGCGACCACGCCCATTTGCTTCTCAGCAACCTACTGAAATACGGCACTTTGGATAATCTCTGGGACAATCATCCTCCCTTCCAGATCGACGGAAACTTCGGCGGCACCGCCGGCATTGCGGAAATGCTCCTTCAGAGCCACGACGGCAAGGTGGATCTTCTCCCGGCCCTTCCTTCCGCCTGGCCTTCAGGCGAAGTGCGCGGCCTCTGCATCCGCGGTGGCAAAACCATCGATATCAAGTGGGAAAATGGGGTAGTGACAGAAACAATTAAAAGATGACATATATGAAAACCCAAACCAAAATTGCAGGTGCAGTTTTCCTGCTGCTTTCCTTGATTGATGTGCTGTCGATATTCATCGGCGGCAACAATATCCATCTGTATGTCAAGCCCTTGCTTATGCCTTCTCTCGCGACAGCGGCGCTCTTCCAGCTCCTGCCCGAGAACAAGGGCAGGATGCCTATCCTGCTTGCAATCGGCCTTGCCTTCCATACCGCCGGTGACATACTGCTGATGCTCGACGGCTTCACTTTCTTTGCCGCAGGTCTGGGAGCCTTCCTCATAGGCCACTTCTTCTATCTGGCCATACTGCTTGAAGGAATAGGTGGACTGAAAGGCTGGAAAGAGATACTGTGCCTGATAGTTCCGCTCGTGCTCGCACCTGTAATCGTCAGCTTCTTCGGCGTAGAATGGCCCTTCAGCGCTGCCGTTGTTGTCTACGCGTTCACGCTGATGGTCGTCTCTGCCAGCGGAATCCTGTGGAACCTGCGCGGCAAGGCGTTCGCCTGGCGCATTTTCTGGGGTGGCATAATCTTCATCATCTCCGATTCCATGATTGCCCTCAAGGCTTTCGCAGGAATCGACTTCGCGCTTCGTGATGCCCTTGTGATGCCAACCTACCTATTTGCAGAATGGCTGCTTGTCAGCGGGATGGTACGCAGTAAGCATCCCAAGGCTTGATGGCCAGATCTTCTTCTCCCAATCTGCAGAAAGCCCTGATGTAGGCATCTGCAAGGCGTATATTGGTGATTAACGGCACGTTGTAGTCTACTGCGGCGCGCCGTATTTCATATCCGGCACCGGGCCCGCCTTCGGAAGACTCTTCGGGAATGTTGATTACCAGATCCACCTTGTGCTCCCGGATGAGGTCCAAGGCGGCGGGGGAGTTGTCTTCGTAGAGGGTGAATCCTCTCTCTTTCAGCATCTTGCATGCAGGCACCAGGGCCGCCTTGTGCAGAATGTCGCCCACTGAAACCAGCACCGAAGCTTTGGGAATGCGGTGGCCGACGGAGAGCATGGACTTGAGCAGGGCCTCGTCGAGGGTTTCACCTATGCAGGCGACTTCGCCGGTGGAGGTCATATCCACCCCCAGTACCGGATCCGCCTTGCCAAGGCGCGCGAAGGAGAACTGGGAGCTCTTGACCCCCACGTAATCCAGTTCGAAGGGGTCTATGTGTCCGCCTTCGGGATGCTCCCCGAGCATAACCCGCGTAGCCAGCTCTATGAAGTTGAGCTTCAGTATCTTGCTTACGAAGGGGAAGCTTCTGGATGCGCGCAGGTTGCATTCTATCACCTTCAGGCTGTTCTCTCCGGCGAGGAACTGTATGTTGAACGGGCCGGAAATCTTAAGTTCGGAAGCAAGGGCGGCGGCGATACGCTTGATCCGGGCGGCGGTTACTCCGTAAGTGGTCTGGGCGGGGAACTGTATTGTGGCATCTCCCGAATGCACGCCGGCGTACTCTATGTGCTCTGAGATGGCGCAGGCCAGAATCTTCCCGCCATCCGCCACGGCATCGCACTCTAGTTCCTTGTTGCGCTGCATGAATTCGCTGATCACCACCGGATGCTCTTCCGACACTTCTTCTGCCTTCTCGAGATACTCGCGCAGGTGATTCTTGCTGTAGCAGACATTCATCGCCGCGCCCGAAAGCACATAGGAAGGCCGCACGAGCACGGGGAATCCCACTTCTTCTACAAACTTCTCCACGTCCGAGTAGCTCTTGAGTTCGCTCCAGCGTGGCTGGTCGATGCCTAGCCTGTCCACTATTGCAGAGAACTTTCCGCGGTCTTCCGCCTGGTCGATATGCTCGGCGGAGGTGCCCAGGAGGGGGATTCCTGCTTTGGAGAGGGGGAGTGCGAGGTTGTTCGGGGTCTGTCCGCCCACGCTCACTATAACTCCGGAAGGATGCTCTATGTCGCAGATTTCCAGCACGCTCTCGAGACTGAGCTCGTCGAAGTAGAGGCGGTCGCATGAGTCGTAATCGGTGGAAACTGTCTCGGGGTTGAAGTTGATGATGACTGCCTGCCGGCCGCTCTCGCGCACGGTTTTGGCGGCGTTCACCCCGCACCAGTCGAATTCCACACTGCTGCCAATGCGGTAGGCCCCGGAACCCAGCACTATCACTGCCCCTTGTTCGGGTGTGATGTCGCTGCAATCCCCGTTATAGGTCAGATAGAGGTAGTTAGTGACTGCGGGGAATTCAGCGGCGAGGGTGTCTATCTGCTTGATACATGGGCGCATACCCATGGCGTGACGCAGCTCTCGAACCTCTGCTTCCGCGACGTGGAACACGCGGCCGATCTGGATGTCGGAGAACCCTTCCCGCTTGGCCTTCAGCATCAGCTCGGGCCCCACTTCCTGAAGCGATTTGCACGCCTCCAGGGCGCGGTAAGTCCTTTCTATATTCTCCAGCCTGTCGATGAACCAGCGGTCGATGTTGGTCAGTCGGTGGATACGGTCTACATCGTAGCCGGATTCGAATGCGGCCGCGATGGCGAAGATGCGGGTGTCGTCCGGATTGCGCAGGGCGTAGTCCAGGTCTTCCACCTTGTAGGGTTTGTTGCATACGAAGCCGTTCGCACCCTGCCCAATCATGCGAAGGCCCTTCTGTATCGCCTCTTCGAAGCATCTGCCTATGGCCATCACCTCTCCCACGCTCTTCATGCTGGAGCCCAGTTCGCGGGACACCTCCTTGAATTTGGCGAGGTCCCAGCGGGGGATTTTGCAGACTACATAGTCCAGCGCCGGCTCGAAGAAGGCCGGGGTGTTCTGAGTGACCGCGTTCTTAAGGTCGAAGAGGCCGTAGCCGAGGCTGAGTTTGGCTGCTATGAAGGCCAGGGGATAGCCCGTAGCCTTGGATGCCAGGGCGGAGGAACGGCTGAGCCTGGCGTTGACTTCGATCACGCGGTAGTCCTCGCCGTCCGGGCTGAAGGCATACTGCACGTTGCATTCTCCCACGATACCCAGATGGCGTACTATGTCGATGGATGTCTTCCTAAGGAAATGATACTCGGCGTTGGTGAGGGTCTGCGAAGGCGCCACTACTATGCTTTCGCCCGTGTGGATGCCCAGAGGGTCGAAATTCTCCATATTGCAGACGGCGATGCAGTTGTCGTAGCTGTCCCTCACTATCTCGTATTCTATCTCCTTCCATCCCTTCAGGGATTTTTCTATGAGTACCTGGCCGGAGAAGGTAAATGCCTTGGCAGTGACGGCATCAAGTTCGGTTTCGTTGTCGCAGAAACCCGATCCCAGGCCCCCCAGGGCGTATGCCGCGCGCACGATTACTGGGTATCCCAACTCGGCGGCGGCCTTCCTGGCTTCTTCCTGCGAAGCCGCGGCATGCGAACGTATCGTGTGTACGCCTATCTCATCCAGACGCTGCACGAAAAGTTCCCGGTCCTCGGTGTCGATGATGGTCTGCACAGGAGTGCCCAGCACGCGGACGCCGTAACGCTCGAGTACGCCGCTGCGGTAGAGTTCGACCCCGCAGTTGAGGGCGGTCTGTCCTCCGAACGAAAGGAGTATGCCCTGGGGGCGCTCTTTTTCAATGACTTTCTCTACGAACGATGGAGTTACCGGCAGGAAGTAAATCCTGTCTGCAACGCCTTCCGAGGTCTGCATGGTGGCTATGTTTGGGTTGATGAGGACGGTTTCCAGCCCTTCCTCGCGCAGGGCCTTGAGGGCCTGCGTGCCGCTATAGTCGAATTCGCCGGCCTCTCCGATCTTGAGGGCGCCGGAGCCTAGTATCAGAACTTTCTTGAGGGTGTTGTCTTTCATAGTGCGGAGATGAATTCGTCGAAGAGGAACTCCGTGTCGGTGGGGCCGCTGGAGGCTTCGGGATGGAACTGTGCCGAGAAAAAGGGTTTGCTGAGGTGGCGTATGCCTTCCGAGGTGCCGTCGTTGAGGTTAATGAAGTAGGGCTCCCAGTCTTCGCTCAGCGTTTTGGTATCTACGGCATAGCCGTGATTCTGGCTGGTGATGAAGCAGCGCTGGGTGCCGCACATGCGCACGGGCTGGTTGTGGCTGCGATGGCCGTATTTCATCTTATAGGTGGATGCTCCGGCTGCGATGCTCATGATCTGGTTGCCAAGGCAGATGCCGAAGATGGGCCTGGTGCCTTCCATGGCCTTTTTGATGGATTCTATGGCGGGGATGCATGCGGAGGGGTCTCCTGGGCCGTTGGAGATCATTATGCCGTCGGCGTCTATATTGTTAACGTCCGTATCCCAAGGCACGCGCAGTACTTCGATTCCGCGTTCCAGCAGGCAGTGGAGTATCTGGTGTTTCACGCCGCAGTCCACCAGCACCACGCGCTTGGTACCCTTGCCGTAACGGATTGGCTCTTTGCAACTTACGACTGCTGCCAGATTATCATGGCAGCCGCAGGTTGCACCCTCGCCGACCGCTTCGCTGCGCTTCGCCCCTCCAAGAGTGTTGGGTTCCGGGGCCCCCGAAAATCTCTCGATTTTTGGGGTGGCTTGCCGAGGGTGGCGTAGGTCCTGCGAGGGTGCACCTGTCGGCTGCTGAGGAATGCCAGAGGGAATAATGCTAGCGGCAAGGGTGCCGTTGTCGCGGAGAAGCTGGATGAGGTGGCGCGTATCGATGCCGCAGATGGCAGGAATATGCTCGTCCCGGAGCCAGCGCCCAAGACTCTTCACGGCATCGTAATGGCTGAACTTGCCGCTGTAATCCGAAATCACCAGACCCCTCACGTGAATCTTCTCCGACTCGAAACCAAGGCACACGCCCCACTCGTCTCGGGTCATGGCAGGAATGCCGTAATTGCCTACTATAGGGTAACTTACGCAGAGGATCTGCCCTTCGTAGGAAGGGTCTGTAAGGCTCTCGGGATAGCCCACCATCGCCGTGGAGAACACCAGTTCTCCTTCGCAGGGGCCGTCGTAGCCGAAGCTCATGCCTTCCATGCAGAGCCCGTTTTCAAGTATAAGTTTGGCTTTATTCATCCTTCATGAGTTCTGCTATCTGCTGGTTGCAGAGATTGCCTATGCTTCCGATATGGCTGTGGCCGAGGTCGGATGCCTTGAGCCCGGCGGTTTTGAAATGGAAGCTGCCTTCGTTCACTTCGGCACCCACCTTGCGGTAGGCATCCCGGAAGGGTAATCCGTTCTTTACCAGCTTGTTGACTTCTTCCACAGTGAACATCTGTTCATACAGGGGATTATCCAGTATGTGCGTGTTTACCTCTATGTGCCGGAGCATATACGAAGTCATCTGCAGGCACTCGTGCATCATCTCCAGCACAGGGAAGAGTATGTCTTTCAGAATCTGGAAATCCCTGTGGTAACCCTGGGGGAGGTTGCTGCACAGGAGTGAGATTTCATTCTCGCAGGCGAGGATGCGGTTGCAGCGGGCGCGCACCAGTTCCCACACGTCCGGATTCTTCTTGTGGGGCATAATGCTGGAGCCCGTGGTGAGGCTGTCCGGGAAGTGGATGAAGCCGTAGTTGGGGCTCATGTAGAGGCAGCAGTCGGCGGCGAACTTGTTGATTGTCAAGGCAATGCTTCCGAGTGCGGATGCTACGCAGCGTTCTGTCTTTCCGCGCCCCAGCTGGGCGGCTATAGAGTTGTAGACAGGGGAGTCGAAGCCGAGCAGGCGGGTTGTCATCTCCCTGTCCAGAGGGAAGGAATTCCCGTATCCGGCAGCTGAACCCAAGGGGTTGCGATTGACCACCTTGCGGGCTGCCTTGAGGAGCGTAAGATCGTCTACAAGCGCTTCGGCATAGGCACCGAACCAGAGCCCGAAAGAGGATGGCATGGCCAGCTGGCCGTGGGTATAGCCTGGCAGGAGCACATCCTTATGCTTCTCGCTAAGGGCCTGCAGGATGCCGAAGAGTTCCTTGACCTCGGCGTGCACGGTATCTATCTCGTCCCGCAGGAAGAGGCGTATGTCCAGCAGCACCTGGTCGTTGCGGGAACGGCCGGAATGGATCTTTTTGCCCACTTCTCCGAGTCCGCGGGTGAGCAGCAGTTCTATCTGAGAATGGATGTCTTCCACGTCATCTTCGAGGCGGAATTCGCCTGCCTCTATGCCGGCGGCAATCTTTTCCAGCGCCTCTGTCAGAGTGGTGAGTTCATCTGCGCTCAGCAGGCCTATGCTCTCCAGCATCTTGATATGCGCCAGCGAACCCTGCACATCGTAACGTGCCAGACGCAGGTCCAGGATGCGGTCGTTTCCAACGGTGAACGATTCTACCATATCGGTTGCGGAAGTGCCTTTATTCCAGAGTGTTGCCATAAAATGTGCGGATTAGTCGTATGTAAATATCGATAGCTTCCTCAATCTCGGAGACGAGAATAAACTCATCGGCCTTGTGAGAACGGGAAGAGTCGCCGGGGCCAAGTTTGATGGCGTCCTGGCGTAGAAGTGTCCAGTTGGAAGTGGTGGGCGAGGAGTAGGTCCCGAAGCCCAGGGCCTTCACTGCCTTCAGCAGGGGGGAAGCTTCGGGTGTGGCGGAAGAGTTATGGTCCAGACTGCGGGCAGAGAGTTTACTCTTGCAGATGCCCTGGAGTTCAGACAGTATCTCCTCGCAGCTGTACTGCTCGGTGGGGCGTATATCTACCACAAAACTGCATTTGTCCGGGATTACGTTATGGGCGTTGCCGGATTCTATCTGGGTGACGTTGAGCTTCACTTCGCCCATTGTGGGGGAGATGCGGGTGAACTTGTAGCTTCGGAGGGAGGAGATGTCGTCCAGAGCCTTCAGAAGGGCATTTTCGCCTTCACCGCTGGCTGCGTGGGCGCTGATGCCTTCGGCGAGGCCATCCAGCACCAGAAGCCCTCTTTCGCTGATGGCAGCCTTCATCCCTGTAGGCTCACCCACTATCACCCAGTCCGGCATGGGAAACTCTTTCCAGGGCCCGAAGGGGCCGTCGGGGCCATATAGCCACCTGTCTCCATCCGGGCCGGAAACCTCTTCCTCCCGGTTAAGCACAAGCATCAGGTTGATGGGCAGATCATCCTCGTAGAATTCCTTGAAAGCCGCAATCATTGCCACCACGCTGCCGCCGTCGTCATTGGAGCCAAGGCCGTAGACTATTTCTGGATCCTCCCCGGAATCGAAGGGGCTGCGGGTATATCCTTCATTGGCAGGCACGGTGTCGATGTGGGCGTCCAGGGCCAGGGTAGGCTTTGAAGGATTGCTCTTTGCATTGATGGCAACGATATTGCCACGCAGGTTTCTGTATTTGATGCCCAGTCCGTCCAGAGCCTTCCCCAGAAAAGCGGCAGCTGCCTCTTCTTTGAAAGAGACCGAGGGAGTGGCTACCAGCACCCGCAGCATGTCGGCGTAACTGCTCATAACTACTTGATTTTCAATTCGTCAGGATGCGCTCCGTAATACATTCTGAGAGGGGTGGAGAGTAGTTTGATGAAGCCCTTGGCTTCCTCTGCGGTCCATCCCTTCTGACTCTCGCCATATTCGCCGAGCTTGGATTTAAGCAGATCGTCGGGGGAGTCAACTCCTACAGTGGAGAAGCCGTAGGGGCGGAGTTCCAGGGTAACTATGCCGTTCACATTGGACTGGCTGCTCTCCAGCATGGCCTCTATATCCCTCATTACGGGTTCCAGATACTGGCTTTCGTGAAGGAACATGCCATACCAGTTGGCCACCTGGTCTTTCCAGTACTGCTGCCACTTGCTCAGGGTGAACTTCTCGAGGAATTTGTGCGCTGCGATTATCAGCATAGGCGCAGCCGCCTCGAATCCTACGCGCCCCTTGATGCCTATAATGGTGTCTCCCACGTGCATGTCGCGGCCTATGCCATAGGCTGAGCCTATCTCCTCTACGGCTTTGATGGCCTGGATTCTGTCTTCGTATGCCTTGCCGTTCACGGAGTGCAGTTCGCCCTTGTAGAAGCCAATGGAGAGAATCTCACTGCCGGTCTTGGTGACCTGCTTGAGGTAGGCGCTTTCGGGCAGGCCCTGCCTGGAATCGAGTATCTCCCCACCGCAGATTGAGGTGCCCCAGATGCCCACGTTGTAGGAGTACTTCATCTTTGCGAAATCGGCCTTGAAGCCATGTGCGTTCAGGTAATCCACCTCATCTTTGCGGGAGATGTTGCCGTCGCGGGTGAGGGTGATTATTTCCATCTCCGGGCACATCACGAGGAAGGTCATGTCGAAACGGACCTGGTCGTTGCCGGCTCCGGTGGAGCCGTGGGCAATGGCATCCGCACCTATCTGCTTGGCATAACGGGCGATTGCGATGCCCTGGAAGATGCGTTCGGACGATACGGAGATGGGGTAGGTGCCGTTACGCAGCACGTTGCCGTAGACCATGTAACGGAGGCTCTTGTCGTAGTATTCCTTCGTGACGTCCAGGGTGACGTATTCCTTGGCACCGAGCGCATACGCATTCTTCTCATTCTGAGCGAGTTGCTCGGGAGAGAAGCCTCCCGTGTCCGCGCAGGCGGCATAAACTTCGTATCCCTTTTCCTTGGCGAGATACATGACTGTGTAGGAGGTGTCCAGCCCTCCGCTGTATGCAACAACTACCTTTTTCATTATTCTCCGGGGTGATGTATTTCAAAATGTTCTTTTGGATCGTACAGGAGGCCGGTGCAGAGGCAGAGCCTGTATTCGTTACGTGTGAGGATGTCGAAGTTCCGGCATCCTTCGCAGCCTTTCCAGAACTCGGGGTCGTCCGTCAGTTCGTTGTAGGGAACGGGACGGAATCCGAACTCGTAGTTCATCTTCATGACTGCCGCGCCCGTGGTCAAGGAGAAAATCTTGGCATCCGGGAAGAGTTTGCGGGAGAGGATGAAAGTCTGCTCCTTGATGCGCTTGGCAAGGCCCAGCCCGCGGAACTTGCGGGCGACGATGAGGCCGGAATTGGCCACGAAACTCTTGCCTCCCCAGGTTTCTATATAGGAAAAGCCTGCGAATTCGCCATCGGATGTGAGGGCTATCACGGCCTTTCCGGAGAGTATCTTCCCGGAAATGTATTCCGGGGTACGCTTGGCGAGGCCAAGTTTGCTTTCCTTGGCTGATTCTTCTATTTCTTTGCAGATTGCTTCTGCGTAGCTTAGATGGCTGTTTTCAGCCACAAATACCTTGATTTCCATTTATTATCCTGTCTGACTGCGGTTGTCGGGCCGGATACGTAATATCCCTAATGGCAAGACAAACCGAGATTGTCAATTGCAATTATTAAGGCGGAAACTCTGTTGGAATTGTGTATGCGAAGAATTTCCGAAGATATTTGGGAGGGTTCTACGCCTCCTATCCTCGGGCTCGTCTGCTCTTATGAGGGCACACTACTGACATACGGATACAAATAAAAGAAAAGAATTCCTTATTTGCAAACTTTCCTGTGCCAGATGAAGAATAAAGCCGGTGAAATCACGAACGTGCCGACCCCCAGCCAGGGTATCAAGGTCTGGCTCAGCCCAAAACCGGTCTTGTCTACCAAGATGAAAGTAAGGCATACCGAGGTCATGAACGTTGCAGGAAGCAGGGCAATAAGGTACCATGCACCTTTCTTCGCTTTTGTCAGGTATACTGTTGCCGTCCAGAGCGCGAATGCGGCCAGGGTCTGATTAGCCCATCCGAAATAGCGCCAGATTATGTTGAATCCGTTGGCATTTGCAACGTTGAACCAAAGCAATGCGCTTGCTGCGATAAAAAGGGGAACCGCTATCACCAGGCGGTTGTGTATGGGTTTCTGATCGAATTTCAGGAAGTCTGCAACTATCAGGCGGGCACTGCGGAAGGCGGTATCGCCGCTGGTGATAGGGGCTGCCACCACGCCAAGGATTGCCAGCACTCCGCCGAGTACTCCCAGCCAGCTGCGGGAGACTTTGGTGACTACCGTAGGAGCCGCTGCGGTGAGGTCCGAACCTACTTCCGCCGCACCTCCGTCGAAGAAGAAGTAGGATGCAACGGCAGCCCAGATGAGTGCCACGAGTCCTTCGGTTATCATCGCCCCGTAAAACACCGGACGTCCCAGCTTCTCATTCTTGATGCAGCGGGCCATGAGCGGGCTCTGGGTGGCGTGGAAGCCGCTGATCGCTCCGCAGGCTATGGTTATGAAGAGGCAGGGGAAGATGCTCTGGCCGTTAAGCCCGATCGAAGGACCGCGGTTCTGCAGGCCGTCCCAGATTTCGGGGATGGCGGGCCATTTGGCGAAGAGGCATACCATCAGCGCTGCAGCCATAAAGAGAAGGGCGGCAGCGAACAGGGGATATATCCTTCCGATTATCTTGTCGATAGGGAGGAGGGTGGCGATGATGTAGTAAACGAAAACCACTGCTACCCAGAGCATTATAGCGGCGCGGGAACCGTCGCCGACCATATCGCCAAGAATCAGGGCCGGGCTGTAGACGAACACCGTTCCTACCAGGAGCAGAAGCAGCATGGAGAACACCAGCATCACTTTCTTGGTGCCGCTGCCGAGGTAACTGCCCACGAGTTCCGGCAGGCCTGCGCCGCCGTGGCGGACGGAAAGCATCCCCGTGAGGTAATCATGCACCGCACCCGCAAAAATGCACCCCAGCACTATCCATAAATAGGAGGCGGGACCGAACTTCGCGCCCATGATGGCTCCGAAGATAGGCCCCGTCCCTGCTATATTCAGAAACTGTATCATAAACACCTTCCAGGTGGGCATGGGGATGAAATCCACCCCGTCCGCTTTTTCGATAGCGGGAGTCGGACGCTTGGGATCCGACCCGAAGACTTTGTCTACAAATGCTCCGTAGAGCACATAACCCACTATGAGGGCGATTATGCAAAGCAGAAAAGAAAGCATACTTGAAGTATTTCCGTTTCTGCAAATTTAGGAAATTATTTCATTGCATCTGCAAGCAGCTTGTCCAGATCATCCCTGTTCATCTTGCCATCTACGCAGATAAAGTTGATTTCGTTCCCGTCAAGGGAGAGCATCACAAAGCTGTTGACGACTTTTTCCGTGCCGACAGTATACATTCTGACGGTCTCTCCGTTATCCTTGGCTTCCATCAACAGTTCATACTCTCCTCCGTTGATAAACTTTTCGGCATCTGCCTTGATCTGGGAGTTGATCTTCGGGTTTTCGCTGCTGATGATGTACAGGCCGCTAAGGGACTGGATTATGGGAGCAAGGTTCACCTCGCTTCCTTCCACATTCAGGTCCGGAATCTTGCCTATCATCCGGAACATAGCCGAAGAGATGTAGACGGCGCTCACGTTTTCGGCATCTGAATACTTCTGGTAAATGCTTTTTCCGCTCTGGGCGAAAGCCGATATGCTTGCGAGCAACAGGGTTGCAATTATGATTATCCGTTTCATTTCGTGTTGATTTTATTGATTATTTCTGCAGGCCTTCCGGCTGCGTCCCTTGCTTCTTCGGCCAGGGATATGCCGGCGGCCATTTTGTTGGAAATGGTGTTGAAGGTTTCCTCCACCTTTGCATAAGCAAGATAGGGATCGGTGTAGGTGTCCTGCAGGGCTGAGCCTTTGTGCGGGATTGCTACTATGGCTGCCACGGCTGCCGCGGCTGCCACTGCGATGTAGGGGAGAGGGCTGCGTTTGCGAGCGGATTCCTCAATAATGGTTTCCGCTGCCAAAGTTGCCTTGATGCGGTCTTTGAGGCCGTCGGGGACGCGTATGTTCTCCTTAAGGGCTGCCGCTTCCAGTTCTTCCGCTTCCATTCTTTCTATATCTTCTATCTTTTTCATACAATTGTTTTTAGTTTTGCCCGTGCTCTTGATAGCAGCACACGGCAGGTGAGGTAATCGCATCCGGCGAGTCTGGCTGTTTCTTCGTAGGAAAGGCCGTCTACCGTACGCAGGATAAGAATCTTCCGTTGCCTCTCGGGGAGGGCCTTCACCGCCTCCAACACCTTGTCGAGCCGTTCGCGGGCGTCTATCCTTTCATCGGGGCTGTACTGGGTGTTAGCTGAGTCGTACTGGGCGCCGGCCTCTTTGGAGGCTCTTCTGATGCGGTCTATGCATTGGTTCTTCAGGAGCCGGATGGCATAGGCTTTCGGGTTCTGGATGCCGTCCAGGGCATCACGCATCTTCCAGAGCTTGAGGTAAAGATCCTGCACCGCATCCTCCGCTTCGGCCTCGGATTCCAGGATGTAGTATGCAATCCTGTAGAGGCTTTCCGCCAGGGTCAGGTAATCGCTATGGAAGCGCTGCTCAGTCATTTTCCGCAATCTTTGCGATGGTGTCCATGGAGAAGTTGCCGAAGAGGCAGATCAGTGCGCAGCTGGAAGGGGTGTAGATGATGCAGTCCCGGATGAGATTGCTCTTTTCGTCGAGGTAGCCGTAGATGGTCACCCGGTCGCCGTCGCCGCTGGCTTCCACCAGCACTTCGCAGCCCGAAAGGATTCTGTTCAACTTCCTGGTAATCTGCGATTTCTGCTGGTCCGGGCAGTCTTCATATTCGAAAACCGAGAGCCTCTTGAGGCCGCGGACCATCTGCAGGGCATCGCGGGTGTCTTTGTCGCCCGGGTCGCTGATGCGGACTATTCCCCGGAGTGCCCCCAGCGCGATACGGCCAAGGTTGACAACCTCCACGCCGTCACTGGAACTGAATTCAGAAATAAGCGAATTGATCTTCGCTTTTGGAATGGATTTTCCTCCTTCCGCCGCCACCGCCGAAAAGGGGAGCGCGATGACAATGATGATAAGTAAAAACCGTCTCATAAAACACATTTTTGACATAAAGACGCCCCCGCGCAGAAATTGTTAACGGAATTTATTGCAATTTTGAGTAATGGCAGAGGAGAAGTTTGCCGTCGGCGTCCCGCAGGTGCATGCCGTTGCCTTTGCAGTATTTCCAGACCTTGCAGGAGGCGCACTGGTCTTTATGCATCCAAGAGCGGTCCCGGAAGGGCTGGAAGCGGGTGTTCCAGACTTCCATGAAGTCATCTTGGTAGATGTTTCCCTGATGATAATCGGCCCTGATACTGGGGCAGGCGGAGATGCTGCCGTCGGCAAGGACGGAGCCTATTGTGACGCCTGCCGAACAGATATAGAAATGGCTGCGCACATCGCCTTCATAATTGCCCAGGAACCCTTCGCAGCCGTATTCGGCCATAATCCGGCCCTCCTTACGGGTGGCCTTGATGAAATCCATCAAGCCTTTGAATTCTTCGTTGGATAATTGCAGTTTGGGATCTTCGGCGGCCCTGCCGACGGGAAAAACCGTGAACAGCCGCCAATTCTTCAGGCCCAGCCCTATCAGAAATTCTTTGATGTCAGCAAGTTGAGTAAAACTCCGTTTATTTACGCAGGTGACTACGTCGAAGGCTATCTCTCCGGAGTCGATAACCATTTTGATGGCTGCCGCGGCACGCTCGAAAGACCCCTTGCGCCCGCGCATCCAATCGTGAGTTTCGCCTATGCCGTCCAGACTGATGGTCATTGCCCGCAGGCCACTCTGGAGCAGCCTCTGGTAGCGCTGGGGAGTAAGTGCGAGGCCATTTGTGACCATCCCCCAGGGAAAATCCTTTTCGTAGATCATCCGCCCGCATTCCTCCAGGTCCGGGCGGCAGAGAGGCTCCCCGCCGGTGATATTGATCATCACCTTATGCGGGTCGGTGGCGGCTGCTACCGAATCCAGAACCCTGCCGAAATCCTCCTTCGGCATATCCTTTACGGCGGAAATCTGCTTGCAGTCACTTCCGCAGTGCCGGCAGGACAGATTGCAGCGAAGTGTGCATTCCCAGAACAATTGCTTGAGGGGATGCTCCCGAACCAGGTTCTGCTTGACCTTTTCGGTAATATCCAGTGCAATCCTGCGGCGTAGCGACAAGCCTGAAGACATCAGTCTTGTTTTTTAGGGTTCATCGATGCATCGGCGGTAATAAGATAATCGCCGTGGTCCCAGTTCCCGCTGCCTTTTTTGACTTGCTTGACAGAGAACTCGCCGCTTTTCAACTTGACTGTTTCGAATTCCCCTCCGTTCTCTGGTCCGTCGATATCTTCGAAAGAGATTACTGCATCTTTCAATTCATCCGGCCAGTCATAACTTATCCTGTCTTTTGAATACTTGCCTTCGGCATCAGTAAAGAGGGTATCGGATTGGTGCAGTCCCCACTCTTCGATTGTCGGCCTAACAACCACGCGGATGCCTTTCAGGGGTTTACCTGCCTGCGATTTTACTTCTCCGACAATCTTGAATTCTGCATGGGGCTGGCCATATTCTACGCGGGTATCAAAAAGGCCTTCGCATCCCGAAAAACCCAGAATGGTCATAAGGAAGCCATATAGCAGTTTCGCCCAATTGTTGATTCTATGTTTCATACCTTATTAATGTTTCATACCTTATTAATCCTTGATACGGAGAATCTTGCGTAAAGGTAATGAAAAAAAAACTACTATTTAATCTCCAAAAGCTCTCCGGTTATTGAATCGATGATGAATCCGCGAACCGTAACGCTTTGTGGCACAAGGGGATGATTTATAATGGCGGCCACAGTCCTTCGTACGGAAGCTTCGGTATCGTGGAAACCTTCCAGCCAGTCAGCGACGCCTTTCTTCTCCCATTCCGACAGAATTCCTTCCGAGATGCCCCTTTCGAGCATGTGAGGCCTGAACTCCCTGTAACTCATGTGACATGCCCCGCAGGTGGAATGATGGATTACCATTACCTCATTCACACCAAGTTCATAGATGGCGACCAAAAGTGACCGTATGGCCGAATCTGTTTCGGAAAGAATAAGTCCTCCAGCATTCTTGATAATCTTCGCATCTCCATTCTTCAGCCCCAGTGCCTTTGGCAGAAGTTCCGTCAGGCGGGTGTCCATGCAGGTGAGGATTGCAAGTTTCTTGGCGGGGTACTTATCCGTAACGTACGGCTCATAGGCCTTTTCCGCAACGAACTGCTTATTGAACTGTAGTATTGAATCTATCATGATGGTTGTTTTTATTATCGCTTTTTCTTGTGACCCTGTAGTGCATAACAAACCTTAGATTTGCAGCGTAGTTTTCTGTTCCAAAGTTTGTATGACAAAAATAGTAAATTTATGCCGATAAAGATAGTTTAACAAAGGACAATGGAGCCGGGCGGTTCTCAATCTTTACAAATGGGTAAGACCCGAGTATCTTTTTTGCCCCGCCCGGCCCGTTGATCCAGGACCTGAATAAGAATATTGCCTTAGTACGAATAAGGTTTGTAGGTGAAGGATCGACGACCCACTGTCCGCTAAA
>CACXKV010000005.1:0-107792 GCA_902768365.1 uncultured Bacteroidia bacterium | reverse complement strand
GTAGATGCCACCTATTTGACGTGTTCCAGCTTGAGCGGTCTGGAATTCCGTCGCCGTTTCCTCGATACCAATCTGCTTGAAGGCGTATTCATTGAGCCACCAGGCGCGCTGATGATTATCCTGTTTGACCTTCAGCCCCAGGATGTCGAAGTATTTATCATCTCCCTGAATCTGCTGGAACGATACCCAGCGGCCGTCCGCCAGTTCCATCGTCCAGTTGTTCGTTCTGCCCAGCGGAATGCCGTCGCCTTGACCAACTTCCTCCACGCAGGGTTCCGTGCGCATGCGGTCCAGCAGCGGCCGGATCTGCCCGGTCTGGCCAAAGGCATTATCGACCACGAGGATGTCCTTGGTGTTATAGCCCAGGTCGGCCGAAATCATATGCCGGATCTGGAGCCCCATCGTGAGGGCGCTTACCAGCATCACGACTACCACCACATTCTGCACGATGATGATGACTTTGCTATAGACCGTCTTGGTCTTGAGCCGGAGCGTGCCGCGCACAATCTCGATGGGCTGTGCCTGCTGGATCAGCAGGGCCGGGACGATGCCGGACAGGACGCCCAGCAGGGCGATAAAGCCCAGCACCAGCAGCACATTGACGGGCGTAACCGCCTTGAAGATGGAAACCTGGTACTTCAGGATCTGCGATGCAAGCGGAGAAAGCGCTTCGGCCAGCAAGATGGCCAGCAGCATCGAGATGCCGCAGATGAGGGTGCTCTCGGAAACAACTTTGAAGAAGATGCTTCGTTTATCGGCACCAACAAGGCGCCGGGTGGCCATTTCCTTGGCCCGGAAGCCCGTCAGGGCTGTGGTCATGTTGATATAGTTCAGCACGGCAAACGCCAGAAGCAGGATGCACATGGCAAGCAGCAGATTCACGAAACTGCGGTTGCCGAACTGGATGGTATCAGAGCCATACCGTATCCCTTCATTCAAGAAATACATGTCCCTGAGAGGAATGATCCTGACCTTGTCGTACTGGCTTTTATACACCCAGAAATTCTCTTCACACCAGTCCAGAATGTCGTCGTGCCTGCCCTGGAGGTCGGCACCCGGATAAGCCATCACGAAGCAGATACCGCCTCCGGCATTGCTCATGTATTCGTCGTGTGACGTATTTATTAATGGCATTATATCGCCCCGTATCAGGACATCGGGCGCTTTCAGGATGGAATTCCCGAAATCTTCATACACGCCGCAGACGGTAAGCTGAAAGGACCCTTCTACCGAATAATTAAAAGATATGATCTGTCCCAGCGGACCTTTGTCCCCGAAATGGGCATTGGCAAACTCCCGGCTCACCATACAGCGGTCCTGGGAAACGCGCCAGTCGGCCTTGTTTCCCTCCACCAAGTCATAGCTGAACATCTCAAAGAAGGTGCTGTCCGCTGCCATCGTGCTGCCATAGACTCGTTCTCCGTTAATGTTGAACGCTGCCGCCGATGCGATGTTGGCCACGCAACATCCCTTTTCTATTTCAGGAAAATTGTTCTTCAGGTGCTTGTCCAGCCAATAACCCATCATCACGTTATCCTCATTGGCAATCACATAAATCCGGTCCGCATTCTTCTGGAAGGAATCAGTGGATAGCTGCCGCTGAATATACGCAGCCAGCAGGAGCACGAACGCCATCGATACCGTCAGGCCCACAAGGTTGATAGCCCCGTATATCTTATTCTTCTTAAGGAAATTCCAAAAACTCTTCATAGCCTAAAATACCAATACATCACTGTCACCATACGTGTCATACCCGGAGGTAATGACCTTCTCACCGGGCTCCAGGCCTTCCAGCACTTCGTAGTACTGCGGGTTCTGTCGGCCGATACGGATCTCTCTTTTGACGGCCTTGTTGCCCTCTTTGTTAACAACGTATATCCATTTTCCGCCGGTTTTCTGGTAGAAGGTGCCGCGGGGGACGATCACCGCCTCTTCCGGCTGACCCAGCTGGAGGTTCATGTAGTAAGTCTGGCCGGAGCGGATATTATCGGGTTGCTCGCCGTCGAACTTGAAATCGGCCTTGAATTTGCCGTCACGGACCTCCGGGTAGACTTTGCGGATGCGGGTGGAGAAAGTCTCGCCCTGGCGCTCGAAAGTGGCCTCCAGGCCTGCGACCACACGGTCAATATAATGCTCATCAATCTGTGCCTCAACCTTGTACGTCCCTACGGAATTGATTTGGCCAATCTTGGTCCCGGCAGCGATGGATTGTCCCAGAACCACATCCAGCAGGCCGAGTTCTCCATCGATGGGGGCTTTCACAATCAGATTGGATTTGCGCCTGCGAATCATGGACATATTCAGTTGCATGTTCTCTAAGGATTCTTCCATACGGTCAATCTGAGTGCCGCGGTACAGGCTGTCCTGACGGGAACGCTCGGTCATCAGATTGTACTTCTGCAGGGCCAGCTGGTAGTCCTCTTCGGCCTTGAGGTATTCCTCCTTGGCGATGAGCTTATCCTCATAGAGCGCTTTCTGCTGCTCATACGCACGGCGCAGGCGGTCCACCTGCATGCCGTACTCCAGCACATTCTGGCGCACGTCCAGCTTCTGCTGCTCCATCTGAATCTGGGTGTTGCGCAGGATGTTCTCCTTCTCCGCCAATTCAGCCTCAGAATTCAAGATCTGCAGGTCCAGGTTGTCGTTGTTTAGGATAAGAATCGCGTCGCCAGCCTTCACCGGGGAGCCCTCCTCGATGAGGATCTTTTCCACGATACCGCCTTCCTGGGGACTCAGCTGGATGGTTGTCATCGGCTGCACCCGGCCGCTGATGCGGATATAGTCGTTGAATTCGCCTTTCACGGCACTGGAGATGGTCACAGTGTCTTTATCGACGCGCAAAGTCTTGTTGTTGGGTCTTGCAATCAGGTAAATCACAAACACCAGCAGCAACGCCCCCAGCCACCACGGCAGAGCTTTTTTCGTGAACGCCACGCGCCAACCGGTCTTCTTCTCGATGATCTTATCCATAGTTTTACTGATTTACGTATTCGACACCATTGTAATAACGCACTACCGCCAGCTTGATGAGGTATTTGAACAGACTGTTCATTTCGTCGGCCTGGGCCTTGAGGTAGTTGTTGTTCGCGGTCTGAAACTCCAGCGGAGAGATGAGGCCCTGCTCCAGTTTCTTCAGATTCAGGGTGTAGGCCTCGGCCTGCACTTCGGCCTTGCGCTGTGCCTGCCGGTATGCGGTGGCACTTCCGTCGCGGTCCTGGATGGCCCTGCGGACTTCGCTTTCCACGTCGCGGCGCTTCTGGTCCAGTTCGGCCGTGGCCTTGTCCAGGGCGTGCTGTCGGCGACTAATGGCAGAATGCCTGCTCAGACGGCTCCAGATGGGAATTTGCAAAGATATCTCAACATATTCACCGCCGTTATTCCGGAATTGGTCTCCGAATGGCGCAGTCTGAGAACCCTGATAGGTATAGTAACTGGTGCTCCAGCCTGCATACAGGCCAACGCTTGGCAGCAACTGGCACTTGGCGGTATTAAGTTCACGCTTGGCGTTGAGTGCCTGCCAGGAAGCTACCTGGACGGCGGGATTGTGGTCGAGGGCAAAGGACACTACGGACTCAGGAGATTCCTCCCCTTCGCTCGGAATGACAGAACAGGAGAAATCGATTGTCAGCTCTTCATCCACCGGCCAGAACATCAGATCCGCAAGCGTCATCTTCTGGTCCTGGTACATATTGTGGGTATTCGTCAAGTCGTACTGGCGGTCGGCCAGGTCGGCTTCCATCTGGATCACATCGGCGTGGCCTTTCTGGCCCAGTTCCTCCTGACGTTTTGCTTTAGCCAAAGCCTGCTCGGACACAGCCACCTGCTCCTCGTACACGTCGCATAAACGCTTGTAATAGACCACATTGTAGTACGCCTCCATCACCGCCAGGCAGATATCGGCCTCAACCTGCTTTTCCTGTGAATCGGCAATGAGCATCCCCGTCTTGGAAATCCGATAGTTGTTCACCGCCTTAAAGCCATCAAACAGATCGTACCCTGCACTCACGCCATAGTTGTTGTGAAACGACTTCGTGTTGAAATACGTATTGGTCTGCGGGTCGATGCTGCGGCCGAAATTGTAGTAAGCGTATGTCTGGGCGTTGATCTGCGGGGTAAAAAGCGCAAGCGCCGCATCGCGCCGGCTGATCTGCGCATCACCGGTGGCCGCCTGCTGGATGCGGATCTTTGTGGAATTTGAGATGGCGTACTCCATGCATTCCTTCAGGGACATCGCAGTTTGGGCGCTGGCGCACACTGTCACAGCGGACGCCAGAGCCAGAACCACACATTTAATGATAAGTTTGTTCATATAGTTTATTGCTTTACACATTCTTCAATCGCACCGACCATGCCAAAAGTTATAACCTATTGACTATCAATAATAAATGCAAAAAGAAGGGAGTGTAAAGCCTGTAAAGCTTTACACTCCCTTTACACTTTTCTTTACAGTTTTCTCCTACGGAGACTACCTGAACCGCAACTCAAATACGGTTTGCTGGGCATCACTCCTCACCAGCTCAATGCTGCCGTTATGGTTGCGCATAATCTGGCGGGAGATGCTGAGGCCTATGCCTGAGCCTTCCTTCTTCGTGGTGTAGAACGGAATGAAGATTTGCTCCTGGGCAGAGACCGGAATGGGCTCGCCATCGTTGGCCACCTGGATAATTACGTCATCATCCTTGCCCATCCTGGCAGTAATGTCGATGTGCTTCGCGCCGGCCTGCAGGGCGTTTTTAATGAGATTGATGAGGATCTGCGAGATTTGTCCCTCATCGGCATAAATCATCAGGTCATCCTCCTCCGGCCGATACTTGCATGTGGCGCCACAACTGGCGGCAAACCCGCTGTTCAGGCCGATGACACTATCCATCAGCTCCCGCAGATCCAACGCCTTGCGAATCGGCTTTGCCACACCGGAGAGTTGCCGGTATGTTTGCACGAAGCCAATCAGGTTCTTCGACGAATCCGAAATGGTCTCCAGTCCTGCCTTGATATCCAACTCGCTATGGCCGTTTTCATCGACAGACTTGGCCATTGCGTCGGAGAGCGATGCAATGGGCGACACCGTATTCATAATCTCGTGCGTAAGTACGCGTATGAGCTTGGTCCAGGAATCCTGCTCGTGGGCCTGCCGCTGCTTCTCGAAGATGGTGCGGATGCGGTTGAGAGTCCGGTTGAACTTGTTTTTATCCTGGAAACGGAAGTTCAGCTCACCATCCTCCAGGGCGTCCATCATATATGCTACCTTCCTGATATCCTTCTGGCGCACACGGATGGTGGCAATCACCGCAACCACAATGGCAACGATAACAGCAACTCCGATGATATGCCAGACAGTAAAAGTCATAGTCCGTACTTTTTCAGTTTTGCATATAGCGTCGGCCGACTCACTCCCAGCATCTTGGCAGCGGCAGAGATATTGCCCTCGGTGCGGTCCATCGCCTCGCGGACCAGCCTTTCCTCCTCGGCCTCGCTCACAGCCTTGATGGTAGTTCCGACCGGTTTGGCCACCGACTCCAGCTGTATGTCTTTCGCCGTAAGTTCGCGACCCTCAGAAAGAATGACTGCTTTTTCGATCACATTCTGCAGCTCACGGATATTGCCGCTCCAGCGGCCTTCCGTCAGCATCGCTGCCGCATCCGGAGCGATCCCCGTCAATGGTCGATGATATTTCTGCGCGAAGCGCTCCAGGAACAGTTGCGCCAGCGGCACGATGTCCTCTTTCCGCTCCCGAAGTGCAGGCAAGGCGATGTGGACGGTGTTGATGCGGTAGTACAGATCCTCCCGGAACCGGCCTTCCCGGACCAGCTGTTCCAGATCCATATTGGTTGCGCAAATCAGCCGGATGTTCACGGGAATGGCCTGGGAGCCGCCCACACGAACTACACTCCGGTTCTGAATCACCCGCAGCAGCTTCGCTTGCAGATGCAAGGGAATATTGCCGATTTCATCCAGGAAGAGAGTCCCTCCATCGGCCTGCTCGAATTTGCCCACGTGGTCCGTGTGCGCGTCCGTAAACGCGCCCTTGACATGGCCAAAGAGCTCGCTCTCGAACAACGTTTCCGTGATGGCACCGGCATCCACCGCGACCATCGGCTTCCCGCTCCGCAGGCTGTGGGTATGGATTTCCCGTGCCAGCACATCCTTGCCGGTACCGTTCTCGCCGGTAATGAGCACCGTGGCATCGGTGGGAGCAATCTTGTCCATCGTTTTCCGGATGGCCGCCATCGGCTTGGAAGAGCCCCAAAACATCGGACTGTCGCCCGCAGGTGCATCGGCCTTCTGTCCATCCCGCTTCATCGCCTTCCTGGCTTTATCCCTCGCTGCCGTCAGCACATCAATCAGTTTCTCATTGTCCCAAGGCTTCACGATGAAGTCAAACGCTCCACGCTTCATTCCTTCCACTGCCAGGGCGATGTCGGCATAGGCTGTAAAGAGCACTACTTCCACATCGGGGACCATCTTCTTGATTTCTCCGGCCCAGTAGAGGCCCTCGTTGCCGGTATTGATGCTGGTGTTGAAATTCATGTCCAGCAGCACCACGTCCGGCCGGAACTGCTCCAACGACGATACAAGGGTAGCCGGCGACGGAATTGTCTTCACCTCCTCAAAATGCATCGGCAACAGGATTTCCAGCGCCCGGCGAATGCCGGCGTTATCATCCACTATGAGTATTTTCCCTTTCTTTAATGCCATAATCGGACACGAAATTAAGCATTTTTGTCCATGTAAAGAAACTTTACAAAAAAAAACCGCAACAGAATTGCTTCTGTTGCGGTTATAAGTGACTCCCACAGGACTCAAACCTGTAACCTTTTGATCCGTAGTCAAATGCTCTATTCAATTGAGCTAGGGAGCCGGAATATCTCTCTATTCCTCAATGGCTTCGGCCTTCTTGGAGTAGTTGCGCTCCTTGATGCGGGCCTTCTTGCCGGTGAGATCGCGGAGGTAGAAGATGCGAGCCCTGCGGACCTTACCATACTTGTTGACAGTGATGCTGTCGATGAAGGGTGACTGGTAGGGGAAAATCCTTTCCACTCCGATTCCGCCGGAAACCTTGCGCACTGTGAAGGTGCGGGTGTAAGGAGTTGCGCCGCTGATCTGGATGACCACGCCACGGAAGTCCTGCTTGCGGAACTTGTCGCCTTCCTTAATCTTGTAGGTAACGGTGATGGTGTCACCTGCCTTGAACTCAGGGAAGTTCGCTACATTCTCGTTCGCGAATGCCTTGTCTACTACGTTAAGTAAATCCATAATACTCTTTCAATTAAGCGCAGCGTCACTGAACCGTTCAACGAGAGGCTGCTTTTTGTGGACCGCAAAGATAGAAACTTTTTTGGACTACACAAAATTATTTTCGGAAAAATGCACTAAAAGTACTGGCTTTCCTTTTCGAAGAGGTTCTTGTCGTCGCGGGTGGGATCCGGTTTGACTGCAGAAGATGCCGCCAGTTTCTCAACCGCTTCCCTGTCGGCCCCACGCAGTTTCCGGGGAATCCAGACCAGTATCTTCACATAAACATCTCCCTTTCCGTATCCGTTCACAGAAGGAAGGCCCTTCCCGCGCAGGCGCTCCACAGTGCCCGACTGGGTGCCGGGTTCGAGCTTCATCTTGTACGGACCGTCCAGGCACGGGATGGTTATCTCGCAACCCAGGATTGCATCGGTAACGGAAATGACACGAGTGTAGAAGAGGTTCTGCCCGTCGCGCTTGAACTGTGAATGCGGGACTTCCTCGATCAGCAGAAGCAAGTCTCCGTTCATGCCTCCACGGGGAGCAGAATGCCCTTCGCCGCGTACGGTTATCTGCATTCCGTTCTCCACCCCGGCGGGAATTTTGACGCGGACACTTTCCCTCTTGCGCTCCAGGCCGGTGCCGTTGCACCTGCGACAGGGATTCGAGACTATCTTGCCCTCGCCGTTACACTGTGGGCAAGTCGAATATGTGACCGTGCGCCCGAAGAACGAGTTCACTGTCTGGCCCACCTGACCGCTGCCGTGGCAGGTAGGACATGTTTTTATGTCCGATTCACTCTTTGCGCCGCGCCCTCCGCAATCCGGGCATGGACGGTTGCGCTCTATGGTTACTTCCTTCTCGCAACCGTTCTGAATCTCTTCGAGAGTGAGTTTCACCCGGGTGCGTATGTCGCGGCCGCGCATCGTGCGGGCCTCCTGACGCTGGGAACCTCCGCCGAAGCCAAAGTTTCCGAAGTCGAATCCGCCTCCGCCGAAACTGAAGCGCCCGCCGAAGAGATTCTCCAGGATATCGTTCAGGTTACCGAAGCCCTGGCTGAAGTCGGGCCCCGCAGCGCCTTCTACTCCGGCAAAGCCGAACTGGTCGTATTTGGCGCGCTTCTGAGGGTCGGACAGCACGGAATAGGCCTCGGATGCCTCCTTGAACTTCTCCTCGGCCGTCTTCTTCTCGGCATCGGTGCCGCTTACCCAGCGGTCCGGATGCCACTTGAGGGCAGCCTTGCGGTAAGCCTGCTTGATATCGTCCTCACTTGCACCCTTCTGGATGCCAAGGACCTCGTAGTAATCTCTTTTGTCTGCCATGGTATTATGCTCCTACAACCACCTTTGCATAGCGCAGCACCTTGCCGTTCAGCGTATAACCGGTCTGAACAACATCGATTACCATTCCCTTCTGCTCCGGTGTCGGGGCCGGGAATTGGGTGACTGCTTCATGCTGGTCTACGTCGAACTTGGTGCCTTTTGCTTCTATCACGGCCAGGCCCCTGGTCTTGAGGTAGTCCATTAACTTATTGTAAATGAGAGCGGTACCCTCTTTAGCGGCATCGTCGGAAGACTTTGCAAGCAGTTCCATTGCGCGCTCACAGTCGTCCAGCACGGGGAGCAGGCCCTTGATGGTATCGGCAGATGCCGACCCCACCAGCGCCAGGCGTTCCTCTGCACTGCGGCGGCGGAATGTCTCGAATTCCGCCATCAGGCGCAGGTAATCGTCATGCTCCTTTGCCAGCTTGGCATTGAGTTCTTCTATCTTTTTCTGCAGGTCTTCGCCTTTTTTCTGGGGCTTCTTCGCCTCTTTAGTATTCTTTTCTGACATAGTACTGCAAAGATACGCAAAAGTTCTGCCAAGCCGAAATGGCTGACATTATGTCAGCGTCCTAGGCGTTCCTTTATCTCGTCCCTGTGCTTGATGACGAAGTTTTCCACATACACGCTGATGCAGGCCAGCACAAAGTATACGGCACCCTGGATGCAGAGCGCACGCAGCTGCGGCGCAACGATCTCCAGATTGGCTCCGGCCGTGTTCAGGTTGATGAATGCCTGACATCCGAAGGTGGACGGGAAGATGTAGGAGAAGTACTTCCAGAACTCAGGGAATGCGGTGGTAGGCCAGCTGAATCCGGTCAGGAACACGCAGACGGGGCTCATGAAAAGGAAGAGTATGAATGCGGATTCGCGTCTGGTGACCAGTGTACTCCAGCTCATGCAGAAGAATACGCATACCGTAACGAAAAGGGCGAGAAGAACGAGGATGTCCTGGAAGCTGCCCCTTTGAGGGAAGTGGAACATGGCCGGAACGATGCAGGTAACGTAGATACCTATTATCATGAATATCAGCCAGTAGACCGCGCCCCTTCCGAGCACTACGCGCCCTACCCCGCGGCCTTTCAGGTTATCCGGCAGGGTTGCGAAGCTGCGGTTTTCCTCCCTCATGGTTCCCACGCTCATGCTCATCCCGTAGAACATCACCTGCTGAACGATCAGCATCAGTATTGCCGATATCAGGAAGATGCTGTAGGAGAAGGCCCTGTTGTAGGGATTGATATCGTCATACAGCACGGTATTCACCGACTGGTCTGCCTGGGCATCGGTAAGGCCATCGGCGCGGAAGCGCTCCAGCTTTATGTTGTTCACCTCGTGCAGCATCACGAAATTGGATCCCATCAGCACATTTTTGTAGTATAGGAAGCTGCTCATGTCGGCATAGATGCTGAATGTAGCGGTCTCACGGTGCGCCAGCCTCTGCCCGAAATCTCCCGGGAAGTAAATAATGCCGTTCACCTTGCGGGTCCGGAGCAGTTCCTTCGCCTCCTCCATCGACACGCACTCATATGCGATGTCTAACTCGCGCGTGGCGTCCATTTCCCGTATCATCCGGCGGGTATCGCTGCAGTCGGCGTTGTCTACCACAGCAACCGGGGAATCCTCCAGAATGCCGTTCTTGTAGACGTAATTATACAATATGGGATAGAGGAAGCCTGCGGCTATGAAGATGATCATCACCCCGCCATCGTGCAGGATGTTCCTCAACTCCAGGTTGAATATGTCCAGCGCGTCTCTAATTCCTTTCATAATCCAAATTCCAATAGGCATTCTTCAGCCTGCGCATCACAAAGAACGGCAGGAAGCAGAACAAGAGCATCGCCAGCACATACAAGTACCAGTCCCCGAAAGGATTGCCGAATATGCCGGTCTGCACATATATTTCGTAATAATAACGTAACGGATACATCATCGTGAGCCCCTGCAGGGCCGAAGGCATCACCTCCACGGGGAGGGTGAAACCAGTCAGGGACAGCCCCAGCACACTGTAAAGCGCCCCAATGCTGAGCGCGAAGCGGCAGACCGGCACGCAGCCGATTATGAGCACCGCCACCGACTCGGAGGCCACCACCAGCAGCAGGCACGCCAGCAGCATGTTCAGCAGGCTCCCCTCCAGCGGGAAATGCATCCATTTGTAGAGGATGACTTCCAGGCTCCAGCCTATAGCAGTAAACAGGATGGTATAGAGGATGGTCTTGCCCATCAGGGCCGAGTAGATATCACCCTCCGTAACCTGCAGCAGATGCCGCCCGGTGCCATATTTAAGTTCTGTTCCAAGTGAATATATGAACACGATGACCACCACCATCTGAAGCATGCCGGGAATCATCATGTTCGCAAGGTATGCCCCGTAATTCATGGTAGCATTCCCTATCTGGTGAACGTCTACATCCACCGGACGCAGAAGACCCATTATCTCGCTCTCGTTCACTCCCTTCATGCGGAGGACCTCACGCTGCACGGCACCCGAAGTCAGGTTGATCATCGTAAGAAGATCCTTCCATGCCAGGGAACCTCCCAGAAAGTACAAGCCATTGATATAGAAGCTGAAATGCGGCTGACGCTGAGCCTGGATGTCACGGTTGAACCCTTCCGGGATAAGACAGACGGAGGTTACCCTGCCACCCTGGAGATCCGCCCTGGCAGAGGAGAAATCGTCGTAATAGACAACCTTTCCCAGCTGGGTAGCGTCCAGCTGCTGGCAGAAGTTCCGGGAAGTGGAGCTGCGGTCCAGGTCCACCACCGCAATAGGTACGTCCGACGGCACCCCCTGCCCCAGGAAGGTCAGGTAGAACACCGTACAGAAAGCCATCACAGCCACGGTGCCTATGATGTAGATGGGCCTGCGTGCCCAGATGCGGAGCTCGCGGCGGATTACTGTGCGTATTTTCTGAATGAAAGTCATTTTACTCGATTACTATTGCCGTCATTCCAGGGCGTAGTCCTTTCAGCGTTTCCGCCGGAACGGCTCGCACCTCGAAGGTCTTGGCATCATACAGGTCGCTTTCCTTGGTAGCCTTCCATGTGGCGTAGCTTTCACGCACGGCCATGTAATTAACTGTAGCCCTGATGGTTGCACCGTCGAGTGCAGGGATGCTGACGGTCAGTTCATCGCCCACGTTCATGCTGTGCAGCTGGTCTTCGCGGATGTTGAAAGTAAACCATATATCGGAAAGATCTGTCACGCTCATCACCGGACTCCCCTGCCCTACCAGTTCACCCTGCCTGGGATAAACACTGGAGATTACACCGTCGGCAGGAGAAATCAGATAGAGTTCCTTGAGATAGGAATTCACTTCCTGGATGGCTCCATCTGCCTGATGCACAAGTGCTTCCGCGGCGGCCTTGTCTTCAGCACGTGCTCCACGCACAGCCATGTCATACTGGCTCTTTGCAGCACGCTCCTGGGCGACAGCGGCATCATACTTTGCCTTGGTCTCATCGTATTTCTGTGCCGGGACAACCTTCTGTTCATAGAGTTTCTTCACACGGTCGAAGGATTTCTTCATGATATCTTCCTGAACCCTGGCCTGCTGCCAGAGCTGGTATGCGCCTGCTATCTGCTCGCGCTGGGCACCGTTCTTTGCCTTCGTGCTCTGCGCCTGCGCAGCGCTGCGGGCGGCTTCCGCCTGGGCGAGCTTGGCACGCACCTGGGGCGAGTCGATGAATGCGACGGTGTCGCCCTTGTGCACCTCCTGCCCTTCCCTGTAGTACAGTTCCGTCACATGGCCGGGCACCATGCAGGAAATCCTGTATTCGGTAGCTTCTGTCTCTCCCTGAATAACCTGCGGACGCGGTTTGCTGACAAGATACCCCACGAATGCAATGATCAGGACTATTATTACCAATGCGCTGATTCCTATTACAAGATTGTAATTCTTCTTCTGTTCCATATCTATTTTTCTTTTATTTCAATATCCGATGTGTAGTTTCCGAGGGCTGCTTTCAGCCTGGAGCTGTTGAGTTGGAGTTCGATGCCGGCATCTATGCATTCGCTGTGAGCCTTCAGCCATGCCGTCTGTGCACCCAGAGTCGTATTCACGTCCACCACTCCGGCCTCGTAGCCAGCCATGGCGATGCGGAGATTCTCATCTGCACTGGCAAGGTCGTTCTGAGCCATCTCCACGCGGTCGTATGCCTCTTTCCGCTGCTGGCGAAGCTGGGTGACCTGCATCTCTATCATCTCACAGGCATCATCGTACCTGTTCTGGTAGATGCGTTCCTCGGCCTTGGCCTTGCGCGTCTTCTGGAGAGCCTCCGTGCCATGGAAGATGGGCACACTTACCATGACTCCCGCAGCCCAGTTCTGGCCGAAATCATTGCGGAAGCCGTGGTTCATGTTGGGGTTGCTCACCAGGTAGTTGGCAGTCAGGGCAACTGTGGGAAGCATATCGGCACGGGCGATGTTGGTCTTTTCGTGGTAGATCTTGCGCGCCAGGTCGAGCCGCTTCGTCTCCGAACGGGAGGCCCATATATCCTCCATTGTCTTGAACGGCTCTTCTTCCGGCAGCGGCACCACCTCGAGGGCCTCGTCGGCAAGCGTGAAGCTGGAATCCAAGGGAATTCCTATCTGCTTGCAAAGCAGCATCCTGGCGAGCACGAGGCCGTTCGTTGCCTTGGTCAACGCCATGTCGGCCTCATTCGAGCGCACCTTGACCGTAAGTGCATCCGCCTCGGTGGCAACTCCTTCCCTGACGGCGATTTCAACATTGCCCTTCATCTTATGGAGAAGTTCGGAGTAGCTTTCGGCGAGCTTTTTCTTGTTGGCCACGGAGACCACCTGCCAGTAGGCCTGGTCTACGTTTATCAGTATCTCATCGTAATTGCCGTCGTATTCGTAGCGGGCCAGGTCCTCGGCATATTTCGCCATCCTGTTGGATGCGATTATCTTTCCGCCCACGAACAGTGGCTGCTGCACACTGAGCACGCCCACGCAGATGTCGGACAGGTCCGGATGGATGGCCTCGTCGATGGCCGCATCAACTCTCTCGCCCACTCCTGCAATGGCCGAATTGGCTTCAGCGGCGGTCAAGCGGTCCACTATTTCCTTTGCTTTGGGATCGCTCTGGATGTATGCACCAATCAAGGGGTGTGCGCCTATGAGGGCCATCAGGTCGTCTACCCGCGTATTGTAGGCAGTCTGGAGTCGGGCAGATTCGCCTTTGATATCGGGAATCTTTTCTTCATCCACCAGAGAGAATTCGCCTCCGGTGTGCTGGTACATACCGGTCGCGGTCACCTTCGGGAAGAAGTTCGCCGCGGCTATCCTGCGGTCGTATCCCGCCATTTCCACTTTTGCCCGTTGCTGATCAAGGGTCTTGTTCTTTGTTATTGCCATCTGACGGCATGCATCCAAGGTAAGGATGCCATCCTCTGCATCTGCAGGGATTCCAATCAATGCCAGCACCATGCCGGCAACACACATCAGTCTTTTCATTTCACTATTTTCGTTTTCACATATCCAAAGATGCAAACTGTTTGCCCTTTATGCATCCTTCTGATAATTAAAAGGCGTGCATTTATTGCCAATTGGTCGATTTTGTCTACTTTTATACAATTTTTGACTACCTTTGTGAACAAAAAGAGAATGTTTTATGGACAATAACCTGCACGTCATAAGCCTGCACGACCTGAGGAAATTCTTCCCGATGTCGGTCAGCGACAATTTGTCAGACGACTTCTTCCTCTCCGAAGTCCGCTACGGCGACATGCCCCAAATCCTCAATTACCCCTGCCGTCTGGACGGCTACATGGCCGTATTCTGCCTCGAGGGAGAACTTCAGGCAGAAATTAACCTCAATAGCTACACAATTAAGGAGAACTCAGTGATAATCAATGTTCCAGGCAATATCGGAAGAATCTACAGCATAGAAGAAGAGCAGGTAAAGAAGCTGCATTTCGTGGTTGTAGCCGCTTCGAGCGACTTTCTCTCCAGTTCCAGGATGGACTATGTCCGCATGTTCAATGAGAGCATCGCAGTGCTGGACAATCCTTGCTTCGAGATGCAGCAGGGCGAGAGGGCAATCTTCGCCAGATACTTCGAACTCATAAACGAACTTGTGAAGGGAGGTCACAAAGACCTGAAACAGGTGCTGCGCGGAATCATCTCCTCCTGCCTTTATTATGCGGGATCCATCTGGCAAGACAAACTCCTGAACGCCGAGCGTCCTGATCCGGGCATGGGCCATAGCGTCCGCTCCAAACTGGTGCTGGAGCAGTTCCTGACACTGGTTTCGGAGCATCACGACAAAGAGCGCGGAATGGCCTTCTATGCCGAAAAGCTTTGCCTGACACCAAAATATCTTTCCAAACTGGTACGGACCGCTAGCGGGAAATCCGGCCCGGAATGGATAGATTCCTTCGTTATCCTCGAGGCCAAAAACATGCTCAAGTACTCCGACATGCCCATCAAGGAGATAGTATACAAGCTGAATTTCCCGAACTCGTCGGTCTTTTATAAGTTTTTCAAAGCACATACCGGCCAGACTCCGAGCGAGTATCGCGGATAATTTCTATCTTTGCGTCCTATGTCCGCATCAAGCAAAGACATACTTCTCGAGAAGCTCCGCGGCGGGCAGTCCATGTCGCGCCGCGAGAAAATCAAGCTTGCCCTTTTCCTGGGCCTTCCTGCCATGCTTGCCCAGCTGGGCACCATAGTCATGGAATATATCGACGCAGGCATGGTGGGGCGCCTTGGTTCCGAGCAGGCCGCCAGCATAGGTCTGGTTGCCACCAGTACCTGGATTTTCGGAGGATTCTGCTTCGCGAACGCATCGGGATTCTCCGTACAGGTCAGCCAGCTCATAGGCTCCCGCAACTATGCAAAGGCCCGCGAAGTAATGCGCAAGGGTTTTGTCAGCGTGCTGATTTTCAGCCTTTTGCTGGCGTTCCTGGGGCTGGTAATCAGCCCCTTCCTCCCCTATTGGCTGGGAGGAGATGAATCCATCTGCGCCGATGCCAGCGCCTATTTTGCCATCTTCTGCGCCTTCCTTCCCATCATGCAGATTGCTGTAATCAGCTGTTCCATGCTGCAGGCCAGCGGCAATATGAAGATACCGAGCATCGTGGAGGTTTCCGCCTGCATCCTGGACGTGGCCCTCAACTACCTGTTCATATACGTTCTGGGTATGGGGGTGAAAGGTGCCGCAATCGGCACAGGGCTGGCAACCATGATCACACACGCATTCGCCATCTGGTATCTGTTCGTAGTGTGTCCCGAACTCAACATACTGCAGGACAGCAGTTCATGGATTCCGGACCGGGAGCACCTAAAAGCGGCTTTCGGCATCTCCGGGCCCATGTGGCTGCAGAACATCATCACCCGGGGCGCATACGTCATGAGCACGGTGATAGTCGCCCCTCTGGGCACCATCGCCATTGCCGCCAATTCCTTCGCCATCACCGCCGAGAGCTTCTGCTACATGCCTGGGTACGGCCTGAGCGATGCGGCCACCTCGCTCGTTGGGCAGAGCCTGGGCGCCAGGCGCAAGGACCTGGCCCGTCAGTTCGCCTACATCTCCACCGGCCTGGCCGCCGCAATGATGACCGCAGCCGGCATACTGATGTATATTTTCGCTCCGCAGATGATGGGGCTGCTCACCAACGACCCCGAAGTCATCGCCCTGGGAGTGAAGGTACTCCGAATCGAAGCCTTCGCAGAGACGCTCTACGCAGTGTCCATAATAGGATATGGTTCGTGCGTAGGCGCAGGAGACACCCTTGTGCCCATGGTTATGAACTTTGCCAGCATGTGGGTGGTGCGCATCGGCCTGGCCCTGATTCTCACCCCGAAAATCGGCCTTGCAGGCTACTGGATAGCCATGTGCATAGAGCTTAACGTGCGGGGAATCATCTTCTTCCTCCGCATCCGTGGCAAACGATGGATGAAAAAAGAATTTGCAGAATGAGATACGATTTCGATTTCAGCACTGAAGCCGCTCCGCGCGGCACCAATTCGGTGAAGTGGGACAGCTGTCCCGAGAACGTAATTCCCATGTGGGTTGCAGAGATGGACTTCCCTGCCGCTCCAGGCATAATCAAGGCTCTCCAGGAGCGCATAACCAAGGGAGTTTTCGGCTATACCCTTGTGCCGGACAGCTACTATGAATCCGTAGCACGCTGGTTCGGCGGCAGGCACGGATGGAGCATTACCCGCGAGCAGATCATCCCGGTGCAGGGAGTCGTGCCGGCCACATCCATCGCCATAAAAGCCATCACCGAACCCGGGGACAAAGTGGTCCTGCTGGTGCCGGCCTACAACTGCTTCTTCCATAACATCACAAACCAGGGCTGCGAGACATCAGAAAGCAGGCTGGTATGGAACCCTGAGCTCAAGCGCTACGAGATCGATTTCGACGACATCGAACGCCGCTGCGCGGATCCTGCTGCCAAGGCCTTCCTGCTATGCAACCCCCACAACCCTTGCGGACGCCTGTGGAGCCGGGAAGAACTGACGCGCCTGGGGCAGATCTGCCTGAAGCACGGGGTGAAGGTAATCAGCGACGAGATTCACTGCGAAATCACCGCCCCGGGCACTTCCTACGTGCCTTTTGCTTCAATTTCAGAGGAGTTCGCGCAGAACAGCATATCCTTCGTCTCCCCTACCAAGAACTTCAACATCGCCGGCATCCAGATTGCCAATATCATTTCTGCAAATGAGGATTTCCGCACCAGGATGGACCGGGTGATCAACATTTGGGAGCACTGCGATGTGAATCAGCTTGGAATCGTTGCCCTTGAGGCAGCATACACCGAAGAAGGTGCGGCCTGGCTGGAGCAGATGAATGCTCTGGTTCACAGCAACTTCCTCCTGCTGCGAGATCTCTTCGCAGAGCGCTTCCCCTCCGTCCGTGTGCCCGAGCTCGAAGCCACCTATCTGCTGTGGATGGTCTTCAACCGCACCAATGCCGGGAAAGAGATTTCCGATCTTCTGCTTCAACATGGGGTTCGTGTCAGCGACGGTGCCATCTATGGCGGGCCAGAAGGCATACGCCTCAACCTTGCCTGCCCCGAGGCCACAATGAAAAAAGGCCTCCAGCGCATCGCCGAAGGCCTATCTAAACTACTTTAGTTAACTCAAGCGTGGGTTTACTTCAAGTGCCCCCTTCATATGACAAAGTTGATTGTTTTTGTAAACTTAGCTCTGTCTGTAATACTAGTAGTTTACCGGCTAAGGAACTGTTATTCATAATATTTCCCCGAGTCTATAAACCGCTCCCTTTCTTTTTTTATATTCTCAAAAAACTCGGGATCAAATTGTTGAAAATACTCGTCAAGAGTAGAAACAAGGCTTAGAAATAAACCTCTAACATCGTGAATTGTTGTATTGTATCCTCTGCGAATCGGCTCAATGTAGGCATAAGATAATGGTAATAATTGACAAGGACTTGGATTCAATGAGAAGTCTATATGCGGTTGATATGAGGTTAATTTTCCATTACTTCCAACAAACAAAACATCACCTTCACCCATATTAATAAAGCCCTTCAAAATGAATGCGTACGTGTTAATTCTGTAATCAAATAACACATTATACTTATAATAATCTAAAAGACTTCTATCAAATAGTAATCTTTCATCAGGGTAGGATGGATTTGTATAAAGTACGGGCTCATCAATAGTAATAGTTGCATTATTTGCAAAAGTTGTTCGACGTGGGCGATGGCGCATGAAACGGAGTTTCAGCCATGTACTGTTGTCTTTCTTTTCTAAACTGTTAGCAATAGTATTATAGACCTCGCGCCAATCTGGGGACATACTTTTCTTATTTAAAAACAATGCTTTGATTTGTTCTGTGATAGTTGGGTAGTCTCTGACGTACCCCCTCAAATAAAAGTTCACACACTCTGGATCGACAATATCAAACAAATCAACATTATTGTTTAAATGACTCAATAAAAAACAATAACTAGATTGTTGAAAATCACCTTTAAATGTTGCCAAAGCATATTTACCATCAAAATGCAGCAATGAGTATCGTGTATCAATTAAATCTTCGTCTGTTTCAAAAGGGTATAAATACTCTTTTTTGAAACTAATAATGGAATCTATCGAGGTATTGTTTAGCATTAAACTGTCAGGAATAATATAGCCATGTCCCCAAGAAGTAAAAACAAAAAAGGGAGAACGATGTGGGTATTCACCCACATATACGCCATCAACTAATGAAATCTTTTTGTTTTCGGGAATAGAACATCCTGAAAACAAAAAGAACATTAAAAAGATAGGTAGAACCTTTTTCATCGTGAAATCAATTATGTGAAAAAAATCATAAAAAAAACTGTTTCATCATGCTGCATACCAAGAGTATGCCCAACTTCGTGGGCCCCCGTTGTACTATTCCCCCCTTTATCATTAGTCTCTGACCAACTTTCTTTCACTTGAATGATACGACCTGTATTATCCGTTGTGCCGGCATCACGTGCTGGTAGTTTAGAGTCCGGTAGAACGGAATAACTGTTGCCGATATAATAATTGTATTACCTACTATTTTCTTGTAAAACCGCTTACCATCCGGATCCACCAGATTCACCGGATTCCCAGCGCAGTAGACATAGGGATTGATGTCGTAGTGCTTCTCCGAGAGTTTGTCCGGGGCCATCCAGCGGCGGAGGACGGGGCTGTAGAGGCGGGCGCCGAAGTCGGTGTAGGGCACGGAAAAGTCGGGGTCCAGGTCCTCCTTACCGGTGAAGCGGTAGCGGAGCGAGAGCCCTAAAACAAGTAGATTATTTGTTTAAAGCCGCGGGTTTATAATCTGGATAAAAAACCTTGAATTCCTGTCCATTTTTTTTAGCTACATTTTCAAGAGAATCCAGTATTTCATTCTCCCTTTTCACCGATTGAAACTCCCAGTATTCCGAAGTATTCTTGTCATCACTCTTTTTCCCGGTATAAACATAACGTTGTGTTTTTGTATCAAATGAGGTAATGGGAGAGACAGGAACAAGAGTAGTTGCTTTCTTTGAAGAAGAACAAGACAAACAAAGCAAAATAACAATTAGTAAAATGACGATTCTTTTCATATAATGATACCTTGATAATTATACTCTTGATATTGCAATTGAAATGCACAAATCCAAAGGTGAATTCAATTTAGAAGTGAAACATACTTCAAAAATCAAAGTTAAATAATTGTTTACATTATTCCAAAGGCGTCCTGTAACCGAGTGACTTACGGGGCCTGTGGTTTAGTTTCCATTCTATCTTAGCAAGCAACTCATCGGTCAGCTCGCTGAAGTCCGTACCTTTCGGGATGTATTGGCGTATCAGCCCCTTCGCAATCTCCCTGTGGCGGGCGAATTCCTTTCCGTTGTCAGCCGTTATCGTATGTATCTTGTCCTTATAGGGGAGCAGCGCTTCGCCGAAGGCCTTTCAATGCGACTTTAGAATTGAGCAAACGGATTATAGATATAAGAAAAAAATTAAATGAGAATCAATCCTTTTTAGTTTGTTTACCCTTATCACCACTTTTTCATTTTCATTTTCATTTTCATTTTCATTTTCATTTTCATTTTCATTCATTATTATCCGGAACAGCCATTCGCCAGACAACTCCGTATCCGACACATAGTCCATTGTGCCACTGCACTCCATCACTCCCTTATAAATATCTTCCGAAATCAAAGCATCAAAATGTCCAGTTGGAAACTGACCACACACGGAAAGCCTTTGCGGATGAAACTCAGCATTAATGTTTGTGGAAGATAGCTTAATTCCTTTATCGGTATGAATGACCGGGAGGTCTTTAAACCTAATAATGAAAGAATAATAATCCTCACCTAACACAGGATTTTCAAACCCTGAGGCACTATCAACATCCGGGACCCTTAATAAGCCTTCAATAGTACTATCTGTCTTATAGTCAAACGATATATCGCCGAAATCCAATAGAGACAATTGCTTTTTGAAAACACTTACACCAAACTCCTTATGATGCCAAAATACCTCGTTCTCTTCAATTCCGTCCCAGCTTACTGCCTCTTCAGGATTTTGGTCGTTGCAAGAGGTGCTCCCAATAATTAATGCAAGGGAAAAAACTCCTATCAATAATGCGTTTTTCATAAATGTACCCATCCCTAAAAGTCGGACAGAGTTAAAGTTTACAAAAACAATTAGCTTTGTCATATGAAGACCTCGACGACGGTGACGATAAAAACAAAGATGAGAATGAGTAATCTATTCAAGAAGGCATCAACGGAACTGCCACTTCGCCGACAAGATTCAGTTGATTCAGATTCAAAACAATTTTCTCGTCGTTGTCCAATTGGATTTTTATCAGCCAATTCCCTTTCAGTGTTGATTCGGAAGAGTACTTCATCGTGCCGGAGCATATTAGTCTTCCTTCATACTGCTTCGTTTGTCCAAGATCATAACTGAGCATCTCTTTCACACAAGTGACAGTTAGAGTCTTTGAAGGGAAAGACAGTTCATCCTCTCCGTTAACAATAGGCAAATCCTTTAAATAAAAAAAATAGAACTCCATCTTTTCTCTATCAGAGAATGAAACGCATAAATTTGCTTTATCCAGTTGAATAACTGTCTTGATGGCCACATCGCCAATCTTAGGCATCTGGACCCTAGCCTCATCTTTAGCAAAAAAGCCAGAATAGTCTATTTCATTCTCTACAACACCATTCCAATCCACAAACGCATCTTTACAACCAACGAGAAGCGTCAGTAACACACAATAAGTAATTAATCGTTTCATAAGTAGTAAGATTTATAACTAATAAGAGCTTCATTCGTAAAATAAATACCTGTATAATCGCTCAAACTATTGAAAAAATCAGCCACGGTTAAACTATTAGCCCCCAACGAATCAACAAGTGTTTTCGGAACATTTTCTATTTCATCTTCCACACCACAGGAATAGTATTCATCTTGATTCAAATCATCAACCATATCAACAAATAGTGGTGAATACGCATAGAATGTATAAGTAGCCGATGGAATCCAACATTGCCTGTTTTGGTAATTAATCTCAAATTCCGAATATGGTCTAACAAATCCCCTTGACAAATAGTATTGCTCTCCAATAAGCCATCCAACATATGAAGCATATGATTCTTGGATTATACCTTCTGATGAGTATAAATTCGATAATCCGACTTTGCAAGCATGCCTAATATGTCCCAATTCATGAAATGTTGTTCCCATAATCTCATTATGATTTTGAGAATAATTTCCAATTTTAATCAACTTGTATGGAGGATAAGACGAACCATGTTGATAAGCTAAAGTATCTAAAAGAGCATAAAAATACACCCCTTCCTCAGTGTTCATAACTGAACTCGATAGATAATGATTCTCATTAAAATAGTATTGTGCTGCACGATGAATCTCCAGTTCAGTTGATATTGAGGTAAGAGTATCCGAGTATTCTCTTGTCTCCAATAAATAGAAAGGCCATATGTCACTAACAGTCCCAAGTGGAATATGAATTGGCGTTGTGGACCATTCATTGCGAGCAATCACCCATTTCGGCGTTTCTAGCATAAGTGTTACTGTTAGATCCCCGTATTCGGAGTCAGAAAGGCCCTGTAGATATGGATTAACGTTTAAAGTACCATTCGATCCAGTGTAAGTATTTGAATAAGAACCGCACCCGTTCGTCAAATGTACTTTAATATTCTCAAGAGGCAAATACTCATTTAAGAGATTGTCGTAAGTGCTTAACCTCAGTGGGAGTACGATTTGATGGATAGGAAAATCCGGTCTTTCTCTCAAATGGACATAATTTATTACTTCACTTCTAATTCCACCTGGCAACGATCGGTTAATTGGCCATACTGAATAAAAAACAGGTAGACGAAGAGAATAATCTTTATTATCAGAAAAGTCATCATTGCAATTATCTGAAATCACATAATTCCCCTCAACCATAATTGTTTCCCCCTCATCGTTAATAATAGGACAAAAAGACTTGGATAAAGCTAATCGTTCTTCTTTAGATACTGGCACAAAACCAAACGGGATATATGACATTTCAATATCTTTAATGCCTCTAAGAATATCAACCTCCTCTATCGATTTTGGATAAAACTTAATAGCATAATGAGTAGCATCAACCTCATCGCACAGCAAGGAATCTAATATAGAAGACGCAACGGGTTTCAAGAATAAGTCTGTACACGGTTGATAATAATATGGCTGTAACCCTTTAGTTTTGCTGGTTATAATAAAGGAATTATTAGTACAATAGTCTGTTGGCTGGATACTACAACCAACAAAACCAATGATAAATAAACATGTTATAAACCTGCGCATAATAGTCCAAATATAAAAAATTATAAACAAAATGTACCAAAACAACTTCTACCATCAGGAAGAATGAAAGATATGGTGTAGAATCCGGGTGAACCGGAAATAGGGATTGGATAAGAGCCTGGAACCGCGTTGAATTCACCGTCAAGGTACCAGCCGGTGCTGGTGTTAGTGATGGAATATTCCATCTGTCCAAGGTCCTGAAGAACGGTTACAACAACATAGACATTGTCGCCGAAAGAGACGATGCAAGCTCGTAACTCGCTGATAGTCAGACCTCTAGGACCCCCCCCCATTCCAGAATTACCACCTCCTGAAAAGATAATTGAATCGCACTGAGCAAACGCACAATGATTGTTTCCCGCAAAAGCAGTCATTGCAATTGCGAAAAGAACTGTTAAGATTATTTTCCTCATACCTTTTTGTGTTTTAAGAACCTCACAAAAATATATGAAGTTTACGTCACCTTCCAAAAAGAAAGTGTCATGTATTGCAATACAAGAGTATTGATTATCAGAGAGTTACATGGAAAAGTGTCACTATTGACCTTTCAGGTAGTCATATGTGGTCATTCCATCATAATACTTCTTCATGAAATCATCCAGATATCCATCTTCAACGCCCAGCTTCTTTCTTATCTCTACACAGTCATTTCTTATATTTTTACGTACAAGAATAAACTCTATTTCTTTAGTGGAGCAACCCATCATCATAAGAGCGCATATTGCCATTTCCCCATCATTCATACCTAGCTGCTTAAATTCCCTATGACCTTTATGGCAATGCAACGCCATAAGAAGGTTGATAAGTGAATAATACTCTTTTCGGCCAATCTTTTCAACGAACTTTCTGGATATGCCACAAAGTCCCGTATCGTCAGTTTGTAAGAAGTATTTTCCCATTCCTTCTATACGCTCCTTGACGATAGAAATATCATCGGGTTGCGAGCTATCCCATTCTTTCCCATTCAACAGATAACGCCTGAACAATTGGTATTCATCCCGCACACTATCATAACCTTGGAGCAGCACATTATACTGCTGTTTCTTTTCCTTGGATACCAGAATCCAAGATAATACTATTACAACCAATAAAAAGCATATAAAAGACAACCATAATATCATTTCTATCCTTTTTAGTTTATTATGGTATCTATCTGCCGTATAAGCCGTCTCGTTGTATATATTATATCCATATTCTTCATTTAAATACTTGTCACTCGCACGCATATCTTCCAGAGCTCCTTGAATATCTCCTTCCGATTCACGAATCCTTGAACGGAAATGATAAAATGCAGAAGCAGGTGTTCCCTCACCGGGTTCTTCTATATGGTATTTCTTTATCAGTTCCCCGCCTCCACTCAGATCTTCCCGGAGAATACAATTCATCAAACATGTTAAAGCATCGGATTCTGCACCGCCAGCCGCGATGTACTTATTAAAATAGTATTCGGAACTATCTCTTAATCGATTTCCCCTTAGGCCATAACAAACCATTTTTGTCCTATACAATAATGCATCTGAAGAATCGCAAGAGCTAAGATCATACTCCCTCAAACACTTGTCCGCCTCTTCATGTTTAAACACCCCTGCGGATGCGCAAGCGCAGGTCAATAGCGCATTGGCATACAAATCATTATTGTCAGCATGTCGCGAGAAATGTAATGCAGTCTTTGAAGCCTCGTACGCTTTTTTAAATGATATAGTTTTGGAATAGTCCCGAAAGAATCCCAAATAAAGTCTTGTCCTATAAAAATCACTCGTCGCCCTCATATAACGTTCGGCATGAAGATAGGAGTCCAGCGAGGCATCGTAGGTCTTCGCGTTCTCTTCTATGCGACCCTTGTAATACCACGTGTAGAATTTGTCCAGACGGTTGAGGTGTGTCCAGCGGGTATAACGGTCGATAGCTGGCTGAAGGACCGACAGGTCGGTGGTGTCGATGTAGTTCTTGTCCAGTGCCATGGCATATAGCAGCGCCCAGCGGGCCTTGTCGGCAGGGCGGGTCAGGGCCGCAGTGTCGATGCTTCGCAGGACTTCCAGGCAGCTGTCCACCTTCTCCGAACGCTCAAGAATGGGCATGACAGTGCGTAGGGTTGCCCGGTCTGGCCGGGGATGACAGGCCGTTAATATGACGATGACGGCTAATACTTTCAGTTTCAATGACTTCATAAACACAAATATAGTAATAATGTATGCAAAACAGCTGTTTCTGCATACAAAGGGCAGGAAAAAGGCAGTCCCGTATGCAAAACAAGCGTTTTTGCATACGGGACTATGATTTAGTTCGGGGTACTTTAGGGGCAGCGCCCCTAAAAGACCTTTCTAGTATACTTTCGACTAGAAGTTCGGGGTACTTTAGGGGCAGAGCCCCTAAAAGGCCTTTCTAGTATACTTTCGACTAGAAAGTATACTTCACCAGACCCTGAACGCGGTGGTTGGTCACCCAGTGCAATCCGTTCTCGTACAGACCGTTGGCCAGGTTGATGCCCTGGGCCTTGTCGCCATACTGCACGGTGGTCATCTCATACTCGAGGCCGAAGGCGACCTTGCCGAGGTTGTAGATGAGGGTAGGCGTCACGCGAGCCATCTGGTGCATGTTGTCGAAGCTGTTGCCGCTGAACCAGAAGCCCACTGGAGTGACGGCGCCCGCAAGAGCCTGCTTGGTGCCGAAGTTCTTCACATAACCTGCAAAAAGGATTGCCTGCACCTTCTTACCGTAGCAAAGGCTCAGCCAGCTGGATGAGTTGCGGGTGGGGGTGTATTCCATATTTCCATCATCCAGCACCTTGGAAACGCCGTAACCGCCATTGAGGTTCACATGCTCTCCGGCTTCCGCGAACACTGTCTTGAACTTCACGCTGAACAGGTCTTTCGCATACTGTGCGTAGAAGAAGGGAGTGACGGTGGTGATGCGGTCGGAACGGAATCCGAAGTTATCCTGATAAACAGGCTTGATGCTGAGCATGTCGACACCTGCGCGCAGGATCATGTTCTCGTTCTTATAGTTCAAGCCCAGATAGATCTCAGGGGTGTTGCCATACTTGATATAGCTTGCGCTCTTGCCCTCAGGGCCGGTGGAGGTGTACTGCATCTGCCATAAGGCGGCTGCAGTGAGGCTCAGGCCGTCGGCGAGCTTGTAGTCTGCCTGCACAAGAGGAGTGCGGCTGAAGGGTCCGAAAGGAGCGCCTGTGTTAAGCGAGAACACGTCGGGCATGTCGGCAGCCATGGGATGCCAGCTCTGGCCAGCCTTGAAAGACCAGTCGTTCTTGTCGAGGGTCACAAATGCCTGACGCAGGCGGAAATTGGCTGTGCCGGTAACTTTATCGTTGCCGAGGCCATTGTAGAAGTCTCCTTCTACGCGTGCGCCGACCTTCCAACCATCCACCTCATAACCCTTGACCTGCACCCAGAGGCGGGAGGTAAGGGCGGCGAAACGGAAGTTGGGATGGCCGTTCACATCGTCACCGTTGGTGGCAAGCTGCTCATCGTAGGGAACATATGTGAAGAAGTCCTCGGTGAGGCCTATCATCTTGCGGGAGTCGAAAGCATAGAAGTTGCGGATGAATCCGTGCACCTCGATGCTGGGCTTGCTCTCCTGCGCAAAAGCGGAAAGAGCAGCTGCGGCGAATGCCAATACAGTTATTATCTTTTTCATTTTCAATAATTTAAGCAAAAGGGAAGAACTTTGTGAGCCAGAAGAAGCCGAAAGCAAATCCGACAACACCGATAATGAGACCCACCTTTGCCATATCCTTGGTCTCCACCAACCCGGTGGAAGCGGCGATGGCGTTCGGAGGGGTGGAAATCGGGAAGAGCATGGCGATGGATGCGCAGGTGGCGATGAAGATGATCATTGCCTGGGTGCCGCCGAATGAGATGAACTCGGCATTGCTGGCCGCGGCGGGATCCGCCATGCCCTCAGCAACAACGATCAAGATAGGAATCAGCAGCGCAGCCGTAGCGGAGTTGCTGATGAAGTTGGAAAGGAAGTAGCACACGAGGCCTGCCACGACGATGACCAGCACCACGGACATGCTTCCAAAAGGAATTGCCTCGATGAGCACCTTGGCAAGACCGGTGTCCTGCAGGGCATATCCGAGGGCGAAACCTCCCGCAACGAGCCAGAGCACGCTCCAGTTGATTTCCTTGATTTCATTCTTGCCGAAGAGGCCGGTTGCGGTGAACACTGCCAGGGGCACGAAGGCAACAATGTTGGAGTTGATGCCGGTGAGCTGCTCGGTTGCCCAGAGCAGGATGGTGCCGATGAAGGTAATCCACACAAGAACGTATTTCCAGTCTTTCTTTATGTTGCTCTCGGGAATTTCGAGAACGAGCTTCTTGGTCTTGAAGGGGAAGAAAAACTGGAGGAGCACCCATGCCACGAGAATCATGATGATCACGTAGGGAATCATATGGATGCACCAGTCACCAAAGGTAACATCGATGCCAGCCTGCTCCAGATATCCCTTTGCAGTGGCGTTGGGAGGGGTTCCGATAGGAGTTCCTATGCCGCCGAGGTTCGCTGCCACGGGGATGGAAAGCGCCAGGCCGATCTTGCCCTTATCGTCTACCGGAAGTTTGGAGAGAACCGGAGCGAGGAGCGTCAGCATCATTGCGGCGGTAGCGGTGTTGCTCATGAACATTGAGAAAACCGAGATGATGATGAGGAAACCGAGCAGCACGAACTGAGGCTTGGTGCCGAAGAGTTTCAGAAGCGCACGGGCTATTGTGACGTCCAGGCTGTATTTTTCTGCCATGATTGCAAGCACGAAACCGCCCAGGAAGAGCATGACAACAGGATCTGCCATACTCGACATGATGCGGGCAGGCTTCATCAGGGTGCCGAACTCAGGGTTGCAGAAAAAGCCTATACCCTTCGTGGATATGGTCAGAAGGGCGATTGTGATGATCAGCAGGGATGTAGTCCAGTTGGGGATGATCTCGAAGATCCACATCAGAGCAGCAAAAACGAAGAGCGCGATCACGCGCTGCTGCACTACCGTAAGGGCATCGATGCCGAAGAAGGAAACGGGCACTACCCACAGGAAAATCGTGGCTATGAGCACTATGGGCAGAAGCACGCAATACTTGACATTGAATTTTTTGTCAGACATATTAAGATTAATTATACACGTCAAAAAAGCCGCTTTCACAAGAAAGCGGCCCAAAGATACTAATTATTTTCTAAATAATTAAATGATTCCCTGCTCGAGCATCGCCTGGGCAACCTTCATGAAGCCTGCGATGTTGGCGCCCTTCACGTAGTCTACGCTGCCGTCGGCACGGGTGCCGAACTTCACGCACTGCTCGTGGATGCTCTCCATGATGGTGTGCAGGCGCTCGTCGACCTCCTGTGCGCTCCAGCTCAGGTGAGCGGCGTTCTGGGTCATCTCGAGGCCGGAGGTGGCAACACCACCCGCGTTCACTGCCTTGCCGGGAGCAAAGAGGACTCCGTTATTCTGGAAGAAGTGGATGGCACCGGGCTGGCATCCCATGTTGGACACCTCGCAGCAGCACCAGCAGCCATTGGCCTTCAGTTCCTTTGCATCATCCTCGCTGAGCTCATTCTGGAATGCGCAAGGGAGGGCGATGTCGCAAGGCACGCTCCAAGCCTTCTTGCCGGCGACGAACTGGGTCTTGCCGGGGAACTTGACTGCCATATCCTCAACCTTGTTGCGGTTGGAGGCGCGCATGTCGAGCATGTAATCGTTCATCTCGGGAGTCATTCCGTCGGGCACTATGCAAACGCCGTCCGGGCCGGAGATGGCAACCACCTTTGCGCCGAGCTGGGTAGCCTTCTTGACTGCTCCCCATGCCACATTGCCGAATCCGGAGATAGCAACCTTCTTACCCTTGATGTCGTGGCCTGCCTTATGGAGCAGGTGCTGGGTGAAGTAAAGAGCTCCGAAACCGGTTGCCTCGGGACGGAGGATGGATCCTCCCCAGGTCATTCCCTTTCCGGTGAGAACTCCGGTATGGTACTCGCGAGCGAGTTTCTGGTACATTCCGTTCAGGAAACCGATTTCGCGGCCACCAACGCCCACATCGCCCGCAGGGATATCCTGGTCAGGTCCGATGCAGCGCCAGAGCTCAAGCATGAAGGCCTGGCAAAAACGCATGATTTCAGCATCGCTCTTGCCCACGGGGTCGAAATCCGAACCGCCCTTCGCACCGCCCATGGGGAGGGTCGTCAGGGCATTCTTGAATGTCTGTTCGAAGCCCAGGAACTTCAGCATGGAAGGAGTGACGGCCTTATGGAAGCGGAGACCTCCCTTGTAGGGGCCGATCGCGCTGTTGAACTGCACACGGTAGCCGAGGTTGGTCTGGACTTCACCCTTGTCGTCGATCCAGGTGACGCGGAAAGTGAAGATACGGTCAGGTTCGACCATCCTCTCCACAATCTTGGCCTTCTCGAATTCGGGATGCTGATTGTAAACTTCTTCAATACTTTCGAGCACTTCCTGCACTGCCTGGAGGTACTCGCTTTCCCCAGGATGTTTCGCCTGGAGCATCGCCATTATTTCCGACGTTTTCATTTTGTGTTATTAAAAGGTTTGGTATTATTTCACTTCCCATATGGATCCGCTGTGGAGCAGGTCGTCCATACAATGGATTTTCGATTTGGTCATCACGTCCTTCACCTGGTCGCGCACGCCGTCGTCGTAGGTAACGTCCTTGACGTCCCTGATAACTCCCAGTGCCACAGGGAATTCCGGATACTTCATATTTGCGAGCATCATGTGGATGCCGGCGTTCTCGCAGTGGGCGTCGTGCACCAGGATATCGTCGAGCGTATATCCGTCCTGCCCGATGGTGACCACCTTGAGCCCGAGTCCGTCCAGCACGAGGCCCTTTTCATGGTCTTTGCCGAACAGCATCTTCTCGCCGTGACGCAGGATTATGGTACGGTCGGCGCGGGTGGCGGGATCGGAGATGTCGCGGTGCGCTCCATCATTGAATATCACGCAGTTGGTGAGCATTTCCATCACGGAAGTGCCGTCGTGGAGGGCTGCCGACGTCATGATCTCTTCGTTGAGCTTGAGCTCCACATCCAGGCTGCGGGCAAAGAAGGTTCCCTTGGCGCCGAGCACGAGCGATCCCGGATTGAAGGGATGCTCCACGGTGCCGTAAGGAGAGGTCTTGGTGATAGCTCCGAACTTGGAGGTAGGCGAATACTGCCCCTTGGTGAGCCCGTAGATCTGGTTGTTGAAGAGGATTATGTTGATGTCGATGTTGCGCCTGATGGCGTGGATGAAATGATTGCCGCCGATTGCCAGGGCATCGCCATCACCGCAGGCCTGCCATACCGTCAGCCAGGGATTTGCTACCTTGATGCCGGTGGAAATGGCTGTTGCGCGTCCGTGGATGCTGTGGAAGCCATAGGTATCCATATAATAAGGAAGTCGCGAGGAGCATCCAATGCCGGATACCACCACGTAGCGTTCCTTCTCGTAGTTAAGGGCGGAACTAACCTTGGGGAGCGCCCTCTGGAGGGCTGCCAGCACGGCGTGGTCGCCGCAACCGGGGCACCAGCGCACTTCCTGGTCGGATTTGAAATCTTTGAAAGACAGTGTTGCCATATTACAGAGCCTCCTTAATTGCGGCCACGAGCTCGCTCACGAGGAAGGGCTGACCCTGGACCTTGTTGAACTTCAGTATCTTGCTGTCCGGGAAGAGCCCGAGCAGGTAATTCGCGAACTGTCCGCTGTTGAGCTCGCACACCAGCACCTTTTCGAAACCGGAAAGGATTTCGCCGGTATTGCGGGGAACGGGATAGATGTAGTCGAAATGCACGCGGGAGAGTTCCAGACCCTCTGCGCGGACTTCGTTCACAGCCGATAGGATATGGCCATAGGTGCCACCCCAACCCACAACCAGGAGTTTGCCCTTCGCAGGGCCGTCCAACTGGAGTTCGGGGATGAAGTCTGCAATCTTCTGCACCTTTGCCTCACGCTCAGCCACCATCAGCGCATGATTGGCGGGATCGGAAGAGAGCACTCCGTTATGGTTCTTTTCCAGACCGCCTACACGGTGTTCGAAGCCTCTCTGCCCGGGAATGGCCCACTTGCGCACCAAAGTCTTGGCATCGCGCTCGAAGGGCTTGAATTTTCCGTCTTCAGGCAGGCTGGTTGCAAACGGGGGCTTTATTGCGGGGTAATCCTTCATGGAAGGAATCAGCCAGGGCTCACTGCCGTTGCCAAGGAACCCCTCGGAAAGCATCATCACGGGGGTCATGTGCTCCAGGGCTATCTTGGCAGCATTGAAGGCAGTATCGAAGCAGTTGGACGGAGAATGCGCTGCCACCACGGGGATGGGGCATTCGCCATTACGGCCATACAGGGCCTGGTTCAGGTCCGTCTGCTCCGTCTTGGTGGGGATACCCGTGGAAGGGCCGGCACGCTGCACGTCCACAACCACCAGGGGAAGCTCCGCCATGACTGCCAGTCCCAGAGCTTCGCTCTTCAGCGAAAGACCGGGGCCGGAAGTGGTGGTGACCGCCAGATTACCGGCATATGCGGCACCGATAGCGGTACAGATGCCCGCAATCTCGTCTTCAGCCTGCAAAGTCTTGGCTCCCAGGCTCTTGTGGATTGCGAGTTCTTCCAGGATGTTGGTAGCCGGCGTGATAGGATATGATCCGCAGAACAGCGGCAGGCCGCTCTTCTCGGATGCTGCGAGCAGGCCCCAGGCAGTGGCCTGGTTGCCGGTGATATTGCGATAGAAACCCTTCTTGGGATGAGCCGGTTCAATATGATAGGTATTGGCTATCATCTGCATGTTGGATGCATAGTTGAAACCATCCTTCAGAACCTTCTTGTTGGGCTCGATCACCTCGGGATGCTTCTTTGCGAACTTCTTTTCGAGGTAGGTGTAGATATAGTCCAGGGGACGGTCGTAAATGAAACAGGCCATACCAAGGGTAAACATGTTTTTACACTTGCGTATAGCCTTTATGTCCATTCCGCTGTCCTTGAGGCTGAGTTCGGTAAGTTCCGTGATAGGGGCCACGATGAGCACCCTGTCCTCTACTCCGAGTTCCTCGAAAGGATTGTCCGTCTTGAAGCCTGCCTTGCGCAGGCCAGGTTCGTCGAAAGCGTTGGAATCTACCATTATCATGGCAGTGCGCTTGCACCATTTTGCATTAGCCATCAGCGCTGCGGGATTCATGGCCACCAGAAGGTCGCAGAAATCGCCGGGAGTGCTTACATTGTCGCTTCCTATATGCACCTGGAATCCGGACACGCCCGAAACGGTGCCCTGAGGGGCACGGATTTCCGCGGGATAGTCCGGGAATGTGGAAAGTTGGTTGCCGTAGATGGCGGACATATCTGCAAAAAGAGACCCGGTGAGCTGCATGCCGTCACCGGAATCTCCTGCAAATCTTATCACAACATCTTTGGCATCTAATACCTTGTGTTGCATTATAATAATTTAATAGGTTATAGTTTTAATACTGTGGCCGGAGGCATGCTACTGTGCCGCCGCTGCCTGTGCCTTTGCGGCGAGTTCAGCCTGGAGGGCTTCCATGGTCCTGTCGGCAGGGATACCGAGGGCCTTGCGGCACTCAGGAGTGATGTCGGTGCTCTGGGTCTCGTCTATGTAGAGAAGAGCGCTGCGGTCGAACACGAATATGTAGCCGCCTGCCTTTGCAATCTCCTGCATCTTTTCCTGTGCCTTCTTGTAGATGGGCTCCATCAGCTTCTGCTGCTGCTCCTGGAGTTCCTGCTCCACATTCTGGCTGAATTCCTGGATACGCTGCTGGATCTGGGTGAGTTCATCTTCCTTGGTCTTGCGCGTGGCAGGAGTATAGCTGTTCACGTTCTGCTGATACTTCGAATACTTGTCCTGAAACTCGTTCATCATTTCCTGATAGGACTCCTGGGCATTCTTCTGCGACTCCTGAATAACGGCACGGGCCTGGTCGGACTCGGGCATGAGCTGCACAAGTTCCTGGAAATTCACATGAGCGAACTTCTGGGCCGAAGCTGCCACACCGATTAGCGATACCGCTGCAATCAAAAGAATCTTTTTCATATCTAAACTAAATTAAAATTGTTGTCCAATAATAAAGTGGAACTGGCTTCCGCCGTTCTGGGCGTCGTCGAATCCGTAACCCCAGTCGATGCCGAGCAGGCCCACCATCGGTAAGAAGATGCGCGCACCCACTCCGGCGCTGCGTTTGATCTGGAAAGGATTGAAATTCCTGATGTCCGACCAGCAGTTGCCTCCCTCGAGAAACACCAGCGCGAAGATGGTGCTGGAAGGCTGCAGGATGACAGGATAACGGAGTTCCACGGTGAATTTATCGTAAACGTTACCGGCATAAGCCTGGCCGTTGGCGTTGTATGTCGTTTTCTCGTAAGGAGTCAGGGAGTAGTTCTCGTATCCGCGCAGCGGGATGATATCCGAACCATAGGTTGTGTAGCCCGACATGCCGTCGCCGCCCACGAGGAAGCCCTCGAACGGGGAATAACCCCAGTTGCGATTGTAGTAGCCCAGATATCCGAACTGGGCCCTGGTCATGAGGACGAGGTCCCCGATCAGCTTGGTATAGCTGGCTGCAGAGAACTTCCACTTGTGGTACTCGATCCAACGGAAGCGATGGTCCGAATCCCATTTGTTGTAGTCCACATCCCTCCAGCTGGCCACGGGCACACGCTCACCCTTTTCGTTGAAGCTGTGCTTGCGGAACAGCGAGAACGGAGGGGTCAGCTGCAGGCTGAACTGGAAGTCCGAGCCCGTGCGGGGATATATCTGCTGGTCTGTAGAGTTCCTGTTCAGGCTTACGGTATAGCTGAGGTTATGGGACAGGCCGTCGTCGAAGAAGAAATAACCGGAGTACCAGTTGGTGAGCTTGTAAGTCTGCCAGCTGAGCCCGTTGTAGAGCACGAAATAGTTGTCCGGCCACTTCAGGCGGTTACCCAGCGATGCGGCAAATCCGTAGATTTCCAGCATCCTGTCGTGGGTAAGGTTGAAATATGTAGAGTTGGTCTGACGCGTGTAGTAGGCAGAAACACTAAGCGATGTAGGCTTCTTGCCGAACAGCCAGGGCTCCACGAAACTGGCAGAGAGAGCAGTGTAGTACGAGCCGTTGGTCTGAAAGCGGAAAGACAGGTTCTGGGCATCTCCAAGCGGCACAGGCCTCCAGGCGCTCTTGTCGAACATGCGGTGAGTGGAGAAGTTGTTGAAGGATACGCCGGCGGTAGCCACGAAGGTGCGGCCGCCCCATCCTCCGGAAAGTTCCAGCTGGCTGGAAGGCTTCTCGGTCACGTTGTACACCAGGTCCACCGTGTTGTTGTTCTGGTTGGGGATCATGGAATAGCCCTGCTGGCTCATGATGGATTCAGGGTCGAACTGGCCAAGGGATGCGATTTCACGTATGGAGCGCTCGAAATCGCTCTGGCTGAAGAGGTAGCCCGGACGGGTGAATATCTGCCGGCGCACTATCTTCTCGCTGGTTAGGTCGTTGCCGTTGATGACTATGTTGTTCAGAGTGGCCTGCTTGCCTTCGGAGATGCGCATCTCCACATCGACGGAGTCATTCTGGATATTGGTCTCCACAGGAGTGACGCTGAAGAAGAGGTAGCCGTTGTCCCGGTACATCTTGGAGATGTCATATTCATTCTGCTTGCCACCGCCGCGAAGGCGCTTTTCCATCGTGACTATATCGTATACATCCCCGGATTTGATGGAGAGTATCTGGTTCAACTGGTCTGAATGGTAGACGGAATTACCCGTCCAGGTAATGTCCCTGAAGTAGTACTTGTCCCCCTCCTCAACGGTGATGTCGATCCCGAGCCTGCCCGGCTCTATGGTGTAGATGGAGTCCTTGACTATGCGGGCATCGCGGTAGCCGGCTTCGTTGAAGGCGCTGATGAGGGCTTTCTTGTCGTTGGGATATTCCTTGGGGTCGAATTTCTTGGTGTGGAAGAAGTTGTAGAACTTGGCGGACTTTGTCTTCTTCATGCTCTTGGCGAGTTTGTACTCCTTCACATGGTCGTTGCCGATGAAGTTGATTTCCTTCACCTTGACCTTTTCGCCCCTGTCCACGGCAAAATTCACGCGGATGGCCTTCTTGATGATGGTGTCTTTCTGCACCTCGGCCTTAACCTGGCAATTCAGGAAGCCCTTTTCCGCATAATACTTCTTTATGATGCCGTAGCAGGTGGTTTCCACATAATCGGAAAACTCGCCGCCGCGGCGGAGGTTAAGGCGCTCCTGAAGGTCCTTCTTTTCGCCGGACTTGACTCCGGTGAAAGACCAGCGCGAAACCCTGGGACGCTCAACTATGATTATCTTGAGGTAGGCCGAGTCCCTGTCTGCACTGAGATGGTCGATCTCCATCGACACATCTTCGAAGTAGCGCTGAAGCCACAGGCGGCGGACAATCCCGGACATTTCTTCGCTCGGGACAGTGATATCCATTCCTTTCTGCAACCCCGTGAGGGAGATTATCTGGCTCTCGCTGAAATAGTTGTTGCCCTCTACGCTCACTCCCCCGACCTTATACTTCACAGGGTGGGTGTAGTCCACCTCCACTCCCCCTTCCTGGGCAGACAGCACCGCCGCCGAAAACAGCAGCACCGACAGGGCGATTATCTTTCTGATCTTCATTCCTTATTTAACTTTTCCATATCGCCTGTCCCGCGAAGCGAATTCCTCGAGGGCGGCCAGGAGGCTATCCTTTCTAAAATCAGGCCAAAGTGTATCCGTGAACACAAATTCGCTGTAGGCGGCTTGCCAGAGCAGGTAGTTGCTGATGCGTTTCTCTCCGGAAGTGCGGATGATAAGGTCCGGATCGGGGAAGCCGGCAGTCACGAGGTACGGCTCGATGCTGCTGCCACCTTCGGCGGCCATACGGTCGGCAGCCTGCTGTATGTCCCACTTGCCGCTGTAGCTCACAAACACTATCATGGTGAGGCCCGTGTTGGCGGATGTGGCTTCTTCCAGATGGCTCACCGCTTCGTTCAGCGTGGCAGAAAGCCTCGCGCGGTTACCCAGCACGACAAAGCGCACATTGTTGCGCATCATGGTCTCATACTCGGCAGCCACGGCCTTGAACATGAGTTTCATGAGTGCGTCCACCTCTTCCTGGGGCCGGCCCCAGTTCTCTTCCGAGAAAGCGAAGAGCGAAAGATAGGGAATCCCCCACTCCGCGCAGGCTTCTGTAATCACTCTCACACTCTCTATTCCTTCCGCATGGCCATAGGCGCGCTCTTTGCCGCGCTCCCTGGCCCAGCGGCCGTTACCGTCCATGATTATTGATATATGTGTTGGCAGTTTTTCTGGAAGCTTCATATCACTCTGCTGTGTTTCTAACGTCCTGCCCCCAGAAGAAACGGCTCTTGAGGGCATCTATAAAATTGGATTTGCCCAGGCTGACGCGCCTGAGCGGGAAGGGTGCGGTAGCCACGCGCACTACCGTGCCGCAAGGGATGGTGTAGCTGCGGTTGTCCATACTGAGGATCATATTGCCGCTGCGGGACTTTCCGCGAAGCACCACCTCCGCATTCGCGGGAATCACCAGCGGGCGAAGGTTGAGGTTGTGCGGGGCGACCGGGGTTATCAGCCTCACCGGCGCGTCCGGCAGGCAGATGGGGCCTCCCGCACTCAGGCTGTAGGCAGTTGACCCGGCGCTGGTGGCCACCAGCAGGCCGTCCGCCCAGTAGGTGGGGAGATGATTCCCGTTCACTTCAACATCCACCCCGAGCATTTCGGCAGTGTCGCGGTGCAGGCTGAGTTCGTTCACCGCATAAGGCCAGAAATCGGGGATGCCGGTGCCAAGGCACGACACCCGGAGCATATCCAGCTCCTCCACCTCCCATTTGCCGGAGAGGATTGCCTCCGCCGCGGCATCTGCAGTATTCGCAGCAAGGAATCCCATCCTGCCGAAATTGATGCCGAGGATAGGAACGCCCTGCTCCGCCACCAGATGGGCAACGCTGAGGAAGGTTCCGTCCCCGCCGAAACTAAGCACCATGACGGTATCCGGCTGCACAGTGCCTTCGGAAGGGATCTCATAAAGCGACACCCCCGCATCGGAGAGGCGTGAGAGGAACTTCTCTATGCGCGACTCGCCCTTGAGGGTGCTTTTCTTTATGTAATAACCTATTTTCATTTAAACTTACAAATTTAACATTTATTTACGATTTTCAGCCGTTTTTGCTACTTTTGTATCGTTATGACCAAATTAAGCGTCAATATCAATAAAATCGCAACTTTGCGTAATGCGAGGGGTGGCAACGTGCCGGATGTGACACGTGCGGCCCTCGACTGCGAAAGATTCGGTGCCCAGGGCATCACCGTTCATCCCAGGCCGGACGAGCGCCACATCCGCTACAGCGACGTGCGCGCCATCCGTCCCCTTCTTTCAACCGAATTCAACATCGAGGGAAATCCCATTCCCCAGACGTTCCGGGATCTCGTGCTGGAGGTCGTGCCCGACCAGGTCACCCTGGTCCCCGATGCACACGACGCCATCACTTCCAATGCCGGATGGGACACCATCTCCAACCGGAGCTTCCTTACCGACATGTGCTCGCTTTTCCACAGCAAAGGCATACGCGTTTCCATCTTCATCGACCCCGTTCCGGAGATGGCCGTGGCGGCCAAAGCCTGCGGGGCGGACAGGGTGGAACTCTACACTGAGGCCTACGCTGCGCAGTATGCCGCCGGGCCCGGGAAGGCCATCGAACCCTACCTTCGCACTGCCATGGCGGCAAGGGATGCGGGCCTGGGCCTGAATGCAGGGCACGACCTGAACCTGGAGAACCTGGCATATTTCATCCGCACCATCCCGTGGACGGACGAAGTTTCCATCGGCCATGCCATCATCTGCGATGCCATCTACATGGGCCTCGAAAATACCATCAAAGAGTATTTGGCACGGATTTAGAATTATTTACGTATCTTTGTAGGCTCTACGCAGAAACAAAACAAATAAAAACAATACAATAATGAAGAAAATCGCTCTCATCATCAGCGCTGCAGCACTTGTGTTTGCCGCTGTCTCATGCAAAAATGCCAAGACCGCAGAAGGCACAGCAGAAACCGCAGTCAGCGAAGGCCCTGCAGCAGGCGCAATCGTCTATTTCAACCTGGACCGTGTGCTCGAAGAATACGACATGGCCAATGATCTCCGTTCCACCGTTGAAACCAAGGTGAACAGCATTCAGCAGGAAATCAACCGCCGCGGCTCCAAGCTCGAGAAAGACGTGAAGGCTTTCCAGGACAAGATCGACAAAGGCCTCCTTACCCGCAGCGTCGCCGAGGTCCAGGGCCAGAAACTCCAGCAGCAGCAGAACAGCTTCCAGCAGTATGCCGCCCAGAAGCAGCAGGAAATGGCTGAGGAGCAGCAGGTTATGCTCAACCAGATTGGAGATGCCATCAAGACCTTCCTCGATGAGTTCAACGCAGAGAAACAATATGCGATGATTATCAGCACCCAGGGTGCGGTCCTTCCCGCCCCCGTGGCAGCCGCCGATCCCGACCTGGACATCACCGATGCCATCCTCGAGGGGCTCAACGCCGCATACGTGAAGACCAAGGCAAAAGAGAACAAATAATTTGAAAATCGCCATCCTGTCCGCATTCCACCCCTTCAGGGGAGGTATCGCCCAGTTCAATGGAAACCTTTATCATGAGCTGGGGAAGATTGCGGATGTGAAGGCATTCAACTATTCCCGGCAATACCCGGGATTCCTCTTCCCCGGCAAGACGCAGTATGTGTCCGCCGGGGATGCTTCTTTTCCACTTCCCTCCGACGCGGTGCTCGATACGGCCAATCCCTTCAACTGGCCCGGTGCAGCGAGGAAGATACGCGCCTGGCAGCCGGATCTGCTGCTGATGCGCTACGTGATGCCTTACTTCGCCCCCTCGCTGGGCTTCGTTGCACGCAGGTTAAAAGGCACAGGATGCAAGGTGGTGGCCATCGCCGACAACATCATCCCCCACGAGAAGCACATCATAGACAAGCCCTTCACCAAGTATTTCCTGGGCGGGCTGGACGGCTGCATCACGCTTTGCGACGCGGTTGAAAACGACCTTCGCCGCTGGGCCCCGGACCTGCCTTCCAAGGTTGTATTCCACCCGCTCTACACCCATTTCGGAGAGAAGCTCCCGAGAGAGGAGGCTGAGCGCATCCTGGGCCTTAGGCCAGGGATGAAGAACCTGCTCTTTTTCGGCCTGATCCGCGAGTACAAGGGCCTGGACATACTTCTGGAGGCCTTCGGCACCCTGCCGGAAGACTACCAGTTGATTATTGCCGGAGAGTGCTACGGCCCCTTCGACAAGTATCAGGCGATTATCGACGCATCCCCCGCCAAAGACCGTATCCACCTCTTCCGCCATTATGTGGACGATTCCGATGTAAAGTTGTACTTCTCCGCCGCCGACGTGACCGTGCTCCCCTACAGGAGCGCCACCCAGAGCGGGGTCAGTTCGGCATCCTACCACTTTGAGGTGCCTATGATTGTGACTGCCGTGGGAGGGCTCAAAGAGACCATAGGCGACACTGGCACGGGACTTGTTGCCGAGGAACCCAGTCCGGCGGCAATCGCCGGAAAGATTACGGAATTCTTCGCAGATCCCTCCGTGCGGCTTAACTGCGTGGAGAGTATACGCAGGGAGTCGGCAAGGCTGTCCTGGAAACGATTCTCGGAAGAATTGCTTACATTTGCAGGAAAGTTATGATAAAGAGACTGTTTGCAATCATATTATTTGCCTTTTCGCTGGCCGGTTTTCAGGCTGCAGCACAGCAGTATGAGGCCCCTGAAGTGAAGATTTCGCAGGACAAGGTCCGAGTGAACGGCAAGAGTTTCTATGCCCACGTGGTAACTGAGAAGCAAACGCTGTACTCCATCAGCAAGGCATATAATGTCAGTTTGCAGGATATCTACGATTCCAACAAGAATCTTGATCTGGAGAATGCAGGGCTCAAGGTCGGCCAGGTCATTTTCATTCCTACCCAGCCGGCGGGGACTGCGATCCCTTCCGCGTCGCAGGGCGACCCGTTCCGGGAAAACCGAGAAGGAGCCGAGCGGAATGGAGCTCGCTCCAATTCCCGAGGCGACGACGAGGAAACCGAAGGTAATGCTTCAGGGACCGCAGTCCCCGCCGATACCAAGCCCAGAACCGAGCCCGCTACGTCAGGATCGTCGGCGATGGACCGATGGCTGTTCCCCGGAAATAACCGCATGAAACCCGTCACGGAAGGGGAAACCGTTTCCTCCGCGTCGCAAAGCGACCCGTTCCGGGAAAATGCTCCGGAAACGGTTTCCCCTTCCGTTCCGAACCTGCAGCAGCCAGATTCGTTAAAAGTTCAGATCGATTCTTTAACTACGGCTGCAGATTCGCTGGATGCATTCGTGCTGGACATCCCGGAACGCATCAGCGCGGCACTTCTCCTGCCATTCACCAGCAGCAAGCACTCCGACAACACTGTCGATTTCTACTCCGGCCTCCTTCTTGCCGCACGCGACCTTGGGAAATCCGGCATCCAGATCGATATCGACGCCATTGACGTGCGCGACAGCTCATCAATCACGTCATCGAGACTTGCAGATTACGATATCGTTTTCGGTCCCATCACATCCAAGGACATGAAGGCTATGCTGGGCAAGTGCCCCGATGGCAAGTTTATCATCTCTCCCCTGGATCCCCAGGCAGCCGCACTCTCAAAGCAGTTTCCCTCTATCCAGGCTCCGACCCCCACGGCCCTCCAGAATCAGGACATAGTGCATTGGGCTATAGAGGATATGCAGCCCGGCGACAGCCTGGTGCTGATTACCCAGAAGGGCGTCACCCTTTCCGAGGGCAGCAAATGTGTTATCGATGCTATCAATGAATCCGGAGTCAAGTACCATACAATCAGTTACGGCATCCTGGAAGGCCTGCAGATACAGAAGGCCTTCGAGTGGCATTGCAGCGGGAACGCCACCACGCGATACATTGTGGCGGCAGATGACGAATCCTTCGTGAACGATGCCGTGCGCAATGTTAACCTGATGCTGTTCAAGAAGCACGACGTGGCGCTTTACGCTCCTTCGCGCATACGTTCTTTCAATATGATCGAGACAGAGTATCTGCACAGCGTGAACACCCACATCAGCGCAGCCTACTTCACCGACTTCGACAACAAGAACGTAAGCAATTTCATAATGGCATACAGGGCCCTGTTCAATGCTGAGCCCAACCAGTTCGCCTTCCACGGCTACGACACCCTTCATTTCTTTGTCGATATAGTCCGCACCTATGGCCGCCAGTGGCCCAAGGTCCTGCAGGACTATAGCGAACGCGGCATGCAGACCGACTTCCGCTTCGCACGCGAAGAAGGTTCCGAGGGCTTCGTCAACACGGCAGTCCGCCGCGTTGTGTATACGCCCGAATACAAGATAGTTCTACAGTAAGATTATTGAAGCAGCGCCCTGGCGTTGGCTTTGGCTTCCTCCGTGATTCGCTCGCCGCTCAGCAGGCGGGCGATTTCGTTTATGCGCTCTTCGTCAGACAGGCGGCGCATGGTGGAGGTGGCTTCGTTTCCGGAAGCGCTCTTTTCCACCACGTAGTGGGCGGTGCCCTTGGCGGCGACCTGCGGCAGATGTGTGATTGCAAGCACCTGCATATTCTCTCCCATCCGGCAGATCATCTGCCCCATCTTGTCGGCTGCGCTGCCGGAAACTCCGGTGTCGATTTCGTCGAAAATCATAGTGGGCATGCCGGTATAGCGGGCCATCAAGGCCTTGAGACTCAGCATGATGCGTGATATCTCGCCGCCGGATGCACATTTGGCCACATCGGCCGGTGCAGCCCCGGTCGCAGAAAACTTGAAGGTGACAGCATCCGAACCCGTGGCCGATGGTTCGGCATTTGAAAGATCTACGGCAAATACCGCCCTGTCCAGTTCCAGGAAACGGAGGGACTCCTGAATGCCGGCGGCAAGCCCCGGAGCGGCTTTAGCACGGGCCTTATGAATCTTATCGCAGATAGCCAGATGGGCCTTGCGGGCTTCTGAAAGCTGCTTTTCGAGCGCCGCCTGCTTTTCTTCAAGGGCGCTGGAATCAAACAGGGCCTCGGAATACTTCTCCCGCACGGCAATCAACTCCGCTACAGATGCGCAGCCATGCTTGCGCATCAGGTCGTAGAGCAGGCCCATACGCTCTTCCACCTGCTCCAGGCGCTCCTGCGACAGGTTGACACGGGAATCCAGCTCGGAAACTGTTTCGGCGATATCCGACAGTTCGATGCGGGAGGAGTGCAGGCGTTCAGCCAGTTCGCCAGTGCCTGGCACAAGTTGTGAGAGTTTACCAAGCAGGCGCTCCGCTTCCTTAAGAGCAGACTCAATGCTCATCCCCTCTTCCGGGGCAAGCAGCGCGCCCACAGCCGCAAAATTTTCTTTTATGGACTCGGCGTTGGCGAGTTGCTTCTGCTCGGCCTCGAGTTCCTCCAGTTCTCCATCACGGAGTCTGGCATCATCCAACTGCTTGAAACGCGCCTCGTTGTATTCGCGGTCGGTCTGCAGGCGGGAAAGGCGCTCGCGTATGCCTTCCAGGTCCTTCGTTTTACTCAGGATGACATTCCAAAGGCGGCGGCATTCCTCCACATCTTCCGAACACCCCGCATAATAATCCAGAATGCTCATCTGGAAGCGCTTGTCGGCGAGTTGCAGGCTCTGATGCTGGGAGTGGATATCCACCAGCGAGCCGGCGATATCCTGAAGCAACTGCACGTTCACGGGGGAATCGTTGATGAAGGACCTGCTGCGCCCGCTGGCGTTCAGCACACGGCGGATGAGAAGATTCCCTCCATCCCATTCCACATCGGCCTCTTCAAGCAGGGGTTGCAAGGCCTCGGGGGCAGAAAAATCCCCCTCAACTATGCAGTTCTGGGCCCCGGCCGAAATCAGGCCGGCATCCCCCTTCGCGCCCATCAGCAGCGAAAGGGCCCCCAGGAGGATGCTCTTTCCGGCACCCGTCTGCCCCGTAATAATGCCGAGACCCTCCGGAAGAGAGATATCCAGAGAGTCTATCAGCACGTAATTCTCTATGTGAAGCGACCGAAGCACGGCTCCTATTCCTCGCTCTTGGCGGTGCGGAAGTAGAGTTCGCCGTTCTCGAACTCGGAAATGGCAACGAGGTCGGGTTTGGGCTGACGCTCGTAGTACTTCGATATCTCGATCTGCTCTTTGTTCTCAAAAACTTCCTCCTTGGTGGCATCGCGCTCATTACGGAAGTCTTCCAGCTTCTTGTTGAGCTCTTTCTTCTCGGCCAGAGCTATCTGGTTTGCCCTCTTGGAGAGGATAACTACAGTTTCGTAAATGTTGCCCGTAGGCTCAGCCAGGTTCTTGATATCCCTGGTAATAGTGTTGACAGGTATTTTCTTTTCCATACTTCTTATACCTTCCGCATTCTGCAGAAAGTTTCAAATTTTTTCTTTCGCCTTCCTGTAAAGATTCTCCAGCTCCTTGCAGCGGGACGATTCAGGGTATTCGCCAATGAAGTTAAGGTAGTCGTCCACGAACACCATGTAACGCTCCTTCTGCTTGGAAGGCACGCTCAAGAAGGCATACTTGTAGGAAGACATGGCGGTGTAGAACAGGATGTCCTCCCGGTAAATGTTGTCTGCATCTTCCTTGAGCACGTTCCGGAACGCCACTCGGGCCGCCTTGTAATCCTCCATCTTATAATAGAGATAGGCATTCTGATAGGCCTTCTTGTCCAGCCTTTCGTTGAGATCTTCCAACATGCGCTTGCATACCGCGGTATGCAGCGATGCAGGATGATTCATCTGGTATTCGTTGATGGCCACTATAGCATTATAGGTGGGCGTCTGATCCAGCTCCCAGCGATAGGTGCTTTTGTATAGGCAGTCCAGACGGAGGAATTCCGCATCGTCCGAGAAGGGGCTGCGCGGGAACTTGTCCAGGAAAGTCTTGAAATTGGTTTCGGCAGTGTAGTAATCCTTGTCGCGATAGTTGCTCAGCGCCCAGTAGAACTGGACAGTGTCTTCCTGGGGAGTGCCGCTGGTGAGCACGGACATGCTCTCGAACACTTCCGCTGCCTTGCGGTATTTCCCCTTGTTGAAGAACTCGAAAGCAGCCTTGTACTTCGCGTCCACGTCGTTCCCGTTAAGGAGCTGTTCATACTCGCTCTTGCAGGAAGGCAGGATGCATATCAGCGCTGCCGCCGCAAGGATGATTCTCTTTAATCTCATTTCTTCAAATATTTTTCTGCGTCCAAAGCCGCACGGCATCCCGATGCCGCTGCGTTGATGGCCTGGCGATAGTGGGGATCCTGCACATCTCCCGCGGCGAAAACGCCTTCCACATTGGTGTGGGAGCTGCAGCCGTCCGTCACTATGTAGCCATTCCCGTCAATGGTCACCCACTCCTTGAAAAGGTCGGAATTGGGATGGTGCCCGATTGCAAGGAAGAAGCCGTCAACAGCTATATCAAAAACCTCGCCATCTTTGCGCTCGATGCGAACGCCGGTCACACCGGATGCGTCCCCGAGCACCTCGCGGGTATTGCAGTTCCAGAGGATCTCGATGTTGGGAGTGTTCTTCACACGGTTCTGCATAGCTTCGGAAGCGCGGAAGACATCCCGGCGCACTATCATGTACACCTTACGGCAGAGGCCTGCCAGATAGGTAGCCTCCTCGCAGGCGGTATCTCCCCCACCCACGACTGCGACATCTTTCTTGCGATAGAAAAAGCCGTCACAGGTCGCGCATGCGGAGACTCCCATCCCGCGGTACTTGTGCTCAGAAGGCAGGCCAAGATACTTGGCGATAGCTCCTGTGGCTATTATAACCGCATCCGCCTCGATGGCAGGGGCGCCGTCGATCTCGAAAGTGAAGGGGCGCTTGGAAAGATCTGCCCTGGTAACGATGCCGCGGCGTATGTCCGTGCCCACATTCTTCGCCTGGTCCCGCATCGCGCCGGTAAGGCTCAGGGAGTCGATGCCATTGGCAAATCCCGGGTAGTTTTCTACCAAGGTTGTGGTAGTGAGCTGTCCGCCCGGCTCCGGGCCCTCGTAAAGAACGGGTGCAAGGCCGGCCCTGGATGCATATATGCCTGCCGTGTAACCCGCAGGGCCTCCGCCAATTATGAGAAGTCTGACTTTTTCCATTTCGGTGCTTTTAGAATCTTGCAAAGATAATCATTATTTTACTATCTTTGCTCGTACTATGAGACGAATGAATGCCGCGCCGGATATGGAGAGATTCCGCTCCATCCTTAAGACCAAGGGTCTCAAAGCCACCCCGCAGCGGCTGGCCGTTCACGAGGCCATGCTGGCCCTTGGGCATGCCAGTGCCGACATGGTGCGGGACTGGATCCTTGCCAAAGGCGAAGTGGCCATCACCGTGGCATCCGTCTACAACATTCTCTCCCAGCTCACGGCCATGGGCCTCTACCGCATAATCCCCTCCATGAGCGGCGTCGTGTGGTATGATTCGCTCACAAAACCTCACATGCATATCTACAACCGCAAGAAAAACGAATTCAAAGACCTGGAAGATGATGCACTGATGCTGAAACTGCAGGCGTTTTTCAAGGAGAATCCGCCCAAGGGATACAAGGTGGATGAGATAGACGTGCTTCTGTGCTGTCACCGAAGCAGGAACTCTAAAATTTCTTAACATATGAAACTAGTCAACCTTGGAGAAAAAGACACTCTGCTCAATTCTTTCATTGCCGAAATGAGAGACAAGAAGGTTCAGAAAGACCGTCTGCGCTTCCGCACAAACCTCAAGAGGCTCGGGCAGATATTCGCCTACGAAATCAGCAAGACCTTGCAGTACAGCTGCAAAGAGGTGCCCACTCCCCTGGGCACTGCCGAGGTGAACACCTTCGACACCAAGATCGTGCTCTCCACCATCCTGCGCGCAGGCCTGCCCATCCACGATGGCATGCTTTCGTATTTCGACAATGCCGAAAGCGCCTTCCTGGCGGCCTACCGCAAGTATGACGCAGCCGACAAGTTCCATATCAACACCGAGTATTGCACAACACCCGACCTGGAAGGAAAGACCCTTATCATAGCTGATGCGATGCTCGCCACCGGCTCTTCCATCATCCTGGTCTACGACCGCCTCATCAGCGACGGCGGGCAGCCGGACCACACCCACATCGTCTGCCCCATCGTGAGCGCGGTTGCGGTGGATACCCTCAAGAAGGCCCTCCCCGCCAACACCACCCTCTGGACGGGCGCAGTCGACGAGGAGCTCACCAGCCACTCGTTCGTAGTGCCCGGCCTCGGCGACGCCGGCGACCTTGCCTACGGGGAAAAGATTTAAAAGGGATTAAAGTTCCTTGCGCCAGCGGGCAAGGGGAATTCCCAGCTGACCGCGATATTTGGCGATGGTGCGGCGGGCAACCTTATAGCCGCGCTTTTCCATTTCAGAGACAAGCTGCTCATCCGTGAGCGGCTTTTTCTTGTTTTCGGCATCCACACAGTCTTGCAGGGCCTTCTTGAGTTCGCGTGTAGACACCTCCTCGCCTTCGCTGTTTTCCATTCCCTCGGAGAAGAAGTATTTGAGCGGGAAGATGCCGAAGTGAGTCTCGATGTATTTGCTGTTCACCACGCGTGAGATGGTGGAGATGTCGAAGCCGGTCTTTTCGGCTATATCCTTGAGCACCATAGGCTTGAGCTTGGCGTCATCGCCGTCCAGGAAGTAGTCGTGCTGGAAGTCGAGTATGGCCTGCATGGTGCGCTGGAGGGTGTTCTGCCTCTGCTTCAGGGCCTCTATGAACCATTTGGCCGAGTCTATCTTCTGGCGGATGAAAGTGGCCGCTTCCTTCTGCGCACGGTCTCCGGAGCCCTTGGCTTCGGTCACCATGTCGGCGTATTTCCGGTTCACGCGGAGCTCGGGGATATTGAAGCGCGGCATAGTAAAGGATATCTCACCGTCGTGTTCCTCCAGCACGAAGTCCGGCACTATCTGCTGGGCCTGCTCGGCGTAGCTGTCGTCCAACTGCCCGCCGGGGGCGGGATTGAGGCGCGTGATGCAGGAAATGGCGGCCTTCAGCCTGGTTTCATTCAGGCCCAGACGGCTCATCACCTTGTTGAAATGGCGGTTGGTAAACTCCAGGAACTGCTCGTTCAGTATGCGGTAGGCATCCTTCACATCCTCCGTCTGCGTGCGGGCTTTCAGCTGTATCAGCAGGCATTCACGAAGGTCCCTGGCGCCCACGCCTGCAGGGTCGAACTCCTGCACTACCTTCAGCATCGCCTCCACTTCCTGCTCGGAAACTTCCATCCCGGCACGGAAGGCGAGGTCGTCCACAAGGGACTCGATGTCGCGGCGCAGATACCCGTCCGAATCCAGGCTGCCGATGATGAAGGCCCCTATCTGGTAGTCCCGTTCGCTGAGGTTGCGATAACCGAGCTGGTCCATCAGACTCTCGGTAAAGCTCTCACGCACGGAGAAGGTGTTATACTCGGGGCGGGGATCCTTTCCCCAGTTGTTGATGCGGGTCTTGTAGGCGGGAATCTCGCCGTCGTCCTTTATCTCGTCGATGGAGATGTCTTTGGGCTGATCGTCATCCTGCTGCTTTTCGGGATCGGGGCCGTCGTCCAGCACAGGATTCTCCTCGAGCTCGGAACGTATCTTCTGCTCCAACTCCTGCACCGGCAGCTCTATGAGCTTTATGGTCTGGATCTGGAGAGGAGAAAGACGCTGTGTCTGTTTAAGTTCGAGGCCCTGTTTCTGCATACCCTACTCTGCTACTTTCTTCAGCACTTTGAGTGTGTCCACACGGTATGCGCTGCGGTTTTCCACCGCCGGATACTTGAAGCGCTCCTGCACTATGAAGGCCGAAGGGAACTGCGCCTTGATGGGGCCCAGGGCCGCCAGGGCCTCGGATTTATTGCGGAAGTCCCCCACCGTCACGCGGAAATAAGGGCTGCTGAAACTCCTGTATGCCGACATCCCGGGATTCAGCACCTTGAAGCGGTAGAGAGCCGCCTCGCTGGCAGTGCGTGCAGTCTGGGAATTGTCGAAGAAGATGCGGATGCGGTAGCCGCTCACCATCTTGCCCCGGTTGGCCCGGATGCGGGTTTCCACAGCGTTGCGGATGATGCCGGACTGGCGCACGTTCACACCTTCGGGAAGCACGTTGAAGATGGTGCTGCCTTCAAGGGTGGAATCCACCGCCGCCAGAGGGGTGAAGATGAGCGAATCCACCAGCACATAGCCTGGAGGCACCACCTGCTGGGCGCGGGCAGCGAAGGGCAGCAATACAAATATTGCGATCAGAAGCCTTTTCATTTCTTCATAAACTTAGTGAGTGGCACATCCTTATAATCAATATCCTTGCCAATCTTTCCCGCAACATTTGCGCGGGCGTGGAGGTCGATTGTAAACTCCTCGGGATTGAAGCCCTTGTAGGTGGCGAGCAGCTGCATAAGCCCCACGCCCTCAGCAAGTTGCGCCTGCATAGGGATCCGGTAGACGCGGTTGCACTTGCCATCCACGTTCACAGGTTCGCAGGTCACCAGCCCCATCACGTTGCCGTTCTGCTTCACCGTGGCCTCGATGTCCCGCACCGCGAAAGAGGGCGCAGGATTGTCGATGCCCACCGCCACCACCACATTGGCGCTCCGCAGGCTGCTCGGCACCACGCTTTCCAGTTCGAACGAAGACACCTTTATCTTCTTGTACTTGCTCACGCACCCCGTCAGCATAAACGCTGCCAGAAGCAGGAGCAGGGATATTCTAATTAGCTTTTTCATATTATCTATCTTACAAAGATAACATATTTTTTGCATATCTTTGCGTCGTGAAAAAACTCTACATCGAAACCTATGGTTGCCAGATGAACGTGAACGACACGGAAGTGGTGTTCTCGATCCTGGCAAAACACGGATATGCCCGCACGGAGGATATTGCGGAGGCGGATGTGATAATGGCGAACACCTGTTCCATCAGGGACAACGCCGAGCAGCGCATCTGGGGTAGGATAGATTATTTCAACACCTTCCGGAAGACGAAGCCCGGGCTGGTTGTGGGCATTCTCGGATGCATGGCAGAGCGCCTGAAGGACGCCCTGCTGGACACCGGCAAGGTGGACGTGGTGGCCGGGCCGGACGCCTACAGGAGCCTTCCCAGCCTGCTGCAGGCAGTATATGACGGCGCCAAGGGCATCAATGTAGAACTCTCCCGCGAGGAGACCTACGGCGACATCTCCCCCGTGCGCATAGACAAGAACGGCGTCTCTGCCTTCATCTCAATAATGCGCGGTTGCAACAACGTATGTTCCTACTGCGTGGTGCCCTATACCCGCGGCGCCGAGCGCAGCCGGGACTGGCACACCATAGTCCGCGAGGCCTGCGAATGCGTGGCCGCCGGATATAAGGAGGTTACCCTCCTGGGGCAGAACGTGGATTCATATCTCTTTGAGGATGTGAACTTTGCGAAATTGCTGGCGCTGGTCGCCGCCGTCTCCCCCACCCTCCGCGTGCGCTTCAGCACCTCGCATCCTAAGGACATCTCGGACGAAGTCATCGACACCATGGCCGCCTGGCCCAACATCTGCCACCATATACATCTGCCCGTGCAAAGCGGCAACGACCGCATCCTGGAGAAGATGCGCCGCCGCTACACCCGGGAGTGGTATCTGGAGAGGGTGGCGCGCATACGCCAGGCTATGCCCGACTGCGGCATCACTACCGACGCCATCGTGGGCTTCTGCTCCGAAACCGAAGAGGAATTCCGGGACACCCTCAGCATCTTCGAGGAAGTGGGGTACGACGCCGCATTCATGTTCAATTATTCCGAACGCCCCGGCACCCTCGCGTCCCGCAACTACCCTGATGACATCCCTCTGGAGGTGAAAACACGCCGCCTGAACGAGCTGATCGAGCTTCAGAACCGGCTGTCGCTGGAAAGCAACCGGCGGGACGTGGGCCGCGAGTTCGAGGTGCTGGTGGAAGGCCCTTCCAAAAAAGGGAACGACCAGCTCTGCGGCCGCACCGGCTCCAACAAGATGTGCGTCTGGAACGACAACGCGCACAAAGCCGGAGACTTCGTGCGCGTGAAAGTGGTGGATTGCACCAGTGCAACCCTGCTCTGCGAGCTTATTTAACTATCTGATCCTTAAGGAATTTGGCGAGGTCGGTCTTGAAGACCTCCCTGTAGCTTCCAAGGCCGTCTCCCTTGCGATACGGCGGATGGTTGAATCCCCAGCCGTGACCACCTCCGGGATAGATGTGCATAGTGGACGTGATGCCATATTTGCGCAGCGCATAATAGTAATCTATGCTGTTCTGGATGGGCACTCCCCCGTCGTTGCCGCTGAGGCCCAGGAAAGTGACAGGCGTGCGGCCGTTCACCCTCTTATGCAGGGAATACCATTCTATATCTTCTTCGCTCGGATTGGTGCCTATCAGGTTGTTGCGCGAGCCCATATGGGTTACGCCCACCTCCATGCTGATGACAGGATAGATCAGTACGGAGAAGTCCGGGCGGGTGATATCGTCCACATAGAGGGTGGATGCGCTGGCGGCAAGATGCCCTCCGGCGCTGAATCCCATCACGCCTATCTTGTCTATCCCCCACTCTGCGGCGTGATAGCGGCAGTAGCGGAAGGCATTCTGAACATCGGTGAGCGGCACGGTCTTGTGCCCATAGGGCAGGCGGTAGAACATATTGCAGACCGCAATCCCCTGGCTCAGAAGCCATTCCACGGTGCAATAACCCTCATTCACCTCCGACACGAACCAGTAGGCTCCGCCGGGGCAGTTGATGATCATCAGTCCGTTGGGGTTTTCCGGGAAGTAGATTTCCATACGGGCGGAGTCGCCTATGTCGTACACATCGCCGGAAGGCTTCACGGTCTCTGGGCCGTGCTTGCCGTTGTCTTCTCCGGGGCCGAGGGTGATGGCCACGCCGTCCTCGACTATCCCCTTTCCGGCCGCCTGGCCTTCAGGATAGAGATAGACTACCTTGTTCTGTTTGATGGGCTTGTCGTCGTTGACTCCATCTGCGTTCATTGCCAGCGGCAACAGGGCCGCGACGAATGCGATCAATAACTTTTTCATTATTCTACGAATGCTACTATTTCTCCTTTGACAACGTTCTTGCCCTGCTTGCCGGTCACGGCCACAATCCGGCCATCGCGGGCGGGCACAATCTCTTCGCGGCCGTAGTAGGTCTGCACATATCCCATCGCCTCTCCCGCCTTGACCTCGGTTCCGGCCACCGGAGCCACGGAATCATCATCTACATCCACCTGCCAGAGCAGCTGGCCCTTGACCGGAGCCTGCACGGGAACGGCGTGAGGATACTTCTGCGCGTATTCCTCTGCGCTGAATTCGGGCATCTCCACTACCGGACGGACCACCTTGATCGGCGCACCCGCCTTGGCGCGGAAGTCTTCCAGCTCGGCGTTGAAGCGCTGCTTGGCAAGGCCGGAGCGGAAGTCCCGGTACTGCCTTTCGTGCATTGCGAATTCGAACAGCTCTTCCTGGTCGGGGCCCTCGTCCCATCCTTCTTCCTTCATCATCTGGCGGAACTTGGGGAGTTCGTCAGGATACATATCCTGAGGGTTGCCGGTGTAGAACTCGTCGCCCTTCTGCTTCACCAGATCCACGATTTCGGGGGCGAGGGGGCCGGGGAGCCTGCCCATCTTGCCCAGGATCATTCCCCAGGTATCCTTGTCGATGGTGGTCCAGCGGGGATTGCCCTTGATGACGTTCAGCAGGTTCATCAGGGCGGTGTTCTTCACATACTGGCTGAACGGCGTCACGAGGGGCGGATAGCCAAGGCGCGGCCAGACGTACTGCACCTCCTCGAAAAGCTTGACCATCAGGGTGTCCAGGGTCATATCCGGGCGCCCAGCGGCACGTTCGGCGGCGTTCACCGCTCCGAGGAAAGGCTTGAGGTCCGCCATCATCGAGCCCATCATTCCGCCCGGAAGGCCGCAGCCTACCAGCAGCGAGGTCATCACCTTGTTCGCGGGATTGATCCAATAGCCCAGGAAGTCGTCGATGAACTCCTGGGTGAGGGCGCGCACCTGCATATAGGCGTCCATGTTTATGTCTTTCACCAGGAAGCCGTCGGCCTTGAGCATCTCGCGGATGGTGATGACGTCCGGATGCACCTTGCCCCAGGAGAGGGGCTCCACGGCCACGTCCAGATAGTCGGCGCCTGCGCGGGCCACCTCCAGCATCGATGCGGGGCTGAAGCCGGGGCCGCTGTGCCCGTGGTACTGCACTTTGATGTGCGGGTATTTCTTCTTTATCTCTGATGTGAGCTGCGCCAGGAAAGTGGGGCGTCCGATGCCTGCCATATCCTTGAGGCAGATTTCGTCGGCACCGTATTCCACCAGATGGTCCACCACTCCCATATAATACTCCACGGTGTGCACCGGAGAATAGGTGATGGAGAGGGCTGCCTGGGAGATCATCCCGGCCTTCTTGGCGTATTCGACGCTGAGCTTGAGGTTGCGATGGTCGTTCAGGCCGCAGAAGGAACGGGCGATGTCGGTGCCCTGGGCCTTCTTGACCTTGAACATCAGTTCGCGCACGTCTGCGGGAACCGGATTCATCCGCAGGGCATTGAGCCCGCGTTCCAGCATATGGGTCTGGATCCCGGCCTTATGGAAGGGTGCAGTCCATTGGCGGACGGAGATGTTAGGGTTTTCGCCGTAGAGGAGGTTGACCTGCTCGAAGGCGCCGCCGTTGGTCTCCACGCGGTCGAAACATCCCATATCTATAATTGCCGGAGCGACCCTCACGAGCTGGTCCACCCGGGGCTGGTATTTTCCGGAAGATTGCCACATGTCCCTGTAGACCAGGGAGAATTTGATTTCTTTTTTCATACTTCTTTTTATCATTCCCGGCCCTCGGCTCTGCATTCCGAGAATTCGGCTCTGTCATTCCGAGAATTCGGCTCTGTCATTCCGAGACCGATAGGGCGAAGGAATCTGCTTATAACTACAAAGATAAAAAATATATTGCAGGGTTAAAATAATTTCGTACCTTTGCAATCCCTAACACGGTGCGATTAGTTCAGTTGGTAGAGCACCAGATTGTGGTTCTGGTTGTCGTGGGTTCGAGCCCCACATCGCACCCAAAGCAAGACGAGGTCCAAACGGCCTCGTCTTTTGCTTTGGGTGCAGAGCTGCGAGCAGCTCTTCCCTGTCTTGTCAGGGGCTCTGCCCCTAACGTACCCCGCGGCTCCCGGGCTTTGTCCTACGGACCGCCCTCCGCCGTTCGCGCTGAAGCGCTCAGTTTTTGTTCCGGAATATGCCGCTTTTTCGGAACAAACACTTCAAATTGAAACGTTTGTTCCCGTTTCCGGCCTTTTTTCTGAACAAAACTCCATAGGAATCATTATCCTGCCGTGTCTCCACACCTCCAGCCCAAATAGCTCCATGGTGGTGTTGTGGCTATATATCTGGTAATCAACGACTTGCCAAAACAGGTTGGCAAAATTTCCCGACCTGTTTCAGGAAAACATTGTATGTCAGCGTATTAGCCACAACGCTCCCACGTATACCTTTGTTGTTCAAGTGCTGCTGACGTCCTGAAAAGCCGGACGTTGACCGCATTATGGGCCCTTTTTGCTGTTAACGTCCTGAAAAATCGGCCGTCGACAGCACCACGGGTAACGTCAACACACATATCTTGTGGAAAGTATGTTAGGTGCACGACTAAATTTTAAAACTAAAGCAAGAAAAAATGTATATTAGCGAAACGAAACGCATGAACAATTATAAACACATCAATATGAAGAAGTTACTACTAATTTCTGCAGCGGCGGCCATGCTGCTCGCCGGCTGCTGCAACGGGGGCAAGGCCTCCAAGGGCAACGAAGCCGGGAAGGCCTGCGAGGCCGTTATCAACATCATTATGAACCGCAAGAGCGTGCGCAGCTTCACGGGCGACAAACTGTCCGAGGAGCAGATCACGACTCTGCTGAAAGCGGCCATGGCTGCACCCAGCGCCATCAATATCCAGCCCTGGAGCTTTGTCGTAGTGGATGACGATGCCATCAAGCAGAAGGTGTGGGGCGACAACTGGCAGGCGGAGATGTTCCTGAAGTCCGGTGCCGTGTTCGTTATCTGCGGGCAGACCAGTTCTATGCGCAAACCTTCCGGCCAACCGGATGCCGAACCGGTGAAATGGGAGAATCCTTTCTGGTATGAAGACTGTTCCGCCGCCGCAGAGAACCTGCTTCTTGCCGCCGAGGCAATAGGCCTGGGAGCCGTCTGGACTGCCGCCTATCCGGTAGAGGATAGGATGAAGCCCTACATCGACGGCCTGGGCATTCCGGATGGCACCCTCCCCCTCTGCGCCATTCCAGTCGGATATCCCGCCGGCGACGACCAGCCCAAAGACAAGTGGAACCCCGAAAAGATCCACCGCAATCGCTGGTAAGCGCTGTTTCTCAAGTAATTACGCCCTTCGCAGCAGATAGCAGCGGAGGGTATTTTTCATCAGCAGGGCGATGGTCATGGGGCCGACGCCTCCGGGGACGGGGGTGATCCAGCCTGCGACATCCACACATGAAGCGAAATCTACATCGCCGCATAAACGTCCGTCCGGCAGGCGGTTGATGCCCACGTCTATCACTATCGCTCCCGGCTTTACCATATCGCCGGTAATCAGGGCGGGCCTTCCCACTGCCGCTACCAGCACATCGGCCTGACGGCAGACGGCGCCCAGGTCGGCGGTGCGTGAATGGGCAATGGTCACGGTGGCGTTGCGGTCGAGCAAGAGCTTCGCCACCGGCTTGCCGACTATGTTGCTGCGGCCCACCACCACGGCGCTTTTGCCCTTAAGATCCACTCCGGTGCTGTCCAGAAGGCACATCACACCGGCCGGAGTGCAGGGAACGATGCAGTCTTTGCCCAGCCAAAGCCCTGCGACATTCGAAGGATGGAAGCCGTCCACATCCTTTTCCGGGCAGATGGCATCTATCACCTTCTCTTCGTCGATATGCCCGGGCAGAGGCAGCTGCACGAGTATTCCGTCCACGGCGGCATCATCATTCAGTTCAGCAATCCTGGCAAGCAGATCCTCCTGCGAAACGGACGCAGGAAGCTCTATCAGGCGGGATTCCATTCCGGTGTATGCGGCAGCCTTGACCTTGTTTCGCACATACACCTGGCTGGCGGGGTTCTCCCCCACTATTATCACACAGAGGCAGGGAACACGCCCGCCACGGGCTGCGATTCCGGCGACCTCCGCCTTTACTTCGTCTTTTACGGCCTGACTGATGGCCTTTCCGTCTATAATTCCCATAGTATCAGATTCCTTCGCTTTGCTCGGAATGACAGTCGAGCATAGAATGACAGTCGAGCGCGCAGTGCGCGATATCATTCCTGTAAAACAAATTCTCGCAGGCGATCTTTGCCACCTCGCGATAAACGTTCGCACGGGCATCCGCCACATCGGCACCGGTGCCGACAACCATCAGCACGCGGCCGCCGGAAGTCACCAGGGTGCCATCCCTGAAGGCCGTGCCCATATGGTAGACCCTGCCCTCGACATCCTCCACCCCGGAGATGGGAAAGCCCTTTTCGTACTTGCCGGGATAGCCCTTCGAGGCCAGCACGACGCCCAGAGTCACGGCATCTTTCCAAACAGGGGCCTGGGCCTCGCGGCCGGATGCCACGGCATCAAAGATATCAAAAATATCGCTCTCGAGCAAAGGCAGCACAACTTCCGTCTCGGGATCCCCGAATCGGGCGTTGAACTCGATCACCTTTATGCCCTGGGGAGTTTTCATCAGTCCGCCGTAAAGAACACCGCTCAGCGGGCAGCCCTCCGCAGCCATACCGGCCGCAGCCTTGCACATAATCTCCCGGAACGCGAACTCCCAGTCATCGGCAGTGATGAAAGGCAGACCGGTATAGGCTCCCATCCCTCCGGTATTCGGGCCCTTGTCGCCATCGAAAGCGCGCTTGTGGTCCTGGGAGAGGGGCATGGGATACACGTTCGAGCCCTCCACGAAGCAGAGGAAAGAAAACTCCGGGCCTGTGAGGAAGTCTTCCACCACCACCCTGCCTTCGCCGAAACTCTTGTCCAGCAGCATATCGGAAAGAGCCGCGCGGGCCTCGTCGAGATTCTGGGCAATCACGACCCCCTTTCCTGCAGCCAGGCCGTCATACTTAAGCACGGCCGGGAAAGGCCGGCCGGACACATAGGCCAGGGCTTCCTCATAATCGGAGAAACTGCGGTATGCAGCCGTGGGGATGTCGTATTTTGCCATCAGCTCCTTGGCAAACTCCTTGGAGGATTCTATGGCCGTGGCAGCCTTGGTATGCCCGAAAATCCTGAGCCCTGCTGCGCGGAAAGCATCCACTATCCCTACTGCCAGAGCAGCCTCAGGACCGACCACGGTGAGGTCCACCTCGTGCTCCAGCGCGAATGCCTTAAGTCCCTCTACATCAGTATCTTTCAGAGGCACGTTCTCCGCCAGCAGGCCTGTGCCGGCATTGCCGGGAGCACAGTAGATCTTACCCACCTGCGGACTGCGGTTCAGTGCATCCACGATCGCGTGCTCGCGCCCGCCGCCGCCGACCACCAGTACGGTCTTCATCATGTAGTTCTCAAGATTGATTTCCTTGCCTCGCACGGCAGTTTTCTGGGTAGGAAGAGGATATACAAGGCCCATATTCGACTAATGTTTAAAGTGTCTTACTCCGGTGAACAGCATGCAGATGCCCAGTTCGTCAGCCTTCTTCACGGCATCTTCGTCGCGGATGCTGCCGCCGGGCTGGACTATCGCCGTCACGCCATATTCCGCCGCAAGGGCGACGGTATCATCGAAAGGAAGGAAACCGTCCGAAGCCAGGATGAGGCCGGAGGTAAAACCGGCAGCCTTTGCTTCTTCCAGGGCGATATGGGCAGAACCCACCCGGTTCGTCTGCCCTGCCCCTATGCCTATGGTGTGTCCATCGCGAACGACAGCTATAGCGTTGGATTTCACGTGCTTGACTATCTTCCACCCGAATTCCAGATCCTTCATGATGGAAGCAGAAGGCTTCACTTTGGTAACACACATCGCGGGGGTAATCTCCTCAATCTGGGTATCCAGCTGCTGCACCAGCAGACCGCCGTTCACGCCCACATACTGCGGCACGGGGGCGGAAGTGCGGGTCATATCCACCTGCAGCACGCGCAGATTCTTCTTTGCAGACAGAATTTCCAGAGCCTCGGGAGTGTAGGACGGAGCGATGACTATCTCCAGGAAGATGGGTTTCATCCCTAACGCCACCTCCGCGGTCAGTTCGCGGTTCACGCCTACTATGCCTCCGTAGATGCTAACCTTGTCGGCCTCGTATGCCGCCTGCCAGGCATCTTCGATGGTTGCCCCAACCGCAGCGCCGCAGGGATTCATATGCTTGAGCGCCAGGCAGAAGGGTTCCTCGAAGTCCCGCAGCACGTTCAGGGCCGCATTCGCATCTTGTATATTATTATAAGACAGCTCCTTGCCCTGGATCTGGGTGGCATGTGCCAGCGAGAAAGGCACGCTCTCGGCGCTGGCGTAGAAGGTCGCGCTCTGATGGGGATTCTCGCCGTAGCGCAGGCCCTGCTTGAAATCGAACTCCAGGAAAAGCTTCTCCGGCAGCCCGGCCTTCTCCCGCATGTAGCGCGAGATGCACATGTCGTATTCGGCGGTGTGAGTGTATGCCTTTGCCGACAGCTTCAGGCGGGTTTCGGGGGATGTCTTGCCATTCGCACGAAGCTCGGAGAGCACGGTGCCGTAATCGGACGGATCGCAGATGATGGTCACGTCCTTCCAGTTCTTGGCGGCACTGCGTACCATCGAAGGCCCTCCGATATCGATGTTCTCGATAGCTTCCTCCAAGGTCACGCCCTCCTTGGCTATGGTCTGGCGGAAAGGATAGAGGTTGACGCAGACAAGGTCGATGGTCTCGATGCCCTGATCGGCGAGGGTCCGCATATGCTCAGGGAGTTCCCGGCGTGCGAGTATGCCTCCGTGAACCTTGGGATGCAGGGTCTTCACGCGCCCGTCCAGGATCTCCGGAAAGCCCGTGACCTCGCTGATTCCTATAGTCTTGACCCCCTTGCTCTCAAGGAGTTTCTGAGTTCCTCCAGTGGCGATGATTTCCCATCCCAGATCCACCAGGCCCTGCACGAACTCCACAAGGCCGGTCTTGTCGCTGACACTTACAAGTGCTCTCATTTCAGTAGTTTTGCTATTGTTTCTACGTAAAGTTTATGTTCGATTTCATGTCCCAGGCGATGCGCCTCCCCGGCATCATCGCCATCGTATTCATAGGCCTTCTGGGCAATGATCCGGCCCCCGTCCAGATCCGAATTCACATAGTGGATCGTGACCCCAAGGACCTTCACCCCGTATGCCAGCGCATCCTCCACCGCGTGGGCACCCTTGAAAGCCGGCAGCAGCGACGGATGTATGTTGATGATGCGGCCCTCATAGGCCTTCAGCAGCACATCTCCGACAATGCGCATATACCCCGCCAGGCACACCAGATCCACTTTATTGGCATCCAGAAGCCTCACGATCTCGGCCTCGTACGCCGCCTTCGACGGATAGCTCTTAGGGTTGAAAACGAAAGTCTGAATGCCCCTGGCTTCAGCCTTGGCAATCACCGCCGCCCCCGGCTTATCGCAGACCATCAGCGCCACACGCGCATCCAGACGCCCATCCGCGCACGCATCGGCAATCGCCTCGAAGTTCGAGCCGGTACCACTCGCGAATACTGCTAGATTATGCATACGCCTTCCTTATCTGTTACCTTTCCTATCACGCTGGCCTTTTCGCCGCAGGCTTCGAGAATGGCGATAGCCTTATCGGCCTCCGAAGCATCCAGGACGGCAACCATGCCAATACCCATATTGAAGATATTGAACATCTCGCGATGCGGCACCCCGCCCCACTTCTCCAACATCCTGAACACCGGCAGAATCTCCCAACTCCCCTCCTGAATCTCCAACCCCTGCCCCGGACGCAGCACACGAGGAATATTCTCATCGAAACCGCCGCCGGTAATATGCGCCACACCGTGAACATCGCAATTGCGGATAACCTCCAGCATCTGCTTCACATATATCTTGGTAGGAGTCAGCAGCACCTCGCCGAGTTTGCGACCGCCGAACTCGGGAATCTCATCGAAATAAGACAGCCCCGCATCGGCAACTATCTTGCGCACCAGGCTGAAGCCGTTGGAATGCACGCCGCTGGAAGCTATTCCCACCAGCACGTCCCCGACCTTAACCTTGGAGCCGTCGATCAGCTTGCTCTTTTCCACCACACCGGTAGTGTAGCCGGCAATGTCGTATTCGCCATCGGAATACATCCCCGGCATCTCGGCGGTCTCGCCACCCACGAGGGCGCAGCCAGCCTGGCGGCAGCCTTCCGCCACACCGGCAACTATGGCCTCGACCTTGGCGGGAACATTGTGCCCAAGGGCCACATAATCCAGAAAGATCAGCGGTTCGGCGCCCTGCGCGAGCACATCGTTCACGCACATTGCCACGGCATCTATGCCTATGGTGTCGTGCTTGTCCATGGCGAAAGCGATCTTGAGCTTGGTGCCCACGCCGTCGGTTCCGCTCACCAGCACAGGTTCCTTCACCCCCAGGGCGGAGAGGTCGAACATCCCCCCGAAGGAGCCGATGTTACCCATCGAACCCACGCGGGAAGTAGACGCAACGTGCTGTTTGATTCTTCTTACTACCTCGTATCCGGCCTCAAGGTTCACGCCGGCATTTTCGTATGATTGAGCCATATCTTAATCGTTTGTAGTTTCATCATCATAAAGGAGGGTAGGATACTCGCCCGTGAAGCAGGCCTGGCAGGGATCTGCGCAGCCGAAAGCGGACGCGCGGGTGGATTCCGGGCTGAGATAGCCCAGGGAATCGGCCTCAATTGCCTTGCAGGCCTCCTCGAGTGTGCGGTGCGAGCAGAGCAGTTCTTCGGGAGTAGAGGTATCCACGCCATAATGGCAGGTGAAGCGCATCATAGGGCTGGCGATGCGCACATGCACCTCCGCCGCCCCGGCTTCGCGCAGCAGGGTGACTATCTTAAGGCAGGTAGTGCCTCGCACTATGGAATCGTCCACCAGCACAATACGCTTGCCGGCCACTATGCTGCGGACTGCGGTAAGTTTCATCTTCACACCAAGCTCGCGCATGCTCTGCACCGGCTGGATGAAGGTGCGGCCCACATATTTATGCTTCACCAGGCCCATTTCGAATGGGATTCCGCTCTCCTCGGCATAGCCGAAAGCGGCGCTCAGGCCGGACTCCGGCACACCCACTACGATATCGGCCTCCGCAGGGCACTCGCGATAGAGGCGCCGGCCCGCTTCCTTGCGGTAGGCGTGCACGTTGCAGCCGTCGATATCGCTGTCCGGGCGGGCGAAGTAGATGTAATCCATTGCGCACATGCGGTGGCGGGAGAAGCGGGACCAGATGGTGCTGCGCATTCCGGCTCCGTCGAAGGAGACAATCTCGCCGGGCTTGACGTCGCGGATGAACACGGCACCCATGATGGAGAAGGCGCAGGACTCGCTGCTCACCACATAACCGTCGCCGAGTTTGCCTATGCAGAGGGGCTTGATGCCGTATTTGTCGCGGCAGGCATAGACGCGGCTCCTGGTCATGATGACGAAAGCGAAGCCTCCCTCCATCATGTTCAGGGCCTTCACGATGCGGTCTATGCGCTCCTCGTTATAGTTTTTCTTGATCAGATGCGCCAGCAGCTCGCTGTCGGTATCGGTCTGGAAGATGGTTCCGTGCTTCTCGAGATAATCGGCTATCTGCCTGGCATTCACCAGGTTACCCTCACCGGCAACCACGAAGTTGCCGCTCTTGTGACGGAAGTACAGGGGCTCCACATTCTCGGGGCCGCTCTTGGAGGCATTGGCATACTTCACGCTGCCCACTCCCATCGAACCCTTCAGTTTGCCGACCTCGCCGTTGGTGAATATCTCGCTCAGCAGGCCCTGGCCGCGATAGCGGTAGGACTTGCCGTTTTCGTCGAAGGTGGCGATGCCGCCGCCTTCCTGCCCGCGGTGCTGCAGGTTATGCAGGCCGTAATAAATATATGTCGAAGCGTCTTTTACGCCATAAACTGCAAGTACTCCCATTGCTACTGAAGGTTAAGGGTTTCGAGTTTATCCAGAACTGTCTGATAGGATGCCACCACGTCGCTGAGGTCCAGACGGAAACGGTCTTTGCCGAGCCTCTCACCGGTTGCCTCGTCCCAGAGGCGGCAGGTGTCCGGACTGATTTCGTCCGAGAGTATGAGTTCGCCGTTGTCCGAGGCATGACCGAACTCCAGCTTCATATCCACAAGTTCGATTCCTATGCTTTTGAAGAGGCTCTCCAGCAGGGTTCCGGCCTTGCGCGCAACGGCAATCATGATGTCCAGCTCGTCGTATGTAGCCAGCCCGAGGGCCACTGCATGGTGTTTGTTGATGATGGGATCCTCCAGATCATCGTTGTTGTAGACCAGGTCCACAATGGTATTTCCTGGGCAGAAGCCGTCCTCAACCCCAAGCCTGGTGGCCAGAGTGCCGGCGATGCGCTTGCGCCAGAATACTTCTATGGGGATGATTTCGATCTTGCGGCAGAGCTGCTCGCGCTCTCCCACCTGCTCCAGGAAGTGGGTGCGGACTCCGTTCTTGTTGAGATATCCCAGCAGGATGGCGGAGATGCGGTTGTTAAGCACCCCTTTCCCGTCGAAGCGGGCGCGCTTGATGCTGTTGTAGGCGAGGGTCACATCCTTGTATCGGAAGATGACCTTATCGGGATCTTCGGTAGCGAAAACCTGTTTCTCGTTACCGTCGAACAGAAGTTGTTTTTTATCCATTGTTCTTTCTGAAATAATTGACTGCATTTTCGAATATGGGCTGGCGGCACTCCCCTGCTATGTTCTTGAAGAGATTCTGCTCGTAACGCTCGCTGTGGCCCATCTTGCCGAGTATGTGCCCATCCGGGCTGAGGATGCCCTCGATGCCGCAGACCGATCCGTTGGGATTGTCGACATAGCGGAAGGCGACCTGGCCGTTCGCAAAGAGCTCGCGGGCGAGTTCCTCGCTCACCACGAACTTGCCCTCGCCGTGGCTGAAGGCTATAGAATGCCTGTCACCTATCTTGAAGGAAGACAGCCATGGCGAATTCACTGAGGCCACCTCCGTTGTGGCAATAAGGGATATATGACGGTTGATGTCGTTTCGGAACAGCGTTGGCGAATCCGGAGTCACGCAACCCGTCTTGCCATAAGGCAGCAGGCCACTCTTCACCAGAGCCTGGAAACCGTTGCATATGCCCAGGATAAGGCCCCCGCGTGCCTGCAGGGCCGCTATTGCCGCAGATATCTTCTTGTTATTGATGACATCCGCAATGAACTTGCCGCTGCCGTCGGGCTCGTCTCCCGAAGAGAATCCGCCGCAGAAGGCAAGGATATGGCATTCGTCGATGCGGGCCGCCAGGGTGTCGATGGAATCCAGAACGTCCTGGGGATGCAGGTTGCGGAATATGAAGGGCCGCACCTCCGCACCGGCCTTCCTGAAAGCTTTTGCCGTGTCGTAGTCGCAGTTTGTTCCCGGAAATACTGGAAGGCATACGACAGGATGCTCCACAGGTGCATTCGATGACGCTGCTTTGTCAGTGGCGGACTTGACGCATAGCCCCTGCGGACGGGCAATGCCCGTACTGTCGGCCCCTTGTGGGCCACAGACGGGCCCTTTGCCCGTCGCGGATGGCCTCTGTGCGGCGTCAAGTACGACGCCGACGCGGGGAGGATAAATCTTGAAATACCTTCCTTCCCAGGCCGCCTCAAGAGCATCCAGGCACATTTTCACACCATTGATGCAGATGCCACTCTCCGTCACGGTGCCCAACAGCTCGGCAGCCGAGAAGTCCAACTCGCATGTGGCCTCCACCACGGCAGAACCATATCCCAGCGAGAACAGATCCCTCTCGGGCACATTTACTTTCACGCCAAGGGCATTCCCCATCGCCATCTTCACCAGAGCTTCCGCCACGCCCCCATAAGAGAGCGACCAAGCGGAAACGATCTTCCCCTCCCCTGCACAGTCGTGAAGGAAACTCCAGTTCCGCTTCAATCCATCGGTGTCCGGCATCCAGTTCCTGAGGGGGGTATGCCTGAGCAGATATATCCTGTTGCCGGGGGTCTTGAATTCCGGAGAAATCACCCTGCCGGCATCCACGGTGGTAATGCCAAAGGCCACAAGGGTGGGCGGCACGTGGATGTGCTCGAAGGTGCCGGACATGGAATCCTTGCCGCCGATGGAGGGCAGACCGAACTCCGCCTGCATCTTCAACGCGCCGAGCAGGGCGCTGAAAGGCTTGCCCCAGCTGTGAGGATCCTTGGTCATGCGCTCGAAGTATTCCTGGTACGAGAAGCGCATCCCGGACCAGTCGGCGCCCGAACATGCCACCTTGGTGCATGCCTCCACAACAGCGTAAGCCGCTGAATGATAAGGGCTCCAGAGGGCTATATCCGGATTGTATCCGAAGGCCATCACGCTTGCGGTATCGGTGTATCCGGCCACGGGGAGTTTCTGCACCGAGACCTGGGTTTCGCTCATCTGGGTCTTTCCGCCATAGGGCATCAGCACCGTAGACCGGCCGATGGTAGAATCGAACATCTCCACAAGGCCTTTCTGGGATGCCACGTTCGGGGAAGACATGGTTGAGAGCACTTTCTCTTCCAGAGTCCTGCCGGCCGGCTCACGCACAAAGGGATCCTTATCTTCTACGGCCGCAATCGCAGCCTTGGCATAATGCTTCGCTCCGGCGCTGTCGATGAACTCGCGGGAGAGGTCGCAGACCAGTTCCCCGCCGTTCCACATACGCATGCGGCCACGGTCGGTGACATCGGCAACGTGAGTGACTTCTATGTTGTCGGCCGCGCAATACCCGCAGAAGGCCTCCACATCCTTCGCTTCCACTACCACCGCCATCCTCTCCTGAGACTCGCTGATAGCCAGTTCGGTGGCGTTCAGGCCGGCATATTTGGCGGGCACGCGGTCCAGCCAAATGTCCAGGCCATCCGCCAGTTCGCCTATCGCCACGCTCACTCCGCCTGCACCGAAGTCGTTGCTCTTCTTGATAAGCCGGGTGACCTCCGGACGGCGGAAAAGCCTTTGGAGCTGGCGTTCCTCAGGGGCATTACCCTTCTGGACCTCGCTGCCGCAAGTCTCGAGGGAGCTTTCGGTATGTTCCTTGGAGGAGCCGGTAGCCCCGCCTATTCCGTCCCTGCCGGTGCGGCCGCCGAGAAGCAGCACCACATCGCCGGGGGCAGGGCTCTCGCGACGCACGTCAGCAGCGCGAACAGCTCCCACGACAGCACCTATCTCCATGCGCTTGGCAGTGTAGCCATCCGCATAGATTTCCCGCACATGGGTGGTTGCAAGGCCTATCTGGTTGCCGTAGCTGGAGTATCCGCCTGCGGCCTTGCGGCTGATCATACGCTGGGGCAGCTTACCAGGGATGGTATCCGCAACGCTGGCGCAGATATTTCCCGCGCCGGTCACGCGCATGGCCTGGTAGACGTATGCCCTGCCGGACAGAGGGTCGCGGATGGCACCTCCGAGGCAGGTAGCTGCTCCGCCGAAAGGTTCGATTTCGGTGGGATGGTTATGGGTTTCGTTCTTGAACTGAAGCAGCCACTTTTCGGGTTTCCCGTCCACGGTGGCATTTATGAAGATGCTGCACGCATTGTTTTCTTCGCTCTGCTCCTGGTCGTCCAGTTTGCCTTTGGCCTTCAACCAGCGGGCGCCGATGGTGGCAAGCTCCATCAGGCAGAATGGCTTCTCCACCCTGCCGAGTTCCTCGCGCATGGCTCCAAACCGGCCCAGGCTTTCTTCCAGCTCAGGCTTCAGGAAAGAATCGTCTATGGTGATTTCCTCTATTTCTGATGTGAAGGTGGTATGGCGGCAGTGGTCGCTCCAGTACGTGTCCAGGATACGGAGTTCAGTTTCGAAAGGATCCCGGCCTTCCGCCTTGAAATAGCGCACCACTTCGCGGAGGTCGTCGGTGTTCATGGCAAGGCCATGGCCCTTGCAGAAGTCGGAAAACTCGCTTTCAGGCATACAGGTGAAGCCGGTGAGGTCCTCAAGCGGCTTCACATCCGCCTGCTCGTTCTCTTTCAGCACCGAAAGATCCTTGCGGCGGCATTCCACGGGGTTTATGTAGTAATGGGCTATCCTGTCGAGTTCGCCCTGCGGGATGTCGTCGTCGAATATCAGAAGTCTGGAGCTCTTGATGCGTATATCCGCCGACGGATCGATAAGGTGCACGCAGTCCACGGCGGAGGAAGCTCTCTGGTCGAACTGGCCCGGGATGTATTCAACTGCCAGGTATTTCTTTCCACAGAGGTCCAGATCATCCGTAACGGTATCCGTGACCGTCTCGCCGAACACGCTGTAACGGCATTTCTCCAGAAGGCTGTCGGAGAATCCGAAGAGGTCGTACACATTGATGAGCCGGAGGCTCTTCAGTTCTATGGACAGGTTTTCGGCCAGCTCGGCACGCAGGCTCTCCGCCTCAACGCCGAACGCTTTCTTTTTCTCTACGAATAAACGCTTGTTGCTCATACAATTAAAGTGTATGCCCACCGGCGCGGTTGCGGAGGTGGGCATTCAGTTTCAGATTACAGTATTCAAAACTTTATCGCTCTGCTGCTTGCGGAAGTCCTGCAGTTTTGCGCAGAGACCCTCATCCCCCAGGGCAAGTATGCTCACAGCATAGAGTGCGGCGTTTTTGGCTCCATCTATTGCCATGGTCGCCACCGGTATGCCTGAGGGCATCTGCACGATGGACAGGAGGGAGTCCAGCCCGTTCAGCGCCTTGCTCTTCACAGGCACCCCGATAACGGGCAGGGTCGTGAGCGCAGCAATCACCCCGGGCAGATGCGCGGCTCCGCCTGCTCCGGCGATGATGATGCTGAAACCATTTCCGGCCGCAGCTTTCACATAATCTGCGAGAGGGCCCGGATTACGATGTGCGCTCAGCACTTTTTTCTCGTATGGGATACCAAATTCCTCGAGGGTGGCACAGGCCGGGGCCATCACGTCCCAGTCGCTGGCGCTTCCCATTATAACTGCAACTTTACTCATGCAAAGAAAAGCTTTGAAAGGGTCATGGGATCAATATACTCTCCGTCTTTGTAGACGCGCATGTTGCCGGATGCGATTTCGTCGATGAGCATCACCTTGCCGTCGGCATCGTATCCGAATTCGAACTTGATATCGTAGAGCACCAGGCCTTTGGCCTTGAGGTCGTCGGCGACCACCTGGGTGATGCGCTGGGTCATCTCCTTGATGGCATCGTACTGTTCGGCTGTCATGATGCCGAGCACGATGAGGCCGTCCTTGGTAACGAGCGGATCGCCCTTAGCATCGTTCTTGAAAGTCATTTCCACATATGCGGGGAGATCGGTGCCGGGCTCTATATACTCGCCATAGCGCTTGATGAAACTGCCTACAGCCTTGTGGCGGCAGATAACCTCCAGGCCGTGCCCAAACACCTTGGCAGGAAGAACCTCCATGGTGGTATCCTTGAGATTGGCGCTCACGTAGTGTGTGCGTATGCCTGCGGCATTGAGTTTCTCAAAGAAATAGATGGACATCCGGAGATTGACGTCTCCCACGCCTTCGATGGTGAGGCCTATGGAGTTCTCACCCGGGTCGAACACGCCGTCCTTGCCAGTGCAATCGTCTTTGAACTTGAGAAGATAATGACCGTTGTCAAGAGCAAAAACGTCTTTCGTCTTGCCTGTGTAAACTTGTTTCATATAAATAGAGGTATAAAGATTCCTACCAACAACGGGATACAAATTTACAACAAAAAAATCTGGCCTGAAAGAGAAAAACCAAGAAGAAATCAACAAGTAATAAACAATGTCCCGAGCCTGTAAAGTGCTTCCATGTAGTAGTAATCTGCATACGTGAGGGGCACATCCACTTCGCCGTTCTTGGGGTAATTGCCTGTGCTGTGCTTGAGTATGAAGCCGCCGCATTCCCCGGGGGTGCAGAGATACTTGCTCTTGCCGAGGGCCTTGAGAATGGTCTTGGCCTGATTCACGTATTCCTTCTTGCCGGTGATATGCCCAAGTTCCAGGAAGGCGGAAGCCATGATTGCGGCAGCAGAAGCGTCATCCTGCCCGATGGATTCTTTGGGAGCATCGAAATCCCATGCCGGAACCGGCCTGCCGGAAAGCTTGGGCATAAGGAACGAGGCTATGCCTTCTGCCTGGCGCAGGAAGTCTTCCTCGCCGGTTTCGCGGAACATCATGGTAAAGCCATACAGGCCCCAGGCCTGGCCACGTGCCCAGGCAGATTCGTCGGCGTAGCCCTGATGGGTCTTCTTTGCGATAATGCTGCCGTCCTCAGGATTGTAATCCACTACGTGATATGAAGAATAATCATCGCGGAAATGATTCTTCATGGTGGTGCGCGCATGCGTGATGGCCATCTCCTTCCACTCGGGCACTCCGAAGAGGCGGGAGGCGTAGGTCAGGAGCTCCAGGTTCATCATGTTATCTATGATGACAGGGTAGGTATAGCGCTTGTTATCCCAGCTTTTGATGGTGCCTGTGACCGGGGAGAAGCGGCTTGCGAGCAGTTCTGCCGCCTCCCGGATCACGGGGAGATACAGGCTGTCGCCCGTTTCATCATAGGCGTGCAGAACACTGGCCTGCATTTGGAAGCCGATGTCGTGCTGTCTGTTCAATGCCTTGACGTTCAGCATTTTGGCTGTCTGTTTCAGGGCTAATTCCTTCATGGATTCGTCCTTCCCAAGTTTATAGGTGTACCAGCATACTCCGGGATAGAATCCGCTGCACCACCAGCTCAGTTTGGAGGTGATGAGTTCTCCGTCTTTGAAGGTTTTAGGCATACGGGTGTCGCTCAGCGACTTGTCCATAATCTTGCACTGTTCAGCTGCAAGGGTGACGACACTGGAAACATCTACTTTGGCGCTGCAAGCCACTACGCCTGCAAAAAGGCATGAGAGAAGGATAATCTTTTTCATATCCCGCAATTTACTCAAAATTACCGATTATACTAGTAAATTTGGGAAAATTATTATCAAATATGAAAGCGCCCGAATCACTTCGGGCGCTTTCTTTAATTGTTATTACCGATTACTGTTCGTCGGGAGCGTTGCCTCCGCCGTAGTCGGGGCCGGGGCCCTGAGGGCCTCCCTGGGGGCCTCCCTGAGGCCCGCCCTGGCCGGGATTGAATCCCGCACCGCCCTGTGCCTGCTGGCCGGCCTGATACATCTTTTCGAAAGCCTTGCTGAGAGCTTCGGAGTAGCGGTCGATATCTGCCAGGTTCTGGTTCTTGACTGCCTCCTTGAGGGGATTGAGATTGCTCTCGACTTCGGCCTTGACATCAGCAGGAACCTTGTCTCCATTGTCCTTGAGGAACTTTTCTGCCTGGAAGCAGAGGGCATCAGCGTTGTTGATCTTGTCCACACGCTCCTTGGCGGCCTTGTCGGCATCTTCATTCGCCTTGGCCTCGTCGCGCATGCGCTTGATCTCGTCTTCGCTCAGACCGCTGGATGCCTCGATGCGGATGTGCTGCTCTTTGCCTGTGCTCTTATCCTTTGCAGAAACGCTCAGGATGCCGTTGGTGTCGATATCGAAGGATACCTCGATCTGAGGGATGCCGCGGGGTGCAGGTGCGATGCCGTCCAGATGGAAGATACCGATCTGCTTGTTGTCCTTTGCCATCGGGCGCTCGCCCTGGAGCACGCGGATCTCGACTGAAGGCTGATTGTCGGCCGCAGTGCTGAAGACCTGCTCCTTATGCACCGGGATGGTGGTGTTGGACTCGATGAGCTTGGTCATCACGCCGCCGAGGGTCTCGATACCCAGCGAAAGAGGGGTGACGTCCAGAAGGAGGACATCCTTCACATCGCCTGCGAGCACGCCGCCCTGGATGGATGCGCCGATTGCAACGACCTCATCCGGATTGACGCTCTTGTTGGGCTCCTTGCCGAAGAAGTTCTTCACCAGCTCCTGAATCTTGGGGATACGGGTGGAGCCGCCAACGAGCAGGACTTCGTCGATATCGGAAGTGCTCAGATGAGCATCCTGCAGGGCCTTGCGGCAAGGCTCGATGCTGCGCTGGAAGAGGGTGTCGCAGAGGGCCTCGAACTTGGCGCGGGTAAGGCTCTTCACAAGGTGACGGGGCACACCGTCCACTGCAGTGATATAAGGCAGGTTGATCTCGGTGCTGGTCTGGTTCGAAAGCTCTATCTTAGCCTTTTCGGCAGCCTCCTTGAGGCGCTGGAGAGCCATAGGATCCTTCTTGAGGTCCAGACCGCTGTTTTCAGATGCGAACTCGGATGCAAGCCAGTCGATGATTACCTGGTCGAAATCGTCGCCGCCGAGGTGAGTGTCACCGTTGGTGGACTTGACTTCGAAAACACCATCGCCGAGCTCCAGGATGGAGATATCGAAGGTGCCGCCGCCGAGGTCGTAGACCGCGACCTTCATATTCTTGTTCTTCTTGTCCAGACCGTATGCAAGGGCTGCTGCGGTAGGTTCGTTGATGATACGCTTCACATCCAGGCCTGCAATCTTGCCGGCCTCCTTGGTGGCCTGGCGCTGACTGTCGGAGAAGTATGCAGGAACGGTGATAACCGCTTCTGTGACAGGCTGACGGAGGTAGTCCTCAGCAGTCTTCTTCATCTTCTGGAGGATGATGGCGCTGATCTCCTGAGGAGAATACATGCGGCCGTTGATATCTACGCGGGGCGTGTTGTTTTCGCCCTTGACTACGCTGTAGGGAACACGGGCGGTTTCGCGGCCCACCTGGTCGTATGTTTCGCCCATGAAGCGTTTGATACTGAATACCGTGTTCTTAGGATTGGTGATGGCCTGACGCTTGGCGGGGTTACCCACCTTACGCTCGCCGTCGTCGGTGAATGCGACCACCGAAGGGGTGGTGCGCTGGCCTTCGTTATTGATGATAACGGTAGGCTGGTTGCCTTCCATGACCGCCACGCAACTGTTCGTGGTTCCAAGGTCGATTCCAATGATTTTTCCCATAATATCTGTCTTTTTTACTTATTATCTGTAATTCTGTCACCCGGAGGCGACGCTTTCTTTTATAACTAAAGCTGTGCCACCGGGCAAAAACTGACAAATTGTCATTATCTTTGCACCGCAATGGATTATACCGACATAGCATCCCGCATAGTCTACGAAGACAACCACCTTCTCGTTATCGACAAGAAGGTCGGGGAAATCGTTCAGGGAGACAAAACCGGGGACACTCCCCTCTCCGAGATCCTGAAGGCATTCATCAAGGAAAGGGACAACAAGCCGGGGAATGTTTTCATGGGGGTGCCGCATCGCCTGGACAGGCCTGTGTGCGGGCTATGCGTCTTCGCCAAGACTTCCAAGGCGCTGGAAAGGCTGAATGCCATGTTCCGGGACGGCGAAGTGCACAAGACCTATCTGGCGCTATGCTGCGCTGCGCCCGCAGAGCCGGAAGGGCTGCTGGAAGACTGGATGGAGCGCAACGAGCGCCTGAACAAGAGTTTCATTACCCGCAAGCCGGGACCGAAGGCCAAACTTGCCAGGCTTCGCTACCGCCACATCGGCGACACCGACCGCTATCATCTGCTGGAGGTTGAACTGCTCACTGGCCGGCACCACCAGATCCGCTGCCAGCTCTCTCATATGGGTTGCTGCATCAAAGGAGACCTGAAATACGGCGCACCCCGTTCAAACCCGGACGGCGGCATCTGCCTGCAGGCGCACAGCATCACTTTTCTTCACCCCGTGAAGAAGGAACAACTTCATCTGGAGGCAGCTTTACCTCAATCCTGGAAGGTTCCGGCCGGGGTTTTTGGAGCCTGAGGCGGGAGATCATGTCGGACGGAGTCTCGTCCATGAATACCTTGAAGCACATGTTGTAGGTCACCTGGGAGTGGAAACCGGACATGAATGCAAGTTCTATCACCTTCAGCCAGGGGTCGGCCCTCATCAGTTCCACCGAATAGAGCACCCGGTGCCAGTTCACATACTGACGGAAGTTTTTTGACGTGAACTTGTTTATGGCCCGGCTGATGTAAACCTTGTTCAGTTTGAGGTTATCCGCCATTTTCTCCAAGGTAAACCTGTCATCCAGATAGGGTTTATGGTCCCTCATGAACTGCTCTATGCGCCTGTAGGCCTTGGTGAGTATAGCATTATCCACTTCCGGCACAATATCCGAAAAGCGGCCGTTAGAGAGCAGTATAGTCTGTATCCTTCGCTCTTTCCTGCCGCTGATCATCAAGGTCCTGCCCGTGTATGCGCGGTAATGCAGGGCCACGTTCAGTCCAAGAAGGAGAAAGGCCGCCATCAGGCCTGCCTGAGCCCCCGCCTGCTCATGATGGATTACGGTCAAGGCCAGGGCAAAGACTATGACAACGAGAGAATAAAGGGTCCTGGAATCTTCTTCTGCGCAGCACCAAGAGGCATCCTTGCGGAATATTTCCGATGGTTCCCTGTATTTGCTGCTCAGGCATTCAGCCATATATGCCATCGTGAAGCCTACAGAAGGCAGGATAAAGAGGTAATCTACCGTCCTGTTCCCATCAAGCAGCAGGCAGGCGCACACGTAATACAGAGAGCACACGGTGCAGAAACGAAGGGACTGCGCCGGGTCGTCGCGCGTGAGCGGGTACGCTATATATATGACAGCCGAGGCAAGCAGGTAGCAGCAAAAACGTATCTCCCTCCCGTCCGAAGGGCGGGAAGAAAAGTCCAGAAGGATGAGGAGGGCAAGGAGTGCGACGGGGATTACCCTTAAGATAAGATGAACGGTGATGATTTTTTTCATTTCTTTACTTTCATGTTATCACCGGACAAGATAAAACAAAAAACCGCTCCGGAGGTAGTCCGAAGCGGGGGTAAAAACCTAATTAATAGTTTGCCGTACGAAAAAGACGGAACCCACCCTGCAAACCTACATTTTCTTCTTTATCACATCGAAGCCCTTGCCATAAACTCCTGTCACAGAGGAAACTGACAGGAATGCATCGGGATCTATCGTCTTGACGTAACGAAGCAGCAGGTTCAGGTCCGCCTTGCGTGTGAGCACCATCAGCACCTCGGTGTTTTCCTTGGTGTACCATCCCTTGCCGTCCAGCACGGTCACCCCCCTGTGGAGGTCGTGGGTGATGGCATCGGCGATATCAGCATAATGCTTGGAGAGGATGAACAGCTGCACGCTCTGGCGGGAACCGGAAATAACCAGATCCAGCACCGTACTGTTGATTGTAATGAGTATGAAACCATACACCACCGTGGTCAGTTTCTCAACAAAAGGCATCAACTCCCCGTCCGGCTTGTAGGAAGGAACCAGCAGCGACGAGAGGATGATAACCACGTCCATGTAGAGAATCAGGCGCCCCGGGGACACATTGCGGTATTTGTTCACTATCAGCGCGATGATATCCGTGCCTCCGGTGCTGCCGCCTGCCACCATCGTGAAGCCTATTCCGGCACCCGTCATGATGCCGCCCATGATGGTACTCATCAGTTTGCCGTTATCGAGAGCTATCGCCTGGATGAAATCGGCAGGGATAATAGTCTGGAACACGTTCAGGCCGACGGATGCGAGCACGGTGGCATAGATTGTCTTCCAGCCAAAACCGAAGCCCAGGACGAAAAGCGCGGCGATGATGAGGCCTACGTTGATGGTAAAATAGGAATAACCTATCTTGATGACACCGTGGGTAGCATACTGCAGGATTGCAGAGAGACCGGTGACACCCCCGCCCACGAGATTGTTGGAAACCAGGAAGATACTCCATCCCAGCACGTAGAGCAGAATGCCGAACGTGATCATGGAATACTCCTTGATAAGGGTGCCGATGCTAGTTTTTATCTTCACCATCTTTTTTCTTCTTTCTTCCGGTAATACCGGCTTTTATTTCTTCGAAACCTTCGCCATATACCCCACCGACGGGATTGACTGTCATAAACGCACTGTTGTCCAGCTCTTTGATTACCCTGGACACCTCGGGAACTTCGTTACGCCTCATCAGAAGAAGGAGCACATCCTTCTCTTTTTTCGTATACCAGCCTATTGCCTTCAGCACAGTCACGCCACGCTCCATCTTATTGATGATATAGTCGGCTATTTCGCCATTGCGGGAAGAGAACACCAGCAACTGCACGGCTCCCCTGTCGCCTACGACCACGAAATCTATCACTGCCGCATATGCCGCCATCATGATATAACCATATACCATGTCCCCGAAGACCTTCCCGGGCAGGAAGAGGATGCTGGTGATGATGATGAAGTCGGTAACCAGGAACATCTGGCTGAGCGATATCGGCCAGAACTTGTTCACCATCAGCGCGATAATATCCGTGCCGCCGGTGCTGCCGCCCTTGCGTATGGTAAGCCCTATACCGACTGCCTCGAGCACACCCGCAATCACCGGAATCATCACCCTGTCGTGTATGTAAAGGAAGTTTCCGGGCACAGCCTGAAGGAAGTCCAGACCGGCAAACAGTTTCAGCGCAAGCGCCTGCATGCCGATGCAATACAACGTGCGGAAGCCAAAGCCTATGCCAAATGCCCAGATTGCAATGAGAATCAGGGCGATGTTGATAACCGTGTAGGAATAAGACGCGATGATAGCCCCGCCTGTGGCATATTCGATAACGGTGCAGAGACCCATCAGACCACCTGCGGACATTCCGTTGGGAATCATGAAGCACTCCCATGCGACGGTGACGAGAAGCACGCCTATCGTCATCACGAGATAGTCTATCAGGACGCTTCCTACTTTGCTTTTCTTTTTCATTTTAATACGATATTGACAATTCTGCCAGGAACGACTATAACTTTGACTATATTCTGGCTGCCGACCCACTTGGCAGTCTGCTCCATAGCCCGTATCCGAGCCTCGACTTCGGCGGGAGCGGCATTCTTAGGCATATCAACGGTGAACCTGGTCTTTCCGTTGAAAGACACCGGATAAGTCACGCTGTCCTCAACCGTCAGTTCAGGCTTATATTCGGGGAATGCCGCAGTAGTGACACTGCTTGTGTGGCCAAGGGCTTCCCAGAGCTCTTCGGCAATATGGGGGGCGAAGGGAGAAAGCAGCACCACCAGAGGTTCCAGCACCTCGCGGGAGCAGCACTTAAGCTCCGTGAGTTCGTTAAGCGCAATCATGAATGCGCTGATGGTGGTGTTGTAGGAGAAGGCCTCGATGTCTTCCTGTTCCTTGCCTATCAGCTTGTGCAAGGCCTTCAGCTCGGCAGGGCTGGCGGGCTTGTCGGACACAAGGAAGGTCTCCCTGTCGTAGAACAGCCTCCAGAACTTGCGAAGGAAGCGGTTCACGCCGTCGATACCCTTGGTATCCCAGGGCTTGCTCTGCTCCACGGGCCCCAGGAACATCTCGTAAAGCCTCAGTGTATCAGCACCATAGCTTTCGCAGATATCGTCAGGATTCACCACATTGAACATGCTCTTACTCATCTTTTCAACCGCCCATCCGCAGATGTATTCGCCGTTCTCGAGGATGAATTCGGCATCGTTGTACTCAGGCCTCCAGGCCTTGAATGCCTCGAGGTCGAGTTTGTCGTTCCGCACCAGATTGATGTCCACATGTATCTCCGTGGTATCGTACTGGTCTTTGAGGCCGAGGGAGACGAACTTGTTGGTGCCGACCACGCGATATACGAAGTTGGAACGGCCCTGTATCATGCCCTGGTTGACAAGTTTGCGGAAAGGTTCGTCCTCGCAGACATAGCCAAGGTCGTAGAGGAACTTGTTCCAGAATCTGGAATAGATCAGGTGACCCGTAGCGTGTTCGGTGCCGCCGACGTAGAGATCCACGTTGCGCCAGTACTTGTCTGCCTCCGCGCTCACAAGAGCCCTGTCGTTATGGGGATCCATATAACGGAGATAGTAAGCGCTGGAACCGGCAAAACCGGGCATGGTGCTGGTCTCGAGGGGATGTCCGTTGTATGTCCAGTCTTTAGCGCGCGCAAGCGGGGGTTCACCATTCTTGGATTTATAGGATTCGATTTCGGGAAGGAGCAAAGGCAGATCCTCATCGGGCACCGGAGTAGCGATTCCATCCTTGTAGTAGATGGGGAAAGGCTCGCCCCAGTAGCGCTGGCGGCTGAAAATGGCATCGCGAAGGCGGTAGTTGGTCTTGCGATGGCCGAGGCCGTGGGCTTCCACATAGTCTTTGGCTGCCTCAATGGCATCCTTCACGTTCATTCCGTTCAGGAAGCCGGAATTGATCATCACGCCTTCTTTTGCATCGAAGCTCTGCTCGCTCACGTCCGCGCCTTCTATGAGCGGGATGATGGGCAGGCCGAACTTCTTTGCAAATGCATAGTCGCGGCTGTCATGGGCAGGAACCGCCATGATGGCTCCGGTGCCGTAGCCCGCGAGCACATATTCGGAAATCCAGATGGGAACCTTTTCCCCGGTCAGAGGGTTGATCCCGTAAGAGCCTGAGAATACGCCCGTTACAGTCTTGGTTTCAGCAATACGTTCACGTTCAGTCTTCTTCTTTACCTCCTTGATATAGGCTGCCACCGCCTCCTTCTGCTTAGGAGTGGTGAGTTCGTCCACAAGCTCGCTTTCCGGCGCCAGCACCATGAAGGTGACCCCGAATACGGTATCCGCACGGGTGGTGAAGATGGTGATGGGCTTATGCACGTCCCCGCAGACAGTATCGAACACCATTTCGGTGCCTTCGCTGCGTCCTATCCAGTTACGCTGCATTTCCTTGAGGGAGTCGGACCAGTCCAGCTTGTCCAGGCTGTCCAGCAGGCGTCCGGCGTAGGCCGATACGCGGAGCTGCCACTGGGTCATTTTCTTCTGCTCCACAGGGAAGCCGCCACGAACCGAGAGTCCGTCCTTCACCTCGTCGTTGGCAAGGACGGTACCCAGGCCCTCACACCAGTTGACCGACGTTTCTCCCTGATATGCAATGCGATAGCGCATCAGAATGTCGGATTTGGCTTTTGCGGAGGCCTTCTTCCAGATCTTAGGAGTAATGTCGTCGTAGCCGGTGGATTCGAACTTGGCGATCAGCTCGTTTATGGGGCGGGCCTTGTTCATCTGCGGATCGTACCAGCTCTTGAACATGCGGAGGAATGCCCACTGCGTCCACTTGTAATAGTCCGGATCGCAGGTGCGGAAGGAACGGTCCCAGTCGAAAGAGAAGCCTATGCGGTCCAGCTGGCTGCGGTAGCGGGCCACGTTGTCGGTCGTGGTCTTCTCCGGATGCTGGCCAGTCTGGATGGCGTACTGCTCGGCGGGAAGCCCGAAGGCGTCGTAACCCATGGGATGCAGCACATTAAAGCCTTTCAGACGCTTGTAGCGGGCGTAGATATCACTCGCAATGTATCCGAGAGGATGCCCTACATGAAGCCCCGCCCCTGAGGGATAAGGGAACATGTCCAGCACATAGAATTTTGGTTTGGACGGGTCTTCGACAGTTTTGTATGTCTTATTCTCCGCCCATCTTTTCTGCCATTTCTTCTCAATACTTCTGAAATCGTAATCCATATATCTATTTCTTTGCTTTTTTCAATTTGAACTCCACATTAAGCGTCAGCTGGCTGCGGACGGCCTTGCCCCCGAGCTTTCCCGGTTTCCAATCCGGAGATGCCTCGATCACGCGCACGGCTTCATCGTCCAGGGAAGGATGGACGCCTTTCACCACCTGCACATCTCTCACCTTTCCCTTCTCATCTATCACGAAACTCACCTGCACCCTGCCGCGTATGCCGTTATCCACGGCGTACTGAGGATACCTCAGATAGGTATATACCCATCGGGACAGGAAGAAGGAGGGATCGGACGAGCCGAAGAAGCTGGGCTTGCTGTCACAATCGTAGAAAGCCACCAGAGGAGCCCCGGACGCATCTGAATCGGGCCGGAACCTGGGTGCTGCGCCGTTTGCGAGCGAGAGGGAAAAATTGTAGAGATACTCGCACTGGCGGTTCATCTCCTCATATTCCATCGGATCCGTTCCCTTACGGTAGACCTTCCCCGGCTCCACGGTAGTGAAGAGCACGGAAGGAATCTCTTTCCCGTAGAAAGACCGGAGGTCGGAGATGCCAGGCTCCACGGTAGTTATTACGGGCCGGGCCGGCTGGAGGGATTCCGAGAGTAGCCCCAGAATATGATTCATATCCGCATTGGATGCGGAATAGGCATAGAGCCCGCGATTGGAATTGTCGAAGTAGTCCAGCCCCAGATACGCATCCACCAGGGATGTTTCAGGGAAGGCCCTGTTCAGGAAATACCAGGAACCGGCATTGGCATCGTCCGCACCCCCGAATGCAGCTATCAGCACCGAGCGCTGCAGGAGCACGCGGTTGGTGCTGATCTTTGCGGCAAGCTGAAGGAGTGCAGCAAGGCCGGAGCCGTTGGAGGCGGACAGCCTGGTGCCTATCACGATATAGCGGTTCCGGAGCTGCCTGCCGTACCCGGGAATCCAGCCGATCACATTACGGAAAGTGGCCGTGTCGCCATTCTCCCTCCGGAGCCCGAAATGAGTGTAATCCGAACTTTCGTAAAGATCTATTCCTCCGGAAGCCAGCCTGCGGGACACGAATTCCGCCAGTGCATCCTCTCCTTTGAGGGCTGAAAGGGAATCCGCGGTGCTGCGGAGGCTAAGCGCCTCTTCGCCGGCAAACAATTCAGAATAGTCCTGTGCATGCGCGAAAGAAGCCAGCAGGACAGTGCAGATAACAAGGATAAAACGCTTCATTACTTAGTCATTTACAAGAATCCATACATCCTTAGGGCAGAACGATTCAGTCCTGACCTTTTGGAGATTATCCCATAAATGTGCCAAAGCATCGGTCCCCGCCACGCCAACGGCAGTAAAACCATTGCCATAGGGGATTTTTTCCACATCGTAGCCGGCGTCCTTTATCTTCGAAGCCAGCCATGAGGCGTTGTCGGCATTGGAGAAAGCACCGACGATTATGTAATAGCGCTTGCTGAGTTTCACGGTTTCGGCGCGGCGGAGGCTCGACACCGAAAGGAACATCTCGCCGGATTCCTTAATCCTGTCCAGCAGGGCCAGGGAATCCGCCTTGGCTTTTTCGATGCGGCTGAGGGAGTCCATACGGGCCTGATGGGCCGCTTCTTCCCTCTGTATCCTTTCCCGCTTGGCGGCAATTTCGTCGGAGGTGGGCCGGCCGGCAAGCCTGCGGAATGCATCGCAACCCTGGAGAAGCGACATCCCCAGCATCACAAGCAGCATTCCGGATATGAACTTTCCTTTTGTCATAGTTTACAAATATATGAAAAAGTATCAGCTTTCTGCATCGAAGGCCTTCACTATTTTGCTCACCAGAGGATGCCGCACTATGTCCCTGTCGTCGAAGAAGACGGTTGCTACCCCTTTCAGGTTTTTCACCAGGTCTATCCCCCGCAGCAGGCCGGAATCCTCCTTGCGGGGAAGATCTATCTGCGTGGCATCTCCGGTTACGATGAATTTGGCGTTTGTGCCCATGCGGGTGAGGAACATCTTCAGTTGCCCCATGTTCGTGTTCTGCGCCTCGTCCAGGATTACGCAGGCACCGTCCAGGGTGCGGCCGCGCATGTAGGCAAGAGGGGCTATCTGTATGGTGCCTCCGGCGATGAATTCCTGAAGCTTTCGCGAAGGAATCATGTCCCCCAGGGCATCGTAGAGGGGCTGGAGATACGGATCCAGCTTATCCTTGAGGTCTCCGGGAAGGAAGCCCAGCCTTTCCCCCGCTTCCACGGCAGGACGGGTGAGGATGATGCGGCGCACCTCACGGTTTTTGAGCGCCCGAACTGCCAGAGCGATGGCGATATAGGTCTTTCCCGTTCCGGCGGGGCCCACTGCAAACACAAGGTCGTTACTGAAATAGGCCTTGACCATCTTCTCCTGATTTGCGTTGCGCGCACGGATGGCCTTGCCTTCGTTGGTATGCACTATCACAGCATTGCCATGCTCCGCCAGCACCGATGAAGACGGACGCCCGGCGAAAAGATCTTCCACATCGTACACCGTGAGATTCAGTTTGTGCTTGCGCAGCGATACCAGCTGGGCGAATTTGGCCACGAAATCGTTTATCTTGGCCTCATCCCCCTCCACGAGTATCTCATTCCCCTTCCCGGAAACTTCCAGGCCTGGGTAATACGTGCAGAACTCATTCAGGATACGGTTCCCCGGGCCCAGTATGCTGACCGGATCCGCAGTGTCCAATGTGATGGTTTTCTTCATTCTATTCCAGTAACATTCTTTACTCTTTGCAGTGTTTGCAGCATGTTGTCGTAGTCGCTTCCGTCCAGCCAGTCGCTCCTCTTCCCAAACTGTTCCCCGACTATCACGGTGCGGTAGCTGTCGGTCTTTTTGCCCGGCAACGTGCACCAGAGGAAGTGAAGGTCAGGTTCCAGCATCTTCTTGCAGAATCCGTCCCGGCTGCGGACTATCCTCAACACTGCCGCAAGTTCCAGCCTTGTATTCACTGCGCTCATGTTCGAAACAGCATTACCCAGCGAGTAGATGACAGGCACGCCCTTGATGTGGGTGGTGTCCTGCACCACGTGCGGATGGGCTCCCACTATTGCATCAGCTCCCTGGCTTACCAGCCATTCGGCCCACTGCTGCTGGGACTCATTATGCGTCAGCACATATTCTTCGCCCCAGTGCGGCAGCACTATCACAAAATCCGCAAGGTCCCGGGCCCTTTTCATCTGGGTTGCAATCTCCTCACGGTTCATCCGGCTGACCTTAGGGTACTCACGGGATGCGCCCAGATTCGTGCCATAGGTGAAGTTCACGAGAGCTATCCGTATGCCTTTCCGACTCAGTATCAGCGGATTGTTGCGCTTGTACTGCATTTCGTCCAGGCCGCTGCCGGTGAATACGGTGTATTGTTTCAAAGTTCGTTCAAGCCCCGCAGATCCCCTGTCCAGGATATGATTGTTAGCCGTCAGGAGCACATCCACTCCGGCATCCAGGATGCTTGCAAGGTAGCTGTCCGGAGCGCTGAATGCGGGGTACCCGGTATAGGGTGGCCCCGCAAGCGTAAATTCAGCGTTGGCTATTGCCAGATCCGCTTCCGAAAGGAGCGGCTTCAGATCTTCCAGGAAATGGGAGTGGTCGTATTGCAGCTGCCTTGCATGCATCATCACATCTCCGATGATGCAGATGCTCAACGTGTCTGCAACTGCGCCAGCCGAACTTCATTTGCCGGAAGCAACGACAGCTTCGTATTTCTCGTATTTCTCCTTGTATGCAGGATCGTCGCGGAAACGGAAGCAGGCGTTCTTGATATAATCTGCGACAGTAGTCTTAAGCTCCTCATCCTTACTCACCTCGTAAGCCTTTTCGAAGGGCTCGATAGCGGCCTTGAGGGTCTTGTCGTACTCTTCGACAAGCATTGCATACTTGGCATCATCCATTTCGAAGGAAGCCTTCTCCTGGAGTTCAACGGCATGGTTGTAAAGATAGATACCCTTGCCGATGTAGCCATATTCATAATTGGGGTTAACTTCGCCGCAGTGGTCGTAGGCCTTGAACGCTTCCTCTACCTGAGGAGGATCCATCTTGAGGCGGATGTTGCCTTCCACATACCAGAGGGATGCGTTGTTGGGCTCATTCACCTTGGCAACGTCCAGCAGTTCGAAAAGACGGTCGGTGCTGCCGCCGGTGGTGGTGTAGTGGTTGATGAGGCCGATGAGGATGCTCTGGCTCTTGGGGAAGGCCATGAAGCCCTCTTCGAGATACTTGACGGAAAGATCCTTGTCGCCCTGCTTCTCTGCGATGGTAGAAAGGCGCGCATAAACATCACCCTCGTCGCCATAATACTTGTTTGCAAGGCACTTGTCGAAGAAGGTCTTGGCCCTTTCGATATTGCCGGCGATCCAGGCAGTGAGGCCTGCATTGTAAATGGCGTTGGTGTCCAGCTGGGCATAGGGCTCCATCTCAGAAACTGCTGCTGCAGCTTCGAAGAGTTCGGAAGACTCTGCGTACTTCTGGAGCTGATATGCTGCTACGGCATCGTTGGAATATTTGTCGTGAATCGTGGAAAGCGCTGCGGCGATATCCTTGGTCTTCTTGGCCTTGGTATCCAGCTCATGTGCCTTCTTGTATGCCTTCACGGCCTCGCCGAGAGGATTCTCCACGGCGGGCTTGGTTGTGACGATAAAAGAGAGCCTTCCGTTCGCGAAGTAGTAATCGGCAGTGCCGTAATGCTGAACGGTCATAGGTTGGCCCTGCACCTCAACCTGCTCGGTGCTGGTGGGCTTTACATTATTCATGAGGAGTGCAAGTTCGCTCTCGGCGGCACCCACATATCCGTTACCCTGAACAGCATTGTATGCATCCACATATTCCTGACCAAGCTTGAGCCAGGTGGCAATGTTGGCAGCCTTCTTCTCGTTGAGGGTAGCGGCCTTAGCAACTTCTACTTTCTTTGCAGCAGCGTCGGCGTCCTTCTTCTGCTGGGCATTTGCAACCTGGAAAGCTGCCAGGAGAGCAAGTGCGAAAATAATCTTTTTCATATCAGTTAATGTTAGTAATTATTCGTTTTCTACGGGTGCTTCTGCACTTTCCGTGCCAACTGCCTCTTCCTGGCCTTCGTCCTCGCCCTTGGCGACCACGGAAACGGCCGAGATGGAATCCCCTTCGCGTATGCTGATGAGCTTCACGCCCTGGGTGGCACGCCCGGCCACGCGGGTGTCGGAAACTGCCATGCGGATAGTGAGGCCGGAACGGTTGATGATCATGAGGTCGTCATTCTCGGTGACGTTCTTTATGGCCACCAGACTGCCGGTCTTCTCGGTGATGCTGATAGTCTTGACTCCCTTGGTTCCGCGGGCAGTGAGGCGGTAGTCTTCGGGGTCAGAACGCTTGCCGAAGCCATTCTCGCTGACTACCATGATGGTCTGCTCAGAAGCATTCTCACGGTTGGGATCGTAGGTAAGCACGCCTATGACCTCATCGTCCTCCGCAAGGCGGATACCACGCACACCCGAAGCGCCGCGGCCCATGTCGCGCACGTCGCTCTCGCGGAAGCGCACGCAATAGCCCTTGCGCCCGGCTATCATGATGTCTTCGTTGCCGTTTGTGAGCACAGCGTCGAGAAGGGCGTCGCCCTCGCGTATGGTCAGGGCCTTGATGCCCTTGTTGCGGCTGCGCTTGTTGGAGTAGTCCTCGAGACTGGTCTTCTTGATGACACCCTTCTTGGTGACAAGGGTCACAAAGTGGCTCTGCACGTATTCGGGATCCTCGATCTTTGCGGCATTCAGGTAGGTGCGGATGCTGTCGTCCTGCTCGATTGCAAGCAGGTTCTGGATGGCACGGCCCTTGGATGCGCGCACGCCCTCGGGCAGTTCATACACCTTCATGCGGTAGCACATACCCTTCTCGGTGAAGAAGAGCATGGTGGAGTGCATGTTGGCCACATAGATATGCTCGATGAAGTCTTCGTCACGGGTGGACCCGCCCTTCTTGCCCACGCCACCGCGGGCCTGGGTGCGGAACTCGGTGAGCGCGGTGCGCTTGATATAACCGAGGTGGGAGATGGTGATAACCACGTCTTCGTCGGCATAGAAGTCTTCGGGGTTGAATTCGTCCGCGCTGAGGGTAATCTCGCTGCGGCGGGCATCGCCGTAACGGGCCTTCATGTCCTGGCACTCCTCCTTCACTATCTGAAGCTGGAGTTCCTCGCTGCCGAGGACTTCCAGGCAATGGGCTATGAACTTCTCAAGCTCGTCGAACTCAGACTGAAGCTTCTCGCGCTCGAGGCCGGTGAGCTGACGCAGGCGCATCTCCACGATTGCCTGGGCCTGGGCCTCGGTGAATCCGAACTTGGCCACAAGGCCGTCGCGGGCTTCGTCCACGCTCTTGGAGGCGCGGATGTGGGCGATGATCTCGTCGATGATGTCGATTGCCTTGAGGAGGCCTTCGAGGATATGGGCACGCTTCTGGGCCTTGTCCAGGTCGAACTTGGTGCGGCGCACTACAACCTCGTGGCGGAAATCCACGAAATTGGCTATGATTTCCTTGAGAGAAAGGGTGCGCGGGCGCCCCTTCACGAGGGCCACGTTATTGATGGCGAAACTCGACTGGAGAGGAGTATATTTGAAGAGGGTGTTCAGCACCACGTTGGTGTTGGCCCCCTGCTTCACGCGGAAGATCACGCGGACACCCTCACGGGATGTCTCGTCGTTCATATAGGTGATACCCTCGATCTTCTTGTCTTCCACCATGGAGGCGATGCGCTCGAGCATCTCCTTCTTGTTCACCATGTAGGGGATCTCGGTGACCACGATGGTTTCCTGACCACGGTCGTTGACTTCGATTTCTGTCTTGGCGCGGATGACCACGCGTCCGCGGCCGGTGGTGTAGGCGTCCACAATGCCCTGGCGGCCCATGATGATGCCTCCTGTGGGGAAGTCGGGGCCCTTGATGTGCTCCATCAGGCCTTCGACATCGATGTCCGGATTATCGATATATGCGCAGATGGCGTCGCAGCACTCTCCGAGATTATGGGGGGCCATGTTGGTGGCCATACCCGCTGCGATACCGGCCGATCCGTTGAGAAGCAGGAGCGGGAGCTTGGTGGGCAGCACGGTGGGCTCTTCGATGGAATCGTCGAAGTTGAGCGCCATGTCAACCGTATTCTTTTCTATGTCGGACAGCACATCTTCCGCCATCTTCGCCAGCTTGGCTTCGGTGTAACGCATTGCGGCGACAGGGTCCCCGTCCATGCTGCCGAAGTTGCCCTGGCCATACACCAGCGGGTAACGCTGGTTCCAGCTCTGGGCGAGACGTGCCATTGCATCGTACACGGAGCTGTCTCCATGGGGATGGAACTTACCGAGGACCTCACCTACGATACGGGCCGATTTCTTGGTTTGCCCGCCAAATGAGAGGCCCAGTCCGTCCATGCCGAAGAGCACCCGGCGCTGCACGGGCTTTAGGCCGTCCCGAACGTCCGGAAGGGCGCGGGAAACGATGACCGACATTGAATAGTCGATATACGCGCTGCGCATCTCGTGATCTATCTCCACAGGCTCAATGTAACCGTGATTCACTTCATTGATATTTCCGTCAATATCCATATTTTTCTTTAGCGATTAATGCTTGTATATAAACACGCAAATTTAACAAAAATATTCGATTAATTTGCTATTTTTGCAAGCAAATATACCCGCTTGAAATGAAGATTTCCCAAGAATTTGACGCCATCGTAGGATTTGCCCGGGAAGAGGCCATGCGCACCGGTAGCTACAGCATAGAAGCGGACCATCTTTTCCTTGGAATCCTGCGTCACGGAGGCAACCCTGCAGTAGAAGCGCTGCGGGCTCTGGGCGTGGATACGGCCGGCTGCAAGGCTGAGATAGATGCGCTCATCTTCCACGAGCAGGGCATCCCCTACGGCGCGGAAGATGGCATACGCCTGGGGCGTGAAGGTGGCAATACCGTGAGCCTTGCCATTGCGGAAGCTATGGCGGACGGCGCCAAGGAAGCCGGAGCCATACACCTTCTCAGGGCCGTCTGCAAACAGGAGGGAAGCCATAGCAGCGAGTATCTGCGCAGGCGCGGGATTTCCAGCTCGAGTTTCCACGGAGAAAAGCCCGCCCCGCAGAAATGCGAGGCAGAGGTCAGCAAGAAGAACCTGGCCCTGCTTCTTTCCACTATCAATCTGAATATAAACAAAAACACCATCGTAAGCTGATGAAGCGCTTTATCCTCACCTCCATCCTCGTCCTCGTGGCACTGTCCGCAGGAGCCCAGCAGAAAGTACGCATCAACGTATCCCCTGCAGGGGAGTTCATGTTCGCCCAGCGCGACACCTGCCAGCTTTTCCTGTCGGTGTACGATCCGGCCGAAGGCAGCGAAACTTCCTTCCAGGGCAAGCAGAAGCCCTGCATCCTCTTTGTTTTCGGCGGAGGTTTCATCACGGGAGACCGCAATGCCAAGGCCTACCTGCCCTGGTTCAGGCTCTATAACGAGAATGGCTACCGGGTCATCACCATCGACTACCGCCTCGGCCTCAAAGGCGCAGGCAACGTCGGAGTGAAAGATACAGACGTCATCTACAACGCGATACAGATAGGCGTAGAAGACCTTTACAGCGCCACAGCGTTCATAATCGACAATGCCGAGGCCCTGGGCGTGGATCCTTCCAACATCGTGATAGCCGGATCCTCCGCCGGAGCCATCATCTCGCTCCAGGCGGAGTGGCATCTCTGCAACCGCAGCGGCCATTCAGGCATGCTTCCGAAAGACTTCCGCTATGCCGGCGTGATGTCCTTCTCCGGGGCCATTTTCTCGCGCGATGGCAAGATCCGCTACGCACAGGAGCCCGCCCCCACCCTGCTGATGCACGGCACTGCCGACAAGATTGTGAACTACAAGCACATTGTGTTCTTCAAGAACCGTTTCGAAGGTTCCAAACCGCTTGCAGATATCTACGCAAAGAACGCCTATAATTACAACATCTACCGCTACGAGGGCAACCAGCACGAGATTGCCAGTTCCTTCGTGAGCAGCTTCCCGGAGCAGCTCCGCTTCTTGGAAACCAACGTGATGAAGGGCGAAAAAAGGATCGTCGACGTGAGCGTCAGCGATCCTTCGATCAAGGTCTGGAATGTGAATTCCACCAAGGAACTCTACAAGAACAACTAGGCTGTCAGCTTGTCCAGCACAAGTTTCACAAGCTCGTTCACACGGGGCTTGTAGTCGGTGTTGGCATCCTTCAGATAGCGGTGCGCGATGGCGCAGCATACCGTGATTGCGTCGTGGCCCAACTTGGCGGCCATTCCGGCAAGAGCCGAGCCTTCCATCTCGAAGTTGGTAATCTTATAGCCTTTGTACTCGAATTTCTCAAAATCCTCGAGCATGTCCGGCATGGCGAGGCCCTGACGGACCACACGCCCCTGAGGGCCGTAGAAGCCGGATGCAGAGATGGTCATACCCTTCACGGTGCAATCCTGGAAGAGGTCTATGAGCTTCTGGGAACCGCGCACGAAGTAGGGATCCGGCAGATGCTTTGCCCAGTGAGTGGCTTTCTTGAAGGCCTCCTCGAAGTCCAGGAGAGCGATTTCGTCGCGGCCTTCATACCAGTTCATCAGGCCGTCGCAGCCCACGGAGATGTGGCTGAGGATAAAGGATCCGAGAGGAATTTCTGGCTGGATAGCCCCGCAGGTGCCGATGCGCACGATAGTCAGAGTCCTGTGCTCGGGCTTAACCTCGCGGGTCTTGAAGTCCACGTTTGCAAGTGCGTCGAGCTCAGTCATCACGATATCGATGTTGTCGCATCCGATGCCGTGGGAAAGCGCGGTCACGCGCTTGCCATTGTAGATGCCGGTAGCGAACGCGAATTCGCGGGACTGGCCCTTGACTTCGATCTTGTCGAAGAGGGGTTCGAACATTTTCACGCGGTCGGGATCACCGAACACTATTACGAGGTCGGCCAGATCCTCCGGTTTCATGTGGATGTGGAATGCCGAACCGTCGGCATTGATAATGAGTTCAGATTCAGGTATTCTCATGATTCAGTGCTATTATTTGCGTTTGGAGGCACGCAGGCGGGATGCGCTGCGCACCAGGAGTTCGTCTCTGAGTATGGCTCTGGCAGCCAGGAAATCGAGGATTGCGGCGACTATGGGAAAGATTGCCGTAAAGCTGAGGGACGGCCTGGGATCGGCCGTAAAGTATGATACTGCCATCCATATCTGGAGCCCCAGCAGGAGCAGGGCCGCAAGGTTGGAAAGCCGCATCTGCAGGGTACGGGACTTAAGCGCCACTATGGCCAGCAGCTGTGCGGCCAGGGCGATGCTGAAGAGGATGATGAATCCTGTCCCATATGGCTGGAAGTACATTGCCACGAGAAGCCCCGAGGCAATCAGTAGATAAAGGGTCTGTATTCTCTGCCACATAAGTTATCTTTCGTTGAATCTGCCAAGCACCAACGCTTCGTAGGTCTTGGATACCGGCACGTCCCCGATGCTGTCTATCCCGAGATCCGCGTAATAGCCGTCTTTCTCTTTGTGAAGCACCTGGACTTTGGCCATATTGATTATGTATTTCCGGTGGCAACGCACCAGGTCACTGCCCTCGAAACTCTCTTCCACCGTCTTGAGGCGGCATCGGAGCATATACTGCTTGATGCTTCCGGTGTAATCCTGGTACCAGACCTTGATGTAGTTGTCGTCGGATTCTATATAGTATATATTCTTCAGCCGGACACTGAGTTTCATCCCGCCTTCATTATCGGTCAGGGTGATCACCTTCTCGTCCGGCGAAGACACCGCGGTGTCGGAAACCACTCCGCCCATGTTCATAAGCCTCACCGTCTTGATGTTCTTGCGCCATGCGAACAGGACTATGATCACGCAGCACACAAGCGCGAACGCCAGTGCCGCAAGAACGAGCGAGACTATGACTGTGACTTTCATTATTCCCCGGCTTCCTTGAGACGCTCTGCGTTCTCAGCCACCTGCAGCTGGTCGATGCACTCGCGGATGTCGCCGTCCATGAAGGCCGGCAGGTTGTACATGGTCCAGTTGATGCGGTGGTCGGTCACACGCGACTGCGGATAGTTGTAGGTGCGTATCTTTGCGGAACGGTCGCCCGTAGAGACCATGGTCTTGCGCTTGGCGGCGATACCGTCCAGATACTTCTGGTGTTCCATGTTGTAGAGGCGGGTGCGCAGTTCTTCCATGGCACGCTCCGCGTTCTTGATCTGGGAACGCTCCTCCTGGCACTGCACCACGATTCCGGAAGGAATGTGGGTGAGACGCACGGCGGAATAGGTAGTGTTGACTCCCTGTCCGCCAGGGCCCGATGCGCAGAAGAGGTCCTTGCGTATGTCGGCGGGATTGATCTCGATATCGAACTCCCCTGCCTCGGGGAAGACGGCCACGGATGCAGCCGAAGTCTGGATACGGCCCTGGGTCTCGGTCTGGGGCACGCGCTGCACGCGATGCACGCCCGACTCATACTTCATGATGCCGTAAACGCCATCCGGCCCGGAAAGCTTGAAGACCACCTGCTTGAATCCCCCCGAAGTACCGGGAGCCTGGTCGGTTATTTCCAGCTTCCAGCCCATGCTCTCCGCAAAGTGCTGATACATGCGGAAGAGGTCCCCGGCAAAGATGGCGGCTTCGTCGCCGCCGGTGCCGCCGCGGATTTCCACAAGAGCGTTCTTGCTGTCGTCCGGATCTGCCGGAATCAGCAACAACTTGATATTCTGTTCGATATCAGGTATCTGGCTTTCTATTTCATTGATCTCGTCCCTCGCCATTTCCTTGAGTTCGGGATCGCTTTCGTTCATGAAAACGTCCTTGGCGGAGGAGAGGTTTTCCAGCTTCTTCTTGTAATCCAGCCCGGCCTTGATGATGGGCTCGAGCTCCTTGTAATCTTTGTTGAGCTGAACGTACTTCTTCATATCCGACATCACGTCGGGGCTGGCAAGCTGCTCCTGGAGGGAGGCGAACTTGTCTTGGAGGGAGAGTACTTTTTCGAGTAATTTGCTGTCTGCCATAAAATGATTATTCTCCTATCTTCTTGATGTAGCAGCGGCGGCGCATGAAAGGCTCATGCTCGTAGCTGTTCCAGATATTCACCGCACTGTTGCTCTCTATCTGGGGGTTGGAAATCGCCCAGCGCATCCCCACGCGTATGGCTTTGTCTGCCATCTCCTTGTAATACACTGCCGAAACTCCCTTGTTCTGCCACTCCGGCACGGCCCCATTGATCATGAGGTCGGTGGTTTCGAAGTTGTGCATGGCGCGCAGAAGATGCCACCAGCCGAAGGGGAAAAGCCGGCCTTTTGCCTTCTGGAGAGCCTTGGAGATGGTGGGGAAAGAGATTCCGAAGGCTACGATCTCGTTGTTTTCGTCCAGAAGCAGGCAGCTGGCCTTGTCGGAGATGTAGGGCATGGAATCAGCCGCTTCCTGGTCGATCTCGGCATCGGTGAAGGGAATGAAGTTGTAGACCGTCTCCGCAAAGCTGTCGCTGTAGAGGCGGAAGAACTTGCGCACCATCTCGGGATCCTTCTTGAGCTTGTCGAGACTGCCGAAGTGCAGATTGTAGCGCTCCTCCACTATCTTGGCCACACGGCGGGCCTTCTCGGGCACTCCGTGGTTTGCCACCATCTTGTACTGCAGCCAGTCGCACTCCTTCTCGAAGCCCAGCTTCTCCATGAGCTCTTTATAGTAGGGATAGTTGTAGAGGCAGTTGAAAGGAGGGATGTTCTCGTAACCTTCCACCAGCATTCCCTGCTTGCCGAGGGTGTTATAGTAGAGCGGGCCGTGGATGGTGTCCATCCCCTGCTCCTTCGCCCAGGCTTCGGCCGTGCCAATCAGCAGGCGGGCGACTTCGATGTCGTTGATGGTATCGAACCAGCCGAAACGGACGCACTTCTTGTCGTAACGCTCGTTGTAGCGCGGATTGATCATGGCGCAGATGCGCCCCACCACCTTCTTGCCGTCCTGCACCATCCACATCTTGTGCACACAGTGCTCGAGTGCAGCATCCTTCGTCAGATTGCGCACTTCCCTGAAATGCAGGGCGGGCACGTACTGGGGGCATCCCTTATAGAGGGTGTCCGGAAAACGCACGAAACGCTGGATGTCCTTAGCGCTGCTGACTTCGATTATCTTGTATTCTGCCATAGTCTGCAAATATAACTCTTTTTTATTTCACCGAATGCCAGTGGGGGCCGAAGCGCTCGAAGGCGGCACGGTCGAGGGCCTCGCGGTCGTCGGGATGGGCAATGCTGATCATGAGCCTGGCACGTTCCTGAAGGGATTTGCCGTAGAGATCTACGGCGCCGTATTCAGTCACGATCCAGTGGGCATCAGCCCTGGGGGTAACCACTCCTGCTCCCGGGTTCAGCATGGGAACTATCTTGGCCTTGCCCTTGTTGGTGCGGGAAGCAAAGGCTGTGATGCTCTTGCCGCCCTCGCTCATGGAGGCGCCACGCACAAACTCCACCTGTCCGCCGGTGCCCGAGAAGATGCGGGTGCCTATGCTGTCGGCGCTGATCTGCCCGGTAAAATCCACCTCGGTGGCCGAATTGATGGCCTTCATATGGGGGTTCTGGCGGATGACAAAGGGGTCGTTCACGTATTTGATGTCCCTCATCAGCACGTCGGGGTTATGGTCGATGAAAGAATAAACGTCGTTGCTTCCGAGGAGGAAAGATGCCACGATCTTACCCTTGTCTATGGCCTTGCAGGAGCCGTTGATGACGCCTTTCTTTATGAGGCGCAGCAGGCCGTCGGCGAACATTTCGGTATGGAGGCCGAGGTTCTTGTGGTTTGTGAGCTGGGCCGCCAGGGCGTTAGGAAGGGCTCCGATGCCCATCTGTATGCAGTCGCCATCCTCCACGAGGGCTGCGCAGTTCTTGCCAATGAGCACCTCGGTGGGAGTCGGTTCCGCAAATGCAGCCGTCACCAGAGGGGCGTCGTCCTGAACCAGATAGTCGAACTGATCGATGCTGAGAAGATCCCCATAGGCGAATGGCACATTAGGATTCACCACTCCAATCACCAGGTCGGCACTTTCGACTGCTGCGACGGAGCAATCCACAGATGTTCCAAGCGACACCCTCCCCTGCTCGTCCGGGAGCGAGACCTGCACCAGGGCGGCCCCGAGGGGAATCTGCCTTGTGCGGTAGAGCTTCTGGCTTTCGCCCAGATGCACGGGAAGATAATCGGCGTATCCGGCATTCACGTTCGCACGCACGTTAGGACCCAGGAAGAAGCCCTGGTCGAAGAAGATGCCCTCGTATCGAGGCTCGCTGTAGGGGGCAGGGCCTTCGGTGTGGAAGTGGTGGAAATGGAGGTCCCTCACATCCCCGGCATCGGCACGGCGGCAGAGGGCGCTGATGAGTGCGTGGGGCACACTTGCAACGCTGCTCAGGTGTATGTGGCTGCCGGAAGGAATGTGGCTGACGGCTTCGTCGGCGGATACGTATTTGATTGCTTTCATCGGTTATATTTCTTATTCTTGCAATAACTTACAAAGATAAGAAATATTCCTGACTTTACAGCCCTTTGGCCTTGCCTTCGTCCCAGATAGCATCCATTTCGGCAAGGCTCATCTGCTTGAGGTCCCGGCCCTGAGCTATGGTCTGCTCTTCCAGGTAAGTAAAACGGCGGCGGAACTTTTCGCAGGCCTTATCCAGAGCCACCGAAGGATCCACTCCATAGAGGCGGGCTGCGTTCACCACGGCGAAGAGAAGATCGCCGAATTCTTCTTCCTTATGCGCGGTTCCGGGCTCTTCCACGGCCTCGCGGGCTTCGCCGTATTCTTCCATCACCTTGTCCCAGACCTGCTGCGGCTCCTCCCAGTCGAAGCCCACGCTGCGTGCCTTGTCCTGCATTGCATAGGCTTTCAGCACCGGAGGGAAACTCTTGGGAACTCCGCCCAGAATGGTGCGGTTGCCGCCTTTCTCCTTGGTCTTTATGAGTTCCCAGTTCTTGGCAACTTCTTCTTCCGTCATGCCCTCGAATGCGCCGCCTCCGAACACATGGGGATGGCGGAAACGCATCTTCTCGCAAAGGCCATGAATCACGTCCGCAATGTCCCATCGCCCCTCTTCTTCTGCGATGCGCGCGTAGAATATTATATGGAGGAGTACGTCGCCGAGCTCCTTGCGAAGGTCCTTGTCGTCGCCTCGCAGCACCGCATCACTCAGCTCATAAACCTCTTCCACGGTCATAGGCCGCAGGCTTTCAGTAGTCTGCGCCGCATTCCACGGGCACTTCGCCCGCAGCGTCTCCATTATCTCCAGCGCCTCTGCGAACGCCGCCAGTTTTTCTTCTTTTGTATGCATGGGTGCTATTTTGTAAAGAATGAGAAGTGCACGCGGCCGTAGACCTTTTCCTTCACAAAGCAAGGGTGCGAGGTAAAGCTGTGCTCGTCGCCGTGCTCGAGAATAAAGTAGCACTCCGGATGGAGAATATCCTGGGACAGAACTTTGTCCGGGATGGTCTCCAGCCCTTCCAGGGCATAGGGCGGATCCGAGAAGATAAGGTCGAACTTTTCGGTGCAGATGGGAAGGAAGTCGAAGACATTGTCCCGCACCATGGTCACGTTCTGAAGGCCCAGGCGGGCGGCTTCGCGCTTGATGAAGGATGCATTCTCGCGGGCCATTTCCACGCAATAGACGCGCGCCGCCCCGCGGGAAGCGAATTCGAAACTGATAGCCCCTGTGCCTCCGAAGAGGTCCAGCACTTTCAGATCCTCGAATTCATATTCATTATTAAGGATATTGAAAAGGCCCTCCCTGGCAAAATCCGTGGTGGGCCGTGCCGCATAGCGCTGCGGCAGTTCTATCGTTTTCCCTTTTAGGGATCCGCCGATGATTCTCATATCTGCTCCACCGACTTGAAATAGCGGTAGAGGCTCATCTCCTCTTCCGGCCCCACGAAGCTGCGCATGCAGATGGTGGACACTTCCGGATTGAGCTGGAGCTGCTTGAGCGCAAGGAAGATATAGTATTCCGCGGTGGTGAAATCCGGAGCCTGGAAAGTGTTCGCCAGAAGCAGGCTCCCCCCCTGCGCGATCGCAAGGTAGAGATACCCCTCTTTGTGGGATGCGACTATCTTGTTGTAGTCCCTGCAGGACGGCAGGTCCTTCAGAAGGTAGTAGAGTTCCGGCAAGGCCTCAATCCTCTCACTTTCAACCGCATACACCAGCACGGCGTCGTACTGGGGCACATCCACCCATTTCACGGCATCGCTCTCCTTCAAACACGCGACTTCTGCGAGAATCTCTCTTGCAGAAGTCGTATTGAAGAAGTGCGTCGGCACTAAAGTGCACGCAGGCGTGAGAATGGAGACTTCCACCTCTACTCCCAGTTACCGGCGTTATTGTTAGGTGCGGTGACAGAGCCCACCTGCAGGCCTTCGTAGCGGTTCTGGTCTTTCTTCTCAGCATCGAGGTTGATGCGGAGCTGATTGTCCATACCCTTGAGGAGGGCCTTGTAGGGCATCTTGGCCTCGAACAGAGGCACGGGCACACCGGATACGGTCTTCACGATAGCTTCCATGAGCACCTTCTGGCCTCCGGAGAAGGGGATGTACTTGAGGGAATCCACCACGAAATCGTCCCTGTGGGTAAAGAGGGTATCCTTCACGGGAATCTTGGTTTCCACGGAGAACACGAGGTTCTTGTCTCCGGCTTCATAGAGCTTTAGGAAGTCCTCGCCGGTCATCTTCTTGCGGGAGCTCTTCTTGATTCTCTCGGTATGTGCCACGGCGAGCGAGTCGTCCATGGAACCAACCTGCATCACGATACCCATTTTGCCATTGTTGTAGAAGTCTGCCAGGGAATCTACCGTGGAGGTGAACTTGCCGTTCACGCTCTTGAACGCCACCTGGAGGGTACGGATATCCTTGAGGCGCTGGATGGCTACGCTCTCGCGATAAGCCTTCTGCTTATTGAAGTTCACAGGCTTCATGATGCTCTTGACGATGAGGTCGACAAGAAGAACGCACAAAAGGAACAGGACAATCTCCAGAATGATCTTTACTGATTTTTTCATATTCTCGTTTTAATTATTTCCAGTATATCCGCACAAAGTTAGAAAATTCATTTTTCAAATGCAATATTCTTATTAAATTTGCTCGCGAAAAAATATGGAAAAAGTCGCTTCTCTCAAGCAGATTCTGGGCAGTTCCGTCAAGGTGACGGTAGTCGTGCACACGCACCCCGACGGGGATGCGCTGGGCAGCGGCCGCGCTATGACGGACTACCTCTCGAAGCGCCTCGGGAAGGATGCCCGGCTGATTATCCCCGACAGCGTTCCCCACACCCTGACCTTCCTCACGGAGGGATTCGACGTGCTGGATGCTTCCCTTCAGCCGGCAGCTGCCGCGGAAAGGATTGCAGGGTCGGACCTTATAATAATCCAGGACCTCAACGAGCTCCACCGCACCGAACAGCTGAGCAGCATCATCGCCTCCTCCCCTGCCACGAAAGTTCTCATCGACCATCATCTCCGCCCGGACACGGCTCCCTACAGCCTGGTATTCTCGGAGCCGGAAAGGTCTTCCTCCTGCGAACTGCTGTACTTCATCCTCAAGGAACTGGAAGGAGGGGCGATTGAAAGCATCCCCGCCAGCAGCCTGTACGCCCTCATGACAGGCATGACCACGGACACCAACAACTTTGCCAACTCGGTGATTCCCACCACTTTGCAGATGGCTTCCGAGCTCCTTCAGGCCGGTGTGGACCGCGATGACATTATCGACAAGCTCTACCACAGCGACAGCGAGCAGCGCCTGCTATGCTTTGCCGACATGGTCTCGAACCACCTCACCATCCTGCCCTCGGGCATATCCTACATGGTAATGACCGGAGAGATGCAAAGCGCATACGGTGTGGACGCCGGGGACACCGAAGGCCTCGTGAACATGCCGCTGAAGGTGGGCAGGGTTCGCATGAGCATATTCATCCGGGAAGATTCCGGGCATTTCCGCGTGAGCATACGCTCCAAGCGGGGCCTATCTGCCCGGAGCATGGCGGCAGAGTACTTCCACGGGGGCGGCCACGAACTCGCGGCCGGAGGCAAGATCTTCTGGCCGGAAGACATCCCTTGCAAAGATGCGGCCGCCGGATATCTCGAAGAGATTGCGGCACGATTTCTGCGAAACGAAACCACGAACTGAAAAAACATGAGACTCAGATATATAATCATGACGGCAACGCTCCTCGCCACACTTTCCTGTGCGAAGGAGAAAACTCCCGGCATCAACGACGACGCCAAGGCCTACTTCGACGCCTGGATATCCCAGAATCACCCCACAGCCACCAAAACCCCGCTTGGGGCATATATCCTCAGCGAAACCCCCGGCACAGGTGCTGCAGCCGGCAATTCCGTCTACGTTCGCGTGAACTACACGACCTACACCCTCAAGGGAGCCCTGAGCAGCACCACGCTGGAAAAGAAGGCCCGCCAGGCCGGCACATATAACAAGAGCGCCTACTACGGCCCCGTGGTCGCCTACCGCGGAGAAGAGCAGGAAAACCTGTCGGCCGGTGTGGAAGAAGCCTTCTCCACCATGAGGATTGGAGGGCGCAAGACAGTAGTCATTCCTGGTTGGCTGAATGATAGCGACCGCTACGACACTCCTGAAGAGTATCTGGAGAATTGCTCCGGCACGGATTACGTCTACGAGTTCGAGCTTGTGGATGCTTTCGACGATGTAGATAGCTGGGAGCGCGATTCTCTGCTGAAATACATGTCTGTCAACTACCCTGGGGCAACGGAAGATGAGGACCTTCCCGGATTCTTCTACGTCCGCACCAAGGCCGGATCCGAGAAGGAGTTCACTGCAGATACCACGATCTACATCAATTACACCGGTCGTCTGCTCAACGGAAAGGTATTCGACACTACCGTGAAAGACACTGCAAAGGTCTGGGGGCTCTACTCCGCCAGTTCGGAGTACAAGCAGATCAAGATAAACTGGTATGCTTACGGCGAAGATTACAATGGCATTACCATGGGCGACAATGAGTCCGAAACCGTCACAGGTTTTGCCTATGCACTGAGCAAGATGCACCCCGGGGAAGCCGGAGTGTGCTTCTTCACATCCAAATACGGCTATAGGGGAAGCGGCTCGGGATCAACCATCCCCTCCTACTCCCCCCTCTGTTTCGAATTGGAAACCACAGTAGCCCCATAGGCCCATGGCAGAAACGGTTCAAGGGAAGGCTCCTATAGAGCTGGAAACCAAAAAGATCAGCACTCTGCTCAAAGAATACGCGGTCCCTGGCATCATTGCCATGACCGCGAGTTCTTTGTACAACATGGTGGACAGCATCTACATCGGCCACATAAAAGACGTGGGCGCGCTGGCCATCTCCGGGCTTGCGGTCACCTTCCCAATAATGAACCTCGGCACGGCCATCGGCACCCTGGTGGGCGTGGGCGCATCCACCCTGGTGAGCATGCTTCTTGGGCAGAAGAACTATGTGACGGCAAACAAAGTGCTGCCTAACGTGGTGACCCTCAATGTGGTGCTGGGAGCCATCTTCTCCATCCTGCTGCTGTGCTTCCTGAAGCCTGTGCTGTTCTTCTTCGGCGCCAGCGAGGCCATCTATCCCTTCGCCAGGGACTACATGATAATAATCCTGGCGGGATTCATCATCTCCCACCTGTATTTCGGGCTGAACGGGATGATACGCGCCACGGGCAATCCCAAGCTGGCCATGGGCCTGACGCTGTTCACGGTCATATCCAACGCCATACTGGATCCCATCTTCATTTTCGGGCTCGGCCTGGGCGTGAAGGGCGCGGCGATCGCTACGGTGCTCTGCCAGACCATGTCGCTGGTCTACAGCATCATATACTTCTCTTCCGGGAAAAATGTAATCCACTTCGGCAAGCGCATCTTCGGCTTCAGCGCCAAGATTGCGCGCACGTCGATGGGCATAGGCCTTGGGCCCTTCCTCATGAACACTGCAGCCTGCCTGGTGACGATGTTCATCAACCAGCAGCTGCGCCATTACGGCGGGGACCTGGCCATCGGCGCCTACGGCATCATCAACCGCATTTCCTTCCTTTTCATTATGGTGATAATGGGGATCAACCAGGGGATGCAGCCCATTGCCAGCTACAACTACGGGGCCGGCAGGGGCAAGCGCGTGAAAGAGGTGTACTGGCTGAGCGTGAAATGCGCCACTGCGGTATCCCTGGCTGCCTTCATAGTGTCTGAATTCCTCCCCGCGCCGGCCGCAGCCATGTTCACCAACGACCCCGAACTCAAGGGGCTGGCGGTCCACGGCATGCGCCTGATGAACATCATGTTCCCCATCATCGGCTTCCAGATCATCAGCACCAACCTTTTCCAATGCCTGGGGATGGTTAAGAAGAGCGTGTTCCTGTCGCTGAGCAGGCAGCTTATTTTCCTGCTGCCCGCCCTTTACCTGCTGCCGCTGGCATTCGGCATAGAGGGTGTGTGGCTCAGCTACCCGGCATCCGACGTGCTGGCATTCACCTGCACCGTCATACTGATAATTCGTCTGATCCGTCAACTCGAACACAGTGACAATCCGCAATAAGAAATATGTCTACGGAGCGCTTGCCGTGCTGGCAGTGCTGATAATTATCATCATCGCCCTTCCCTCCGGCAAGGACGAAGCAAAGGCATCCAGGGGCATACGCGGAATCAACGCCTCGCTCACCAACGAAATGTCTGACACAGAGGGGCTTGCGCGTATGGAAAAAGAGCTGAATACCTTCATGCAGCGCTGGCAGATCCGCGGTCTTGAGCTTTGCATTATGCGGAACGACTCCCTCCTCTATGCCAAGGGCTTCGGCTGGGCGGATAAAGAGAAGGAAGAGCCGATGCGTCCTGGCACTATCATGCGGGTGGCATCCGTCAGCAAGCTCATCACGGCCGCCGGAATAATGAAACTGGTGGAAGATGGCAAACTCAGCCTTTCCGACAAAGTGTTCGGCCCTTCCGGCATACTCAACGACACGCTCTACAGCAATCACATAACCGACAAGGCCTATTACGATATTACTGTTGAGCAGCTCCTGCGCCACGAGAGCGGCCTCACCATACGCCGCGGGGACCCCATGTTCCGCAGTCGGGACTGGATGAATATCTACCACCTCAAGGAGGCACCCGACCAGGAGACACTCACCTCCATCGCGGTGCGCAAGCGCCTCGGCTACACTCCCGGCAAGAGCCACGAATATTCCAATTTCGGCTACCTCCTGCTGAGCATGATAATCGAGCGCAAAACCGGGCAGGACTACGAGAAATGGATGCAGAAAAATGTGCTGGAGCCCGCCGGATGCGAGGATTTCCACCTGGCATACAACAGTTACGAAGAGCGTCTTCCCGGCGAGAGCCGCTACCATATGCAGGATAACGATCCTCTGGTGCCCAAATACGACAATAGCCCGGATTCTGTGGTGCGCTGCTATGGCGGCAACGATATCCGTATGCTGAAGGGAGCCGGCGCCTGGGTCTGCTCAGGGCCTGAACTTGCCCGCTTCGTGGCCTCCATCGACGGAAAGCCCGGCGTTCCGGACATACTCAGCAAAAAGAGCGTCCGGGAAATGACGGCTCACAGCGAAGATCATAAATTCGGCCTCGGGTGGAACAGCGTAGACCCCAGGAAAGGGTGGCAGCGCACCGGATCCCTCTCAGGCACAAGCGCTTACGTAATGTACTTCCCCGACGGGGAGTGCTGGATTTTCCTCTCCAACACCCATGCATGGAAAGGTCCGAGATTCTCCCGGACCGTCCACAACTTTATTGCTCAGTGCAGGCAGCGCTACAGCGCCAAACTGCCGAAGCAGGATTTATTTACATTGACTCGATAACCTCGCGGTTGGCGGCGGCTACGCGCGCCGGAATCAGCTTGTCAACTTTGCGGTCGTAAGTCATCAGACCGTTGACTTCCCTTTCCACATCCGTAGTCTGAGTATAGACTGCCGCGGAGCATCCTTCCTTAACAAGGGGAATGAGAAGTTTGGCGAATTCCTCATATTTGGCGGTAGTCTCTTCGGTGTTCCCAAGTTTGACATAGCCCCAGTTGCGCTCATTGAGCCAGGTATGGCCTTCTACGGGCAAGCCTATGCCGCCGTATTCGCCGAGGACATTTACCATCTCTGGATCCCAGATGCGCATACCGGGTTCGGGATAATGGTGAGAGTCGAGGATATCACCCACTCCGCCGGAAATCCAGTTGCCGCCGGAAGCCATGTTCACAAGGCGGAACGGGTCCAGGATCTTTGTCATCTTTACAATCTGCTCAGTATCGAACTGGCCCCAGGCCTCGTTGAAAGGCACCCACACCACAACGCAGGGGAACTTCTTGTGCTGGTTGATTATGCACTGCCACTCGCGGATGAAGTTACCGCGGGCCGGCATGGTGAGCTGGTCGGAGTTGCCGGCATCGTACTTGTCTATGCCCTGACCCCATTCTTCGAGTTTGCAACGGCGCATGCTGGGCATATCCTGCCATACGAGGATTCCAAGCCGGTCGCAATGGTAGTACCAGCGGTCCGGCTCCACCTTCACGTGCTTGCGTATCATATTGAAACCAAACTCCTTGGTGCGCTCAAGGTCGAACTTGAGGGCCTCGTCGGAAGGAGCAGTGTAGAGGCCGTCCGGCCACCATCCCTGGTCCAGCGGGCCGAACTGGAAGAGGGGCTTGCCGTTCAGGGCCATACGCTTGTGACCGTCTGCATCTTTTACTACCGAAATCTCGCGGAAGGCGGTGTAGCCATCCACCTTGTCTATGGTCTTGCCATCTTTCACAAGCTTTATGCGGAGACCGTAGAGATAGGGATCGTCCGGGCTCCATAGGTGGGGATTGTCGATCTTGAGCTGGGCCCTGCCGTCCTTTGCCTGGGCGCTTGCTATCACCTTGCCATCCTGCAGAAGCTCGACCTCAGCCTCGCCGTCACCACGAATCTCGGAGAAAACCCTGAGGCTGCCATCGATTTTGGCAAGTGCCTGATAATCGGCAATATGCCCCCATTTATCCACAGCTTCGGCCCAAACCGTCTGCCATATGCCGGACACCGGCTGATACCAGATGCTTCCCCTGTCGGGGCTGAACACCTGCTTGCCGCGGGGCTGCAACTCTCCATCCTCGGTGGCATCCGTCACCTTCAAGACAATTACCTGCTTGCCGGATGTGAGGAAGGGGCTGATATAAAACTCGAATGAATCATATCCACCCTTGTGCTCTCCGGCTTTGTGGCCGTTCACCCAGAGTTCGCAGGCCCAGTCGACCGCGCCGAAGTGAAGGATCACGGACTGTTTCTTCCACTTTCTAGGGATCTTGAAAGTATGCTTATACCAAAGGGAGTGCTCTGCGTCCAGGCTTCCGGCAACTCCCGACAGGGAGGACTCCAGCGGGAAAGGCACCAGTATATGGCCTTCAGGGGCGGGCATTTCGCCGGCATCCTTGGGGGCGATTGCATATTCCCACAGGCCGTTCAAGTTCAGGTAGCTGTCGCGAACCATCTGCGGACGTGGATACTCCTGATGCACTTTTGAAGGGTTGACTTCTTCTGCCCAGGCAGTGCGGATATGGTCTCCTGCGAGAGCCCATTCGACATCGGCGGATTTGGGTGCGCATGCGCAGACAAGCGTTGCAGCAATAAGAGAGGACAGGATTCTAGCGTTCATGTTATTATTAGGTATTTGCACAAATTTACGAAAAATATTATCTTTACAAACTGTGAAATCTAAACTGCTGACATTCTTTTTCTGCCTGTGCGCCTGCTTCGGCGCTGCAGCCCAGTCCGAAAACCTTATTCCACGGGACGAAGAGTTCCGCGGAGCGTGGCTTGCCACCGTTGCAGGGCTGGACTGGCCGAACGTGGATGAGCCAGCCATTATCCAGCAATTCCACTTGCTGGAGCAGATAAAAGGTCTGCGGGAGCTGGGTTGTAACACCCTTATCTTCCAGGTAGTCAGCAACATGGATGCGTTGTATCCTTCGGAACTCCTGCCCTGGAGCGCGGTACTCACCGGCACCGAAGGGAAGGATCCCGGCTTCGATCCGCTGGAGCTTGCTGTGCTTGCCGCCCATGAGTGCGGGATGCAGATCCATGCGTGGATAAATCCCCTGCGAGTCTGCAGGGATGACGTTACCCCGCACGACAGCCTGCACGTGAGCATCTCCCATCCGGAATGGGTTCAGAATTACAGGCACAAGCTTTACCTGGACCCGGGAAATCCGGAGGTGGTGGAATTCCTCAGGCAGATAGCTGTGGAAATAGTTGGGAAATACGATGTCGACGGCCTCCATATAGACGACTACTTCTACCCCGACGGCCTGCAGAAGGACCCGGACAGCGCCAAGAACGGCTGGCGGAACGACATGTACGAAAAATACGGGAAAGGCCGCCCGCTGGATGCCTGGCGTTTCGGCACCATCAACAAGGTAGTTTCCACGCTTAGCAAGGCAACCCACGAAACCCGCCCGAACGTGGTCTTCGGGGTCTCCCCTTCCGGGCGCCTGGTGAACACCTGCCATCTCTACGCCGACCCGCGCATGTGGGTGAACGAGGGCTCTGTGGATTATCTGGCCCCCCAGCTCTACTGGGCCATAGGTCGCACCGATGCGGCCGCATTCGAGCAGGTGCTGGACAGCTGGCGTTTCGTTTCGATGGGAGTGCCTGTATACGTTGGCCTGGCAGCCTACAAATATGCCCAGGGCATCACCAAGGGGCAGGATGCTCCTTACCTGTCGCTTGCGGAGTTCAAGCGGGAGCTGGACCTTTGCCGCGCTGCCTGGTATGTGAAAGGGCATATCTGGTTCCGCACCAAAGACATCCTGCAGGATGATTTCCGTTCTTATATCTTGTCTGAATTATACTATCAATAATTTATTGTCATGAAAAAGTTTTTGTTCATTTGCGCAGCAGTGGCAGCCACTGCATGTTGCGGCGGAAAGCAGGCAAAGGTTTCCGCAATCGTAGCCGGACCCGACAAGGTGGCGGCAGTTGTTGTTGAATACGCCGAGGCTCTGGATGCAGAGTCCGTATGCCCCGAGGCTTTCGTGGTTGAAGGCAAGGAGGTCGTCTGCGCCAAAGTTGTAGACGGCAACAAGGTCGTGGTCACCCTGAAGAAGGAGTGCTGCGGCAAGTGCGAAGGCGAAAAGAAGGAGTGCTGCAAGGAAAAGGCAGAGTGTGGTGAAGCAAAGCCCGAGTGCTGCGAAGAAAAGAAGGCTGAATGCGGAGAGAAACATGAATGCGCGGAAAAGCATGAATGCGAAGGCGAGAAGAAAGAGTGCTGCAAGGAGAAGAAAGCCGAGTGCTGCGAAATTCCCGTTCCTGACGTTGCCGTGAAGCAGGTAGTCGACCTCAAGACCGCCGAAGGCAAGACCGTTAAGGCTTGGAAGAAGGCTGTCAAGGCTACCGAGGCTTGCCCCGCATGCCCCAAGAAACCCTGCTGCGGCGAGAAGCCGGAGTGCGGAGAGAAGCACGAATGTGGCGAAAAGCCTGACTGCTGCAAGAAGGCAGAATAAAAAAATGGCCCGGTCGTCCGGGCCATTTTTTTATCATCATTCTTTTATTTAGCATCCATCGCCTGGCAGGCGGTGATGGCAATCAGGTTGTAGACATCGTCCACGCTGCAGCCGCGGCTGAGGTCATTGACCGGCTTGGCAATGCCCTGGAGGATGGGGCCGATGGCTTCGGCGTGGCCGAGGCGCTGGATCAGCTTGTAGGAGATGTTTCCGACTTCGAGGTTGGGGAATACCAGTACGTTGGCGTTTCCCGCAATCTCGGAACCGGGAGCCTTCTTCTTTCCAACTGAAGGCACCAGGGCGGCATCTGCCTGAAGCTCGCCGTCTATCTTCAAGGACGGATCGAGTTCCTTTGCGAGGGCGGTGGCCTCTACGACCTTGTCTACCACTTCGTGCTTGGCAGAGCCCTTGGTAGAGAAACTCAGCATGGCCACGCGGGGATCTGCGAAGCCGGCCACGCTCTTGGCAGTGCGGGCGGTGCAGACTGCGATCTGTGCAAGCTGACCGGCATCGGGGGCGGGAGTGACTGCAACGTCGCCGATAACCAGAACACCGTTCTCGCCGTATTCAGGAGCCTGGGTAATCATCAGCATCGCGCCGCTGACGCAGGTGATGCCGGGAGAGCACTTGATGATCTGCAGGGCGGGGCGAAGGGTCTCTCCGGTGGTGGAGAGGGCGCCGCTGATCTGCCCGTCGGCATCTCCGCTCTTGATGATGAGGCAGCCGAAATAGAGGGGATCCAGCACGGTCTTGGCCGCAATCTCCTGGGTCATACCCTTGTTCTTGCGAAGCTCATAGAGGAGGTTCGCATATTCCGCAGTCTTCTCGCTGGTGGCAGGATCGATGATGGTGGCTTTGCCTATGTGCTTAAGGCCGAGCCCTTCTGCATAGGCGAGAACCTTCTCACGGTTGCCGATGAGAATGATATCCGCAAGGCCGTCCGCAAGGGCGCGGTCGGCTGCGGTGATGGTGCGCTCCTCGAAGGACTCGGGGAGAACGATGCGCTGCTTGTTGGATTTGGCACGCGCAACAATCTGTTCGATAAGTGTCATATCTGTTTACTTTACTAGATTCATGGTATCCAGGGCGATCATGAGTTCCTCTTCGGTGGGGATGAGGGCCACCTTCACCTTGGAGTCGGGGGCGCTGATTAGGGCTTCCTCGCCGAAGGCCTTCTCGTTGGCGGCAAAGTCGAGCTTGACTCCGATGGAGCCGAGCTTTTCGCAGACGCGGCGGCGCACCTTGTGGTTGTGCTCGCCTATGCCGGCGGTCCATACTATGAGGTCTACCCCATCCAGCACCACGCTGTATGCGCCGATGAGCTTGACTATGTCGTAGGTGAGCTTGTTGATGGCAAGGCGGGCGCGGGCATCGCCGTTTGCGGCGGCTTCCTCGGTCTCACGCATGTCGGAACTCACTCCCCCGAGGCCGATCAGGCCGCTCTTCTTGTTCATGATGGCGGTCATTTCGTCCGGAGAGATGTTCTTTTTCTTCATCATGTAGGGGATGACGTTGCAGTCTACGTTGCCGCAGCGGGTTCCCATGATCATGCCCTCGAGCGGGGTGAAGCCCATGGAAGTGTCGATGCACTTGCCGTTCTTGACTGCGGTAACGGATGAACCGTTGCCGATGTGGCAGGTGATGATCTTGGAGTTGTTGATATCCAGGCCCACGAACTCTGCGCCCCTGCGGGAGACGTACTGGTGTGAGGTGCCGTGTGCACCGTAGCGGCGCACATGGTAATCTGTATAATAATCGTAAGGAAGCGCATACATGTACGCGTAATCCGGCATGGTCTGATGGAAAGCGGTGTCGAATACCACCACCTGGGGTGTCTTGGGGAGCACCTGGGTAATCGCATGGATACCAAGGAGATGGGCCGGGTTATGGAGAGGTGCGAAATCGCAGCAGATCTCGATCTTCTTGAGGACGTCGTCGTTCACGAGGCAGCTGCCGTCGAAGAAATCGGCACCCTGCACGATGCGGTGGCCAACTGCATCCACATCGTCGAAAGACTGCAGGACTCCGTGCTCGGGATCCACCAGGGCATCCATGACGAGCTTCATTCCGAGCTTGTGGTCCGGGATGGGAAGGGCCTTTTCGAAGGGCTGCTTGCCCTTGGGTTTATGGGTGATGTTTCCTTCGGGGAGTCCGATTTTCTCGACAAGACCCTTGGCCTTGACCTCATAATCGGTGGCGCTCTTCATGTCAAATAACTGGTATTTGATGGAGGAGCTGCCGCAGTTGATGACAAGTATGATCATATTTTGAAATTATGTGTTTTCGATAGCTTACAAATTTAAGAAATAATGCTTACTTTCGCAAAGAGTAAAAAGTGAATCGTTATGAATGAGGCGCGGGATATTGTGCTGATATCGTTTCCTTTTGCCGCGGGGGTAGCCCTCGCGCAGTTCTGTCCGTTTCCCCTTTTCCATCCTGCATTGGCCGCAGTTGCGGCCCTGATGCTGCTTGCGCTGGCCGGAGTGCTTCGCGGCCGGGTCTGGTATGGGCTTCTGTTTTTTGCCATAGGGGTGCTGTGCGGGGAGGCGGGGTCCCTGGCGGGGGGTTCCTTCGCTTCGCTCGGAATGACAGGAGCGAACGGAATTGCCGCGTGGGCGCTGGAGCGGACGGACACCCTCATCCGGGGCATTCCCTTCCCCCACGGCGGCACCAACGAACTCCTCCGGGCGCTGCTTACCGGGCAGCGCGACGCTCTTTCGCAGGAGACCGTGGCAGCATTCCGCTCCGCCGGAGCATCCCACATCCTCGCCCTCAGCGGCCTGCATCTTGGGATCATCTACCTGCTGCTCAGCAAGTTGCTCTCGCTGCTCGGAAACGGGCGGATGATGGCTGCGGTGCGCAGCATACTGATTGTGGCGGCATGCGGATTCTACACTCTGATGACAGGCGCCGGACCTTCCATAGTGCGGGCACAGCTCTTTATCTCCATCAACGAACTCATGCGCCATTCCCCGGGGCGCAGGAAAGATCCCCTTTCCGTCTGGTGCTGTGCGCTGATACTACAGCTGACTGTATCTCCCTGGGTAATCGCCTCGGTCGGTTTCCAACTGAGTTATCTTGCCATGCTTGGGATATTCACGCTGTTCCCATGGCTGGACGCCTTTTATCAGAAGCCCTCACGGGGATGGAGCCCGATGAAATGGATGTGGACGTCGATGGCACTCAGCATATCCTGCCAGGCCTTTACCGCCCCGCTGGTGTGGCTGCGCTTCGGCACCTTCCCCAGGTACTTCCTCCTCACCAACCTGCTGGCCCTGCCGCTCACATCCCTGCTGATGTTTTCTGCAGTCGCGTGCCTGCTTCTTACCATGGTCGGTTGCAGCCCCGGCTGGCTGGTATGGACAACAGACAGCCTCGCAGAAATCCTGCAAGGCTGCCTGTCAGTTATCGCGTCGCTTAACTAGAAACGCCCGCTCGCTCCTCCACCTCCGAAAGACCCGCCGCCGAAACCGCCGAAACCGCCTCCGCCCCAGCCGGAACCACCGCCGAAGCCGCCTCCGGACCAGGTGCTGCGGGACGAACCGCCGCTGCCGAATGTGATGGTGGGGCCGCGGAAACTGCCTGTGCTGCCGCCGTGATGATTATTGTCTTTGGATGCAGCGTAGATGATCAGTACGAAAATCAAAAGGAAGAACAGGCCCATAACTATGGCTGCCCCAAGCGCATCCCCTTCAGTATCGTCGCGAGGCTCGCTTATCTCTCCCTCAGCAAGAGCCATAAGCTCCGTGCAGGCCTTGCTCACTGCCGGCCAGTATTCATCCTGACGCAGATGAGGGCCCATGATATTGCGGATAATGCGCGACGCATAGGCATCGGGAATCGCTCCCTCCAGCCCGCGCCCGACCTGGATGGTCACGTCTACATATCCGCCGTTGCGGGTTTTAAGAAGCACCAGCACACCGTTGTTGCGGCTGCTGCCTATCCCCCACTTGTTTGCAAGAGCAAGGGCGAACTGCGCCACATCGTAGTCGTGAAGGTCGGTCAGCGTGACCACGCAGATCTGGTTGGAAGTGCGCTCGTCAAAATCCACCAGCACCGCCTCCAGCGAATCCGCCTGGTACTGCGTAAAGGCCGATGCCAGGTCGTTCACAAGCCGGGGAGGCTGTGGTGCGGAAGGGATATAATCCTGAACCGCCGCCCTGCACGGGAATGCCAGGGCGACGATCAAAAATAAAACGCTTATCCTCTTGGGAAAGGGCATCAGAACTCTACCTTGGGAGCCGTCTTTGCAGCCTCGTCAGCCTCGAAATAGCCCTTGCTGGAGAAGCCGAAAATGCTGGCCAGAAGGTTGTTGGGGAAACGGCGCACGGAGGTGTTATACTCCTTTGCAGTCTCATTGAAAGCCCTGCGGGCCTCTGCGATGCGGTTCTCGGTGCCTTCGAGCTGGGCCTGGAGGTCCAGGAAGTTCTCGTTGGCCTTGAGCTCTGGATAATTCTCCACGACCAGCAGAAGGCGGCTCAGGGTTGAACTCACCTCGCTCTGTGCCTTCTGGTAGGCTGCGATCTCTTCGGAAGAGAGATCCCCGCCCTTCACCTGGGTGGCCGCCGCACGGGCGTTCACCACTGCCTCGAGAGTGCTGCTTTCGTGCTGGGCATATCCTTTCACCGTTGCCACGAGATTGGGGATGAGGTCTGCGCGACGCTGATAATTATTCTCTACCTGGCCCCAGGCGGCGGTAACCGCTTCGTCTTTATTGACCAGTCCGTTGTAGGCGGAGATGCCCCAGAGGGCGATGATGGCGATGATGCCGATCCAGATGAGTGTTTTTTTCATATCGAATGTGTCTTGATTTATCTTGTGCAGCGCACCGATGCACGGACGCTGTTCTTGCCGAACTCTCCGCCGTACAGCACCGGCTTGTCTACGTAAATGTATCTCACCACGGCCATGTTGGAATCCACCGAATCGGAAGCCCAGAACATGGCATATTTGTAGAGACCCTTGAACGCGGGCTTATTGTCTTCGATGGTGGCATAGCCCACCGGAATGGCGGAGAAACGGCTGGAGTTGGTGATCTTGACATCCGGCCAGAACTCCCACATCTTGCTGCCGTTGAAGGACGCATCCACCATCAGGGACCCGGCCGACACTTCCTCCTTGCCTCCGGCAGATTCAGCCAGAGCTTTGAACTCTGCGGAAGACGGGAGATGCCAGCCTGCGGGGCAGGCGGCCGATGCCTCCGTCCATGTATAGTAGCGCCCGAATATCTGGCCCATCAGGTCCGACCCTTCATATGCCTCTCCGGCCCCGTCCCATGAGAGATTCTGCACCATCCAGTCCTTGCCGGCCACGGTGTTGTAATAATACTGGCGGCCGTCGCGGGCATCGGTAAAGGACTTTGCGGAAGGGAGGAAGTCATAGCCTTTCAAGGATCCGGTGCCAAGGGCAGGATTCACAACGGTGAAAGAGGCGGTTGTGGTTTTTATGCTGTAGCCATCGGCCCAGGCACTGACAGTGATAGAGAACACCCCGAGCGTATCTGCAGACACCGTGAAATCGAAGGCCTTCCCTTTTCCGGCAGGCTCGCCTTCCAGGCGCAGGGTATCCACCTTTCCGGTGAAGGGATCGGTCCAGCTGTAAGCAAGCAGGGAATCGGCCTTGTCGTCGCCTTTGTAGGCTCCCCAAGGCTCCACATGGATCACATCCCCGTATTGTACGTAGGAAGGGAAATCAAACTTTATGGTTCCCGAAAGATACTCCTTGGAGCTGCTGCTGCCGCCATCGTCTTTTTTACAGGACAGGGCAAAGGCTGCAGCCAGGGCAAGGAAAAATATAGTGTATGTGCGCAAATACTTCATAACAATGATAATATCGTACAAATATAATACAAATATTCTGCCGAAGTGAAAAAAGCTTTATGCGGAACAGAAAAGTTTTCGCTATATTTGCGTATATATTACCATTCAAAAGAGGAATAATGAGCGAAGAAACAATCAAACTTGAATATAATA
>CACXKV010000004.1:0-132672 GCA_902768365.1 uncultured Bacteroidia bacterium | reverse complement strand
CCGTACTGAGCCTGGAGGCTGCGGATAGGGGTTCCGATGTTGATGTAGGAAGAGAGGTCCTTGCGCTCGAGCTTCACGGATTCCGATGCCTGGGGGATCTTGACAACGACCTTGTTTTCGGTTTCCCTCATCTGGGTCGTCACCATGAAGAAGAACAGGAGCATGAACACGATATCAGACAGAGACCCGGAAGCGATTCCCGGCATTTCTTTCTTTTCGCCTTTCTTGAACATTGACATAGCTATATCCTCCTATCTTCTTCTTTTACCTACATCCTTAGGCTCGGCCTCGGAAATCTGCTGAGGTACGAGATCCTTGATGATTTTCTGCTGATCTTCTTCAAGAGCCAGGAACTTCTTGCCAAATTCCCTCATCGAGGCTTCGTCGCGGAGTTCGTTCACGGCCTTCACAAGCTCGTTCTGAACGGCGATATATGCCTGATAACTGGTGCCGCGGTCGTTCTGGAGGGAGATAACGCCCTTGGAGACTTTGCGGTTGCCGAGGCCTTCGATCTCGGTGGGTTCCATTACAGGAAGGTTGGGATCGTCGGTGGGGTTGGTAAGGAAGATCTTGATCTTGTCTTTGAGCTGGCTAACGTCTATGGGTTCACTACCGGCCAAAATTCTGTCGGCGGAGTTAATCTTCACAATGATGATGTTGCGACGATTAACTTTCTGGTCCTCTACCTTCTGGTTAGGGTCGGGCATAGGAGGCAGACGACGGCTAAGTCCGGTCTGGCTTCCCATGGTTGTGGTCATAAGGAAGTAGCAGAGCAGGAGGAAAGCGATGTCGGCCGTTGAACTCGAATTAATCGCGGGTGTTTTCTTTGCCATAGTCCGTTAACCTTTTTTGTTCGTGATTGCAAGACGGATTTCACCAACAACGATGGAAAGAACTGCCACGATGCCAGCGAAATATGTCAGGTAGAGAATCGTATCGGTAAGTTTGAGGGTGGCCGCAGAAGGCTGCTCCAGCATTCCCATTGCGGGTGCGCCGGGGGCAATCAGGTATGCGATGAAGCATACCGCGGCCACTGCCACGAGCCCGAGGCCCAGCTTGACCAGGCTCTTGGGATCGTTGATGGCGCCCACCACGAGGCCTACGATGACAACGGCTGCAAGTGCGAGGCCCACCATGCAGTAGGTCCAGCCGAGCAGGGTGTCAACGTTGCCCTCTTTCCAGCCGCCGGTGAAGCCCAACACGAGGAGGACCACACTGACGACGATGAGGATCACCATCGCCCATTTGAATATCTTGTTATAGCTTTTCATTATTTCTTTCCGTATTTGGTGAGTACATCGATGAGGCTGATGGAGCTGTCTTCCATGTCGATGGTGATGCTCTCGATCTTAGCAAGGATGTAGTTGTAGAACACCTGAAGGATCATAGCGACGATAAGACCCGCCACAGTGGTGATAAGGGCGACCTTCATACCGCCTGCAACAACGTTCGGGCTGATATCGCCTGCTGCCTGGATGGCGTCGAATGCCTGGATCATACCGATAACGGTTCCGAGGAATCCGAGTGAAGGGGCGATTGCGATGAAGAGGCTGATCCAGCTCAGACCGCTCTCAAGCTCGCTGTTCTGAACGGAGCCGTAGGAGACGATGTTCTTCTCGACCACGTCGACGCCCTGATCGTAATGCAGGAGACCCTGATAGTAAATGCTGGCAACAGGGCCGCGGGTGTTGCGGCAAACCTCCTTTGCCTTCTCGATGCCACCTTCTTCGAGGGCCTTCTCAACGTCGGCAATAAGCTTCTTGGTGTTGGTCTTGGAGAAGGAGAGATAGAGGATACGCTCGATTGAAAGGGCGAGACCGATGACAAGGCAGATGATGATGAGGGACATGAAGCCTGCACCACCTTCGATGAACTTGGTCTTGAGGGCCTGGGTGAGAGGAACCTCGGGGGCAGCTGCGGTAAGGGCGTCCATACCGGTGGCGGGAGCCTGTGCTACTTCTTCCGTTGCTGCCTGCTCAGGAGCAGCGGCATCCTGTGCGGAAGCAATGTTAGCAGTGAAAGCCATAAGGGCCGTTGCTGCGAGAATCATGAAAAACTTTTTCATAACTTGTTTTAAGTAATTTAATTGATAATGTTTATTTGATCGATATTTAATTCAGCATTATAAAATCAACGCAATTTAGCAAAAAAAAATCATATGCCAATAACTATTTTGATATTTCGCCCTTGAGATTTTTCTCAAGAAGGCGCTTTACTTTTTCATTATCAGCATATTCGCCCATCAGGAAGAACAGTTTCGCAAGCCCTCCCTCGGTGGTTATATCGCTCCCCGACACCACTCCGGCCTCCTTGAGGGCCTTGCCCGTGGCATAGAGGTTCATGTTCACGTCCCCGGCCAGGCACTGGGTGATGTTCAGAAGGATCTTGCCGCTCGCGGAACTCTGCCGGATGATGTCCGTGAACCAGGGTTTGGAGATGGCATTCCCGGAGCCGTAGGTTTCTATGATGACCGCTCGTATGCCGCTGCCCAGCAGCACGTTGCGCGCCACCTGCTCGGTGATTCCCGGGTGCACTTTGAGTATGGCTACACGGGTGTCCAGATCCGTGTGTATGGTCAGCGTAGCCTCGGTGGAGGGGTAGCGGATGAGTGCCTTGTTGTAGCGAATGCGTATGCCTGCCTCGGCGAGAGGCGGGCAGTTTGGGGAGCGGAACGCGTCGAAAGCAGTGGCGTTCACCTTGGTGGCGCGGTTGCCGCGGATGAGCTGGGAATTGAAGTAGATTGCCACCTCGGGCACCATCGCCCGCCCGCGGGCATCCTTGGCGGAAGCCACCTCGATGGCGGAAACGAGGTTTTCCTTGCCATCTGTGCGCAAACTCCCCACAGGCAGCTGGCTGCCGGTGAAAATGACGGGTTTTGCCAGGCCGTCCAGCATGAAACTCAGCGCCGAAGCGGAGTACGCCATGGTGTCGGTGCCATGAAGAACCACGAAGCCGTCGTAGGCGTCATATTTTTCCTTTATCAGCACCGCAAGCTCCTTCCACATCCCCGGCTCCACGTCCGACGAGTCTATCAGCGGGTCGAAGGTGTAGGAATCTATCTTGAACGTAAACTTCTGGAGTTCAGGCACTTCGCTGAGAATCTGGGAGAAGTCGAAAGGCGCGAGCCCGTGAGCGCTTTCCTTCATTCCTATGGTGCCTCCGGTGTATATCAGCAGGATGGCGGATTTATCGTTCTTGCTCATAATGAGAACAGTTTTTCGGCGTTTGCGGTGGTGACGGCCGCCACCGTTTCTATATCCAGCCCCTTCACCTCTGCCACCTTGGCGGCGATGATGGGGATGTTGGCGCTCTCGTTCCGCGTGCCGCGGAGCGGCGTGGGTGCCATGTAGGGGGAATCGGTTTCCAGCAGTATGCACTCCAGGGGAATCTGCTTCACGGTTTCCGGGAGCGACGCCTTCTTGAAGGTGATGACCCCGCCTATCCCCACCGACCAGTCCCCGTATTTGCGGATGCGGCGGAAGGTCTCGATGCTGCCGCTGAAAGCGTGAAGGTTGCCCCGCAGCCCCAGATGGCGGCAGTCGTCCAGCACCTTGAAGAAGTCTTCAGTAGCATCGCGCAGGTGGATATTCACGGGCAGGCCCCACTCCGCGGCCAGTTCGAACTGCACGCGCAGAGCCTCTTTCTGCTCTTCCCTGAACTCGGCGCCGTAGTGGTAGTCCAGGCCTATCTCTCCGATAGCCACGGCCCCCTTGCCCTTCCAGGCCTGAAGGGCGTCAATCTCATCCCTCCAGTTCTTTTTTACGGAGCCGGGGTAAAGCCCCAGCATGGGGTAGAGAACGCCCGGGTGCCTGGCCGCGGCGGCATACATGGCATCCCTCTCGCCGGTGTCGATGTCGGCCAGCAGCATCTTCGAAACCCCGGCGGCGAGGGCCCTTTCCACGAAAAGGTCCTGCTCCGCACCGGGGAAAGCCTCGTCGGTGCAGTGGGTATGCGTGTCGATGAATACCATTTCTGCAAAGTTACGATTTTCTTGCATTGATGGTACACCGCCCCGTGAGGTCGGTGCAGATGAATCCGTCCGTTTCCAGCAGGACCGCTATCCGGGCAACCTCGTTGTAGGGTTTGCCGCAGAGGTAGCACAGTTCTTCCAGGTCCACCCCGCGCCTCTGGGCTATAATGCCTGCCAGTTCGCAGATGGCGCTCAGTTCGGAACTGTCTGTGCGTGAGCCGTAATACTCGCTCACCATGGTGCAGAAATCTTTCTTTTTCCTTATGCTGTAGCGGCCCAGGCCAAGCTGCTCCCCAAGGCCGGGAAGGCCCGTTATGGCCTCCGCGGTGCGGGAGCGGATGAGGGCGTTGCATCCGGCGGAACGCGCATCATCCACACGCCCTGGAAGGGCGAATACCTCCCTCCCGTAACTGTCTGCCAGCCTGCATGTTATGAGGCCGCCTCCGTTAGCCTTGGATTCCACCAGCACCGTGCATCCGGCCAGCCCCGCTATGATGCGGTTCCTCCGCACGAAGGTGAATGCAACTGGGGAGGTGCCCGGGGAATAGTCTGTCACCAGGGCGCTCCCCGGGGAGGATGCGATGCGCTCCGCCGCTTTCCGGTGCGCTGCCGGGTAGAGGTCGTCGATGCCGCAGGGGAGCACGGCTATGGTGGGCAGCCCGAGGTCCAATGCGGAGATATGTGCAGTTATGTCCACCCCGAAAGCCAGGCCGCTCACGATAACCGGCTTTGCGGGCGCCTGTGAGCATGCATCCACTATCTTCCTGGTCCACTCCCTTCCGTAGGGGGAAATATCCCTTGTGCCCACAATGGCTATCGACGGCCTTTCGCTGAAGATCTCGGCAGGGGAGGACGCGCTTTTGTAGTAGAGCCCGGCAGGGCAGTCCGGGCAGTCCCGCAGCAGGGCCGGAAACTCCGCCTCGGTGCTGGCTATGAAGCGGCATCCCTGACTCTCCAGCCTGTGCAGCTCTTCCGCGGCTTCATCGAGGGCCGCCCTGCAGATCTTCCCTCTGTATTTACTGTGCGCGCCCAACAGGGCGTCTGCCTCTTTCGGAGATAGTTCGAACACAGAATATGCCGAACCCAGTTTTGAAACTATGCCGGATACATACAGGGGTTCGTATCCGAAAATCCTGCCCAGTGCGGCAGCGCCCGTCCTTTCCTTCACAATGTCTTCCATGCCTGCAAGGTAGGCATAAAAAAAGTAACCCCCGGGGGTAAGACCGGGGGTAAAAACTCAAATTCATGTTTGCGGCATGCTAATCCACTATCAATAAGGCATCTCCGTAGGGGCCGAAGCGATAACCTTCCTTGAGGGCCACGTCGTAGGCGTTCATAACATTCTGATACCCGCCGAATGCGGCGACGCACATCAGCATCGTCGACTCCGGACGGTGGAAATTGGAAACGAACGCATCGGGGATGGAGAAGGAGTAGGGAGGGAAGATGAACTTGTTGGTCCAGATGTCGTTTGCCTTCACCTCGTTGGTGGTGGTGACATATGTTTCAAGGGCACGCGCCACAGTTACGCCAACTGCCAGGATCTTGTGCCCGGCCCTCTTGGTGGAGTTGATCTTTTCCGCCGCCTCTTCAGAGATTATCATGCGCTCCCCGTCCATGCGGTGCTTGGAGAGGTCTTCCACATCCACTTTGCGGAAGTGCCCTATGCCCATGTGGACGGTAATGAATGTCTTCTCTATATCTTTGAGAATCATCCTGTTGAACAACTCACGGCTGAAGTGCAGGCCGGCCGCGGGGGCGGATACCGCACCCTCATGCTCCGCGAAGATTGTCTGGAAATTCTCCACATCCTCGGGGGTGGGATCCTCCTTCACCCATTCGGGAACAGGAGTCTTGCCGAGGGCGAAGAGATTCGCCTTGAACTCGTCGTAAGGGCCGTCGTAGAGGAAGCGCAGGGTCCTGCCCCGGGAGGTGGTGTTGTCGATAACCTCGGCCACCATGCTCTCGTCTTCTCCGAAATACAGTTTGTTGCCAATACGTATCTTGCGGGCGGGCTCCACTATCACATCCCAGAGTTTCTGCTCCTTGTTGAGCTCGCGGAGAAGGAAAACCATGATATCGGCACCGGTCTTCTCCTTCTTGCCAAGAAGCTTGGCGGGGAAAACCTTGGTGTTGTTCAGCACGAAAAGGTCCCCTTTTCCGAAATAATCGATGATGTCCTTGAAAAGCCTGTGCTCGATTTCTCCGCTCTTGCGATGGAGAACCATCAATTTGCACTCATCCCTCCAGCGGACAGGTTCGGTCGCGATGCGGTCCTTCGGAAGGTCGAATTTGAATTGCGATAATTTCATTGTTCAGAAGATAGAAGCTTTTATTATACGTCTGAACAGGGGGAAAAGTTTCACCTAGCTTCGCGAAATACTTCCAAAATGGAAGGATAGGTATCTGCAAGGAAGGGAGGAAGGCTGGATTTCGCCACCCAGCTGGCCTTGGTGATGTCTTCTTCCCGCTGCGGAGTAAGGTTCACGGGATCGGTGTAGAGCATGTCGTACCACCAGGTATGCTTCAGATGCCAGATGCCGTCCCGCAGGTAGCAGTGGTCCGTCACGCAGATCAGGCCGCGCAGTTCCAGTTTATCCACCCCGGTCTCCTCCTGCACCTCGCGCAGCGCCGTCACCTTGATGTCTTCGCCATCCTCCTGATGCCCTTTGGGGAGGTCCCAGAGGCCGTTCCGCTTGATCAGGAGATAGTCCCCGCGCCGGTTGCTTACCAGCCCTCCGGCGGCATTGACCTCCTTGAACTCCGCGCACAACCTGTGGTAAACCTTGTCGGTGTTGGCGGCGGGGATGTAGATGCGGCTGAGCTCCGCGCTGGATTCGAACATCAGCACCAGGGTATGGATGTCGATTTTCTCCCCAAGATGGAACTCCACGGCGTTAGGGTCGGAGAGAGCCTGGTCTTCCGGGTCGCAGATGATGATGCAGCGTTTTTCGAAGTATATCCTGTGCATATAAAAATTGCTATCTTTGCGCTGGATTGCAAATTTAGCAAATTTACTCTTATGAGCGCACAATACAGCAGCAAACACGGCATCGTTCCCCGCCCCCAGGCCGAACTCTACATGGCCTTCACCGACATGCGTACCTTCCTGGCCATGCTCCCGGAAGATAAGAAAGAGGGTGTGACAGCCGATTTCGACACCATTACCGCCACCGTCCAGGGCTTCACCATAGGAGTAAAGGTCACGCGTCGCGAACCTTATAACTATATAGAGCTCCAGGACAACGGCGCCCCCTTCCATTTCATGGTATCCCTTCATTTCGACCCGGCCGACGATCCCGGCAAGACCGATTTCCACATCGACCTTCTCGCGGATCTGAACGTGATGATGAAGATGATGATAGGCAAGCGCCTCCAGGAGGCTCTCGACAAGGTTGTGGATGGACTCTGCGGTAACATCGCTTAGGCTCAACCCCTTCAAGGGATGCGACGGTCCGGACGGCGCTCCGGTGCCGTGGAACCGTTATGGCCGCATCCTGTCCGAACGCCCCAACTTCACCCTCGACCCCCTCTTCCACGCCGGCTGTTACTACGTGCAGGACAGTAGCGCGATGTTCGTCGGCCACCTGTTCAGGAAATTAGCTCTGGCAGCGGCGGAAGGTGTACTCCCTTCGGATGCCATATCCGCCCACGGATGTAGTGGGAGGGGCCCAGCTCTGCTGGGAGGGGCCGCGAAGCGGTCGGCTCGAGAAGGGAGTACACCTTCCGCCGTCAGACCGCTCCGCGTCTTGGATCTCTGCGCCGCTCCCGGCGGCAAAACCACCGACATCGCCGCCTCCTGCCGCGAAACCCTTGGCGACGCCTTCGAACTCACCGCAAACGAAGTCATGAAGGCGCGCGCAAGCGTCCTCGCCGACAACGTGGCCGTCTGGGGCGACCCCAACGTAATAGTCACCAGCGTGGACCCCGCCATCATCGGCCGCACCATGAAAGGCTACTACGACGTAATCGTGGCCGACGTGCCCTGCAGCGGAGAGGGGATGTTCCGCAAGGACCCCCGCGCCGTGGCCGAATGGAGCCCGCAGCTCCCGCTCATCTGCGCAGCGCGCCAGAAACGCATACTCGCAGACGCCTGGCCAGCCCTCAGGCAGGGAGGCATCCTGATTTACTCCACCTGCACCTACGAAGACTGTGAAAACGACGGCAACCTGGAATGGGCCGCCCGCGAACTCGGGGGTGATATCATCCCCCCGGAAGATGAATTCGCGGAATACGGAGTGCGCCTGACCCGCCACGGAAGCCTTCTGAAAGCCGGAGAAGTGCCCGGAGAAGGGCAGTGGGCCGGGGCGCTGGTAAAGACCTCCGAAGCCCCTTCGGCCCGGTGCAGACCTGCCGATCTGAGGCCCCTGGAAAGCAGGATGCAAAATTTTGACGGTCCGGAGCCCAGAGTGGAACTGGATTTGCAGCAGGCATTGCGGTATCTTCACAGGGATACACTGTTCCTGCCGGAGGCTCCCCTCGGAATGCTGGTGGTATGCTACCGCTCGCATCCCCTTGGTTTTGTGAAGAATTTAGGCTCAAGATGCAACAACCTGTATCCCAAGAGCCGCAGAATCCAGATGGACGTATGAAAAAACTCATGGCGATAATACTCTCTGCAGTGTGCCTGGGCGCGACCGCCCAGACCGCGGAGCAGTTCAAGGAAAAATACGAGCGTCAGGTGCGGAGCGTGGGTGCGGACGGAGTAGGCGTGGAGTACATCCTGGGCAGGTGGAGCGATGCTTTCCCCGACGATACCCGCATGCTCGAAGCCCGCTTCAACTACTATCTCGCCAAATCCCGCAGTGAAAAGGTGGAGATTGTGGATGCGGAGCGCTATCTCGGCCAGAAACCCGTGCTCAGCCTCAAGGACAGCCTCGGCAAGAAGGTGAATTATTTCACCGTGCCCGTGTTCAACGACTCCCTCTTCCGCATCAGCCAGAAGAGCATAGACAGGGCCATAGAATTGGCTCCGGACGCCCTGGTGTACCGCCTCGACAAGATCGGCGCCCTCGCAGCATACGAAAAGGACAGCCCGGATATGGCCGCAACCGCAATGCTGGACCTGATAGACTACGATTCCACCGTGCATCCCGGCTGGACCTTTGACGGGCAGGCAGTAAGCAGGGAGGAGTTTGAATCTGCCGTGCAGGAATACTGCTTCCTGTTCTATCGCACCGGCAGCCCCAATTCCTATGAGTCCTTCCGCATACTTTCCGAGAGGATGCTCAAGCAGAACCCGAAGAACACCCTCTTCCTGAATAATCTCGGGGCATACTGGCAGGTGGCCCGCCACGACGACAAGAAGGCTGCGAAGTACTACAAGAAGGTGTTGAAACTCAACCCTGGGGACGAATCCGCCACGGCAAACATGAAGATTATCGAAAAAAACAAACACAAGAACAAATAGTATGAAAAAGATCGCATTGTGTATGATCGCACTTATGACTCTGGCGGCTTGCCAGAACAAAGGGGAGAAAGTCCCCGCATTGGACCTCTCCAACCTGGACACTTCGGTGGCTCCCGGTGAAGACTTTTATAAATACGCAACCCACGGCTGGCAGGAAGCCAATCCCCTCGGGGCGGAGTATGCCCGCTTCGGCTCCTTCGACCAGCTCCGCGAGAACAACGTAACCCGCCTGAACGACCTGTTTGCCTCCATGTCAACCATGGAAACCAAAAAGGGCAGCATCGAACAGAAAATCGTAGACCTCTACAAGCAGGGCCTCGACTCCACCCGCCTCAACAACGAGGGTGCAGCCCCGCTGCAGAAGTATATCGCCGAAATTCAGGCAATCAAAGACAAGAAAGAGTTTGCACAGGCCGTTGCCAAACTTCACCTCGAGGGTGAAGGCGGATTCTTCGGCGCATTCGTCGAGGCCGACCTCATGGACAGCGACAGCCAGATTCTCTACATCAGCCAGGGCGGCCTCGGAATCGGCGACCGCGACTACTATGTGAAACCCGAGAACGCAGCTCTCAAGGAAGGGTACAGGATATTCCTTAACAAGGTCCTCACCCTCGCAGGCGTGGAGAATGCCCAGGCAGTGGCCGACAACACCGTTGCCGTTGAGGATTACCTCGCGCAGAACTCCTGGACCCGCGAGCAGGAACGCGACTACACCAAGCTCTACAACCCCATGAGCACCGAGCAGATAATCTCCGCCTATCCCGGATTCGACTTCGCCGCCTTCTTCGAGGCAGGCAAGCTGCCCGCACAGGAGAAGATCATAGTGGGTGAGCCATCCTTCTTCAAGGCATTCAGCAACTACGTGGCCGAAACCGACCTGCAGGTGCTCAAGGACTACCTCCTCGCCCATCTCGTGAGCGGTGGCTGCGGTGCCCTCAGCGACGATTTCTATTCCGCCCAGTTCGACTTCTTCTCCCGTCAGATGGCCGGTATCCAGGAGCATAAACCCCGCTGGAAGAGGGCTATGGCCGTTCCCAACGGAGTGCTTGGCGAGGCTGTTGGCAAGATGTATGTCGAGCGCTACTTCCCCGAATCTTCCAAGAAGAAGATGACCACCCTCGTGAAGAACCTTCAGACCGCTCTCGGCGAACACATCGACAGTCTCGACTGGATGGGCGACGAAACCAAGGCAAAGGCCCATGAGAAACTCAACAACTTCACCGTAAAGATCGGATATCCCGATAAGTGGAAGGACTACAGCACCCTCGAGGTGGACCCCGAAAAGAGCTACTACGAGAACCTGCGTGCAGCCAGCCGCTGGTATGTCGCAGACAACCTCTCCAAGCTTGGCAAGCCCACGGACAAGACCGAATGGGGCATGACTCCCCAGACAGTGAACGCCTACTACAATCCCACCACAAACGAAATCTGCTTCCCTGCGGCCATACTCCAGCCTCCGTTCTTCAATCCGGATGCGGATGATGCCGTCAACTACGGCGCCATCGGCGTGGTGATAGGCCACGAGATGAGCCACGGATTCGACGACCAGGGCCGCCTCTTCGACAAGGATGGCAACATGACCAACTGGTGGACCGACGAAGATGATGCCAAGTTCCGCGCCAAGGCAGAGGTGCTCGCAGCCCAGTTCGACGCAGTTGAGATTCTCCCCGGCGTGCATGCAAACGGTCACTTCACCCTCGGTGAGAACATCGGCGACCACGGCGGACTCAGCATCGCCTACACCGCCATGGAGAACGCCATCAAGGGCAAGAACATCGGCCTCATCGACGGCTTCACTCCCGCCCAGCGTTTCTATCTCGGCTATGCCACCGTGTGGGCCCAGAACATCACCGACGAGGAGAAGGCCCGCCTCACCAACACCGATCCCCACTCGCTTGCAGAGAACAGGGTGAATGTCTCGGTGCGTAACTTCGAGTCCTTCTTCGAAGCCTTCGGCATCAAGGAAGGCGACCCTATGTTCCGTCCGGAAGAGGAGCGTGTACACATCTGGTAGTTTCATAGCATCCAGACTCCGTTTCAAAGGGAGGCTGGCAGTGATATCCATCGCTGTCAGCTTCCTTGTAATCATACTTTCGCTGGCCGTCTCCTGCGGATTCCGCAGGGAGATACGCGGGGGGGTATCCTCGCTCACCGGCGATATCCAGCTCACATCACCTTCCGCGAACATCTACAACAGCGATGTCTGTATAAATGCAGATTCTACCTTCATGGATGAGCTCCTCGCCCGCAAGGGCGTCGAGGCGGTCACCCCGGCCATCTACCGCGCCGGCATCATCCAGAACGGGGAGGAACTGCAGGGAGTGCTCTTCAAGGCCGTTCCCTCCCGCGACAGCGCAGCACTTCAGATCAGCATTCCCCGCAGCCTCGCCCGCACCCTCCGCCTGAAAGAGGGCGACGAGGTCCGCGGCTATTTCATAGGGGAGAGGGTGCAGATCCGCAAGTTCACCGTCGGCAGCATCTACGAAGGCCTTTCCGACAATTCCGGCAGCCCGGTGGTGCTTGCGTCCTTCGAAGACATCCGCCGTGTGAACGGCTGGGAAGAGGGAAAGGCATCCGCGCTGGAGATTACCCTCCAGGAGCGTTTCCGGGACCGCCGCCCGCAGAAAGCCAAGGCCGTGGAGATAGCGGGATTTGCCTATGGAAGGGCTTCGGAAGATGATGACCCCACGCTGGCCATCGCCGCCGCCGACAAATACTACAATCTCTTCGACTGGCTGGACCTCATCGACTTCAACGTGCTGGTAATCCTTATACTGATGGTGCTGGTGGCCGGATTCAACATGATTTCCGGTTTGCTTATCATGCTCTTCCGAAACATCTCCACCATAGGCACCCTGAAGGCCCTCGGAATGGGGGACCGCGGCATAGCCGGGGTTTTCCTGCGGGTGTCTGCCAGGGTGGTGCTCAAGGGAATGCTCCTTGGCAATGCGCTGGCGCTTCTCTTCTGCCTGGTGCAGCACTTCACGCATTTCATCCGCCTCAATCCCGACAACTACTTCGTGTCCTTCGTACCTGTGAGCGTGAACTGGATACAGGTTCTTGGAGTGGATGCGGCGGCCTTCGCGGCAATCATGCTGCTGCTGTTGATTCCGTCGCTGTTCATCGCCCGTGTGGATCCCGCCGATACGGTACGTGTGAAATAATTGTTAACTTTGCAGGCTATGAATGTGCTTTCCAGAATGTGGTTCCCTGCTGCGGTGGTCTCTGTTGCCATCGCAGCCACCGTTGCAACCACCGATCCCGTGGAAAGTACATATGTAGTTTGTCATCCCGAGGTCTCCTCCCCCCTGCAGGACACCGTCAAGTACCCCCTCGGGGCCTACAAACTCCGCCGGCGCGGCAACTTCGACGCCGCATCCCTGCCGGACAGCGTGCTGAAAGCCCTCGGCATCACCCTCTCCTTCGAAGAGGAAGACACCATTCCCCGCATCTTTGCGCGGGACACCATGGTGGTGCCGGATTCCCTCCGCCTGACGGATCCCTTCCGCTATAAATATTATGTAGCGCTGCTCGATTCGCTCACGCACCGCATAGTGAGCGACTCGCTTCTCCGCTCCTACGACAGCCTTATGGTGGCGGAAGATACCCTTCATGCCCGCCTGGATTCGGCAGACCGCTACATGCTGGATTCCCTCTACTACCGCGACTCCACCATCCGTGCCCGCGAGGCCTTCCTGGCCTGGTACAACGGCCTCAGCAAGGAGGAACGCAAGAAGTACGACTACGAGCAGAAGGTAAAGCGGAAGATGGCGATCGCAGACTCCCTGAATGCCATCAAGGAAGAGAAGCAGGCAAAACGAGACAGCATACGGGAAAGCACTCCAAGGGTGCTCCAGACCTTTGCCATTCCGGATTCGCTTAAATACAAACGCCTCATAACCTGGAACGTGGACCAGGAGTTCCACGACGTGCACGCAAGGGTTCCGGACACCACCTACAACCACTATTTCTACGACTACGCCTTCCGGCGCGAGGATGTGAACGCCACATGGCTGGGAGTGGCGGGTTCCGCGGTGCAGCCCTACAATTACTTCAAACGAAGGGAAGGGGACAGCCCCGAGTTCTACTCGTTCTACGAGCCGTGGAGCCAGAACGCGAAGAACATGCAGATGTTCAACAGCAAGACTCCTTACACCGAACTCGCCTACTGGGGAACCCTGATGGCCGACGATGCCAAAGAGTCGGACAATCTGCACATCTTCACAACTCAGAACATCCTTCCTGCCTGGAACTATTCGCTGCTCTACGAGCGCTGGGGCGGGGGAGGAATGCTGAACAACGAAACGGTGAAGAACAAGACCCTGGCCATAGGCACCAACTTCATAGGTGAGCGCTATCTGATGCACGCCGGCTTCATCTCCAACAATGTGACCCAGAACGAGAACGGCGGCATAGTGAACATCACGGACGTGAGGGATACCACCATCGACGCCCGTGAAATGAGGGTTATCCTGGGCAAGGCATCATCGCAGATCAAGAAGAAGACCCTGTTCCTCAACCAGCAGTACCGCATTCCATTTACCTTCATCAACAAGTGGAGGGCCCGCAGGGATTCCACTTTCGTGCCGGACAGTTCTGAAGACATCACTACGGCATTCATAGGCCACAGCACCGAATGGAGCAGATACGGCAGGCACTACACCGATGCCATCTCCACAAGCGATGCCACCGGCCGCGTGCTCTACAACAATGTTTTCAACTACGACCCCACAGCATCGGACGATTCGCTCGGGTTGACGGAACTGGACAACAAACTCTTCATCCGTCTCCAGCCGTGGTCGGCTGATGCCGCTGTCGCCAAACTGGATGTCGGCATAGGGGACAAGATTCAGACATATTACAACGGCGACAGCACCGTCACATCCAACCGCTTCCGGGGCAATTCGGTTTATGCCTATGCCGGGGCAAACGGACGGCTTTTCCGCAACATGAGCTGGAATGCCCGCGGGCAGCTATATCTTGCAGGATACCATGCAGGCGACTTCAACATCCGTGCGAATGTGGATTACCGCTTCTACCCTTTCCGCAGGGCCCGCACGAGTCCCGTTGCTTTCGGCGCATCGTTCAGCACCTCCCTGCGCGATCCGGACTACTACCAGAAGATCATGTATTCCAACCACTACATCTGGAACAACGATTTCGGAAAGACTTCGGTTACCAAGGTGGGCGGGCACATCGACATCCCTTACTGGAAGCTCTCCGCCAGCCTGAACTACGGCCTGCTGGCGAACAATGTCTACTACGACACCCTCAGCATCGCCAGGCAGAATGCCAGTGCGATGAGCGTGCTTTCCGCTACCCTCCGGAAAGATATAGTCATCGCCAACTTCCTGCATCTGGACAATCAGCTCCTGTTCCAGCTTTCTTCCAACGAGGAAGTGCTGCCGCTGCCGCGCCTGGCCTTGAACGGGAAGTACTTCATCCAGTTCATAGTGCAGCGCGATGCTCTCAAGCAGAGGGTGCTGGAGATGCAGATAGGAGCAAATGTGCTCTACAACACCCCGTGGTATTCGCCCGCATGGAATCCGGCCCTGGGCGTGTTCCACAACCAGAACAAGGTGCGCTACGAGAACGGCCCGATTATCGACCTCTTCGTGAATGCCCAGTGGAAGCGCGCCTGCATATTCATAAAGATAGAGAACGCAGCCATGCGTTGGTTCGACACCGCGGATTATTTTTCCGCCCACCGTTATATCAACACCCAGAGGATAGTCAAGTTCGGCCTTTACTGGCCCTTCTATACGCAGCCCGGTAAGGGAGGTTCTTCAAGCAGAGGATCTGCTGTCGGCGGAGGAGACTTGGGAATGCCCCGTAGTGGTGGAACCGGTGGGACAGGCGGTGGCATGAGACAGGCAACGAGATGAGAAAGGAACCCCACAGCATTGCAATGATTATCCTGGTCCTGGCATTGATTGCCGGGTCCATCATAGCGGACGGATACTCCCGCAAAATAAGGCTCTCCCGCGTAGAGCCGGTAGTCACCGACACCCTTCCGCGAGGGATGTGCGCCAACTACATTATCAGCCCTTATGATTCCCTCATAAAGGTTTATTCCGACTCCGCCGGCCTGGACTGGAGGCTGGTAGCGGCCGTCATCTACCACGAATCCAAATTCGATAACGACGTGCGCTCTCACCGGGGCGCCGCTGGACTCATGCAGATGATGCCCGCAACGGCCGAATGGCTGGGTGCGGATGACATCACCGATCCTATAGAAGGTGTGCGCGTTGGAACCCTGTATCTGAAGCGCCTGCACAATGCCTACCGCGGCCATACCGACGATCCCCTAGAGCGGACCAAATTCGCCCTGGCAGCCTACAACGCCGGTGTCGGCCGCATCCAGGACTGCATCAAATTTGCCGCCATCAAGGGAGTGGATTCCTCCAGCTGGGACAACATCGTGGCGCTGATCCCCGAAATGTCCGACGACTCCATCCTGGAGCTGGATACTATCAAATTCGGTAAATTCAAAGGCGTGGAAACCATCGCATACGTCGACAACGTCCTCTCCAAATACGAGCAATACAAGCGTCGCGCCGCGCGCTAATGCGTCAGATACACATCATCCCCCGGCTCGGCGAATAAATACTGCTCGCGGGCAAGGGTTTCAAGTGTGTCGCGGTCGTTGCTGAGCACGCGAATCTGGCGCTCGAGGTCGTCTATCTGCTTACGGTAGTAGCGCATTTCCTTGTTCTGCTTGTGGATTGTAAATCCGGTGCCGATCAGGCGGATCACGCTGTCTTTCTTGACGAAGAGGATAATGAGGCAGATTGCGGTGGAAATGATGAAATAGCGGAGGAAGGAACGTTTTTCTTTGTTGTTCCCATCCTTCTCTTTATTCCAGATATCCTTGCTGACTTTAGACATTATCGCAAAAATAGTTAAATTTGTAGAGATTTACCAACAAATAATATGAAACCTACACTCTTAGTTCTTGCTGCCGGAATGGGCAGCCGCTACGGCGGACTCAAGCAGATGGACGGCCTCGGTCCCTCTGGCGAAACCATCATCGATTATTCCATCTACGACGCCGTAAAAGCCGGATTCGGCAAGGTTGTTTACATAGTGCGCGAGTATTTCCTCGAAGATATGAAGGCTCTTGTGGCCAAGAAGTATTCACACGTCAAGTGCGTGGACGGAACCCCTCTGGAATTCGTTTTCGTGACCCAGGAACTGGACAAGATCCCTGCCGGCTTCACCCTCAATCCGGAGCGCGTAAAGCCCTGGGGCACCGCGCACGCCGTGCTGATGGCAAAAGATGTGATCAAAGAACCCTTCATCATCATCAACGGTGACGACTACTACGGCAAGGATTCCTTCAAGGTGGCCGCCGACTGGTGCCACGCCCACGAGAATACCACCGGACAGTATGCCATCATCGGTTTCGAACTCTCCAAGACTTTGAGTGAGAGCGGCAGCGTCTCCCGCGGCATCTGCCATTACGGCGCCGACGGCATCCTAACCAGCGTCGTGGAGCACCTGAACATCGCCCGCGAGGCCGACGGAGTCATCTACGGAGATAATTCCGTCAGCGGAGAAACCCACATCGTGCTCGACGGCAAGGCCCTCTGCTCCATGAATATGTGGGGATTCACCCCGGATTATTTTGCCAAGAGCGAGGCCATCTTCAACGAGTTCCTGAAGGCCAATATCGGCGAGTTGAAGAAGGAGTTCTACATCCCTTACGCCATCGACTGCATGGTGAAGGACGGCAGCGCTGCCACCGAGGTGCTCTCGACCCCTTCCCGCTGGTTCGGCGTAACCTATAAGGAAGACCGTCCCGGCGTGGTGGCGAAGTTCGCCCAGCTCGTTGCCGACGGCGTTTATCCTTCACCCCTCTATTGAGATGGCGAAGCGCGGTAATTTCGATGTGCTCGGCAAGTATGGCTGGTGCATCCCTTCCGGGGGAGATATAGTCATCCTCCTTCTTCTCCTCTTGCTCGGAGGCCTGATCGGCTCCGGAGTGGTGTTCATCGCAGCATTGTGCATGGGAGGGAATTCCGCTGAATTCATGACCGAGTATACTACCCTGATTTCCTACCCCATAATGTTCATCCCGCCCATGATGTGGGCGGCAGGGCAGAGCCGCCGCAACCGTATGGAGTTCAAGGGTCTGGCCCTCGATAACGGCAACGTGGCTCCTCACGGCTGGCTGCTTTGCGTGCTGATGGTGATGGCTGCCACTCTTGCCGCAGGGATAGTTGGGGAATGGTCCACGAGCTGGCTGCCTCCTATGCCTTCCTGGCTGGAGGATGCCCTGAAGGGCCTGACCACCGGCAGTTTCTGGGTCAACTTCCTCTGCGTGAGCATCTTCGCTCCTTTCTTCGAGGAGTGGTTGTGCCGCGGAATGGTGGAGCGCGGTCTGCTCGGACGCGGCGTCAAGCCCGTCTGGGCCATAGTGCTCTCCGCCCTCTTCTTCGCTGTCATCCACCTGAATCCCTGGCAGGCGATTCCCGCATTCCTGCTCGGCTGCCTCTTCGGCTATGTCTACTATAAGACCGGCTCGCTGAAGCTGACCATGCTGATGCACTTCACCAACAATACCTTCGCCCTGGTCATAGGGCATATAGATTCGCTGGAGAATGCAGAGACCTGGATGGATGTGCTGGGTGATGGTTACTGGTATGCATTTGCGGCATCGGTGCTGCTTCTGGTGCTGGTAATCAAGGCTTTCGCCATGATCCCCCTGGAGCACCCCAGAGGCGGTTTCGAGGTATTGCCCTCAGCCTTCGAAGACTGATCAGTGGATTCGCAGAATATCGGCGCCTCGCTCCTCGGCGAGGCGTTCTGCGTATTGGGAACCGATGGTCTGGGTGTCGGTTGTTGTTGCGGAAGATGAGCAGTTCGCGAACGGATTGGGGGTGCGGGTGAAGCGCTTGTCGGCAACGCCCACCAGTATAGGGCGGCCGAAGTGCCTGAATGCTGGCAGATTCTCCAGCAGTTCCCAGTTCTGCTCCGCTGTCTTTGCAAAGCCGAACCCCGGATCCAGGATCCATTCTTTTATGCCCAGCTTTTCCGCCTTTTCGGCGAATTTTTCGAAGTACTCGTCCACCGCCTTCACTACTCCCTGAGGATAATCGGTCAGGGCGTCCATCGAGCGGGGGTTGCCGCGTTTGTGCATGGCGATGTAGGGGAGTCCGAGTTCGGCGACGGTGGGTAGCATCGCCGGATCGTCTTCGCCTGCGGAGATGTCGTTGACTATGAAGCGCCCTATCCGCCCGTATGTCCGCCGGACAATCTCTGCGCTGGTAGTATCTACTGAAACGGCAGGTGTACCCTCACCGACCGCTTCGCTTCGCTTCGCCCCACCGTTCGCGGAGCTCACGGTCCCCCCTCTTACAGTGCCGAGGGTGGCATGGGTTTCAGGGGCTATCCCCCCATTTCTAACCCCAACTTCACCTCCAATTCTATATAAACGAAGTGCCGGTTCGAGGCGCTGCCATTCGGTTTCGATGGGGACGTCCGCAGCGCCGGGGCGGGTGGAGACGGCGCCGAAGTCGATGATGCCGCAGCCGCGCCACAAGAGCGCCTTCACGCGGCGCTTGATGGCCGCCGGACTCATTGCCCGCGTCTCTTCCTGGAACGAATCCGGCGTCAGATTGACAACTCCCATCAAAATCATAATACAAAGGTAATGAATACTTTTTGGAATAGGTAGCCGTTTTTAGCAAGTCTTTAATTGTCAGTCATTTACGCAAACAGGTCGCTTATTTTTAAGCACCTGTTTGCGTAAATACTTAATAATCAAAGGTTTACCGGAAACGGGCATTTCGCCACCAAAGAGCAAAGCAGGCGGAAATCACTACCGCGACCACCAACTGCACCCAAAGGGCGGTGGAAACCAGTTCCATCTGCATGAGGCCGGCGCCAAGCACCAGGGCTTTCAACCCATAGTAAAAGGCCTTGCTCAGCAGAATCGAAATGAATGCTGCCAGACCGATACGGACAGGCACGGCACCTCCGGTCAAATGGCCCGCAGCACCATCGCCCGACCCGGAAGAGAGCCTGGCGGTGAAGGCCTTGACCAAGCAACTGAACAGCAACACGTTGACACTCAACTCGGCGGCAATCACAAGGCATTTCGGGAAAACCGGATGCCTGGAAATAGCGAACGACACCAGCGGCAGGGCCACAGCAAGCACCAGCCCGTTCACGCGGCTGCGGCTCGCGAGAAGGGCTCCCAGCACGGCAAGGCGCATGGGATCCAGCAGATAAAAAGGCACCGAAGTCAGATGCGAAAGAGCCGGGACAGCCAGGATGAACAAAACAGCGACGGCATCGGTAACCCCGATGCCGAGCGCTTTCTTACGTGCAATGGATGCAGCCATTAGTAGTTCTCTTTGTGAACCTCGAAGTAAGACTGGGGATGTGCGCACACGGGGCACATTGCAGGAGCCTTGGTGCCCACCACGATGTGGCCGCAGTTACGGCATTCCCAAACCTTGACCTCAGACTTCTCGAACACCTGTGCGGTCTCTACATTCTTAAGCAGTGCGCGATAGCGCTCCTCGTGCCTCTTTTCGATGGCGGCTACCATGCGGAACTTGGCTGCAAGGGGCTTGAAGCCTTCGGCCTCGGCGGTCTTTGCAAAGCCCTCGTACATATCGGTCCATTCATAGTTTTCGCCCTCTGCGGCGGCTGCGAGGTTGGCAGCGGTGTCCCCGATGCCTTCGAGCTCCTTGAACCACATCTTGGCGTGCTCTTTTTCATTGTCTGCAGTCTCCAGGAAAAGGGCTGCGATCTGCTCGTATCCCTCCTTCTTTGCAGTGGATGCGAAATAGGTGTACTTGTTGCGTGCCTGGGATTCTCCGGCGAATGCCGCCTGGAGGTTCTTCTCGGTCTGTGTTCCAGCGTACTTGTTTGCCATATTGTATCTGTATTAGTTGTAGATTATCGTATTCGCAAAGATAGAAAATAATAAAGCGGAAAATGCTATATTTGCGAAAATAATTTTCAAAAAGATGAAACAATTCTTCAAAACGCTTCTTGCCGTAATCTGCGGCATCCTGATTGCGAACATTCTTGTGTTTATGATTATCGCCGGCATAGTTAGCTCCGCATCCGGGACCACCGGCAAAACCAGCACCGTGCTGCCCCGTACCGGAGTGCTCGCCATCGATCTTTCCGAGGTCACGATAACCGAACAGGAGATGCCCCAGGATCCCAGGGCCATGCTCCAGGGGCAGATGCAGGCAAGCGTTGGCATACATAAGGCAGTTCAGGCCATAAAGATAGCAGCCACCGACCCCGGAGTGAAGTTCATCTACCTCAAGTCCGATGCCAGCAGCACCGGCATTTCGGCCACGGGAGAGTTGCGCAAGGCTCTGGAAGAGTTCCGCCTCAGCGGCAAGCCCGTAATCGCCTGGACCGAGAATCCCGGCACCGGCGGCTTCTACCTCAACTCCGTTGCCGACAAGATCTATATGTCTGAGTATCAGGGCGCGAACGGCGGCCTGGTGGGCCTTTGCTCGCAGTCCTTCTACCTCAAGGACCTGCTCGACAAGGCCGGACTCAACATGCAACTCATCCGCCACGGAAAGTATAAATCCGCCGGCGAGATGTATGTGCGCAACAGCCCCAGCGAAGAGAACAAGGAACAGTACAACCGCATGGTCGCTTCCATGTGGGAGACCATTGGCAAGACCATCGCCGAAGGGCGCGGCATCCCCTTTGAAAAACTGAACTCCCTGGTGGAGAACATCGAACTCTGCCTGCCCGAAGACTATCTGGCCGCAGGCCTTGTGGACGGCATCATGAGCCGCGATTCGCTTAAGCAGCGCCTGGCCGCCCTTGCGGTGGAGGAGGATTTCGAGCATGTGCAGTTCATCCCCTTTGCCGATTATGCAAACTCCAAGGTTATCACCAACTTCCGTGCGAAAGACAAGATAGCTGTGCTTTACACCGATGGCGAGATCATCGACGGCAAGCAGCCCACCAATGTGGCCGGAGACCGTTTTGCAAAGGTCATAGACCAGATCCGCTCCGACAAAGGCATCAAGGCGGTGGTACTCCGCGTGAACTCCCCGGGCGGCAGCGTGCTGGCTTCCGAGAAGATCAAGCATGAACTCGACCTCCTTGAAGTCCCGGTAATCGCATCTTACGGCGAACTCGCCGCATCCGGCGGATACTGGATCAGCAACGGCTGCGACAAGATCTTTGCAGATGCCACCACCCTCACCGGCTCCATCGGCGTATTCGGCATGATCCCCGAGGCCAGCAAGACTCTCAAAGACGTTGCCCACGTGGGCGTATTCTCTGCAAAGAGCCATAAGCATGCCGACATGATGCGCCTCACCCGTCCCTTCGACCAGGCTGAATATAACTATATGCTCCGCAGCATCGAGGCCATCTACGACAAGTTCACCACTATTGTGGCAGAAGGCCGCGGAATGGAAAAGACCCGCGTGGACGAGATAGGCCAGGGCCGAGTCTGGACCGGAGCAGATGCCCTCCAGATAGGTTTGGTAGATGAGATTGGCACTCTGGAAGATGCCATAGCATACGCCGCTTCTTCAATCGGAGCCGAAGATGTCTGCGTGCTTGAGTATCCCAAGCCCCTCACCCAGATGGAAAGCATCCTGGCCGCTTTAGGGCAGACTACCGACCACGACTACGTGAAGGCCTTCCAGAAGCTCTCCGAGCCTCAGGTAATAGCGCGTATGCCCTATCAGATAGTGGTTTACTAGAGAAGCAGCAAAACTGCAAACACATATAGGGTGAACCCCTGGAACAGGGCCCTGGTGCGATTCTGCCGCGCAAGCAGCACATCCATCGGGGCCTTCTCTTTAATGGCGCTGAGTTCCTCGGCGTCCGGCATGCTGCGGAAAGCCCATTTGCGTATTATCTGCCCGTCGGAGATGAAGCTGACCCCTCCGTTTGAGCGGTTGAGCGTAAGGAGTTCCTTGCGGTCGGCAAAATAGGTGCTGGCAAGCAGCGCGGGGTTCATCCCCTCGGCGGCTGCCTCCTCGGGGGTGGATGCAATCAGCAGCAGGGGAGTGAAGCCGTTTTCGGCCGCGGTGCGGGCGAACTCGGCAATGCGTCCGCTCTGCTCCTTATCCAGTTTGTCGTAGGCAGAAATCACCATCACATCGCCATCCGCCAGCAGCGAATCGGCATACACGTAGTTGGCATCGTAGAAGAACAGGGGCTGCTCTTCCAGTTCGGCACCGGGCTTGAATTTGGTGTAGTCCCGAAGCGGGATGGAGAGAGCGCTGAAGAGCATGAACAGCAACAGCGAAACCGCTGCCAGCGAGAAACTTACGAACTTCACGCGCTGGGGCTTTCCAAGATTTCCCATGGGGATGAAAGCCAGGCACCACAACGCATCCAGGACCAGGTTCTTGAGCAGGGTCTGGGCATGGTTCAGATGGATCAGTTCCCCGAAGCACCCGCAGTCCATGGAGGGTTTGGCAAGATAGAGGATGACGGTGATAAGAGTGAAGAAGGCCAGCAGGCCGCCGCTTGCAATTGCCACGACCTTACGCCATACGCCCGCAATGAGGGCAGCTCCCGCCAGCGATTCGGCCAGAGCGAAGGCCCCTGCCAGGATGCCGGAAAGCGGCAGCAGAAAGCTGAGATGGAAGAACTTGAGATATTCGTCCATTACCAGGGCGGAACCCACCGGGTCCATCATCTTGAGTATGCCCGCAACAAGCAGGACCATCCCCGTGATTACCGCGCATATTCTCTTGAATCCGTTCATAATCTGCTGTCTACAAGGGCTTTGATCTTTGCAAAGATATCATCCGGAGGGAGCATCTCTCCTGCTTCGTCGGAGCAATCCACAACCTGCAGGCCCTTATCGACCTCCGCCTGCCTAAGGTACATCGCCCGCACGCGCTTCTGGAACTCTATATCCGCCTCATGTATGTCCTGCGCGTGATGCAGATAGGCCCTGTCGGCGCCTTTGCGCTCGGATTGTATGTTCTTTTCCACAAAGCCGATGGGCACGTTAAGGAAGATGTTGAGGTCCGGGCGGGGCTCGTCGAACTCCCCGAATTCGGTGTTGAGTATCCATTCGCGCAGGGTCTCCGCTTCGTTCGCATCAGGGAGCTTCGCGCACTGGTAGGCTATGTTGGAATAGACGTAGCGGTCCAACAGCACGGTGGCCCCGTCGGCAAGAGCCTGCTTTATTTCCGGCGCCGCCCCGTGGCGGTCTTCAGCAAAGAGAAGGGCTACCAGCTGGGGATGAACCTGGTCTATGGGGCCGAACTCCCCGCGCAGGAAGCGGCTGATCAGCCCTCCGTAGACGGGGGCTTCATAGCGGGGGAAGTGGATGTATTCGAGCTTCGGGCACTTCTGCCCGAGGTATTCGCGGAGTTTTCGCACCTGGGTGGATTTTCCGGCCCCATCCAGGCCTTCGAGTACTATCAGCATTATTCTGAAACTAAAACTATCGAAGATCCATAAATCTTGTTCACTTTCCGGGCAAAGTCCCTGTATTCACCGTATTTGTCCTTGCTCTCGTTGAAGGCCTTCGCGGAGAATTGCTGGACTATCCGTATCCCGTCTGCTTCCACGCTGAAGGTCGATATGAAACGCCCCCATTCAGTGTCGAGGTCGGCATCGGCAGGAATCTTTTCAATCCTGTATCCATCCGGAATGTGAAGGAAAAGCTCGTCCGTAATGATGAAAGGATTGTCCCTGAAGATGCCGTTCACGCGCTCGGTCCTCTGGAAATCCAGCTTTCCTGCCACGGGGTTCACCGGCACGAAGAGGCGGTTGCCGCTGCGGTTCGCGTATTTGCCGGCGTTCATGGTGAAGTTCAGGCGTACCTCCGGGCAGTAGGCCCTTCCGTATTGTTCGTAATCCTGGAAGTTGTCGGTCACGGACAGAATCTTCAGGTCATCTACCTGCAGGTCCCATCCGCTGGTAAGGCGTCGCTTCTGCGCCTGGGGGTCGCGCTCGGTGAAACCGATGTAGCGTTCGCTGTCTTCCAGGAAGTGGGCCTCGTCGATTGAAATGCCCGCGGAGCCGTCCTTGTTCAGCTTTACGTCCGTCTTCCAGATGCTTCTGCGGAGCGAATCAGGGTAGGCTCCCACCTTCACCAGCCTGCCTCCTTCCGGAGTCACCAGAAGGATTTCGTGCCCGGCTACGGCGTTGTGCCTGTAGCCCAGCGGCATGCGGGGATTGGTGCATTCCACGAAGAGGGTGTCGTTCTTCTCCGGCAGCGGCACGGCCAGCATGGCATGGTCCAGCTGCCCGTGGGCGGGGATGTCGTGGAGGAGTTCGGGAGTGTCGGTGCTGACCGCGAAGTAGTAGGATTCCACTCCCACGGCTTTCAGCAGGCTCTGTAAATAGTTCGCGAGGGCCTTGCAGTCACCGAATCCGGTCTTGGCCACCGTGGCGGCCGGCATGGGCTTGAGGCCTCCGATTCCGAGCTGAATGCTCACGTAGCGGGTCTTCTCCCGCAGGTACGCGTAAAGGGCACGCACCTTCTGGAAATCATCCGCACAGCCTGCCACCAGGTCCCTTGCCTTCTGAACATCAAGCTCGTCCAGGTTGCCGGTGCCGTCCTGAAGGGTATGGAGCCACGCTCCGTATTCTTTCCAGTCCGCCTGGGTCCCCGGCACGCCGCCGTATACGAAATCTACGGGGAGGGAATACAGGAGGGGAAGGTCGATCGGTGGCATCAGGTGCTCGTCCACCACCGGAGCCAGGTCCTTCACCTCCCAGCGGTAGATATCCTTCTTTCCGCTCTTGTCCTGCGAGGCCTCCAGGCCCTCCGCATGGCTCAGGAACTGCGTCCCCCTGGGCAGCTGAAGGGTGTAGCTGGCCTTGTCCAGCTTGGTGGCGTCGGTATTGACTGGGCTGAAGACGGGGAAGGAGAGGATGCCGTTGCGATAGCTGACGCTGTAGTCGTAGGTGACGGTGTATGGATACGACGATTCCGGGCTGAACACGGTGGCGTAGCTGTCGTCGGCCGTGCCTTCGGAGATGGAGAAGGTCCTGAGATCCTTCTTGCCTATCTTGGTCTTCTGCCCGGAGCCGGACTCCAGCTCTCCCTTGAAATCCGCCAGCGACCGGAACGAGTCGGTGTAGAGGAGGAACATGGCAGCATCGTCGCCGTTCTCGTTCTCCACCCTCACCCGGATGTGCACCTTGCGGGTGCCGTCGGTCTTGGAATTCATCACGAACGTTTCGTCCCTCTCCAGTATGCGGGCGTCCCAGCCGGGCTGGGAAAAGCCCTGCAGGACGATGGAGAAGAGCAGAAGCGTCAGGATGAAGTGTCTCATTTCTTGCGCAGGATTATTGTTCCCTTATATATGTTGCAGAGCTCGTCCCAGTATTTGCGAAGGTCCATGTAGCGGTCTTCGGAAATGTAAGTATTGCCCAGGGTGAAGGTGAATGCCACGTTGAGGGAATTCTCCCCGGTGGGGGTGTACTTCGCGAAGGCTCTGCTCCCGGCGATGTCGGAGGCGATACCCGCATTGGAGGGCAGCTGCTCTATCACATAATCTTCGGGCCAGGTGATGTTGATGACGGCCTTCATGGTATAAGGATAGCCGAATTCTACTGGAGAGGTGCGGACAGTGCTCTGGAAATCGGATTCATTGTGCGGCTTGTCGAAGAAGGGCTTCAGGTAGATGCGGTCGCCCGTGGCGTCTGCCTGTAACTCGAAGTCGTATTCGAGACGGGCGGAATTCGACCACTTGTCGGCACCGGTGAAGGTGAAGGAAGAGATCTCGATGCCGTTATCCTTCTCGATGTTCGCGATGTATTCTTCTTTGTCCTTATAGGAATTGTAGCTGGACTTCATGCTCCATGCGGACTGGTTATTGGCGGATATCTGGGCCTTGCCCTTGACGGTGCCGTCCGCAGCCACGTCCATGGTGTAGCTGCGCATTCTGGTACATTTGGTCAGCTTGGAAATATCTGCCCAGGAGCCTGCGCCGTTCAGTGCGAGCACGCGTGCCCTAGGAACCAGGTAGGTGGAAGGCAGCACGTTCAGGTAGGTTTCGGGCCGGACTATGTCGGTGAAATACACCGTTCCCGAAGGGCCGGTAATCTTCAGGATCAGCGCGTTGAAAGCGTCGCTGGACGGATGGAAGTCTGCCAGCACGCCCCTTTCCCTGGTCTTCACGAGCACGGGTTCCGCGGTGTACCCCACCGCGTTGAACACACTTGCGGCCACGCCGCAGATGTCCGCCTGGTCTCCGGCACCATCCTTCAGGGCCTTGCTGACATTGGGGAAGAGCGCCACCTTCTCGTTCCAGTGCACTTTATCGAGAACCAGGCTGCGCACGGCATCGATGGCGGCCTTCTCGTCGGCCGCGGATGCTATCGCCTCCTTGGCCTCGGGAACGAACTTTACACTGCTGGTGCATTCCTTCCACAGTCCCTCCTTGAAGAACTGGTCGTCCACCTTCTCCCAGGTGCTGCTGAAATCTTTCCTGATGGCGCCGCCCTGCATATAGATTTCCCGAAGCTCATATTCAACGCCGAGCCTGGACTGGTTCGGATAGTAGTTGTAGGGCTCCACCTTCAGGGCGGGAAGGTCGATGCCGGAGAAATAGTCGGTGATGACGGTATAGTCCATCGGCTCGCCATAGGCCCCGACCGACATCACGGCCACGCGGGTGGTGGTGCGGTTGTCGTGGAACTTGTAGAAACCGCGCGCCAGCTTGTTGAAACGGAAGAATTCGGCATACTCGATGTTGAGTTCCGCAAAGTTGACGGGATAGTGCTGCTGCATGTATATGGTGCCTATGTCCCAGAACCGTTCCGAGGTCAGGATGTACTGCACTTCCACGACGGAACCCACGCGCACGTCGGGGGCGGAGAAAGTGACCTGGTTGTACCTGTCGGAGAACTTGTCATCGAATATCATTTTCTTGGAAAGCTTGGACTGCACGACTTTGCCGCCTTCCAGGTTGTATGTGGTGACCTTTATGCCGCTGATCCTTTCCAGATTGTTTTGCGAGAGGTACAGGAGCTTGTAGTCCGCACAGTCTTTGCCGCTCTCTTTCAGAACTTTGTAGCGAGTGGTGACAGTCTCTTTGCGGGAAGCCTGAAGCTGAAAGTCAAAAGCCACCAGCACCTCATGTTTCGAGTACAGGATAACTACGGCAGCCGAGGTGTCGGGAGCGTAGGTCTCCATGGTCAGTTCGGCCTGGGAAATGTCCCCGGGTTTGGAGGAAACGGGAATGGTCTGGCCCATTGCGGAAACTCCGCAGGCAACGGCCAGTAACGGGACTAATATTTTGATTATCCGTTTCATATGCATACAATATAGAAACACACAAAGTTAAACGAAAGCCGAGAGGAATGCAAATTAATCTATAGTTTGAACCCAAGTCTGGCAAGCCGGTCGGCCATTTCAGGGGTGCCGCCAAGCAAGCGCACGGTGAACGAGGTGAATTCACGGCGCACGGCGTAATCCCCGCGGAGCTTCTCGAAGGCACCCAGGTTGGCGCGCAGAGCATCGGAATCGGCGGTGATGTCGTAGGTGTGGAGCACTGCTTCGGTGAGCACTTCCCGAAGCGTTTTTCCGGCTGCATCTATTTCAAACTCAAGTGCTTGAGGAGGATTGGGAATGCCGCTGGCCTTCCAGTCTGTCAAAGGCAGCCCGAGCACCGAAGCAAGCGTCTGCACGGCGGCGGTGGTGCCGTTCGCCTTGCCGTCGGCAGAATAGCCGGCGATGTGGGGGGTGGTGATATCCAGCAGCTCCACCAGCTCCGGATCCAGTTCGGGCTCTCCTTCCCACACGTCCAGGCATGCGCCAGCAATGCGCCTTTCAGCCAGCGCGGCCTTCAGAGCCTTGTTGTCTACCACCGGGCCGCGGGATGAGTTGATGAGTATCTGCGTAGGCCGCATCTGCGCCAGCCTGGCGGCATCGAAGAGGTGCCAGCTTGCGTCCGGCCCGGTCTTCTGCAGCGGCACGTGGAGGGTGATGATATCGCTGTGGGAGATGATTTCGTCCAGGCTGACGAATGGATTCCTTCGTCGGCCTTCGGTCTCTTCGGAATGACAGGCAAGCCATTCGCGTTCGCGGGGAGGGTCGTTCAGCAGCACTTTCATGCCGAGGATGGAGGCGGCTTCGGCCACCTTGCTCCCCACATTGCCTACTCCCACCACGCCCAGCGTCATCTTGGAAAGATCCAGCCCGCGGTTCCGGGCGAGCGTCACCAGCAGGGCGGTGACGTACTGCTTCACGCTCCAGCTGTTGCAGCCCGGGGCGTTCCGCCAGATGATGCCGTTGGCCTCGCACCAGGCGGTGTCGATGTGGTCGAATCCTATGGTTGCGGTGGCAATCACTTTAACTTTCGAACCTGCCAGCAGCGCCTCGTTGCAGATGGTGCGGGTGCGGGTGATCAACGCGTCGGCGTCCTTTACCACCTCTGCGGTAGTCTCTTTTCCGGGGAGATAGACCACCTCCGCATAAGGCTCCAGGGCCCCGCGGAGAAAGGGAATCTTATTGTCTGCGATTATCTTCATCAGTCTTTGAATCTGTCGGGATGAGCCCAGAGGCCCAGTGCGGGGTTGGATATGTAGTAGATTTCTTCGCCGTCCGGCATAGTGTTCCAGCCGTCCTTCAGCTTGTCGACAGGGTAGCGCGCGGCCATCTCGTCGTAGCTGCAATAACCGAAGCCAACTCCCTCGATTTCCTCCCGGGTCATCCCGGGGCCGGGGCAGTAGGTGATGGAGAAGCGGCCCTCGGACGAACCGTGGATGAGGTGGGCGGATGCGCCCAGATTCTCCTGCAGGTCTGCATTCTCCTCGGTGCACTTGAGAGTGTGGGGAGTGCCCTTGTAGCCGTATTTGCGGATGAGTCCGTCGATGGTCTTGTCTTCGCCGAATTCCTTCAGGGCAGGGGCGAGGATGATCAGTTCCGCTCCGTCGGCAAGCGCCATCCTGGTGCGGTAGACCGCCTTGTTGCCCAGCCAGGTGCTCTTGAATTCCTCTGGATCAAGATATACGACACACTTCTTTATAGGCTTATCCACCATAATGAAATTGGTCTCCAGCGAGAGGGCGGCGGCCTTCTGGAAGCACTCGAAGTCGTCCCCGATGAAAAGGCCCTTCAACTCCATCCTGCCGGTCTCGTTGTTCTTTGCCAGAACGGTCTGGATGAACACTATGGGCAGGTCTTTTGTGAAGTGCGTGCGGGCATATTCCATCACATCCCTCACCGGGCTCTTTGCGCGGCCCATGATGCGCTCCATTCCGTAGGTTGCGCCCAGATAATGGCTCTTGTTGATGCCGGCGCTGCCGCCTACGCCCACGAAGATGTTCTTGGTGTAGTTTGCCATGCCGATGACCTCGTGTGGAACCACCTGACCTATGGAAAGGATAAGGTCGAAGGACGGGTCCAGCAGCAGTTTGTTCACCTGCGCCGGCCAGTCGTAGTGCACCTTCCCTTCCGAAACCTCCTCCACATACGAAGCTGGCACCGTGCCCACGGTGACGACGTCGTTGCGCCAGTCGTGCACCCGGAAAAGACTTTCGGGAGTGTGCCCGAACATGGTCCTGATCTGCTCGGGAGTCATGGGGGAGTGGGTGCCCAGGGCGGGCATCACATCCGTCAGGGCATCCCCGAAGTAATCGTAAACCATCTCTGTGATGGGCCCGGCGTAGGAATTGAAGCGGGTGAAGTCCGGCGGCAGCGCGAGCACCCTCTTCTTCGGCCCCATCGAATCGAAAACCTGTTTCAGCGCATCGCGCACCTCCTGGGGGCTGATGCAGTCGTTTTTTGAACCTCTGGCGTAGTATAGCATATGGTCGATATTTCGCTTTCTACAAAAATAGTAAAAAAAAGAGTTCGTCCTCAGAATAATAATGTTATATTTGTGGAAAATTTCCTACAAGTATAACTATTATGACAGAAAAGGACGGCAAATACATCTTCGGAGTAGTGAAGGTGGGAGAAAAGGGGCAGATCGTGATACCCCGCGATGCCCGCAAACTCTATGATATCAATCCCGGCGATGCACTGATTGTGCTGGGGGACGAGCGCGGCATGGCCCTGCTCAAGACTGAGATTTTCCAGAGCGCTATCGACAAGGCCATGGAGGACTTTTCCAAATGAGAAAGCATTGGTTGGATAACCTGCGCTGGGTTACAGTGCTTCTGGTCCTGTTCTATCATGTAATTTATTTTTACAACAATAAAGGTGTTTTCGGTGGCATAGGTGGCTTCGGGGAGTATCCCGAGTGGCATCAGTATCAGGATGTGGTCATGTATATCCTCTACCCCTGGTTCATGCCCCTGCTCTTCATCCTGGCTGGCATCAGCGCACGCTATGCGCTGGAGAAATACCCTGCCGGCAAGTGGTTCGGTGCCCGCACCCGCAAACTCCTTGTCCCCGGCACAATCGGCCTGTTCGTATTCCACTGGATGGTGGGTTATTTCAATACGGCTGTCGCTGCCAGAACCGGTGCTTTCGAAGGGATGCCAGGTGTGGCCAAATATGTCATGATGGCCATCAGCGGCACGGGTCCGCTATGGTTCATCCAGGACCTGTGGCTTTTCTCTCTGCTTCTACTGCTTGTGCGCAGGTTGGACCTCGGGAACCGCTTCCACAACTGGTGCGGCAGGCTTAACATAGTGTGGATAATCCTGTTGGGCGTCATTTTCTATTTCAGCGAGCAGCTTATCATCCGGAACCCCAGGCCCGAATCCCCGGACGGGCTGTACAATCTCTATAAGCCGCTGTTCTATTTCGTGCCCTTCCTGATGGGATATTTCGTGTTCTCGCACGAAAGCGTGCAGGAGAAACTTGCCAAGGCCTGGGCGCCGCTGCTCTGCGCGGCAGTCATAGCCGGAAGCATACTCACCATAACCCGTTTCGGGCAGGACAACACCTCTCCGGAATATCTCTGCAGCCCGCTCAACTCCCTCTACGGCTGGCTCGCCTGCCTGGCCATGATGGGATGGTTCAAGGCAAGGTTCGACCGCACCGGAGCATTCGCGGGATACATGACCCGCTCGAGTTTCGGCCTCTATATAGTTCATTATCTGGTGGTTGCCAGCCTGGGATATATGATGAAGACCTATACCCAGCTGCCGCCGTTCGCCATGTATGCCATACTCACGGTGGCTGTATTCACCCTGTCCCCGCTGCTTTACGAGCTTATCCGCCGTATCCCTGTAGTGCGCTGGTGCGTGCTTGGTTAATTTCGTCTTCACTCACCAGGTTGAAGTCTCCCACTATGGAGTTCTTCATCATGGCGGCGGCCGTGCAGAAATCCAGGCAGCGCTGAGGGTCGTCCGGCCACTTCAGCGAAGCATGGATATAGGCGGCCACGAAGGCATCTCCCACGCCTACTGAATCTATGATGTCGTTGATGTCGTAGATTCTGGTGCGGTAGATCCTGCCGCTGTGCCAAAGCAGGGCGGTGAGTGTATGATGGCTGGTGGATATCTGGTTGCGGAGCGCAAGCATCATCTCCCGGCAATGCGGGAACTGGCTGTGCATCTGCTCGAAATAACGCCCGTATGCTTCGAGGTCCAGGGCGGTATCAGCAAACATGTTATCCTCCGGAATCTTGGGCACGCCGGTGGCTACCTCCCATTCATCCTGGTCCCCGAAAATGAAATCGCTGTACTGAGCGAGGGCGTTCAGGGTGCTGTGGGCATCGGCCCCATCATATTTCCATAGATTGCGGCGGTAGTTGATGTCGCAGGTGATGCGAAGGCCCGCCTCGCGTGCCGAGCGCACGGCCTCGAAGGTGGCATCTGCCGCCGACCTGGACACCGCGCAGGTAATGCCGGAGCAGTGGAATACGTCGCTGCGGCTGAAGATGTCCTTCCAGGGAAACATGCCCGGGGCGGTAGACCAGAAAGAGGATCCCTTCCGGTCGTACACCACCAGGGCCTTGCGCATGTCGGCTGCTTTCTCGAAGTAGTAGGTGCCGAGGCGTTCGCCACCGCGCACCACATCCGACACATCTATTCCGTGATACCTGAGAGTGCCCAGACATGCATCCCCCACAACACTCTGGGGGATGCGGGAAACATAGGCAACTTCATTGCCGAGAATGGCAAGGGAGACGGCCACGTTGGCTTCGGAGCCACCGAACTGGCCCTCCCATCCATTTCTCTGTCCTATGCGGTTCACTCCAGGCGGAGACCACCGCTGGAGTATCTCACCAAAAGTGACAATCCGCTTCACTTACTGCTGCTTGGGATGGAGTTTCTTGTAGATTTTCAGGGTCGAAAGGAGACCGCCGAATTCAGCCTTGCCGATATGTGTTGCACGCACTATGCCTTCCGTTCCGGTAGGAAGGCTGAACTCCAGGATCTTGGAGGTGAGGAGCCTTCTGGAAGTAACTTTTATGGAAACAGGATCGCCGCCGGGATATGCCAGGCTGAAGTATCCTGTGAGTTCATGCTCCGTGAGCCTGTCTTCTTTGAACCATGTTTTGATTTCTTCCATTTTGGCTATAGCTTCCTTAATAGTGCCTCCCAGGGGAACGAAAAGCTCGAATAAGGGGTCGAAATCGACCTGTACGATATCTGTGCCGATGCCGATGTGCCCAAGCGACAGATAATACATGCGCGGGTCCTCGTCGTTCATGTAAAATACTTCCATCTCGATTGCATCAATCGTTACATCGTTTTCGAGTTGGGCAATTTCTATCCTGGGACGGAGAAGCTTGTTCTGGGAAAAAGCGGCCACTGCCACAAAAGCGAGTGCAATAGTAATTAAAAGACGTTTCATGTTATTGTGTTTTAGCATTAATACTTGTAGAATCCTTCTCCGGAGCTTCTGCCCAGTTTTCCCTCATCTATCATCTTCTTGAACACTGCTATCATGCCCTTGAAATTGTAAGGCATCATCATCTTTTTAAGCAGCGGGCTGAAGAGGCCGGGCACCTTCTGGTACTGAAGGACGATGTTATAGGCGGTATTGATTCCCACAACGTCGAAAATCTCGAAGGGGCCGCGAGGGGCTCCGGTGCCGTATTTCCATGCCTTGTCGATGCTGGCGGGGTCGCTGACGCCGTTCACATACAGGTCGAGGCCTGAAAGCAGGAAAGGAACAAGCATGGAATTGAGCAGGTAGCCGTTTTTCTCTTTATTGACGGGCAGCGCTACCATGCGGATGTCGTTGGCGAATGCCATCACGGCGTCGAATGCCTCCCTGGATGTTTCGCCCTGGGCCATAACCTCGGCCGTATTGTTCTTCCAGATGGCGTTGGCAAAGTGCAAAGACAGGTATTTATCCGGGCGCCCGGTGTATTTGGCGAAAGTTGAGGGCAACAGGGTGGATGAATTGGTGCAAAGGATGGTCTTTTCGCCCATCAGAGGGGCCAGACCGGTGTAGAAGGCGATTTTGTCCTTCACGTTCTCTGCAACGGATTCGATGATGATGTCGGCGTCTGCAACGGCCTTGGCAAGGTCCAGTTCAAGCTTAAGGCCGGAATATGCCTTTTCTACAAGTTCCTCGCACTTTTTTGCATCGAAAGAGTCTGCATCTGCAATGCCGCGGCACCAGTTTGCTTCAGCGGAGGGGGAGTCCATCAATTTGATGGCATCGAGATAAGACTTTTTGAGGCCCTCTATTTTGGGCTGGGTGCGGCCTATGCTTCCCTGGCTGCGGAGCCAGATAGTTACATCGAAACCGCAATACGCTGCCTGAAAAGCAATCTGGCTTCCAAGCACGCCGCCACCGGCGACAACAACTTTTTTCATATCGGAATTATGATTGGTTTGAAATAATCTAATATAGGAATGCCAGCTCATCCATATACAGGACGGAGCCTATGCCTCCCGTGCCGTAATCTCCGAGGGCGCTGGACGCTATTACGATCGTGACGTACTTCGGAGTGCGGTCGTTGAGGTAGATGATATTGATCTGGAAGCGCTCATAGGCGTTCATGTCCTTGCTGAAGATCATCTTTCCGTAGCCTATCACTCCGGGATCTTCCATATAGTTCAGCACCTTTGCCGGGGGCTCCACGCCATAGGGTTTGTCCCAGTCGGAAAGAACCACCAGCACCTGCCCTATATCCTGCGTGCCGGCGCGCTTGAGGTAAGGATCCTTGGCCATGGTGATGGTGCGCGGCTTATAGAGGGCATAGCCTTCGAGGGCGGCGGGACGTGCCGTGAACGGGGTTCCGTAATCATAGTCCTTGAAAAAAGGCCACATGGGCGCGGACTTGCCCGTGTAAAGCAGGCCGTTGGCAAGTTCTCCGCTGCTGTCGTTCGTCTTGAGCCTGAGGGCTGCCTTCCCGGACCCGGAAACGGCAAGAGTGTCGTGGCAGGCAACCATGGGATCCAGGCCCAGAGCCGTGATAACCAGGCTGGTAAAGCCCCAGACAGCCTTCTGCTCATCCGTGGCGCTTGCCCCGTAAGGAACATCTACGGCGTCGCTGTCGGGATGCTTGCTCCACAGGTCGAAGCCCATATTATAGACCTGAGGGCCATCTTTTGTAAGGGCCTTGTCCGGATCCGGGCCGCTCTGGGTAACCGGAGCGCCGGGAGACAGTGGAGATGTCGCGGTGATGGTCCAGACGTAGGGGTCGTAGGTTGTGAGTGTGATTTCCAGAGGCTGGGAGAGATCCACCACGTCACCTTCCTTTATCTCAATGCTGAGCTCCGCTCCTTCGGTATAAGCGAACGCGCTGATTTTCAGCTTCCTGAGATCGGTGTCGGAAGGCATCTTCACCAAGACTGTCTTGTCCAGCGTGTTGATGGAGCTGGATACCTGACCCTCGATTTCAAACTTGTTGATATTAGCCACTACCTCCTCGTGAACGAGGTCGTTCCACTGTTCGGTGCAGGAGGCAAGGAGAAGCGTCGCTGCTATAAGGATGATAATCTTTTTCATAGGCTCTAGAAGTGAAAAACAATGCCCAATGTCACTCCCAGGGGATTTGTGCGGTTCCTGAAGCTGAATCCGGTCAGGGTGCTCTCATACTCCTGCTTCTCTATCTGCTTGCTCCAGTCATATCCTGCACTCAATACAGGAAAAGATATTTCAACGGAAGCGAAATTGGTAAAAAACACGGACACGCCCGCATACAGCCCGCCGAAAACGGAATAGTTGGCCGCGAAAACGCCCTCCTTGCCACGGTCGGTCTCCTGGTAGCTCTTGTCGTAGCCGAAACTTCCGCCCATCCGCCCTTCTGTCAGAAGAGCGATGACCCTGGTGTCGAACAGCGGAATGTAACGCCTGACCCTGACACATCCGGAATAAGTCTCCGTGCGGCTGTGCTGGTTGGAAAGGTCTATCATCCCTTTCAGTAGGGCCAGGTGATTGCTGTCGATCTTGCGGTTGTCGTATCCCACCAAGGCGCCTATGCTCCAGTTATCCTTGAAGAACCAGGATAATCCGGCGCTGAAGCCGAGGTTCGAGAGGCTGCCGTTCACATCGGGAATCAGGCCCAGGAGGGATACGCCCTTCGTGAGGTCATCTCCGGCTGATGCGTTCCAGTTGTTATATGTAATGTAGAACGAGGCGGCAAGGGTCCCCTTGGGGATGAATACCGAATTGGGGTTGCCGAGACCCCTGTCGAAAGCGCCCAGGGTGAACGACCCTGCGAAGGCGAGAAGCAGCAGCGCAAATAGTCTTTTCTTCATATCGCAAAGATAATAGTTATTTGAAAAAATATAGCTAATTTTGTTGTTATGAAATTGCTCTCCCTGCTATTTTGCCTGCTGCTTGGCGCTTTATCCCCGAATTTGCCCTGGGTGGATATATCCGGCCACAAATTCCGCCAGACAATAATTGCGGCGGGCACTCCGGATCTCTATAACGGTCATCCTACCACCGTCCTCTTCGACGATGGCAGGACCATGTTCTGCACCTGGTCGGAGGGGCACGGCGGCCCTGCCTCATTCTATGGGTTCAGCCACGATGCCGGGCTGACATGGCAGACGCAGAGGGCGCCAAAGGAATGGGACGGCCTGATCAACTGCCCCAGCGCATATTTGCTTACCGACAAGGCCGGGAAGCAGCGCCTGTTCGTGTTCGCTTCGGTAGATGTGGGGGGCGTGTATAGAGAGATGGCTTATGTCTGCAGCGAAGATGGCGGCGCCAGCTGGAGCAAGGTGAAGAGGCTGGGCATGCCCTGCATAATGGCCTTTACCTCCATCGTACGCCTTTCCAATGGGGATCTGCTTGGGATGTATCACCGTGGCAACTCCGAGAAAGACAGGAATCCGCTGAAACTCTGGCAGTCCGTCTCCCACGACGGAGGCCTGAACTGGGATGTGCCGGAACTTGTGGGTGAGGTGCCGGACCGTTCTCCCTGCGAACCCTGCGCATTCTTCTCTCCGGATAGGAAGACACTGGTTTGCGTCGCCAGGGAAAACCAGCGCAAAGGCTGCTCCCTGATGATGTTCTCGAAGGATGAAGGGAAAACCTGGACCCCTATGAAAGAAACTCCCTGGGGCCTGACCGGCGACAGGCATGTGATGCGTTATCTGCCGGACGGCAGAATGATTTTCGTGTTCAGGGATATGGCTCCTTTCAGCCCCACCAGGGGGCATTTCGTGGCCTGGATAGGGACTTATTTCGACCTGAGCAACGTCCTTTCCGGCCAGTACAGGATAAAGCTCCTGCATAATTTTGCCGGAGTGGATTCCGGCTATCCGGGGCTGGAAATCCTGCCGGATGGCACCGTTGTGGCCACTACTTATCTCAAGTATCATCCCGGGCCGGAGAAGCATTCCGTGGTTTCGGTCCGTTTCAAAATAGAGGAAATAGACAGAATAGTATCTGAAATATGAAAAAACATAGCTTGAAAGAATGGGTGGCTGCCACCCGTTACTGGTCTTTCCCGGTATCGTCCATGCCGGTCATCGCCACATTTGCATATCTGTTCAGCGAGGGCATGCTGCCTCTCGAATGGCGAAGCCTGCTGGTTTTCGTGCTTTCTGTCCTTGGCGTGATAGTCCTTCACTCGGCAGGCAATCTGCTGAGCGACTGGGCCGACTATCGCAGCGGAGTCGACAGTGAACAGGCCTATGCCGTGCCGAACCTGGTGTTCGGGCATTTCCAGCCGGTAGAATACCTCCGCATGAGCATCGTTTTGTTTGTGCTCGGATGCCTTATCGGGGTGGGTGTAGTTCTGCTCAGCGGCTCCGCCGTGCTGCTGGTAGGTGCAGCCGGGGTTTTGCTGACCGTACTATATTCCTTCCTTAAATATCATGCCCTGGGGGATCTGGATATATTCATCATCTTCGGCATCCTGACCGTCCTCGGGTCCACCGCCGCCGCCACTGGAGCCATCGTGTGGGATGCGTTGGTGCTGTCGGTCCCGCTGGGAATCATCACCGTTTCGGTGCTCCACGCCAACAACACCGTGGATATAGAAACTGACGGCGCCGCCGGCATCAAGACCTTTGCAATGCTTCTCGGTGCAAAGGCTTCCTCCATTCTCTACCGGGTCTACATGGTGCTTCCTTTCCTCTGCATAGTGGTTTCCGTCTGCGTGGGATGGCTTCGTCCGCTTGCGCTGATCTGCCTGATAGCGGCCGTTCCGGCCTGGAAGAACTTTGCCCAGGCTGGCCAGTTTGCGCAGAAGGGCCTGGATGCCATGAAGGGGCTTGACCAGGGGAGTGCGCAGATGCAGCTTGTCTTCTCCGGGCTGCTTTCCCTGGGCCTCCTCGTCGCCGGCCTGATATGAAAAAGCGCCTGATAGCGGCCCTTGCAGTCGCCGCCCTGCTCTGGTTCTATATGTTCAGCCCCTGGACTTCCGGGCTGACCAATTTCTGGCCCACCATGGCGGCATCGGCCCTGATCCTTACAAGCCTGGCCCTGCTGTTTTCTCCAGGTAAACTGCCGAAGGTGGAGAAGCCGCTGTTGCAGATTCTCGCAGGCATCCTCATCGCGGTATTTCTGTGGGGTGTTTTCTGGATAGGCGACAGGGTGTCGTCCTTGATCTTCGATTTCGCCCGCCCGGAGGTGGATTCCATCTATTCCATGAAGGATGGCCTCCCTCCGGCTGTTATTGCCGCCTTGCTCCTGCTCTTGATAGGGCCTGCGGAGGAATTCTTCTGGCGGGGGTATGTGCAGCGGACTGTGGAGAAGTTGTTGGACGGCCGCAAGTGGCCGAAGGACAAGGCTTTCCTGCTGACAGCGGGCATCTATGCGCTGGTGCACATCTGGTCCCTGAATTTCATGCTGGTGATGGCAGCCCTGGTGGCCGGCTGCGTATGGGGATTCCTCTACCGTCTGCGCCCGCAGATGCTGCCGGCACTAATCGTGAGCCACGCCCTCTGGGATGCTCTGGTCTTTATCTGGTTGCCTATTTAATTTCTTCGCTATCAGATATCCGATAGCTCCGATTGCAAGTGCTTCGGCGGTGACGATGAGCTCGAGCTGAACCATCCCTACCGACTTATTGAGCATCATTACGCCTGCGTCGACAAGAGCGTGTAGGGCGATTGCAGCAGGGAACAGCCAAAGCCATCTGCCACCCTTGCGGACGGCAGCCCAAACCATCAGGGAGAAGCCCAGATGAAGCAGAAGGGCGGAGAATCTTTCCCACAGCCCGAGCAACAGGCTTCCGGCTCCCATTGTCTGCAATTGATCCAACTGGGCCTGTAGCTGTGAGGCGGTTTCTTCCGGGGCCTTTGCAAAAAGGATATCCGACTGCCCGGAATTAATCAGGGCAGAAATCACAAGGTTGCTGATCATCGTTACGCCGAAGACCATGATCATTTCCATTCCTCCGTGACCTATGCCGTACGCAACGCCGGGAAGAGCCTTGGAGGGCTCCTTCTTCATCAGGAACTTCATGCTGAGGAAGCGCCCCGTCTCCTCGAAGATTCCGGCAGCCAGTCCGCCGTAGATGGCATACCAAAGGGGGTTGCCCGTGATGGCAGCCCCGTGAGGGCCCTTCAGCACCAGCTGATGCATGATGCTTTCCAGGACCAGGGCAAACAGGAAGAACGTGCCGGCACCTATCAGTATGGTGGTCAGCTTTGCATGATGCCTGCGCACCAGGTAAATCGACAGACATACAGGAACCGCAAGGCCAAGCACGGCATTGACGGCCATCATGATCATTGAACTCGTTGGAACCATAATTCAGCGTGGCTTTTTACTTGTTAGTTGTGCAAATATAACGATAGCTTGTGTGTTTTTACATAATTATATTAGAAAAGGTTCCTCTCCTTTTTCCGCTCTGGCGCTTTCACGCTTTTGTGCCGACTATCGAGAGAGTCCTCGGGAACTAGCCTATCTTCTTGATTATCTTGGCGGGAACGCCGGCAACCACCACATTATCAGGCACATCCTTCGTCACCACGGCACCTGCTGCAACGACGGCATTCCTGCCAATCGTAACGCCCGGGCAGATGATGGCGCCAATGCCTATCCACGCATTCTCTTTTATCGTCACCTTTCCGAAATGGAAGAGATTGTGCCTGTCGTGCAGGTCGTGATTAACCGTTGCAATCTTAACTTCAGGGCCTATCAGTACGTTATCTTCTATCACCACCTTGCCCGGCGAGAGTATGGTCGCCCCCTTGTTGATGGTTACATTCTTGCCGATGGTCATCCGGCATCCGCAATCACAATAAAAAGGAGAAACGATGGCCACGCTGTCGTCTATCTCACACTGGAACAGTTCTTCCAGCAGGCTCTTGTAATCGGGGTCAGTGGGCTTCTTGGACGAGATTTTCAGGCACAGTTCATGACTGCGTATCATCTCCGCCTCCACGTTGCGCATACGAGGGTCGCTCTTGCAGCCAGACCCGGTGGCATCTATCGTGTCAAACATTGGTTTTCTATAATATTCCGGTTTATCGTTATAAAGATAGCGACATTCGGCCGGTTTTCCAAACCTTCCTCCAGACTGATTGGGCGCTGCAGTGCTGTTGACGGCCGGTTTTTCGGGACGTCAACGTCAAAAAAGGCTGAAAATGCTGTTGACGTCCGCTTTTCCGGGACGTCAACAGCACTTGAAAGGGAATGAGCTTCAGCGCGAACGGCGGAGGCCGGTCCGAAGGACGAAGGCCGGGAGCAGCGGGAAGTGGCTTGGTATGCGCGCGAACTTGGCCTTGCCCCCAAATACCTCTCCGAGATCAGCAAGTCCATTACCGGCCGCCCTGCAGGGGACTGGATTGACAGTTATGCCGCGCACGAACTCCAGAAACTCCTGTCGGACCAGCGTCTCACGCTCACCGACATCGTGGATGCGATGCATTTCTCATCCCAACCGGCCCTTACGCGTTACATGAAGCGTTTAATGAACACAACGCCCAGCGAATTCCGTCATCGCACCTTCCATCCGAAGTAAATTGACCTTCTTGTCAATGCCTCCGGCATATCCGGTAGGCGAACCATCGGCACCTACGACCCTGTGACAAGGGATAATGAGCGATATCGAGTTGTGGCCTACTGCTCCTCCAACCGCCTGGGCGGCCATACGGGCGATGCCCTTCTGTTCGGCAATCCGCTTTGCTATCTCTCCATAAGTCAAGGTTTTGCCATAAGGAATCGTCAGCATTATTTCCCAGACGGCCTTGCGGAACGGGCTGGCACGCATGACGAGTGGAGGCGTGAAGCCCGGCTCGCTTCCGCTGAAATAGATGTCCAGCCAGTAGCAAGTGTCTTTGAAAACAGGGATTAGCTTTTCTTCATACTCGGGTGAAAGCACATCGGCAAAATGCATCTGTCCATCGAACCAGAGACCGATAAGAGACGTACCGTCACTTCCGAGGGTAATTCCTCCGAGGGGCGATTCATAATGCCAGATATAATCCATCTTCAAGGTTACATCCCGATTAATTGATGTAAAGATAGTGTCATTAGGCCGTTTTTGTTTAGTAGACTACGGTGAAAACATATCGAACCTTTTTGGGGATCTTATGAAACTGGATAGGTTTGCTTAAGTATCCCATCTATTAATTGGGCGCCCAAAGCCACCCCTGACTGAGACTCTTCAGCTTTTCTAACGAAAAATCCTTCCTTTTGATAGCAATATCCATGAATTCCCCGGAGCCGCTGACTTTAAACCACTCCGAATCGTCGGTCACTGTAATGGAATAGTGAAAAGGGTGAGTACTCTTTTCCAATAAGAATCTGGCAAGTTCTTTGACTACCTTTTTGTCAATGGCAAATACAGTAGGCGGATAGTAATCTACACTGACACTGACACTGAAAGGGCCCATCCAACTCCCGATGCCAATATGCTGACCTTCAAAAGATGACTCAACATTCAAACTGGCGTATTTTTTATATTCATTTGTCAAATACGCGATGTCCTCTTTCATCGCATTAATAGCGGCAGGATTTTTACTCTCGACAGAATCGCAAATTTTTTTGGAAAGCCCTATCAACGAATAAGAGCCAATGCAGTTCCAATCTGCAATCATATTCTCAAAAACAAAAAAACAAGGATCTCCATCCATAACGCCATATGGGTTCTGCGGCGATGACGTAGACACTGCAAGATTGTATAACCAAGACAAACTTCTGCATACGGAACGATCAACCACAACCGAATAACTCTTTGAGTCCCTTAAGAGCCAGTTATTATCTTCAATACCAAGGGAGTACTCGGTGAGTGTGATTGTGGATTTTTTCAGGTCAATCCTAAAACCCCGGCCCTCCTTTTCTTCGATAAATGCACCGTCACACAAGGAATCATTATCTCCCAACACGGTATTTAGAATCAGTTGACGTTCCTGTGATTTTGCATACCATAAGGCCTCTGCAGTGTGCAGACGGTCTTGAGCACCAGCCGCAAATAAAACCAGAAACATAAGCAAAAGGGCAGTTATGCAATTGCGTTTCATATGATTACGTTTGCCCGAATATCGACAAAAATCAGTCCAAAATATGTTGAATGCGGGTTATCATTTCCGCTACCTCCTCCGGATGATCGATCAGGAACTGTCCATGGTTCATTCCGGGGAACACCTCAACGTGAGTGTCGGGGTGGAGGGAGCACAGGTGCCTGGCTTGCGGTTTGGCCACGAAGGCCTCTTTGGTTCCGTACCAAAAATGGATATCAGCCCCTTGGATGGACTCCAATTTGTTGGTATAGACATCCTTGTATCCGTCGCGCACCGCCTTCCCCTTGCCATAAGGCCACACTTTTCGGCACTCGTCTAAAAGCACGTCAAAATAATGTGAATGGAAAACCCGCTTCCAGAAACCGGTCCAGTGGTAGCAAGTCCAGACATTGAGGCTCTGATAGTAGCGAAGGGGATCCACCAGCCATTTGGGGAGCGGCAGGAGCGGTGCGGCGTCCAGGATGGCATGGTCGATATCAATCTCGCCGCGCTCCATTATGCGTGAGAGGATTTTTCCGCCAAGCGACAGCCCATAGGCAACATCCAGGTGGCCTCCCAGGTTCCTCTGAACGTATGTTATGATCTGTCCGGCTTGGTCGTCAACCGAAGTGAAGGCAGATTCCTTCCCGATCAGGAAGCCATCGATCCCGACAGCAACGATATGGAACCGATCTTTCAGGTTTTCAATCAGAGGCAAGAAAATCTCATAAGATACCCCCAGCCCTGGAATCAGGAGCAAACTGGGATTCGCATCATTTCCGTAGGTGTTGTAAGTCATTTCTTGTCTGATTTCTTGCCGATCCTTTTTTGAATCAGCCTCATAACTAAGGAGAAAAGCAGTCCAAAAATAATGGATGATACCAGATAGAATCCAACTGCTTTGAACTGGTGGCCGGGTCTGGCATCTAAAGCGAGGAGGCCAATACAATATATGGCGCCAGAAACAAGGGACTCAATGATGTATTTCTTCATTTCAAATACCAATATATCCATGCGAATATAACGATAGCCAATCTTTTTTCCAAACCTTCCGCCAGGCTGGCCGGGTGCCGCAGTGCTGCTGACGTCCGTTTTCCGGGACGTCAACGTCAAAAAAGGCTGAAAATGCTGTTGACGTCCGATTTTTCAGGACGTCAACAGCACTTGAAAGGGTAGGGGCAGAGCCCCCGTTGGATGTTCCGGAAATTGCCGGTTTTTCGGAACAAACCTATAAATTTGGAGCATTTGTTCCCGTTTTCGGCCTTTTTTCGGAACAAATTATCATTCGCGTTAGATCGACAGCGTTATTTAGCGCCAGTTCAGCCGAATAACGACCGATGGTTGACGGTTACACAACGCGTGTTTATTAAGTTGTTGATATTCAGCTAATTACAGAGTCGAGTCAGAAAAAATAACCGACCTGATTCTGTAAAGCCCTAACAACCAGGCAGTTAGCAAACGCGCCTTTTCGGAGGCGAAGCCGACAAAGCCCCTCCCCGAGGGAGGGGTTTGGGGTGGGGTAGAAGGATGGCAGAGCCCCGCTACTAAACAAAACCGGCAGCCGAAAAAGGCTGCCGAAAGTTTTGTTTAGTAGACTACAGTGAAAAACTATCGAACTTTTTGGATGCCATCCGCGCACTAAACCGTATCGATCACGAACTCCAGGGTCAAGACTAATCTGCGCAGCTATTACTATTCTCGGTCATGATTCTTTGTGGGTATTGAAAATAATTCCTATCTTTGCCGTAGTAATTAGTATAAAAGACATTATGCCAGAAATATTCAGATTCTTCGGATTCTCATTCTTCTTCTACAGCCGGGAGCATGACCCTTTGCATGTCCATGTGGAGGGGAATGGAGGAATGGCCAAATTCGAATGGAACGGGACGGAGTTCGTCCTTGTGGAGCGGATGGGCATTAAGGCCGGTGACTTCAAGAAGATCAAGGCTGTCATCGATGAGAATGCAGACATCATCATCGCCCAGTGGAACAAGCACTTTAACCAGTAAAAGGGAAAAGGATATGATCAAGATCAAAGAAATATGGTTCAATGACGACCAGATTTTTGGCCGTGACGAGGACGGGCGCATATACAGCCAGTCTCTACTCTGGTATCCACGGCTACGGGCGGCCAGTGCCGAGGAACGGGAGAAGTATACCTTTGGTTTCGACGGTATCCATTGGCGTAATATCGACGAGGATATAAGTTTCGAGAGTTTCGTTTATGAAGATGCCCAGCCAACACCGATGCAGAAGTTCTTCCTTAACCATAAGGAGATCAATATAGCCGAGTTCTCCCGTTCCATCGGCATAAATGCCACTCTTCTGCGAAACTACATCAATGGTTTCAAGAAACCCTCAGCGGAACGGGAGAAAGCCATCCTGGCCCATATCCATCAGTTGGGCGAGGAACTGATGGCGGCGAATTTCTAGTTTAAAGGTGGGATTTATTTGTATGGAGATAAGATTAAGATTCAGTTATTCAGGCGTACTGCTATTCTCCAGTGTAACCGTTGGCCTTATCGTTGCCGGTTTTTTGTATTCGCCTGCTTTCTGGATATGTGCAGGATTATTCGGAATCTTTCTTGCATTGTTCATATGGGCCTCGGTAAAACATGGGAAGGATGCTATTGTAATCAATGGCGAGGGCATCTGGGTTGACGGAGAGTTCAAGATAGATTGGTCTGAAGTCGATCACTGTTATGTTTCTATCAGGACAGGCGAAAAATATTCTGATGATTATTATCTAGTGTTTGTGACAAAAGAAAGGGAGCGTTGCACGATATGCCTTGACAAGTATATCTACAAGTATGTTTTCCCTACGAAGAAATTTGCCAGGGATATCAATCAACTGTTGGGCAAGGAAATGTGCTATATGACCTCAGGTGACAAGGAGCATGAGAGGATGTTCCGACAATCCATTTTGGAACAGTTGAAGCCCACGCTTATTATTTGTGCGTTGGGCATTTTGATTGCTCTCATCGTTTCTTTGGCAAGATGACGTGCGCCCATAGCCACCCCTGACTGAGACTCCTTTCTGCGCTACCATTATGTAAAAAGGTTCTAAGAGATGCCCATCTGAAAGTTAAAGTGATCCTTGGAAATCCGTGGGAAAAGTGTAATTGAGCGCCTCAGCGCGAACGGCGGAAGGCGAGGTGTGTTTAAAGTCTGATTCTAAACCGGGGACCTGTAGAGTTTTTATGCCATTTTCTCTACAGGTAGGCCGAAAATTGGCCGACCCGTAGAGGTTGGGCCGGAAAACCTTGACGGGTAGGGGGTAAAAAGTGGGTACCTGTATAGAAAATGCGGTTTTTCTCTACAGGTCCTAGAGGATTTTCTAAAAACTGAGGGAACGAAGTCGGTATGTCGGTGGAATATGGAAATGAGCGCACCAGCGCGAACGGCGGAGGCCGGTCCGAAGGACTAAGGCCGGGAGCCGCGGGGTACTTTAGGGGCGGCGCCCCTAAAAGAAAGGCAGAGGGCTGCTTGCAGCCCGATCTGCCTCCGCTACTAAACAAAACCGGCAGCCGAAAAAGGCTGCCGAAAGTTTTGTTTAGTAGCGGAGGCAGGACTCGAACCTGCGACCTCCGGGTTATGAGCCCGACGAGCTACCGACTGCTCTACCCCGCGATATTGGACTGCAAAGGTAGGAATATTTTTCCAAAATCCAAATTTTAATCCGTATCTTTGACAGATATGAAACTTCTGTACAGAATTCTAATCATCGTCCTGGCCTGTCTGGCGGCCGTTTCCTGCACCCAAACGCCCAATAACAAGCGCATCGTCTTCATCGGCGACAGCATCACCGACGGCAACTGGGGCTGCATCTACAATTACAAGAGCACCTCGGCCGAACGCAGCCACACCGACATGAACCACATCTACGGCCACAGCTACGTCTATATCATTGCATCGTACTGCCAAAGCCGCTGGCCTTCAAGGAATTACGCATTCTTCAACCGCGGTTTCAGCGGCCAGGCCCTGGACAATCTTGCGGCCCGTTGGCAGGAGGATGTCCTCGACCTGCATCCGGACGTGCTCTCCGTCCTTATCGGCACCAACGACATCCATAGATGGCTGGATGGCGACCGGCAGACGCCCTTCGATTTCGAAGCCTGGAAAGCCCTGTACAAGAGCCTGCTGGAAAAAACAAAACAATCCAACCCCGAACTGAAACTGACCCTCTGCACCCCCTTCGTGGCCAAAGAGGGGAACTTGGGCATCAGCGAGGACTACGCTCTTCGCGAAGATATGACCCGCCGCCTGGCAGCCTGCGTGCGCGAATTATGCGAAGAAACGGGCGCCATCCTCATCCCCTTCGACACCATGTTCGAAAAACTGGTGAGCACCGAACCCGCACCTTCCTATTGGATATGGGACGGCATACACCCGACCCCCGCCGGGCACAAACGCATGGCGGACCTTTGGCTTAAGAAAGCAAAAATCTAATTGAAAAGCATTATCTGGCTGCAACTGGCCTTTCCGGAAGGATTGCTTATGACAATCCTGAGACTGGAAGCTGCAACAGAACTGAAGGGAAGCGTGATGCCTGTGCCGTCTCCTGTCCCCTCGGCAATGCAGGTCCAGGCCCCGTCCACCAGGGCTTCCACCCGGTAAGCCTGCACAGGATTCTCCCATAACTGCCAAGGTTCGACCGCGGCAAAACACTGTATGTTCTGCCGGGTAGGGAGCGTGATTTCTACGGTGGCCGATGGCCCTTCCGCCGTCCAGACAGATTTGAAATCGGCGTCGCTCAGCTGCGGAACCACGACCCCTTCCACCAGAAGCGGCAGCCCTTCCGTGGGCACGGCCTGCACCGGCACCTGCTCTTTCAGCTCCACCGCCAGCACGCTGACCGCGGCATCGGGAGAGAAAGGAGGTAGTTCGAATGTGGTGGCACCCTTCCGGCTCCGGCAGCGCACCCTCACAGAGGGATCTGCCAGCAGCCAGGCTTTTCGCACCTTCAGCCTGTACGGCACGCTGATTTCCTTCGACCACTTGTGAATATGCAGATAGAGGGTGTTCCCCTTTCTGGTGGCGTACCCGAAAGGCAAAAACGGGAATGGAGAGGCCTCGGTGCCGTAAATCGCCTCGCCGTTCATCTTCATCCAGGACCCAATTGCCATCAAATTATCTCTGCATATCTGAGGGATGCTGCCGTATTTGTCCGGGCCTATGTTCAAGAGAAGATTTCCCCCCTTGCTCACGATTTCCGAGAGCTTGCGGATGAGTTCTCCGGAACTTTTCCAGTTGTCGTCGTAGGCGCAATATGCCCAGTGGCGGTTCATGGTCATGCAGGTCTCCCAGATCCTTCCGGGGTATCCGGTCGCGGGGATGAACTGCTCCGGGGTCACCACGTCCCCCTTCATCCCGCCGCCCATGCGGTTGTTCAGGATTATATTGGGATATGCGCGGACCTTGTCGTAGAAGAGCCTGGCCTCGTCCGGAGTTATGTCCCCGCCCTGGTCGAACCAAACTATATCCACGTTGGGGATGCGTGTCAGGAGTTCGTCCACCTGCGGGAGCGCAATATTCTTGAGGTAGGCCTCCCTGCTCCCTTTGTGGGCAGGATCCCAGGCGCAGCCGTTCGCGCCGGGATGATACCAGTCCAACATGTGGGAGTAGTAGAATCCGAAATGCAGCCCCCGTGCCTTGCATTCCCGGGCGAGGGCTGCAATGATATCTTTCCCGTATGGAGATGCGTCCACTATGTTGTAGACGCTTGCATCGGAGTCGTACATGGCAAAACCATCGTGATGCTTGGCGGTGACTACCATATATTTCTGCCCGGCTTCCGCTGCGAGCGAAACCCAGTCGGCAGCATCGAAGCGTACGGGATTGAAACGTTTTGCCAGGGCAGAATACTCCTTGATAGGAATCTGCTTGCTGTGCATCATCCATTCTCCGCCGTCGGTCTTGTCGCCGTAAATTCCGGCGAGTTCGGTGTAGATGCCCCAGTGGATGAACATTCCGAACTTGGCATCCCGGAACCATTCCATCCGTTCCGGAACCTCAGAGGCCTCTCCGGCCGGTTCAGGAGCGGGGACCTTCTTGCAGCAGATGGCCGCAGCGGCAATCAGGCAGAGGACTATTTCCCGAGGAAACATACGATGCCGTCCAGATCGTCTTTTGCGAACACCCGCTGCTCGCCGGAGGCAAGATTCTTTATCTGCACCGTCCCGGCCGCGGCTTCATCCGCGCCTGTTATGGAAAGGAAGGGGATGGCCTTGCGGTCGGCATAATCGAACTGCTTCTTGAGTTTGGCGGAATCCGGATAGATCTCCACGGAAATGCCCCTGGAGCGCAGCGCGGCGGCGACAGGCAGGACGTACCTGACTTCTTCCGCACCCATATTCGCGAACAACAGCACAGTGGCCGAGCGGAGGTCGGCGGGGAACTTGTCCAGGCCTTTCAGCACATCGCAGATGCGGTCGGCGCCGAAGGAGATACCCACTCCGGACATATCCGGAAGCCCGAAGATGCCGGTCAGGTTATCGTAGCGGCCGCCTCCGCAGATGCTTCCGATCTCCCAGTCGAGAGCCTTGACCTCGAAGATGGCACCGGTGTAATAATTGAGCCCGCGGGCCAGCGAAAGGTCCATCTCCACCGGCACGGTCACGCCGGCGGCGGATATCAGCCCGAAGAGTTCCTCGAGCTCGTCCAGGCCGCGCAGGCCGGTTTCGGATGCAATGCCGGATGCCGATGCACCGCTGAAAAGCCCGCGCATGGCGGCAAGCTTCTCAGCCACGGAGCCGGACAGCCCGAGAATCTGCTCCACGACGGCTATCGCGCTGTCGGTCAGGCCCTTTTCGCGCATTTCGTCCTTCACTGCATCCAGGCCGATCTTGTCCAGTTTATCTATGGCGACTGTGATGTCCACCACCTTGTCCGGCGCTCCGCAGATCTCGGCGAGGCCGGTCAGGACCTTCCTGTTATTGATCTTCAGCGCCACTCGGATATCCAGCAGGCTGAAAACCTTATCCACTATCTGCACCAGTTCCAGCTCGTTCAGCTGGGACTTGGACCCTATCACGTCCACGTCGCACTGGTAGAACTCGCGGTAGCGGCCCTTCTGGGGACGGTCCGCACGCCATACCGGCTGGATCTGGAAACGCTTGAAGGGGAAGGAAATCTCGTTCTGATGCTGCACCACGAAGCGGGCAAAGGGCACTGTGAGGTCGTAGCGCAGGCCCTTCTCGGGGGCCTGGTCGGCCTTTTCTCCGCTGTTCTGTACGCGGAACAGGAGTTTGTCGCCCTCGTCGCCGTATTTGCCGAGGAGGGTGGAGAGAGTCTCCATCGCGGGGGTTTCTATCTGTGCGTATCCGAAGGTGCGGAAAACGCTCTTGACTGTATCGAAAAAGTAATTCCTCTCAGCCATTTCCTGCTGCGAGAAATCTCTCATTCCCTTGGGGATCGAAGGTTTGTTTGCCATAGAATGCAAAGTTAGCAAGATTTGTCGAAAACAACTATTTGCAGCCGCCATTTGGCGAGCCCGCGGATTTCTCCGCTTTTGCCCACGAAGACCTTCCCTGCGAGATGCCTTCCGGAGCAGAGCAGGTCCCAGAGGTTGTCCAGGGCCGTTTCCGTGAGCCCCACCGGTTCAGCCAGACGGAAAAGCACATACCTGGCATGCTTGAGGGCAAGGAGCGCCTTCACCGAAACCAGACCGCCGGAGCATACGCTGTCCCGGACGCTCAGGAAGTAATCTTCGGCGATGTCGTCCACCTGTGCGATATGCTCCATCGCCCTGCGGAAAGAATCCGGCAGGGACGGGTTCATCTCCCGGAGCACGGGAATCACCTCGTGGCGGAGGCGGTTGCGCTTGTAGGCGGAAGATGCGTTGGTGCTGTCCTCGCGCCAGACCTTTCCGTTTGCCTCCATCCAGCTGCGGATTTCCTCCCTGGAGATGCCCAGCAGGGGGCGGAGGATGCGCCCGTGGGCAGACATTCCCCTGAGCCCGCGGGTGCCGGTGCCGCGGAGGAAGTTGAGGAAGAAGGTCTCCGCGTTGTCGTCGGAGTTGTGCGCCACCGCCACCTTGTCGAAGCCTTCCTCCCGGCAGAGTTCATCGAACCAGGCATAACGGAGTTCGCGGGCGGCCATCTCTATGCTGAGATGTCCCTCGTTGGCGTATGTGCTTGTGTCGAAGCGTTTCACAAACAGCGGCATCCCCTTGCGGGAGCACCAATCGCGAACGAAGGCCTCATCGCCATCGGATTCCTCCCCGCGAAGGCAGAAGTTGCAGTGGGCAACAGCGAAAGAGGCCCCCGGAAACAGTTCGGGAGCCCTTTCGGCCATATACATCGAATCGATGCCGCCGCTGACTGCAAGCAGCACCTTCATTATTTCTTGGAGCTGATGGTGTAGGAGAATCCGATCTCGAAGAATTCCTTGAACTGTATGGTGCGGAATCCGGTAGGATGGTCCTCGTTGGTGATCAGCACAGTGTCGTCGTAGATGAGGTTGGTGGAGAAGGTGAGGGTGAAGAACTTCGCCAGCTTCCAGAACACTTTGTTATCCCAGTTCACGCGGAGGTTCTGCGGATTTTGCAGGTAGTTGGAGAAGAGCACCAGCTGGGTGGTGTACTTGAGATTGTCATTCACAGTGAAGTTGATATCAGTTTTCACCTGGGCACCAAGCTCGAAACGGGAACTCCTGTATGTTACACCGTCATCGAGAAGCTCCATGCCGTAGGTCTTGCGGAGAGCCTCTTCCTGCACGATTACGAATCCACCCGTGAGAGGGGAAACGTTAACCGAGATCCAGGACTTCGGGGTCCACAGAAGACCGATACCGAGGGTGGAGTAGGCAGGGGAGAGAAGGCCGGATTTCAACTCGCGGGCGGCGAGCCAGTCAGCCTTGGTGGGCTCTCCGGTGGCCACGTTGGGGGTGCCGTACTTGTAGTTGTTGTCGATCTGAGTCTTGAAGTCGAAGTTGGCGGAATAACTCAAGTGACGGATGGGAGTCTCATAGCCCCACTTGGACTCGAAATAGATGCGGTCCTTCACCTTCTGGAGAATGGGCTTGTCGTCGGAATAGAGGAAACCGTAGTCCACCTGCAGGCGGTTGTTCCATATCATCTTCTCCTTGGCATAGTTGGCGTTGGCATCCAGGTAGCCGGTCATGGTGTAGTTGTCGTTACCGCCGGCAGCCCAGTCCCTGAGCTTGGTCTGTGCAAAGTTGAGGTTGGTCATCAGGGATTTGGTCCAGTATACGGGCTTGGGCTGGGGAGCCTCTTCTTGAGGAGCCTCCGCAATGGCTGCGGCGGCTTCTGCGGCTGCCTTCTGAGCGTCGTCCTGTGCATATGCGCCAATGCTCATCAGAGCGGCGGCTGCAAGAATAAATATCTTTTTCATAAACTTTTGATTAATAAGCTATTGCAAATACTACGCGGCCCTTGGAAGGCTTGCCGGAGAAGATGTCTTTACCCTCTTCTTCACACACGCAGCTGTCCACGGGAATGCAGCGTATGGTGGCCTTCGTGGCGTCCTTGATTGCCTGTTCGGTCTCGGCTGTGCCATCCCAGTGGCAGAGCAGGAACCCGCCCTTCTGGATCTCGGTCTGGAACTCTTCCCAGCTGTCGCACTTTCGGATGTTGGCATCGCGGAAAGCGAGAGCCTTCTGGTAGATGTTCTGCTGGATCTTGTCGAGCAGGTCCTCGATGTAGGCGTCTACGCCTTCGAGGCCGACGGTTGCCTTCTCCAGGGTATCCCTGCGGGCAACTTCCACGGTGCCGGCAGCCATGTCGCGGGCTCCGAGGGCAACGCGCACGGGCACTCCCTTGGCTTCCCATTCGGCAAACTTGAATCCAGGACGGAGGTTGTCGCGGTCGTCTACCTTCACGCTCACGCCCTTGGCGGCGAGAGCCTTGCTGATGGATTCGAACTTGGCGAGCACGGCGTCACGCTCCTCATCCGTCTTGTAGATAGGAACCATCACCACCTGGATGGGGGCGAGTGCCGGAGGAAGCACCAGGCCGTTGTCGTCGCTGTGGGCCATGATGAGTGCGCCCATCAGGCGGGTGCTGACGCCCCAGGATGTGGCCCAGACATATTCGAGGCCGCCTTCCTTATTGGCGAACTGCACATCGAAACTCTTTGCGAAGTTCTGCCCGAGGAAGTGGGATGTGCCGGCCTGCAGGGCCTTTCCGTCCTGCATCATCGCCTCGATGGTGAGGGTATCGAGGGCGCCTGCAAAGCGCTCGTTGGGGCTCTTGTGGCCCACGATCACAGGCATTGCCATGGTCTCGCGGGCGAACTTGGCGTACACCTGCACCATCTGCTCGGCCTTGGCCTGTGCCTCTTCTGCCGTGGCATGGGCGGTATGACCTTCCTGCCAGAGGAATTCCGCTGTGCGGAGGAAGGGGCGCGTGCGCATTTCCCAGCGCACCACGTTGCACCACTGGTTGCAGAGTATGGGCAGATCCCTCCAGCTCTTGATCCAGTTCTTATATACACTCCAGATGATGGTCTCGGAGGTAGGACGGACAATCAGCTCTTCTTCCAGCCTGGCGTCCGGGTCCACCACTACACCCTTGCCGTCGGGGTCGTTCATCAGGCGATGGTGGGTCACCACCGCGCATTCCTTGGCGAATCCTGCCACATGCTCTGCCTCGCGGCTGAAAAAGGATTTGGGTATGAAAAGAGGGAAATACGCGTTCTGCACGCCTGTTTCCTTGAATGCCTTGTCCAGTATAGATTGCATTTTCTCCCAGATTGCATAGCCGTAGGGCTTGATGACCATGCATCCGCGCACTGCCGACTGCTCGGCAAGGTCTGCCTTGACTACGATGTCGTTGTACCACTGGGAATAATTCTCCGCTCTCGGTGTAATCTCTTTTGCCATAAAAAACTTACGAAAAATCTGCGCTTTTTTGCGATATTTGCATCTAATAATAAACAGAAGTAATATTCTGTGCGTCTATAAGACGTTGCAAATATACAAATTTTAAAAGAGATTGAGTTATGGCACGCAGACCGATATCGTTACTGGCACTGGCAATCATCGCAGTATCTTGCGGTGTATCAGGCGAGTACGGCTCCGTACAGCGCTTCCAGGATGGAATCTACTATAAAGGCTTCGACAAAGACATGCAAAAAGTAGAACCTCTCTCCGAAGAGGATTTCCAGCGTTTGGCCGCGGAGCAGATCAAAAAAGAACAGCAGGGTCGCAGGGACACTCTGGTGGTAATAGCCGAGGATCCCTACAGCTGGGGGTGGAACTGGTATCGCCCCTATTTCGGCTGGTATGGCGGATGGCACCACGGCTGGTACGGCGGATGGCGCTATGGCTGGGGCGGGTGGTATGACCCCTGGTACAACCCTTATTACTACGGCAGTTACTACTCCTGGTATTACGATCCCTGGTACTATGGCGGATGGTATGATCCCTGGTACGGGCCTTATTACGGCCACTATTACGGCTATTACGGCCATTACCATCCTTCGCACTATTACAACGAAAACTATTATCACTACCGCGGTGCATCCCGTTCCGAGGTCAAGGGTGGCAACTATACCGGCTCGAGAGGTATGGGCGTCACCGGCAGGTCCGGGGTCAGCTCCTACAGCGGAAGCAGGGGAGGCGTAAGCGGCTCATCCAGCGGGACTTCCTTCTCCCGTAGCAACAATTCTTACTCCAGGCCCTCTTCCGGCAGCGGCAGCATCTATTCCCGCAGCGGCGGTTCCTCGGCCAGGTCGTCTTCGGGCTCTTCTTCTAGTTCGGGCGGATCCTACTCCCGCAGCAGCAGTTCCTACTCCCGCGGCAGCAGCTCCTCGTCGAGCTCCGGCAGTTCCTATTCCCGCAGCAGTTCTTCCAGTTCAAGCCGTTCCTCCAGCTCGAGTTCCAGCTCCAGCTACGGCGGCAGCCGTGGTGGCGGATACAGTGGAGGCGGCGGCAGTCACAGCAGCGGTGGTGGCAGCAGCCACAGCAGCGGCGGTGGCGGAGGCCGTGGCGGCAGGTAGTTTCACCTTTAATTCGGCAAAACAATGAAAAAGATATTTACTTCAATCGCATCCATGATGCTCGTAGCTGCGCTTGCTTCAGGCCAGACGGTGTCGGATGCCCTGACCTTCGGCCAGAACAATTACTATGGCACCGCCAGGACCCTGGGTATGGGCAATGCGGTAACCGCTATAGGCGGAGACCTCGGCTCCATCTCCATCAACCCTGCCGGAGGTTCAGTTTCAGCATTCTCGCAGTTTGAATTCTCAACGGGATGGAATACTGCTAACAGCATATCTTCATATTCCCCCTCATACGATTCTGCCAACCAAAGCGCCAACTACAGCGGTGGGTTCGAGAATGGCAAAACCAGGATGACTATGCCGAACATAGGCATGAACCTTTGTTTCGAAACAGGCAACCGCAGCGGCATACTGAGCTGGAACTTCGCTTTTGTCATGAACCGCAGCCAGAGTTACAACCAGATATTCTCTGCCTCTGGCCTGGAGAATCACACTTCAATGACCGGCGCTCTCGCAACCTTTGCGGCCGGAATGCCGGGCACCATCATCACAGACAACAACAGGTTCGACAGCGACTATGCCTGGAATTCCATCTGTGCCTACGATGTCGGGCTCATCAATTTCAACAAGGATGCGCTCAGCTACTATGGCTCCGCGGAAACTGTCACCAAGACTGGCACGGATTACAGCTATGAAATGCTCGGTGTGCTGAAGCAGAACATGGGCATCACCTCCAGGGGTTCCAAGAACGACGTGGTTATGAACTACGGCATGAACATCGACAACCGCCTGTTCCTCGGTGTGAATATCAACCTGCCGGTGGCAGGGTACAAATACTCTGAATACTACAACGAGAGTGCACAGGATCCTGCCGACTTCCCAGTTACTTCCGGCTACTACACCAAAGACAATACCGGCAACCTGTCCTACGTGCAGGGGAAGCCGACAAACTACCTTGGCAGCACATACAAATACAGCTATGTGGCCGATATCAGCGGCATCAACGCCCAGATCGGATTCATCTGGCTGCCCACGGACGGGGTGCGCATCGGTGCAGCCTTCAAGACCCCGACTGCCTACACCGTCAGCGAGGAGTGGTATGTGGATATGAACGCGGAGTTCCAGGATGCCTCGGAGAATCACAATGCGAGTTCCCCTACAGCGGAGACTTCCTACAACTTCCGTTCGCCCTACACGGCCAATTTCGGTCTGGCATATACCGTCGGCCGCCATGGTCTGCTGAGCGTGGATTACGAACTCACGGACTACAGCGTCATGAAGTTCAGTCAGGAATATGTTGATGCTTCCTTCACCTACGAGGATCCTTTCTATCGTGTGAACAGGCTTAACAAACTGTTCTGTGGATTGCAGCAGAACCTCAGGGTCGGTGCCGAGTTCCGCCTGCTGCCGAGCTTCTCGCTGCGCGCAGGTTTCAGCCTTGCCACAAGCCCGGAACGTCACTACTCGGATAACGAAGGATACATAATTTACGCTTCGGATTACGACAGATGGTTCGATGATTATGAGAGCGGCAAGTACTCCCTGGTGGCTTCTGAGTACAATCCCGACAAGATAGTCTCTTTCTCGTTCGGAGCCGGTTATTCGTCTCCCGGGTCCTTCTATGCCGATGTGGCATTCAGGCGCACCAAGCTGCCCGACAATTATTACAGCCCGTATAGCAATTACCTCAGCCACACTGTTGGAGGAACAGTTTACGATATTGTATCACCGTCCGTCAAGTCGGCCCTCAGCCAGTTTGACGCCGTATTAACCCTCGGATGGAGGTTTTAGATGATGGAGTTGACAGCCAAGCAGTTAGCAGAAATTCTTCGGGGCACCGTCGACGGCGACCCCGAAGTTCGGATTACCACCTTTGCCAAAATTGAGCACGGCAAACCCGGTGCACTCAGTTTTTATGCCAATCCGAAGTACGAACAGTACGTGTACACCAGCAAATCCAGCGTGCTTTTGGTAAACGCGGATTTTGAGCCTAAACAGGAAGTGAAGCCCACCATGGTCCGCGTGGAAAACGCCTACAATGCGGTGGCGGAGCTCCTTAAATATGTGTCCGACCAGCGCAGGATGTATAAGCGCCACCGTGCCTGGAGCAGCCGCATAGCATGTAGCGCCAAGCTTGGCAGGAAGGTATCCGTGGGTGCAGGCACCGTCATCGGAAAGAATTGCAGGATAGGGGATTACGGCATTATCCATTCCAACGTTACCATAGGCGAAGGCACCACTATCGGGCATCACTGCATCATCTATCCCGGTGTTGTGATCTATCCCGGAATGAAGATTGGCGACAATGTCATCCTCCATGCCAACTGCGTGATAGGCTCGGACGGGTTCGGAAACGCTCCCCAGCCGGACGGCAGCTGGAAGAAGATAGAGCACCTCGGCAACGTGGTGATAGGCAACGACGTGGAAATCGGCTCCGGCACCACCGTGGACCGCGCCGAGATGGAATCCACCATAATAGGCAACGGCGTTCGCCTGGACAATCTCTGCCAGATCGCGCATAACGTTGTGATCGGGGACAATACCGTGATGGCAGCCCAGTGCGGAGTGGCAGGCTCGGCCATAATCGGCAAGAACTGCATCTTCGGCGGGCAGGTCGGCATCATGGGCCATATCAAGATAGCAGACAACACCACCGTCGGCGCCCAGGCCGGAATCGCCGGTCCCGTGCGCAAGAGCGGCCAGATCCTGTTGGGTTCACCCGCGATCCCGCACATGCTGTACATGCGCAGCTATGCCAAGTTCAAGCAGGGCGGGGGAGAGTAATTTAGAGATAAAAGAAAAAATTGCTATCTTTGCGGGCTATTATGAAAGAACGCACCCTCAGCAAGAGTTACACATTCGAAGGAAAAGGCCTACACACGGGAGTGTGGTCCCATATGACGGTATCCCCGGCAGCCGCCGGAACCGGAATCGTTTTTGTCCGCACCGACCAGGGTGTCACCATTCCTGCCCTTGCTGAATTCGTTACCAACACAGCCCGCTGCACCCTCATCTCCAAAGACGGTGCAAGCATCTCCACTATCGAGCACATCATGTCGGCCCTGACCGGGCTTGGTATCGACAATGCCGTGGTAGAGATCGACAATGCCGAAGTGCCCATCCTGGACGGCAGCGCCCGCTTCTATGCCGAGGCTTTCGCGGCCGACGGCCTGGTGGAGCAGGATGCCGAACGCAAATACTTCGAGATTCCCGAAACGATCGAGGTCAAGCACGAGGCAAGCGGCTGTTGGGTGAAGATAGAACCTGCCGACCACATGTCCTTCGATGTCACCGTTGACTTCAACTCCCGCGTGCTCGGAGTTCAGACCGCACATTGGGACGAGACCATCGACTATGCATCCCAGGTGGCTGTCTGCCGCACTTTCTGCTTCTTCCACGAAGTGCAGTACCTTGCCAGTCAGGGGCTGGTGAAGGGCGGCGACGTCGACAATGCCATCGTAGTGGTGGAGCATCCGGTGGAGGATGCAGTCCTCGAGCAGATGGCGCAGTTATTCAAGCAACCAAAACTCTCCGTGACGCCGGAAGGGTACCTGAGCAATCTCGTGCTGAACTTCCCGGACGAATGCGGCCGTCACAAGCTGCTGGACCTCATCGGAGACATGAGGCTCGCAGGTGGATACCTCCGGGCCCATATAAGCGCGTACAAACCTGGCCATACAATTAACACCAACGCGGCCAAGGCCGTGCAGAAATTGATTTGAGATTATGGCAAACATTCATCCCCTTGCGTGCGTAAGCCCTCTCGCCAAACTCGGTGAGCATGTTGAAGTTGGTCCTTACGCATTCATCGATGCCGATGTGGAAATCGGCGATTATACCAAGATTCATCCCCATGCAACCATCTTCCCCTATGCCAAAATAGGTGAGCATTGCGAGGTTTTCCCCGGTGCGGTGGTTGCCGCTATTCCCCAGGACCTGAAGTTCGACGGAGAAATCACTTATGTCGAGATAGGCAATTACGTCACCATCCGTGAGTGCGCCACCATCAACCGCGGCACCAAGGCCAGCGGCAAAGGCGTCACCAAGATCGGTGACCACACTCTCATCATGTCGTATGTGCATGTGGCGCATGACTGCACCGTGGGCAACCACTGCATCCTCGTCAGCTATGTGGGCATCGCCGGTGAAACCGACGTAGACGACTGGGCCATCCTCGGCGGAAGCACCGTGGTGCACCAGTTCACCCATATCGGAAAGCATGCCATGGTGGGTGGCGGAAGCAAGGTCAACAAGGACATCCCTCCTTATTCCCTCTGCGGCCGTGAGCCCGTCTGCTATGCCGGTGTGAACCTTGTGGGTCTTCGCCGCCGCGGTTTCGACAGCGATACCATCCGCAACATCAAGGATATCTACGATACCCTTTATTTCCAGGGATATAATATTTCGGACGCCTGCGCACGCATTCAGCAGGGCTTCCCGGACAGCCCCGAAAAGGACGAGATCCTGGGCTTCATCAGGAATTCCAAGCGCGGCATCGTCCGTGGCAATGATTCCCGCGAAAAAGGCCTCATAGAGTAGTGCTGCTCAGTTCAGCATACTTTCCTCCCATAGAATACTTCGCATTGCTTGCGAGGTATTCTGTCGTTTATATGGAGGCGTGCGAGAACTATCAGAAGCAGTCTTACCGCAACCGCTGCCGGATACTGACGGCTAACGGCCCGGAGGCCCTGAATGTGCCGGTGGTTCACGAGAATGGCACTTTCTCGCTGCCTATCAAGGAGATACGTGTGGAGTATTCTACTCCCTGGGTGCTCCGCACGGAGCGCGCCATCGAGTCGGCGTACAGTTCTTCGCCTTTCTTCATTTATTACCGCGATGCTCTTGTCGACATCCTGGATTCGCATCCTGCCACTCTCTGGGAACTGAACCGCCGCATTATCGATTTCTTCTGCGCAAAAATCGGCATCGCACCGCAGATCCGGGAAACAACAGCCTTCATTCAGCCTTCTGCCGTCAGGATATCCCCTCCTCAAGCCGGCCTGACGGCCCCTCCCATCACAGGCGATGGGCCCCTCCCACTACATCCGTGGGCGGATATGGCATCCGGAGGGGATATCCTGATGGCAGACTACCGGAATTCTATCCATCCGAAGAGGCAGAATACGATAATGCGGGAACTGGGCCTGGAACGCCCCTACTGGCAGGTATTCAAGGATAAGTTCGGCTTTGTGCCGGGACTGTCGATAATGGACCTCCTCTTCAACGAAGGCCCCGAAAGCATCAGCTGGCTGCGCTGACCTCCCGGCCCCACGGCACCCTCACCCCATTATCCACGGCATCCCCTCGCGCCTCCACCATCCATCCGCCCTATCTGCCCTCAACCCGTGCATGCTGTCCCTAAATTCCGGACAGCATGCACGTTTTTCGGCCGAAGTGCGCGTACTGTCCCCAAATTCCGGACAGCATGCACGGTATGGTAGTACTACTGCTGCAACAGTTGCATCAGACCAGTTGATTCGATTCTTTTTTGGTATGAATGAATGGTGCCTTCGGCCCCGAAATTGAATTTATAATAAATCTCCGGCTCTTCCTCTACGATATCTCCGTTTTCGTCGACAATTATTGTGTCTAGAGACTCCCATATCTGTCCGAATTCTGTTTTGGACAGTCTTACAGCGATCCAGCGGGTAAACCCGTCGCTATTGGTAGAAAGAAGATGCTGCCCTTTGCAACAGCTGGCCGATACCGTGAACAGATAGATTGTCTTATATTTATACCCTCGGTGCATTTCAGTTTCACACATATAAACGTATGTGTCAAAATTGTCACTGATATCCAAGGATCCAATTAGAGAATAGGCACAATTTTCACAATTATCATTAAGGTCGTCTACTTGCAGGAAGTCGTGCAAAACGTCCCCCGTGATTGGTACACCGGATTCTACTTCAGCAGTGTAAATGCCATCTGGTGCAGGCTTGCCATTGGTTTCCAAAAAGGCAAGAAGCTTTTCGGTCAGCACATGCCGCGCATCCGCCCGTGGCTTGTTCGGTATCTCTCTCCATTCTGTGCTTTCCTTTTCGGAGGGGAGAGATTCTCTCTTTGATTTATTGTGACTGTGGGAGCATGCCACCGTTATAAGTAGCAGTACAACAAGGCAGTATGGTAGAATGGATTTCATCTCTCGACGGATTTACAAAAGAAATGCCAGTGCCTTGCAGCCGGAATAAAATGCAAAGATGATTGATTTAGGATGGAATAATAGTGGAAGAATAGGTTTTTATCACTATATTGCAGCGGATATGCTCTACATATCTCCAATTGCATCGGGCTGGGTACCCCGCGATGCCGAAACCAATAAATAATAGAAACATGGACTTCAGCGAGAAAATGCCGGATTTTTATCTGGTTACTACCGATCATCTGGAGACTGCGATTTGGTTCAAAGATGACGAAGATTATAAAATGGGAATGAATTTGGTGGCGATCCTTTGCGCCGTGCTGCATGTTGATATTCTGGATTTTATCCTTATGTCCAATCATGTCCATTTTGTCCTGTCGTGCAGTTACGAAAAAGCGCAACTGTTTATCAATGAGTTCAAACGCCGATACTCAATCTATATTCGCAGGAAATACGGAGTAAAAGAGATGTTGCGCGATAACAGTATCGATATCCGTCCGCTTTATATCTCGGACGAGTCATTGGAAAGAGGATTGGCTTATGTACAGATGAACAGTGTCGCTGCCAATATCTGTCTCCAGGCCTCCGATTATCGATGGGGGACCGGCTCTGCTTTTTTCAGGACGGCTCCGGAAAAGGGCATGCGTTTATCAGAATTGTCGGCCAGAGAGCAATATCGAGTACTGCATACCCGTATCAAGCTGCCTGGCGAGTATGTCATTACCGATGACGGATTCATCTCACCGTCGTCGTATTGCAATGTGCGGTTTGTTGAATCACTGTTCCGCACACCAAAAAGGATGAACTATTTTTTGCAAAATTCCTCGAAGGCAAAAGCCCGACTGAATTCTGAAAGTGCAATACCTGCTTTCAAGGATCAGGTGATTACTTCGGCCATTCCGGATTTATGTGTGACTCTGTTTCGGAAAAAACACCCGGATGAACTGGATGCCGAGCAACTCCGGGAATTATTGAAACAGTTGAGATTCAGGTTCTCAGCAAATATAAATCAATTGTGCAGGGTGACCGGCCTGCCTTATGAGGAAGCGGCGCGCCTGCTCGATGGAATTTAGTAGGTATCCTAGCCTCTCGCGTGCATGCTGTCCTCAAAACCGGGACAGCATGCACGTTTTTCGGCCCAAAGTGCGCTTGCTGTCCCTAAAATCCGGACAGCATGCACGCGTGGGGCGGGGCCGGATTCTACGGGTGTCCCCGGGAATTACGCAGGGGATTGAGTTCTACGGACGGCATGAAAGCACGCTTGGGAATCAGGTCCTACGGGCGGAGATGAGCAGGCGGCCGATGGATGTGCCGACGCCGAACAGGTGGAGGTCGGTGCCGGAGCATCGCATGCCGCCGCGGGGAACTTTTTTGCTGAGAGATGAGAGTTTCAGGCGGAGTTCGTCGCTGCTGAGCGGCAATGCCCTGGCGGTGACTTCGGCGCCGGGCCAGCGTACGGCGAAATCCCGCAGCGACGCCTTGCCGAATGTTGCGGCCTCTTCCACCTTGAACAATTTCCCGAAACCGTCAAGGGCGCGGTAAACCTTGTCGTCCTCGAGACGGTCTTCTCCAAGACAGAGATAGTGCGCTGAAGGACCGAGTTCAGGCAGGCCTAGCGAAGAAGAAAGCGCATTCAGCGCTCCGCTTTTCATCAGCGCCGGGCCGGGTTCAAAGAGTATCTGCCCGGGTTCGGGCATGGCTGCGATGTACGTGGGTACGGCCGTTGCAAGTGCAGGATAATCAAAAGTGGCGACTCTGTATGAGGATGGGCCGTCGACTATCGCTACGGTCATTTCCGGGCTTCCGCCGAATCCGGGCTCCAGCAGGAGCAGCAGTTCCTTGCATTCTCCGTTCGCCTCTACTGCATGCAACTCCTTCACACAGTGGAATTTGCGGAGCATCAGGCTGATATCCGCCATGGGCGAAAGCTTCAGCAGCATCTTGCAGCCCCTGTCCAGAACTATGTCCTGCAGCGCAAGCACATCCGGCGAACAATCTTCCGGCAGAAACACCTTGCGGCCCTCTGAGCGTCGGGCGGGGTCGGCGAACACCAGATCCGGCTTGAATGAATCCAGCAGCCCGGGAAGCGTGTCGGCATCTATGCACAGATTGCTGAACTCCACGTTGCCGCACCCGAGACGCCCCAGATTCGCCTTTGCCGCCTCGAACAGCGCCGGATTCATCTCGTTGTACAGCACTGCTCCTGCCACTTTGGAAAACTGCCAGCAGTCGATTCCCAGGCCGCCGGTTAAATCGGCGATCCGCAGGGATGTCGGAAGTGCCGGTTGCAAGCTTGCGGAGGAGCAATGCCCGGACCGGGGGCCCTTTACGGGACACGGCCGGGCCCTTTGCTCCTCGCGGATGGCCTCGAGCGGCAAGCGGCACGCCTCCTGTGCCACTGCGGCCTTGTAAGCGGCTGTGACGGAGCTGCTGCACTGCTCGGCGCTGAGGGCGACGGGGCAGACCAGCGACGGATCGGCATACCATTCCGGCACTTTCGACCTTAACTTCCGGCGCGAAGCAATGCACTCTGCGGCAAGTGAAACGTCGATATCCGGCCAGCGGTGCCGCTGAAGCACCAGCGCAGCAAGGTCGTCGTTTTCGTGCTCGGCTATGAATTCGGGCAGGGTCATATTACAAAAATACAACTCTTTTGCACACCTGGTTTGCTTTTCCCGTTTTTTTTGCCTACTTTTGTGTCCGTGAACGAGATAGAGGCCGCCAAGGTCCTCTATTTTTTATTATGGAATATGGAAAAAACTGAACTTCAACCGGTACTGGACAAAGCGGCCGCGGAACGTGGCTGCCGCGTTGTGGAAATCGTCGCGGACGACGATAACAACTTCGATGTAACCATCGACAAAGACGGAGGCGCCGACCTTGCAGACTGCGAGTTCGTGCACCGCGCCGTGCTGGCGGCCTTCGACCGCGACATCGAAGATTACGCCCTTACCGTGGGTTCCCTTGGAATCAGCCCCGAAGAGGCCGACACCCTGCTTGCAAACGATAAATAACAGATATAGATGAACAAAGAAGAAAAAGTAACCTTGATTGATGCCTTCAAGGACTTCAAGGAAGAGAAGAACATCGACCGCCCCGTGATGATGGGCGTTCTGAAAGACGTGTTCCTTACCCAGATTGCCAAGACCTACGGCTCCGCCGACAACTTCGACGTGATCGTAAACGTGGACAAGGGTACCTGCGAAATCTACCAGAACTTCGAGATTGTGGAAGAGGTGGAGAACCCCGCTTCCGAAATGACCCTCGACGAGGTGCGCAAGGACAGTGGCGACGATGACTACGAAATCGGCGACACCTATGCCAAGAAGCTCCCGCTTTCCGCATTCGGCCGCCGCGGCATCCTGAACATCCGTCAGAACCTCCAGGGTCGCATCATGGACATCGAAAAGGCCAACGTCTACAAGAAGTACTCCGAGAAGGTGGGCGAGGTGTTCACCGGTGAGATCTACCAGACATGGAGCCGCGAGGTGCTGCTTCTCGACGAAGACGGCAACGAACTCCACATCCCCAAGGAGGAGCAGATTCCCGGCGAGCGTTTCAAGAAGAACGACACCGTGCGCGCCATAATCAAGAAGGTGGAAATGCGCAACAACACCACTCCCTACATCACCCTCTCCCGCGTGGATCCCGACTTCCTTGCAAGGCTCTTCGAGATGGAGGTTCCCGAGATCGCAGACGGCCTCATCACCATCAAGAAGGTGGTCCGTGTGCCCGGCGAGCGCGCCAAGGTTGCAGTTGAATCCTACGATGAGCGAATCGATCCTATCGGAGCATGTATAGGTGTGAAGGGCGGCCGCGTGATCGGCATCGTCCGCGAGCTCCGCAACGAGAATATCGACGTGCTGCAGTGGAGCAGCAATCCCAAGCTCCTCATCCAGCGCGCACTCACTCCCGCCCGCGTCAGCTCCATCGACATGGGCGAATCCCCCGACGACAAGGTGAAGGTGTACATGCTTCCCGAGGAGGTGCAGAAAGGTATCGGCCGCGGTGGTGTGAACGTGCAGCTTGCCGGCATGCTGGTGGGCCGCGAGATCGAAGTATGGCGCGAAACTCCCAAGGGAGAGATTGCAGCGGAGGAAGAGGATGACGTCGCCCTCGAAGAATTCACCAATCCCGAATACGGCCGCACCATCGACGGTTGGGTTATCGACAAGCTTAAGAGCATTGGATGCGACACCGCCCGCAGCGTTCTCGCCATCGATCCCGAAGACCTCGCCAAGAGGGCCGATCTCGACATGGAGACCGTGGAAGATGTGCGCAGCATCCTTTCCGCTGAATTCGAAGACTAATCAAAAACTACAGGGGTTAAAATATGGCAGAAATCAGACTGAACAAAATAATGCGGCAGTTCAATATTGGACTGCAGGACATCGTAGACTTTCTCAAAGCGCAGGGCGCGGATGTTGAGGAGAATCCTAATGCAAAGGTCTCCGACGAGTACATGCCCGCCATCCAGAAGCAGTTCGGGGCAGACCTGAAGGCTGCGGAGGAAGCCAATGAGAGGGCCATCAAGATGTCGGATATCCTGGAGAATTCCGGGAAGAAGAAGGATGAGGTGATCGAGGAGGAGGAAGAGGAGCGCGTAATCGTGCGCAGCAATACTCTTTCCCACAAGAAGGCTGAGCCCAAGCCGGAGCCTAAGCCCGCGGCAGAGGTTCCCGCCTCTTCCGCGTCGCAAAGCGACCCTGTACGGGAAAATGCTCCAGAGGCAGAAACCTCTGCCGCTCCTGTCGAGCCGGAACCCGAACCGGCAGAAGGGGCTTCCGCCTCTTCCGCGTCGCAAAGCGACCCTGTACGGGAAAATGCTCCAGAGGCGGAAGCCTCTTCTGCCCAGCCTGAACCGAAGCCTGAACCGGAGCCTGAACCCGAACCGGAACCTGAGCCGACTCCTGAACCGGTCGTTGAGCCTGAGCCTGCCCCTGAACCCGAACCTGTTGCCCCTGCCAAGCAAACCCCTGAGGCACAGAAGGAAGAAGGATTCAAGGTAGTAGGTAAGATCGACCTTTCCCAGTTCGACAAGAAACCTGCCAAGAAGCGCGAGCGCATAGCCAAGGGCACCCAGAAAGTGGATGTGGCCAAGGCAGGTGCGAACATCGACCGCAACGCCAAGAAAGACAACAAGACCGCAGCCCAGCAGGGAAGCGGCAAGGGCCGCAAACGGGACCGCTTCAAGCCCGCCATGACCGAGGCCGAGATGGAGGAGATGCAGAAGGAGATCCAGAAGCAGGTCAAGGAGACCTACGCCAAGATGAACGAGGGCAAGAAGAACAACTTCGGAGCCAAGTACCGCAAGGAGAAGCGCGAGCTTGCCGCCCAGCGCAGCCAGGAAGAGAGGGAGCAGGCCTCCGCAGAGGGCAAGGTGCTGAAAGTTACGGAGTTCGTTACGGTGAACGACCTTGCCACCCTCATGAACAACACCCCGGTAAACAACGTTATCGGTGCGTGCATGAGCCTTGGACTGATGGTGTCCATCAACCAGCGTCTCGACGCCGAGGCCCTCGTGCTGGTGGCCGAGGAGTTCGGATATAAAGTTGAATTTGTGGGTGCTGAACTCACCAACGAGATAGAATCGGCCGAGCAGGCAGATAAGGAGGAGGATCTCGTATCCCGTCCTCCGGTTATCACCGTGATGGGCCACGTAGACCATGGTAAGACCTCGCTGCTCGACTACATCCGCAAGACTAACGTCATTGCCGGTGAGGCGGGCGGAATCACCCAGCACATAGGTGCATACAACGTGCAGCTCGAGGACGGCCGCCGCATCACTTTCCTGGATACCCCTGGCCACGAGGCCTTCACGGCCATGCGTGCCCGAGGCGCCCAGATGACCGACCTCGCCATAATCATCATCGCGGCGGACGACGCCGTGATGCCCCAGACGGTTGAGGCAATCAACCATGCCCAGGCTGCCGGCGTGCCTATGGTATTCGCTATCAACAAGATAGATAAGCCCGGCGCATCTGCCGACAAGATCTACCAGCAGCTCTCCCAGATGAACATCCTCACCGAGGCCTGGGGAGGTAAGTACCAGTGCCAGGAGATTTCCGCCAAGCATGGCATCAATGTGGACAAACTCCTCGAAAAGGTTCTCCTGGAGGCGGACCTCCTCAACCTCAAGGCCAATCCCAAGAGGCTTGCTTCCGGTGCCGTCATCGAGTCTTCGCTGGACAAGGGCCGCGGCTATCTGGCCACCATCCTCGTTCAGAACGGAACCCTTCACCAGGGAGACATCGTGTTGAGCGGCAGTTACTTCGGCCGCGTGCGCAGCATGTTCAATGAGCGTGGCCAGCGCGTTACGGAGGCAGGCCCTTCCACTCCTGTATCCGTGCTCGGCCTGAACGGCGCTCCCGCCGCAGGCGAGAAGTTCAACGTGATGACAGACGAGAAGGAGGCCAAGAGCATTGCCGCCAAGCGCGAGCAGCTCATCCGCATCCAGGGCATCAAGACCCAGAAGCACATGACCCTCGAAGAGATCGGCCGCCGCATCAGCATCGGCAACTTCAAGGAACTCAATATCATTGTCAAGGGTGATGTGGACGGTTCCGTGGAGGCACTGTCCGACTCCCTCATCAAGCTCAGCACCGAGAGCATCCGCGTGAACGTGATCCACAAGGCCGTGGGTGCCATCTCCGAGAGCGATATCCTGCTCGCCGAGGCATCCGACGCAGTCATCATAGGTTTCCAGGTGCGCCCGACCGTCGAGGCCCGCAGGGCTGCCGAGAAGGAAGGCATCGAAATCCGCCTCTACTCCGTCATCTACGACGCCATCAACGAGGTGAAGGACGGTATGGAGGGTATGCTCGAGCCCGAGAAGAAGGAAGAGGTCATCGCTACCGCAGAGATCAAGCAGACCTTCCATATCAGCAAGGTCGGCACCATCGCCGGATGTATCATGCGCGAGGGTAAGATGGTCCCGAAGGTGTCCGTACGCCTCATCCGCGACGGCATCGTGGTCTACACCGGCGAACTCGGTTCGCTGAAGATAGGCAAGGACGACGTGAAGGAGGTTGCCGCAGGCAAGGAATGCGGTATGAGCATCGCCGGCTTCAACGACATCAAGGAAGGCGACTTCATCGAAGCCTTCAAGATCGTGGAAATCAAGAGGACCCTGTAAAGAGCCCCCTGTATGGCAGACGAAAAGATAATATTCTCGATGAACGGGGTGGGCAAGGTCCTGCCCCACAACAACAAGGTCATCCTGAAGGATATCTACCTTTCCTTCTTCTACGGCGCCAAGATAGGCATCATCGGCCTGAACGGCTCCGGAAAGTCTACGCTCCTGAAGATTATCGCCGGGGTGGAAAAGGCCTACCGCGGCGAGGTTGTCTGGGCACCAGGCTACTCCGTGGGCTATCTGGAGCAGGAACCCCAGATGGACCCGGAAAAGACCGTGCTGGACGTTGTGAAGGAGGGAGTGCAGGAGGTGGTGGACCTTCTTCGCGAATACGAGGAGATCTCCGCCAAGTTCATGGAGCCTCTTTCGGACGATGAGATGAATTCCCTCATCGAGCGTCAGGGAGAACTCACCGAGATGATAGAGCATGTTGATGGCTGGGAGATCGATTCAAAGCTGGAAAGGGCGATGGATGCCCTCCAGTGCCCTCCCTCCGATGCCCTCGTGAAGAATCTTTCCGGTGGCGAACGCCGTCGCGTGGCCCTCTGCCGCCTGCTACTGCAGGAGCCGGACGTGCTGCTTCTGGACGAGCCCACCAACCATCTCGATACCGAGAGTATCCAGTGGCTGGAGGCCCATCTCCAGCAGTACAAGGGTACGGTCATAGCTGTCACTCACGACCGTTACTTCCTCGATAATGTGGCCGGATGGATCCTGGAACTGGACCGCGGAGAGGGCATTCCCTGGAAGGGAAATTATTCCTCCTGGCTGGAGCAGAAGACCCAGCGCCTGGCGATGGAAGAGAAGCAGGAGAGCAAGCGCCGCAAGACTCTGGAACACGAGCTCGAGTGGGCCAGGATGGCCCCCAAGGCCCGCCATGCCAAGAGCAAGGCCCGTCTGGGTGCATACGAGAAACTGGCTTCGGCCGATGCCCGTGAAAAGGAGCAGAACCTGGAGATTTATATCCCGAACGGCCCGAGGCTTGGCAATAAAGTCATTGATTTCAAGGGAGTTACCAAGGCATATGGGGATAAAGTCCTGTTTGAGGACCTGTCCTTCGTGCTGCCACCTGCCGGCATAGTGGGCGTAATCGGCCCCAATGGCGCCGGCAAGACCACTCTCTTCCGCCTGATAATGGGCCTCGAGAAGGCCGATGCCGGCACTATCGAGATAGGGGAGACGGTGAAGATTTCCTATGTGGACCAGCAGCATAAGAGCATCGATCCGGACAAGACCGTGTTCGAGACTATTGCCGGCAACTCCGAGTGGGTGAGGCTGGGTGGAAGGGACATCAACGCCCGTTCATGGGTCTCGCGTTTCAACTTCTCCGGCGCCGACCAGGAGAAGCTCTGCGGAGTGCTTTCAGGTGGTGAAAGGAACCGCCTGCATCTGGCCTTGACCCTTAAAGATGAGGGCAACGTGCTTCTGCTCGACGAGCCTACAAACGATGTGGACGTGAACACCATACGCGCACTGGAGGAGGGCCTTGAGAACTTCGCCGGTTGTGCAGTGGTCATCTCCCACGACCGCTGGTTCCTGGACCGCATCGCCACGCACATCCTCGCTTTTGAGGGTGATTCGAGTGTGTATTTCTTTGAGGGCAGCTACTCCGAATACGAAGAGAACCGCAAGGCCCGCCTCGGCGACACCGAGCCCAAGCGCTTCAAATACAAGAAACTGATGGAGTAGTAATCTTCTTCAGGAATTCCTTCGGCGTGTATACCGGGATGTCGGTGTAACCGCTGAAATGCTTTTTGTTGTTTGTGATTATATAATCACAACAATTATGGTCTGCACAGTAAATCTGAAGAGCGTCTTCAAAGTCGGGACAATCCAGTTTTAATGCCTCATACAGAATCATGTCGTTCATGGGGAGAATCTTGCATCGGTTCAGATACTCCCTTATTTTAAGTTTGATGCCTTCTTTCCCAACTCTTTTGCGCCCCAAATAGGCGACATCCCCTATGCTTTGCATGGATATACAAAGCCTGATATGGTCTTGAAGTGCCACAAGTTGCATTATTCTGGTCGATTCTCCACTGGTTGCAATCCTGGACGGTTCAACGGTGTCAAGAATGACGTTTGTATCTACAAATAACTTAATCATAGCTCTATTCCCAGTATATGTGCCAATTTTTCATCTGCCCTCAGTTCTTCCTCTGTGAATGGAGGTGCATCAGGGAATCTTATGGCTTCCACAAAACCACCGTCATCCAATGGGAAAGTGACTTTCGGAAGTTCCGGTTCCAGCGGAGAGTCTTTTAAAAGCACATTCTCCACATAGTTGTTGAGGCTCTGGCCCCTGGCCCTTGCCTTTCTCTTCAGCCTGTTCAGCAAATCTGTCTCCAGCCTGAATGCCGTCTGAACTTTGGTAGAGGTTCGCATAACTCTAATGGGATTGATTCTCTGCAAATATAGAAAATATATAACAAATTCCAAAAATGTTATATAAGTATAGAAAAAAAACTTGGCAAGCGCCAAGTTCTTTCGTTGAGGTACCAGGACTCGAACCTGGGCAGGCAGAACCAAAATCTGCAGTGCTACCATTACACCATACCTCAATTCCGGGGTGCAAAGTTAAAAAAATATTTGCAAGTTCAAGAATTATATCTATATTTGCAGTGTACTATGATACTAATACACCAATAATATGAATAAAAGGCTTTACAGGAGCAGGACTGACAAGCAGCTTGCCGGTGTCTGCGGAGGATTAGGAAAGTATTTTGACATCGACCCCACCATCATCCGTCTTGCATGGGTGATTGCAGCATTCTGCGCCGGCGGCGGCATCATCGCCTATATCCTGGCAATGATCATCGTGCCGGTGGAACCTGAACTCATAGACAGGCAGTAAAGGCTATCTCTTAGATTTGAAGTAATCGCTTACCAACGCCCCGCATTCTTCTGCAAGGATGCCGGGCGTTACTTCTGTGCGGGGATGGAGGAGGGAAGGGGAGAAGAGGCTGTAGCCGCGCCTGGGGTCGGGCGCCCCATAGACTATGCGGCTGATCTGGCTCCAGTTTAGCGCCGCCGCGCACATGGGGCAGGGCTCTACGGTAACATACAGAGTGCAGTCCTGCAAATATTTGCCCCCGAGGGATTCGGTGGCGGCCGTTATCGCTATCATCTCTGCGTGGGCGGTTGCATCGTGCAGACGTTCCACCATATTGTGCCCCTTTCCGATGATGCGCCCTTTGCACACTATTACCGCGCCGATGGGAATTTCTTCCTCGGCTGCAGCTGCCTTTGCTTCGGCCAGCGCCTCGCGCATGAATTTTTCGTCAAGTTCCATACTTATTCCTCACAAATATAGAGGAAAAGTTTCTTATATTTGTACAATTGAACTAAAACTAAATCAGCAATGGCTCGTTTTCTGGATCCGCCCAAGCCGAAGGCGCAAATCCCGGCAGAAAAAGTCGACAAAGAATACAAGGCTATGCGCCTCAAGGTCTTCCTGGGGGCTTTCCTTGGTTATGCCGCATATTATCTCGTAAGGAAAAACCTCTCCCTCGCAGCCCCCGACATGATCAACGACGGGATCCTGGATGCCGGCAAGGTGGGTCTCGCGATGTCTGCGGTATCCATCGCATATGCATTCAGCAAGTTCGTGATGGGCAGCGTCTCGGACCGCTCCGACGCCCGTAAGTTCCTGGTAGTCGGCCTCATCCTCTCTGCAATGGTGATGATGTCCGTCGGCCTGATTCCGTTCGGCACCAACACTGCAGTCAACACGGTCATCATCTTCATACTGATGCTTATCGTCGGCTGGCTCAGCGGTTTCGGATGGCCTCCATGCGGGCGAATAATGGCGCATTGGTTCAGCCAGAACGAACGGAGTTTCAAGATGAGCATCTGGAACGTCTCCCACACAATCGGCTCCTTCTCCCTCGGCTTCCTCGCCATAGCCGGCGTGGCCCTGGCGGCAGATCTCGGCGTGGCGCAGACCTGGAGAGGGAACTTCGTGTTCCCCGCCGTCATCGCCCTGGTGATTTCCCTGTTCTGCTGGTGGGCGATACGCGATACGCCTGAATCCTGCGGGCTTCCTTCCGTCGGAGACTGGAGGAACGACCACAGCGGAGTCAAATCCAAAGGCGCTGCGGGCGAGAAGCTGCCCTTCAAGGTCCTATTCGTGGATTATGTCCTGAAGAACAAGCTCCTGTGGGTCGTGGCCATCTCCAACGTGGCTGTCTACATGGTCCGTTACGGCATTGGCGACTGGGCCCCTACCTATCTCCAGGCGAAGGGCATTATGACCGCCGCCGAGAGCAAGGTTGCTTTCTCCGTACATAATATAGTCGGCGCCGTGGGCACCATCGCCTGCGGCTGGGCCACCTCCAAGTTCTTCAAGGGCCGTTGCGCCCCCATGAATGTGATCTGCATGTTCCTCTGCGGCATCGGCGTGCTGCTTTACTGGATGGTGGGTGCGGGCATTATCGAGGTCAGCCCCTCCGCACAGAAGGTTCTCGTCTACGTTGCCCTCTGCCTGATAGGATTCTTCATCTACGGCCCCGTGGCTCTTACCGGTGTGCAGGCGCTTAACCTGGTTCCGAAGAACGCCGCTGGCACCGCCGCCGGATTCGTGGGACTCTTCGGCTACCTGATCGGCGACGCAGTCTGCTCCAAGATCGTGGTCGGCGGCATCGCCAACGGCTCCTCCTGGGACACCGCGATGCTTTCCGTAGCCATCGGTGCCATCATCGGAGTGGTCCTCTGCGCCATGCTTATCCCCAGTGAAAAGAGGATGGCCAGGCAGTAGATCGTATGAAACTCTTCCTCATAGACGGCCATGCCCTCATCTTCAAGATGTACTATGCCTTTCTGGGCAGGCCGATGATTAATGCCAAAGGGGTGGATACGTCCATCCTTTATGGCTTTACAAAATACCTGCTGGAACTCATCCGGCGCGAGCAGCCTACCCATATCGCGGTGGGCTTCGACCCGCCCGGAGGCACCTTCCGCAACCAGCTCTACCCCGAATACAAGGCCAACCGCGGGGAGACTCCCCAGCTGGTGATCGATGCCCTCGAGCCGCTCACGCAGATAGTCAAGTCCTTGAATATTCCGGTGCTGATGATTCCCGGCTTCGAGGCCGACGACGTGCTTGGCTCCATGGCCAAGCGCAGTGCCCGTGAGGGCTTCGACGTCTACATGGTCACGCCCGACAAGGACTATGGCCAGCTGCTGGAACCCCACATCTTCCAGGTGAAGCCCGGCAAGGGGGGAGGGGATGATGTCCTGTTCGACATCCCCCGCCTGCAGGAAAAGTACGGCGTTTCCCGCCCGGAGCAGATAATCGACCTGCTGGCCATCTGCGGCGACGCCTCCGACAATGTGCCTGGAGTGAAGGGAGTGGGTGAGGTCGGGGCCAGCAAACTGCTGCAGAAGTACGATACTCTCGAGAATATATATGAGCATCTTGGCGAGCTTACTCCCCGCCAGCAGGAGCTTTTCCGCGCCGCGCAGGATCACATTGCCCTCAGCAAGGTGCTGGTGACCATCAAGACGGACATTCCCATCGATACCACCGCCGATGACATGCGCCTCGTCGCCCCGTCTCCCTCCGCCCTCGACCTGTTTAACCTTTATGGTTTCAATTCGCTAAAGAAATACCTGACCGGAATAGATTCCTTCGCTTCGCTCGGAATGACAGGGAACACGGTTGCCGATTTGGAGGGTATTGCCTCCGAGAGGCATGCCACCCTCGGCACTGTTAGAGGGGGGGACCCATCGCAGATGGGGGGGATGAGCGGCGCAGCCGCGAACCGGATCGGAGGCAATACCCTCCAAGAGGCAGATTTGTCGTTCATTTTAGATAACGATACCATCTGGCTAAGCGATGAAAGCGGAACGCGCAGCGGCAGGCCGGAGGAGTTCAGAAAGGAACTGGAAGATGCCGCAAAGAGCAAAGCGGGATATGGCATCAAGGCCCAGATGAACGAACTGGCAAAACGCGGCATCTCGCTGAAAGGCAAGCTGTTGGACGTCGAACTGATGCACTACCTGCTGAACCCCGAAAGCGACCACCGCCTCACATCCCTCGCCCAAACCTATCTCGGCATCAGTTTTGACGAAGCCCCTGCCGCCGACCTCGGCTCTCTCTTCGGCGACGACGGCGGCGCATCGGGCGGAGCCGACCATACGAAAGAAGCGGAAGCCATACGCAGCCTGTCCGGCGTGCTCCAGGCAGAACTGGCCGCCTACGGCATGCAGAAACTCTACGACGAAATCGAGGAACCCCTCATCAGCGTGCTCTCGCAGATGGAGCTTACCGGTGTGAAGATAGACCTGAGTTCCCTGAAGGACTTCGCCGAATCTCTCCGCACCCAGATGCTCGCCCGCGAGGCGGAAATCCGCGGCTATGCCGGCAGCCAGACGCTTAACGTCAGCTCTCCAAAGCAGATGGGCGAGGTGATTTTCGAGCAGCTGAAACTGGATCCCAAGGCCAAGAAGCCCGCGAAGGGCAACTGGCCTACCGACGAGGAAACCCTCTCCGAACTATCCGACAGGCATCCCATAATCGATGCCTTGCTGGACTACCGCGGCCTGCGGAAGCTCCTTTCCACCTACATCGAGCCCTTCCCGCAATACATCTCCGAAAAGGACGGGCGCGTGCATACCACTTTCAATCAGGCACTTACGGCCACCGGGAGGCTCTCCAGCAGCAATCCCAACCTGCAGAACATCCCCATACGCACCGAGCAGGGCCGCGAAATCCGCAAGGCCTTCGTGCCGGGAGAAGCCGGCTGGGTGATGATGTCGGCAGACTACTCCCAGATCGAGCTCCGGGTGATGGCGCATCTCTGCGGGGATGAGCACATGCGCCAGGCCTTCCGCGAAGGGCAGGACGTGCACGCCGCCACTGCGGCCAAGATCTTCCGCAAGAGCGTGGAAGATGTGACTGCAGACGACCGCCGCATGGCCAAGACAGCCAACTTCGGAATAATGTACGGCATCTCCTCCTTCGGCCTGGCCCAGAGGCTGAAATGCCCCCGTGCGGTGGCCAAGAAGCTGATAGACGACTACTTCGAGTCCTTCCCGAGCATACGTTCGTTCATCGACGGCACTCTGGCCAAGGCCCGCGAAACCCTCTATACCGAAACGATGTTCGGGCGCCGTCGCTACATCTCCGACATCAACTCTCACAATGCCAACATCCGCGCCATCGCTGAGCGCAATGCCGTAAACGCCCCCATCCAGGGGACGGCAGCCGACATAATAAAACTGGCGATGATACGCGTCTCCGACCGCTTGCAGAAGGAAGGGCTAAAAGCCCGGATGGTCCTGCAGATCCACGACGAACTCCTCCTCGAAGTGCCTGAATCTGAGATAGATGCGGTGAAGGCTCTGCTGGTTGAGGAGATGCAAGGTGTAATGGAACTTTCCGTTCCGCTGACAGTTGAATGCAATTATGGCAAGACCTGGCTCGAGGCCCATTGACGAACTGCTCCGTCTGGCCATCATAGGCGACGGGGCCGCCTTCACCGAACTCTGGGATACACACATCGACTCGCTCCGCTCCTACATCAAGAGCAGGATGAAGAACCTCGACGATTTCTACGTGGACGACATCTGCTCCCGCAGTTTCGAAAAGGCATTCCGCCAGATTCGCACGTACGACCCATCCAAGAGCCAGTTCTCTACATGGCTCACGAACATTGCCCACAACACGGCAGTGGATATCGTGGAGCAGGAGAACCGCTCGCACAAACGTTACGTATCCATCGACCAGGACCGCTCCGCCGGCACGGCGGTCAGCAGCCTGGGCAGCGGGGAGGATACCCCCCTGGAATCTATCATACGGGGCGAGGATCAGGTTCAGACCGAGAAATACATCGAGGGCCTGCCCGAGCTTTACCGCAAGATTGCCCGAATGCGCCTGGTGGACGGGCTGCAATACAATGAGATAGCGGAGGAAACCGGGCTGCCGCTCAATACGGTGCGCACCCGCATCCGCCGGGCGAAGGCACAGATAGATACTATGAAAACTGAAGAAACGATATGACGACCAACAAGAGTTTCAAGTACTGGCAGTGGCGCACCATCGTGGTTTCGATGGTGGTCTATGCCATCTATTATTTTGTAAGGAAGAACTTCTCCATCGCCATGCCGGGCCTGACGGCCGAGTACGGCATCTCCAACACCAGCTTCGGCATAGTGATAGCCATCGGCTCACTCATCTACGGCCTCAGCCGCTTCCTGAACGGATTCGTGGTGGAAAGGGTGAGCCCCAAGGCTTTCATGGGAATTGGCCTGATCCTCTGCGCTGCGGCAAACCTTTGCTTCGGCTTCGGAGTGGACATCAGCTACTGGATTACCGGAGTGCATGAGGGGCCGCAGTTCGTGAACATGCTGATCCTGGTGATGGGTGTGACCATCGTTCTCAATCAGTATTTCCAGGGGATGGGCTTTCCCCCCTGCGCCAGGATGCTGCCCCAGTGGATCGCTCCCGGTGAGCTGGCCACAAAGATGAGTATCTGGAATGCCTCCCACTCCATCGGAGCCTTCTGCGCCGTGGTGGTTTGCGGACTGCTGATGACCAATATGGGCGCCGATATGTCCGGGGACAGCAGCGTGGTTGCAAGGATTACATCCAACCTTGCCGCCAGCATCAAAGGCTGGGACGGCCTGGCAGAGGCCGACCAGAGCTCGCGCATCCTTTCGTATGCCTCTCATTACGGAGCCTGGCGCTGGTGCTTCATCGTGCCCGCCATAGTGGCCATAGGAGGAGCATTCCTCTGCTTTGCCGGCCTTAGGGACACTCCGCAGAGCGTCGGCCTGCCTGAAATAGCCGAGACTCACACCGGCAAGGAAGCCACCGAGGGCAAGAAGGGCGCGCACGGCGCTTTCCTCCGCCACATGGTGTTCTTCAACAAGTGGGTTGTGCTCTATGCGATTGCCAATATCTTCGTGTATGTTCTGCGCATGGGCGTGCTGGACTGGGGCCCCAAGTTCCTCACCGAAGACCGCGGCATGAACATCAACGGCGCAGCCTGGTCCGTGGCGGCATTCGAGCTCACGGCCGTCTTCGGAACCATCTTTGCCGGATGGGCCACTGATAAGATTTTCAAGGGCCGCGCGCACCGCATGTGCCTTTTCTCGATGATAGGCTCCGTCATCTTCCTGGGCCTCTTTGCCCTGGTAGACATGCCCGTGATTCTTTCTACCGTAGTGCTGGCCCTGGCGGGATTCTGCATCTACGGCCCGCAGGCCCTCATCGGCATAGGCGCTGCCAACCAGGCTACCAAGGAGGCATCTGCTACCGCAAATGGCCTTACCGGCATCCTGGGTTATGTGGGTTCCGCCCTCTCTGCGCTTGGTGTCGGCCTGATTGCAGATAACTTCGGCTGGCGCGCTGTGTTCATCACCTTCCTCTGCGTCGGCGTCGTGGGCGCTATCATCTTCTTTGTGATGTGGAAGGCCCCTCGCGATGGCTACGAGCGCTCCCGCGAATTCACCGAAAAACTGATGAAAGATGAATAGCGAACTGCGCGATAAACTGCTGGCCCTGCGCCATATAGCCCTCGATATGGATGGAACCATCTATATGGAGAACAACATCTTTCCCTTCACCCTGGACTTTCTGGCGAAGCTCACACGCATGGGCATCACCTATTCCTTCCTCACCAACAACCCCACCAAGTCGTTGGAAGATTATCTGGCCAAACTGGCGCGCATGGGCATCAAGGCCGACAGGGAGCAGATGTACAGCACCGTGCCTGCAACGATAGACTATATCAAGACTCACTTGCCGGATGTGAAAAGGCTGTTTCTGCTGGGCACGCCGTCGATGATCAGCCAGTTCGAAGAGGCCGGTTTCGAGAGCACTTCGGATTCGGCGGCCGATGTGCCGGATGCGGTTGTGGTGGCATTCGACACCACCCTGGTCTATCCGCGCCTGTGCCGTGCCGCCTGGTGGGTGTCGCAAGGGCTGCCATATCTGGCTACCAACCCCGACAAGGTCTGCCCGACCGATCAGCCCACTATCCTGGTGGACTGCGGCTCGCTCTGCAAGTGCATCGAGTATGCCACCGGCCGCAAGCCCGATGTGACCATAGGCAAGCCGGATCCTGCCATGCTGGCGGGAATCGAGGGCCGATACGGCCTGAAGCCTTCGCAGATCGCGATGGTGGGGGACCGCATCTACACCGATGTGGAGATGGCATACAATGCCGGAGCTTTCGGGGTGCTGGTGCTCAGCGGCGAGACTACTCTCGAGGTGGCCAAGGCGTGGCCTCACGCCCCGTCGCTCATCTGCCGGGACATTGAAGAACTTGGATGCCTCCTGGAAGAGGCCCACGGATTATGTTGATACCTTCGGAACAGGATTTTGCGCAGGCGGTTGCGCTCTGGCGCGAGTGGAACGGGCGCATCAACGTCATTTCCCGCAAGGACGAAGACAATATCTTCGCCCATCACATCCTGCATTCGCTGGCTATCGCGCAGTATCTGAAATTGTTTTATTCCTCCATGGCGGGTAACACGCTGAGTGACAGCGATTTAACCACATGTCTCCCCTTGGAAAAAGGAGGGGAGGAATGCGGTGAAGTGTCTGATAATCAGGCATTTGGCTGCCATGACACTTTTTTAGATGTCGGATGCGGCGGAGGATTTCCCGGAATTCCGCTTGCGATGGTGATGCCGGAAGCGAAATTCACGCTGTGCGATTCTATCGGCAAAAAAGTTAAGGTAGCACAGGCGGTGGCCGATGGCCTGGGGCTGAAAAACGTGGAATGTGTGAATGCCAGAGCTGAGAGCCTGGCAGGGGAGTGGGACTGGGTCGTGAGCCGTGCGGTCACCAGCCTCGAGAACTTTTACCCTTGGGTTAAAGGCCGCTACCGTAACAGCATCCTCTACCTCAAAGGAGGTGACATCGATGCCGAAATCGCCACTTTGCAGAAAAAACATCACATTCCAGCCGCCAATATTCGCACCTGGAGAATAGATTCATGGTTAAAGGACGAATATTTTGCAGAAAAATACGTGATTGAAATAGCTTTGAAAGCAATCCAATAGGTATTTTCTCAATTAAACGTTTAAAAACCTTTTAAACCGATAATTTACTTTAACTTTACCGCAATGCTCGTGGCTATGGTGGTCACGGGCTTTTTGTATTATGATTAAAAGTAACAGTATGAAAAGGACAGAGGTTTTATCTAGGACAAGGATTGAGGATAGGATGATTCTAGTTCGGGGGCAATTGGTGTTGTTGGACAGAGATGTGGCAGATTTGTATGGGGTAGAAACAAAGCATGTAAACCAGGCTGTAAAAAACAATCCGGATAAGTTCCCGGACGGATATGTTCTGGAATTAAACGATGATGAAATGACACAGGTCAAAAATTTTGACCTGTCAGCGCGTTCGCACTATAACGCAAAAGTATTCACTGAAAAAGGCCTGTATATGCTTGCAACCATTTTAAAAGGTGCGATAGCAACCAAAGCGACTATCAATATAATAGAAACCTATTCAAAACTAAAACAGTTGGGAAAAGAAGTACGGAAGGCCGCTTTGGCTCCCGATGGCGAAAACAAAAGGTCGCTTATCAAAAGAGCGGGGGAGATGATAGCTGATTTGGCCTCGGATGCGATGGAAGTTACTGAAGATGAATTTACAATGGAACTGAATCTTGTGGCGGTTAAGTTGTGCAGAAAAGTTAGAAGGCAAAGGAAGGGGTAAGTGGGCAAGTTGAGCAAAAAAAAGACGAATATTTTGCAGAAAAATTTGTAATTGAGATTGGAAAAAACTACCTTTGCACTCCCTAACGCGAAAAATTAAAAAATAATAGATATGAAAAGGACATTTCAACCTTCAAACCGCAAGCGCGTCAACAAGCACGGATTCCGTGAGCGCATGAGCACTCCTAACGGCCGTCGCGTCCTTGCAGCCCGTCGTGCACACGGTCGCAAGAAGCTTACCGTGTCTTCCGAAGACAGGTGGTAGAATTAACCCGCAAGGGTTTAAGAGCGTCAGATGAAGAATCTGGCGCTTTTTTCGTATCTTTCGGGCATGAAAACAAAGTATCTTCTGATTGTGACAGCATTGATTGCACTCGACGCCTGCGCGCCCAAGCTCCCGCAGACACGTAAAGACGACACCGTAGACAATTATTTCGGCACCGAAGTGGCGGATCCCTACCGCTGGCTGGAGGATGATGCCTCTGCCGAAACTGCAGCCTGGGTGAAGGCCCAGAATAAGGTGACCGATGCGTATCTTCGCAAACTTCCGGCCCGCGCCAAACTTCTCTCCCGCCTTAAAGAAGTGGCGAACTATGAGAAAGTAGGCATGCCCAGCCACAAGAAGAACGGCAAATGGTATTTCTACAAGAATGACGGCCTGCAGAACCAGAGCGTCCTGTATGAAATGGACGAACTCGGCGGCGAGCCCAGCGTCTTCCTGGACCCCAATACCCTCAGCGAAGACGGCACCGTGGCCCTCAAAGGCTCATACTTCAGCAACGACTGCAAATATATGGCATACGTCATCTCCCGCAGCGGCAGCGACTGGGAAGAGATTTTCGTTATGGACGTGGAGAGCGGCCAGCTGCTCGAAGACCATATCGAGTGGGCCAAGTTCACCGGCGCATCCTGGCGCGGTGACGGCTTCTACTACAGCGCCTACGACGCCCCCCAGGGGGACGGCCATGAGTACAGCGGCAAGAACGAGGTGCACAAGATATACTATCACAAGATAGGCACGCCCCAGAGCGAAGATGAACTCTACTTCAGCAACCCTGCAGAGCCCCTGCGCTTCTACCAGCTCGAGATCAACGACGAGGAAACCATAGCCTTCCTTTACGAGGATGGGGCCGATGTTGGCAACAACCTCTATGTCAAGGACCTGCGTGTGGAAGGCGCGGAGTTCGTGCAGATGACTGCCGACATGAAGAATTCCTGCACGCCGCTCGAAACCATAGGCGACAAGATCTACCTCTTCACCAACCGCGGAGCCCAGCTCAACAAGGTGGTGGCAGCAGACTTGAGCCATCCCACATATAAGGACTGGACGGACATCATCCCCGAAAGCGACTGCGTGCTGGAAGGTGCTGCATTCATCGACGGCAAGATCATCGCTTCTTACCTGAAGGATGCCTCCACTCACGCCTGGATATATGACATCATAGGCAACCGCCTTTCCGAAATCGAGCTCCCCGGAGTCGGCTCCGCCGGCTTCAGCGGCCGCAAGGACGAGCCCTGGTGCTTCTATTCATATTCATCCTTCACCACCCCCGGCACCATCTACAGCCTCGACCTGAAGACAGGGGAGAGCAAGGTTTTCCAGCAGCCCAAGACCGCTTTCGACCTTTCGGACCTGGTGAGCGAGCAGGTGTTCTTCCAGAGCAAGGATGGCACCCGCATCCCCATGTTCATCACTCATAAGAAGGATTTGAAACTCGACGGCAACAACCCCGTCTACCTCTACGGCTACGGCGGATTCGACATCTCCCTCACGCCCGGATTCTCATCCAGCCGCGTTCCTTTCCTGGAAGCGGGCGGCATCTATGCCCAGGTGACGCTGCGTGGCGGCGGAGAGTACGGCGAGGCCTGGCATCTGGCTGGCACCAAGATGAATAAGCAGAACGTGTTCGACGACTTCATAGGTGCGGCCGAGTGGCTGATAGCCCAAGGATATACCAAGCCCGAGAAGCTGGCGATCGTAGGCGGATCGAACGGCGGCCTTCTGGTGGGTGCGTGTATGACGCAACGTCCTGAGCTCTATGCAGTTGCAATTCCTCAGGTGGGCGTTATGGATATGCTCCGCTACCACAAGTTCACCATCGGCTGGAACTGGGCACCCGACTATGGCACAAGTGAGGACAGCAAGGAGATGTTCGAGTACCTGAAGGGCTATTCACCTCTGCACAACTTGAAGCCCGGCACGGTGTATCCCGCAACCCTTGTGACCACAGCCGATCACGACGACCGCGTGGTGCCCGCCCACTCCTTCAAGTTCGCGGCCACCCTGCAGGAATGCAACGCCGGCCCGAACCCCTGCCTCATCCGCATCGACTCCAAAGCCGGCCACGGCGGCGGCAAGCCCCTCGCCAAAGTCCTTGAGGAGCAGGCGGATATTTACGCATTCATATTTAAAAACTTGAATATGTAAAAAAAAGCGGCGCGAGCCGCTTTTTTTATTCTTCTCCCAGGAACATCGGGTCCCAGGCGGGGAGGAGGATCGGCTTCTGGTTCAGGAGAGCCTGGATGTCGGCGGGGACGTATTTCTTTTCGACCACGAGGCGGAACATATATTCGTTGAACCATTCGTCGGTCATGATTATGTTGCCCTTCCAGCCTGTGTCGCCCCAGCTGTTCTCCACGAGCCACTTCTGGGCCACACCGTCCTTCAGGTCCACGCCGATAAGCGTCATGGCGTGGCTGGAGCCGCTGGCGTGGGTGAGCACGCGCTGCTTCTTGTCCATCGTATACTTCACGCCGAGAAGGCTCTCATAGTCGAAGTTGGCAATGTCGGCAACGCCGCGTTCGCGGTCGAGGAACTTGCCCACATCGCAGGAGAAATACATCGCATCTCCACCCTTGATGGAAGCGATGGCCATCTTCTTGATGTCGTCCAGAGGGAGGTTCACGTAGAGCCAGTTGTGCCCGTCGTAGGTGTGGCGGTCGTATTCGATCTCGTAGACCTTGCCGTACTCGCGGGCAGGGTCGTTCATGAACATTATATAGTTGTTCTGCAGATCGTAGCCCACGAACTCGTTATAGAACTCGATGGGGGTGTAGGTCTTGGTGCTCACCACATTGCCCTTGCTGTCGCGGCGCGTCCACTCAAACTCGGTGGGAGGAACGCCCAGGGTGAGAGCCAGGATGCGGTAGACCTCCTTCAGCATATCCACCTTCATCTTCTGAAGATCCGCCTTCTTACCGGCATCGCGAAGCGCAAGGCCATCCTGGCGGAGAAGATTGGAAAGCTGCCCGCGGATAGCGGAGGTGCTGTTGGCGGTAAGGGTCTCGGGGAAGATCTCCGCAGGCACCACGCCATACTTGCTCACCAGGTCGGCAACTCCTGTGAAGGTGCCGCCGTCGCTGATGGGATGTGCGAAGAGCCAGTCCACGGTGCGGTCGTCCAGGGGCTTGTTGCGGGTGTCGATGACTGCCTGGAGGAAGAGGTTGGCCTTCTCAAGCTGGTCGTAGAAGAAGCAGTAGTTCTGGCTGAACTGGAACTCGCCCAGGTCGAAGCGCTCGATGGCGGATGCACGTAGCACGTTGAGCCCGGTGAAGAGCCAGCAGCGTCCGGAAGACTTCTGGTTGGTGCGGCCTACCGTCTTGACCACATCGGAGAAGTGGGTGTCGATCATCACCGCGCGGTCGGCGTTCTTTGCGAGCGTGGCGAGGGGAGTGGTGTTCATTGCATTGCGCAGGGCCTTGTCGGTGGCGCTGCCTTCGTAGCCTTTGCGGATTTCACCGAGGGTGCCTTCGTCGAGGCCTCCCTTCTGTGCATAGGCACTCACGCTGAGGAGCACCATTGCAATTGCAAGTATCTTCTTCATATTCAGTTAGTTATTATCTTCTTCGTCTAAATTCGCTGCAAGCTCCGAAGGGATTATCGAACTGCGGCCGCCGATCATTCTCCCGCCGGACTTGAGACCGGCGTTGGAACGTTTGCGGGTGGCGCCCAGTTTCTCGAGCTTGGCTATCTTCTTCACCACGCTCTGGTTCGATTCCGTGAGCAGACGGGTGGACTCCCCGTAGCTCTTGCCCAGATCCTTCAGTTTTTCGCCTACCTTCACATATTCCGCCATCCAGTTCTCAAGCACGCTCATAAGTTCGGATGCTGTCTTGTAGACCTCCTGGATGTTGCGCTGCTGGTCGAACTGGCGCCAGGCAACCAGAATCATGTTGAGCACTATGGCCAGCGACATCTGGCTGACTATCAGCACCCCTTGGTTCTTGGCCTGCTGCCAGAGCAGGGGCTCCTCCTCCTGCATCAACCGGAAGGCGTTCTCTATGGGGATGAACATCAGATTGTAATCTATCTTCTTGCGCCCTTCGGGGATGTAGGATGCATAGTCTTTGCCGCGGAGTTCGTCCACATGGCCGCGTATGCTGGCAATGTGGGCTTTGGCCAGACGGCTCCGGTCTTCGGGCGTAATAGCCTGATTCCACTCCACGAAGGCCTTGAGGCTGACCTTGGAATCCACAATCACCTCGCCACCGTCGGGGTAGTGCACTATCACGTCCGGAATCATGGTGCGGCCGTCGTCGCTCTTGATCTCGTGCCCGAATTCATCGCGGATGACACCCTGCACGTCGAAGTTCACTCCTTCCTGCAGGCCGCTCTCGCGGAGCAGGTCTACAAGGAGCATCTCGCCGAAGTCGCCCTGCGTCTTGCTCTGGCCGGTAATGGCGTCTGCAAGTGCCTGAGCCTGACTGCCCACATTCTTGCTCTGCTCGGAAAGAAGATGAATCATCTTTTCCATCGAGCCGCTGCGCTCCGCGTTCTTCTCGTCGGACTGCTTTACGCTCTCGCTGAATTCCTTGAACTTTTCCTGTATGGGCTTCAGGAGCTCTTCCACGCTCTCAGCGCTGGTCTTGCGGAAATGCTCGCTGTTCTCGGCGCTCAGAGCCTTGAATGCATTGCGCATCTCTTCCAGCGACTTTGCCGCCTGCTCCCGGTCGGCCTTCAGAATGGCCTCCTGCATCTCGCGCTGCTCTTTCGCCGCCGCTTCCCTCTGCGCATGCAGCTGCTTCTGCGCTTCCTCCTGCGCTGCAAGTTTCGCTTCCAGCCCGGCTTTCTTCGCCACCAGAACGATGATGGCAACGACTGCCAGGGCAAGCAATATGCTTAGTATGATAGTCAAAGTGTCCATATCACCAAATATACAAAAAAAACTAACGGGAACGAAGCGGTGCGAGCGCAACGATCAGGCCTATCAGTGCAACGCCGGCGGCGGAAAGAAGCACGTCGGTGAAGCGCAGCACCACGGGATAGGCGTCCACCACGAAGTTGCCGGGCATCTTTACGAGCCCGAAATGCTGCTGCAGAAGTGCCAGGCCCACCCCGAGCACCACGCCCACGGCCATGCCCAGCAGGGAGATCATCCATCCTTCCAGGAGGAAGATCCTGCGTATCAGGCTGTCGTCCGCTCCCATCGCGCGCAGCGTCCCCATATCCTCCTGCTTCTCGATTATAAGCATCGAGAGGGAACCGAAAATATTGAGGGCGATGATTATCACTATAAACAGCAGGATCAGGAAGATGGCAGCCTTCTCGTAACGCATCATCTTGTAGAGCGCTTCGTCCTGCATGTAGCGGTCCTGAACCACAAAGTCCGGCCCGAGCTGCGAACGCAGAGCCTTAAGGAAGCGCCGCTGCTGTCTGGAGGCCAAACCGTCGGCAAAGCGTATCTCTACGGCCGAAACCTCGCTGGAATATCCTGTGAGAGAGCGCATTACGCCTATCGGCACTATGATGGTGCCCTCCGCCCCTGAGCTGGAATTCTGGGGAATGTCCACCACCTTGGACGGGTAGACCTCAGCGGTGTGAAGCGAGGCGGCAGGATTCGACGGGGAGATGGCCCGGCTGCGGTCCGGATACCAGAGCCCGATGGGGGAGAGGAACTTGGGATTGATGCCCATCTTCCAGGCAAGGTCGCTGCTGACTACCGCCAGGCGGAGATCTCCGCGGATGAGTTCCGTGCCCGTTTCCTCGGTGTAGATATCGTCCACCCCCCTGGCATTCACCACGTTCTGACGGCCGTCGTAGGAGATGAAAACCTTGTCGGCGATGACGCTGGACAGGCTCCCGGCCTCGGGGGCATCGTAAAGCCAGTCGAAGGCCGGCCCCTCCGGGGTGAAGACCTTTCCCTCCGCCGGCACGACTCGAAGGTCCGCCTCCACGGCGGAAAGGTTTTTCTCAATTATGCCGTTGAATCCGTTGAACACCGACAGCACCAGGATGAGGGCTGCCGTCCCCAGCGCCATGCCGGCTGCGCTGATGCCGGAGATGATGTTTATCACTCCGTGCGACTTCTTCGCGAAGAGATAGCGGCCGGCTATGAAGAGGGGGAGTCTCACTTCTTCAGGAGCTCGTCGATGTGCTCGGCGTAGTCGATGGAAGTGTCGAGATAGAACGTGAGTTCAGGCACTATGCGCACCTGCTTTCCTATCTTGCGTCCAAGCTCACCGCGAAGGGCGCGGTTCTGGTCCTGGAGAGAAAACATAACATCCGCCTGCTTTTCGGAGGGGAAGATGCTTACGTAGACCTTTGCTACCGAGAGATCCGGGCTGATCCGTACTTCGCTCACGGTCACCATGGCACCGCCCCATGCGGCCATTCCCTTGCCGCGGATGATCTCCGCCAGGTCTTTCTGTATTTCGCGGGCAACCTTGAGCTGCCGTGTGGATGGAGCCTTTTCCATACTATTTTATAATGATGATGTAATAGTCTTTCTTGCCTTTCTGCGCGAGGATGTATTTGCCGTCGATGATATCCGCCTCGGTAATCTGCCCGGCAGGATCGGTGAACTTGTCTTTGTTGATGCTGACGCCGTTCCCCTGGATCATCTTGCGGGCTTCGCCCTTGGAAGGGAATACTCCAGTTTCCACCGCGAGGAAATCCTGCACTGGGCAGGGGAGTTTGTCTTTGGAGATTTCGAAGGTGGGCACTCCGTCGAACACTGCGAGGAAGGTGCGCTCGTCGAGCTTGCGCAGGTCTTCCGAGGTGCTCTTGCCGAAGAGCATCTGCGAGGCGGCTACGGCATTCTCGTATTCCTTCTCTCCGTGAACCATGATGGTAACCTCCTTTGCCAGAAGCTTTTGCAGGGTCCTGCGGCCGGGATCGGCGCGGTGCTCCTCGATTGCAGCCTCGATCACGGGGCGCTCTAGCATGGTGAAGATCTTGATGTAGCGCTCGGCATCGGCATCGCTCACGTTAAGCCAGAACTGGTAGAACTGGTAGGGGGTGGTGCGCTCTGCATCGAGCCAGATGTTGCCTTTCTCGGTCTTTCCGAACTTGCCGCCGTCTGCCTTGGTGATGAGGGGGCAGGTGAGGGCGTAGGCATCCTTGCCCACCACGCGGCGGATGAGCTCCGTGCCGGTGGTGATGTTGCCCCACTGGTCGGCGCCGCCGAGCTGCATGCGAACGTCGTTATGCTGGTAGAGATAGAGGAAATCGTAGCCCTGGAGCAGCTGGTAGGTGAACTCGGTGAAGGACATACCCTCGCTGGAGTCGCGGCTGAGGCGCTTCTTCACGGAATCTTTGCTCATCATGTAGTTGACGGTGATGAGCTTGCCTATGTCGCGGGTGAAGTTGATGAAGGTGTAGTCTTTCATCCAGTCGTAGTTGTTCACCAGCTCCGCCTTATTGGGTGCGTCCGACTCGAAATCAAGGAATTTGCCCAGCTGGGCCTTGATGCAGGCCACATTGTGTGCGAGGGTGGCCTCGTCCAGCAGGTTGCGCTCGGCACTCTTCATGGAAGGATCGCCTATCATGCCGGTGGCCCCGCCCACGAGTGCGTAGGGCTTGTTGCCGCAGGCCTGGAAATGCTTTAATATCATGATGCTCACAAGGTGCCCGATGTGCAGAGAATCACCGGTAGGGTCGATTCCGACGTATGCAGACATGGGTCCTTTGGCAAGTTCTTCTTCGGTTCCGGGGGTGATGTCGTGGATCATCCCGCGCCATTTCAGTTCTTCTACAAAATTCTTCATCGAATCATTATCTAATAACCTACAAATTTGGGCAATTATTGCTAAATTTGCAAGTTGCAGAAACCAATAATAATAAATATGAGAAAGAACATTGTTGCAGGAAACTGGAAAATGAACACTACAGTTCCTGAGGGCGTACAGCTCGCAAAAGAAGTTGTCGAAAAGAGTAAAGAAGTCCCCGCAGAGGTCGGCCTCATCGTAGCCACCCCTTTCACCCATCTCTGCCCTGTGGCCGAGGTGCTGAAAGGCACCCGCGTGGAGCTTTCCGCACAGAACTGCGCCGATAAGGAAAAGGGCGCCTACACCGGAGAGATCTCCGTAGCCATGCTCAAGTCTACCGGAGCCACCTGGACCATCCTCGGCCACTCCGAGCGCAGGCAGTACTACGGCGAGACCGATGCCAAGCTTGTTGAGAAGGTGAAACTCGCACTTGCCGAAGGGCTCAAGGTCATCCTCTGCGTCGGTGAGAATCTCGACGAGCGTGAGGCAGGCAAGCATTTCGACGTAGTGAAGGCCCAGACCGAGAACGTCCTGTTCAACTTCACCGCCGAAGACATGAAGAACATCGTCGTTGCCTACGAGCCCGTCTGGGCAATCGGCACCGGCAAGACCGCTACCGCAGAGCAGGCCCAGGAAATCCACGCCTGCATCCGCAAGGTGCTCGCCGGCAAGTTCGGCGCACAGGTGGCAGACAACACCACCATCCTCTACGGTGGCAGCTGCAAGCCTTCCAACGCCAAGGAACTCTTTGCCCAGCCCGATATCGACGGAGGATTAATCGGGGGTGCTGCGCTGAAATCTGACGATTTCATCGCCATAGCAAAGGCTTTCTAGCCTTTGCTAGGAGTTGTTTAGGGGCCCTGCCCCTAAAGTACCCCGAAGAAGCTCTATTCGGTGTTATACTGCCACTACCGCATCCGCAAACTTCACTGCGGCCTGCCGGTGGGAAATAAAGATGATGGTCTTACGACCGTGATAGCTGTTGCAGAGATTCTGCAGCAGCTTTTCTTCTGTGGCATCGTCGAGTGCGGAGGTGGATTCGTCCAGGATCAGCACGCCGCCAGGGCGCAGCAGCCCGCGGGCAATGGCGATTCGCTGGCACTGGCCTTCGCTCAGGCCGCTTCCGACCTCGCCGCAGGGAGTGTCCAGCCCCTTTGGAAGCTCGAAAACGAAATCCGCCATGGCCGTTTTCAGCACTTCCCGCAGTTGATCCTCGCTGGCTGCCGGAGCTGCCAGCTGAAGATTCGAGCGTATGGTGCCGCTGAGAAGCGAATTCCCCTGCGGGATATACATGAAGTTGCCGCGGAGGGCCGCTCCGGCCTTCTTCCCGCCAACCATAATACTGCCATCCGAAGGGGTCAGGAGCCCGAGAATCAGGCGTATGAGGGTGCTCTTTCCGGCACCGGTGGGCCCTGCCACAACGGTGAAGGACCCCTCAGGGAAACTGCAGGAGAAATCCTTCAGCACCATCTCGCTGGAATCGGGGTATGAATAGCTGATATGGGATACTTCAACTGCAGGAGCCCCCTCCAGCAGAACAGCTTCGGAAGATGGTTCTTTCTCCAGTTCCATCAGTTCCATCACACGCTCCACAGAGGTCAGTGCGAGGATGAATGCGGGAATCTGCCTGCCGAACTCGGCGATGGGCCTCTGCACTTGGCCAACCAGCTGGAGGAACGCGGTCATCATGCCGTAAGTCACGGTCCCGTGGATGATTCCGACCACACCCCAGATAAAGGCTGCGGCGTGCCCGGCCTGGAAGCCCAGAAACATCAGTCCTCGGGCTACTGCGTTGTAGTTCAGGCGTTTACGTGTGTTGTCTTCGATATCCTCCTGGATCCATCCGAACTTGCCGAGCACGCGTTCAAGGTTGGTAAGGGTGAGCACCAGCACGCGGTGCTGCAGGCTCTCCTGCATGTGCTGCTGGAGTTCGCTTTCACGGGCGCGGATGCGTGCCATCAGCTTCCGTAGCTGGCGGAAGAACATCTTGGAGCCGAAAACGGCCGAGATCATGAGTATGAGCAGAACCCAGAGCAGCCTGGGCGCCAGGTAAAGCAGGTACACGGAGGCCGCGATCAGCTGGATGGCAGTAATCACCATGCCGGGAATGCGGCCGACTAGCAGTTCGGACACCACCCGTATATCCTCTTCGAGGCGGTTCACGGTGTCGCCTGAAAGGAAACGCTCGCGCCCGTCCCAACGGCTGCGCATCACGTGGGCAAAGGTGCTCATGCGCAGGATATTGCGGGCTTTCACTTCGCAGTAGGCATCCCACCAGTTGGCCAGGACGATGACCCCCAGCTGGAAGAGGAGGATGCATACGAAGATGATGATGCCGCTTTTAAGGGAAGCGTCGCTGACCCTGGTGGCAATATCTACCAGATGCTTGCTCGCCCACACGAAAGCCAGGGATGCGGCTATGCGCGCGATGCCTATCAGCACGCTCACGCCCATCCGCCACCTCACAGGCGCAGACATCCCGTACAGGGCTTTCATGCAGTTGCGGAAGCTTCTCATTCTTCTGCTATGCCTTCTTTGATCCAGGTGTCGATGAGCTTGTCCACATCTGCGGCGGCACGCTCTTCTTCCACCTCATAATTATCTGTCAGCAGCTTCACCAGGTCTTCTTTGGTGAACTCTTTCCCGGAAACTTCTTTCCAGAGGAATGCGGCTGTCTCGTTGAGGGTGATGAGTTTGTTGAAATTGACCTGGGAAAGGCCTTCTCCTACCACGATATTCTCGCCGAGCATCGTTCGCAGGGTGAATCCGTCTTTAATCTTCATATTGCTATTCTTCTGTATATTCCTAATAAATAACGTCTTACGGGTTTAAGCAGGCGCCAGATCCGGGCCTTGCCCGGAACCACGGTGCGCTTCCCCTTCACTATCCCGACCACCGTGCCCATCACGTCGCTTCTGCTGCACGACTCGGTGCCGGTTATGTTCCCGTCCCCCATGAGGGTGAGGCCGTCTCCTTGGATGCCGATGACGCGGTGAAGCACATAACGCGGGCCGGGAAGGCGCACCAGCACTATGTCTCCCACTTCCACGGATGCCTTCTTCTGGAGGCGGACGCTGTCTTTGCCGCCTCTGATGAAGGGAAGCATGCTGCTGCCCAGGGGCGTGAAGTTCACCTCGCGGCCCTCGTCCATCAGGCTGGCTGCCTCTTCCAGCAGCAACTCGTTTGCAACTACCCGTTTATCCATTCACCGTACTGTGGCAAAGTTCCGCAGCCTCCCTGTCCGGCAGGCATTCCAGCTGGAAAACCGGCACCTTGCCGGCAATCTTTTCCATGGTATCATGCCATCCGTCCGCAAGGGCCTTGAATGGCCTGAAAGCGGAAGATGAAGACATGAGAGTGGCGTATGCCTGGATAGGTGAGAGGCGTTCAATCTTGTTGTATGGGGCCTGTTTGAGGCTGACTATAGCCCCGGCGAGCACGTCCTTGGCCTTGTAGCAGGGGGTTTTCCCGCTCCACGGCGATCCGAACACACGCACGGCCCCGTCCGGCATAAGGCGGAGGATGGGATTGTCGTCGTTGAGGAGTTCGGTGCCCGGTATGTGCCTGATCCACAGGCTGCTGTGGGTGCTCTTGCCCGTGCCGCTCCTGCCCAGGAACATATATCCCTTCCCGGCGTTCATCACCACCGAAGAGTGCATCTCCAGGGCGCCCCTGCGGGCTGTGGAGAAGGCAAAGGCGAGCATCAACGCGTTATTGAGGGCGAAATGCCTTTCGCGAGGGTTCAGGAACTGTAGCCGTACTTCGGAGAAATCCTCCTTCATCCACATGACGGACGCTTCCGGAAGATGTGGAAGAGGCTTCACACGCACAACCCATCCGCCTTCGGACTCGAAGAGGGCAATCTCCGGAAAGCCCGGCCCGTCTTCGGTGCGGTACAGGGGCTTTTCGGGGAAGTCCGGCAGTGTGTCCTCCACGCTCAGGCAGAAGATATCTTCTTCAGCGCAGCTGCCCAGCTCGAAGGGGGCCAGGTTTGTCATTGCGAGTGAATCGAAGGAAAACCCGTCCGGCATGCTGATGCCGAACACGAAATCCGCTACTCTATATCTTTTTACCATAATATCAATATAATACCTGCACTACGGCCGCAATACGGCTTTCGGAAGACCACAGCCATATCTTGCTTCCTTCCAGTTTAACGACCTCAAATATAGTCTTTTTATAATGGAGATTGTCACCTGTGGTCCATGTTGCTGCACCATTTATTCTCTGGCCTTCGCCCGAGGGCATCTCATCCAGCTTCAGGATGAAGAAATCGGACATGTTGTCGGAGTTCACGCGGAACTCGCAATCTTCCCGGTTGAACCCCAGCTGGCAGGTGAGGGGGTCGTAGCTGAAGGTGACGTAGCCCTTGATCTCCATGCGCAGCTGCCCGTTATGCTTGAAGCCTTCCGACAGGTCCGTCTGGCCGCATCCCCAGAAGAGGGCTGCAACCAGCAGGAAAGATATGAGGGCTAGCTTTCTCATTTTACCTGTATCTCTTTGACTATCACTTCTTTACTTCCATCCTTGCGGTCTATTTCGGCCTTCAGCAGACCGTTCCCCGGCACCTTCCACATGCCGTCTTGCCCGGCGCTGATAGGAATGCCGTTGAAGGTCCACCGGATCTGCTCACCAACACTGTTGTAGACCACGAGCGGGATGGCCGTCCCGGCCTGGAAACTGCCGTCCCTGTTCCTTGCGGCGTCCCCCAGGTAGATGAATCTGGCGATGCCTTCCCGGTGGTTCTTCGTGACGAAACTCCCGGCAGTGCCGTAGGATGCCCCGTCGGGGTAGTAGACGCTCGCCCTGTAGTTGTATGCAGTGCGCGGGGCCAGATCCCTTATCGTGAAGGAATAGGTGCTGTCTGTCGTGCGTATGCCGTCCTCCCTGTGAACAGGGGAGCCCGGGGCAGACCATTCGAACTTGCAACTGTCCACCGGCCCCAGCTCTTCCGTGACCGCCCAGGTGAAAGTGGCGCTGGTCTGAAGTATCGACTCCTTTATCATCCGCACCGGCTCGAGTGCTTTGAAGTAGATGTCCCCGTTCGCTTCCTTCTGTATGTCCATGAGGGCTATCCTGCCGGGGCTGAACACCTTCCGGCCTTCTCTGGGCCAGAATACGGCGGAGCTGTCGAGGGAGTCCCTGACCGCCGGCAGCAGCTCAGCGCCGGGGAACTCAGGATTGCAGTTCACCTGGTTCAGCCTCCATCTCTCCAGGGCGTTTAGAGTGCGCTGGTAGTAGCTCGAATAACCCGCCTGGTTCTCGGACCTGTCCACCCTGTAGATCAGCATGCCGCTCCCGCCTATATGGGCGTCGTAGCCCTCTGCACGCCGGTTTTCAATGAGATAATAGCGGTTTTCCACAAGGGTGGGGATCTTGAAATAGCGCCCGTTCAGGTGGATGGGCTCCAGGGTGTATGCGCCTCCGGTTTCCAGAAGCTCGCAGGCCCCGGTGCCAAGGATCTCCCGCTCAATCGCATTCAGGTTGGGAGGGGTGTTGCCGGAGTCGTTCTCCATGCCCCTGTCCATAATGCTGGTGATGCCGAGCCCGGGGCAGATGCCTCCGCTGGATTCATCGTCCGTGTCGTACATGTCCTTCAGCCCGAGTATGTGAGCGAATTCGTGGGCCAGGATCCCTATGCCGGCAGTCTCGCCCCCGGCATTCAGCTCGGGGACAATGGCGAAACCTGTCGGGCGGATACGCAGGTAGGGGATATCCTTGCTCTCCAGCTCGATGTACTGTGGCCAGAACTGCTCCGCCCCGCCTCCGGCATGCTCCGAGATGCCGGGTGTGATGAGGATGATATCGTTCACCAGGCCGTCGTTGTCGTTGTCGTAGATGGCAACGTTCATCTGGTCGTAGAGGGTTTTGTAGACCGTGAGCGCCATCTTGTAGGCAAGGGCGTCGCGGCGGAAAGACTGGTTGGAGCCGAAAGTGGTATAAGATCCGTTCACCATCACCTCCCTGTATACGTCGAAAACGAATTTGATGCTGTCCCGGAACTGCGCCTCGTAATATTTTGAGAGTTCTGTGGCCAGACTGTCCAGCTTTTCGTGCGGGGTGATTAACTGAAGGTCGTTGAAACGGATGGGAACGATGAGTGCCTTGTGCTCATTCTGCGCGAGTGCTCCCTGCTCTCCGGCCAGGGGCAGCAGTATGGTGAGGAATATGGCCAGCACACGTTTCATCGCCATAAAGTTAGTAAAAGAAGGGAAAAAAAGCAAAGGGCCGCCAGCCTCACGGCCCTCGACCCTTAGACGTGTACTAAAACCTAAACCTGCAATATAGATGCAGACGGTTTTAGGAACGTTGCAAGTTTTTTTTCAAAAATTGCAAAATTATTTCTTAGCCTCAGCAACGGAGCATGCACGGAACTCTTTGAGATCCTTCATGAGGGCGAGAGCGGCCTTGCGTGCGCGAGCACCTGCTGCCTTATTTCCCTTTACGAGCTGAGCTTCAGCGTTCACCTGGAAATCAGCGATTTCAGCATTGATTTTTTCAACAAGCTTTTTCATTTCTTTTTAATTTAAAGGTTTATAAAATAGTACTGTATTATGTGGCTTCCAATTAGCGAGTGGCAAGATAATCAATAAGTTAAAGAATTGCAAAGTTTTTTTGAAAAAAAATACTTTTTCAACCCTTTTTCGTTGCATTTTTGGTGTTTAAGACGTTCATTGCGCGGTCTGCACCTACAAAAATCCAGTCTATCACCCCCTGGATTACCCTCTCGCAAATCTGGGGCATCGCTTCCTTCTCTTCCTCGGAAAGCGTGCCGAGCACATAGTCTATCTGGGCACCATCCGCGAAGTCGTGACCGACTCCGAGGCGGATGCGTGTGTAGTCCCTGGTCTCAATCGTTTCCTCAATGTTCTTCAGCCCGTTATGCCCGCCGTCGCTCCCGCTCTTTCGCATACGGACCGTGCCGAACGGAAGGTTGATGTCGTCGCAGATCACAAGCAGCCTCTCCGTGGTGACGGGAAGCTTGCTCAGCCAGTAGCGGACTGCATTTCCGCTAAGGTTCATATAGGTGGAGGGCTTGAGGAGATAGATGCTGCGGCCTTTCAGACTGATTACCGCAAGATCTCCGTAACGTTGTGTTTCAAAATGGATATTGGATGCGTGGGCCCACGCATCCAATACCATAAAACCCATGTTGTGGCGGGTTCCGGCGTATTCCGGGCCGATGTTGCCCAGTCCTGCCACCAGATAGCTCTCGCCTGCCATAATGGGAGCAATTTTTATTCGGCCTCAGTGGCTGCTGCGCTGGTGTCCACGTTGCGGGTGGTCTTGACGAGGCAGAGGATGGCGTCTTTGTCGGTAAGCACGGAAACCTTCTCGACCTTCACGTCACCGGCCTTGATCTTCTTGTCGAGGTCGAGCTTGGTGATGTCGATGGTGATATCGTCCGGAAGGTTCTCCATCTGGGCGCTGATGCGCAGCTTCCTTGCACCGGGAACAAACTTACCACCCTTCTGTACGCCGATAGCGTGTCCCTCGAACTTGATGGGAACGTTGATGGCGATGGGCTTCTTCTCGTCTACTGCGAGGAAGTCGATGTGGAGGCAGTTGTCTTTCACGGGGTGGAACTGGAGCTCGTGGAGGATCACGGTGTAGGTCTTATTCCCATCGAGGGTAAGGTCGATGATGTGGGAATAGGGAGTGCCGAGCAGGCCCTTGAGATCTTTTTCCACAACTGTGAAGAGAACGTTGTCCATTCCGTTGCCATAGAGATTGCAAGGGACGAGGCCCTGCTTGCGGAATGCCTTGATGACTGCTTTGTTGCCAACCTCACGGGTCTGGCCGTTAAGTGCGAAATGCTTCATTTCTTTATTTTTAAAATGTGTTACTCAATCCGGAAAACTGGGTCCGGATCCCATTGCACCAAAGCCCTTCAATAGGGTTTTATGAAATGCGGGCGCAAATATAGATATTTTTGCTTATTCTACCAAATCTGTGGCTTTGTTCCACTTAAGAGTCTTATAGAACTCGTTCAGCCCGGCATCCCCGGCCCCCGGCATATACATGCTCAGGCCGCTGTAGGTGACGATGTCGATGGAGAGGAACATGGGAGTGGTGGCCTTGTAGCTGATGCATGAATCGAGGGCCTGCTGGAACAGGTTCTTGTCTGCGGGCGACATGCCGGCCTTCTGCAGGATGTCCTGCAGGTCGTAGAACCAGTGGTGCCCGGAGCGGAAATAGGGCTGCACCCCGCTCAGTGTGTTAAGGGCGTAAATGCTGCTGCGGTATTTGCTGAACAGGGTCTTGCAGGTCTGCGCAAAAGCTTCCATCCCGGAAGAGTTCACTACGGTGATGGTGGCATAGCTGTTCATCTTGTCGTAGTGGTCGAAATACAGCTTGCAGAAGCCCTCGATGCTGGGAGTGTCGCTGAGGAGGGTGCTGATATCCGAGTAATCAAACCCGTCTGCAAGCACCTCGGTGGGGGAGAATGCCACCTTGTCTGCCACATCCTTGAACTCGTATGCGACCTCCACCCCGCCCATGAGGCAGGCGTCGAAAAGCAGGTAGTCCAGATGCATGGGGATGGCCGCGGCCATGCTCTGTATGCTCATTTCCTGGGATAGTTTCTGCCCGTTCTGCATCTTCACCTCAGCCCCGAAGGTTTTGACCTTGGGTTCGTCGGGGTTCTCGTTGTAGCGGTAGATGGGCAGGCCCTCAGCATGCCTCCTGTTGGAGAACTGGATCACGCTGCCGCTGCTGTATTTGCCGGCGGGGAGCCACCCCGTGCCATGGGAAGACACCACCAGCCCGTAGTGGGCGTTGGGATACATGTTCCTGACGGCCTCCAGAACCTCGTGCATCACTTCGGGATCCGTTGCATAGCGGGTGGGCTCCAGGGTGAGGAGGGTGTCCGCATGGACCTTTCCGAAGTCTTTCGTGAGCTGCACCAGATGCGAGGGAGTGAGGGTATTGAAATCGTTGTTGGTGGTGGCGAAGTGGGTGAATGTCAGCACTTTATGCTTGGACCCCTTGAACGGGAGATCGGCCTTTTTCAACACGCTCAGGTTGCCCTGGATGTTGGAAGACAGGTCGTTGAACCCGGCGCAGTAGTACACCAGCACGAACTCCTCCCGGGGGTAGGCACTCCGGTCGGATTCCTTGGTGCACCCGCAAAGCATGGTTGCGAGGAGCAAACTGAACAATATGACTGCCTTCTTACTGCGCATAGCCTACAAATATACTATTTTTATTTATATTTGTGGAGATATGGCTGATCTGAAAGACAAAATGCTGAAGGCGTACCGCTACTACCTGCGGGTGGAACGGAATATGTCTGAAAACACCACGTCGTCCTACTGCTCAGATGTCTCTGCGTTCTTTTCGGGTTTTGAGGGGGATCCCCTGCGTGCCGAAAGCTTTGACATAGGCAACTACCTCGCCTCCCGTTCGGGGTCCATCTCCAAACGCAGCCAATCCCGCCTCCTGAGCTCTCTGCGTTCGTTTTTCGACTATCTGGTGCTGGAAGGGGAGCGAAGCGACAATCCCTGCGATGCCGTAGAGTATCCCAAACTGGGCAAATATCTCCCGGAAGTGCTTTCTGTAGATGAGGTTACAGCCATTATCGAAGGTGTGGATACCCGCAGCTGGAACGGGGTCCGGGACCGCGCGATCCTGGAAATCCTCTATGGCTGCGGCCTCCGCGTTTCGGAAGTCTGTTCTCTGAAGATTTCCAACGTCTACGAGACGGAAGGCTTCGTGCGCATCATAGGAAAAGGGGACAAGGAGCGCCTGGTACCCATGGGCGGGGCAGCTGTGGAGGCCTATAGAGATTGGCTCGCCATGCGCCCGGATGCCTTCGACCCCGCCTACGACGACTATGTGTTCCTGAACCGCTTCGGCAAGCCCCTGAGCCGGGTTTCGGTGTTCAACATGGTCAAAAAGGCCGCGTTGCTGGCCGGGGTGGACAAGGAGATATCCCCCCATACTTTCCGCCACAGTTTTGCTACGCACCTGATCGAGAATGGTGCGGACCTGCGTGTTGTGCAGGAAATGCTGGGCCACGAGAGTATACTCACTACCGAAATCTATACCCACATCGACACTGCCACCTGGCAGAAGGCCATCCTGGACCATCATCCTCGCGGATGATGCTTGGATGTACCCAGCTTCCCGCCCGTCAATTGCCTTGCAGACACGGCCCGGCCCTTCCTGGTGTCTGCCCGCCCTAAAACCACCTTCCAGACACGGCCCGGCCCTTCCTGGCCATGGCAAATTGTAGCGCCTCCGGGCCGTGGCGGCCAACTAACTGAATTTCAACCATTTAAGCATAAGCCTCCCCTCTTGTTTTTCAGGGGAGGCTTGTAATTAATACGCTGATAATCAGCGCCATATCTGCCATGCGCTATTTCAGCCGGCAACGGCGGAGACGCCCTGCCTGTTCTTCGGTGATTATCCCGGCCTGGAGCAGGCCATCGACAGTCAGTTTTTCCGGCGGATTGTGATCGCGATAGAAAACGATGTCCCGGGCGGTCTGCCAGTTGCGGATATGGGGGTGGTTGCGGATATCTTCCACGCTGCCGGTCCAGAAGGGATAAGGTTCTGATGGCGAGCATGTTATGAGGTCTTTTAGCCCATCGAACTTTTCCTGATCGAAATGCCAGATTTCCATCAACTGCTCCGGGCAACTGTACCCACGCAGCTGCTCCCTGTACTCTACCATCCTGTGCGCAAACCAGCCGCCGATTCCGGGAAGGGCGTCGAACGCCGCGGAATCCGCCTTATTAATATCGATTTTGGGGATGTCGATGAACGGCTCCAGGCGTTTGTACACCGAATCTGCCACCACATAGCTCTTTGCAAAATCTGCCTTCCTCCTGAACCTGCCGCCCTTCTCTCGGTAGTTGATTATCGACTGCGCCTGCTTCTCGGTGAACCCCAGCCGGCACAGTTCTTCCAAAGTCACTGTATTCGGATTGAAGCGGAAACTCTCCACCCGCCTCTGCGGCGCCTTCTCATACATCGCCCTCGCCGCCGCCCCATGGCTGCCCCTTCTCTCCACTACCACCGGTTCCCCACCCGTCGGCAGGGTATCCGCTCCGGACGCCATATCCGCCCTCGGATGTAGAGGGAGGGGCCCGTCGGAGACGGGAGGGGCCGCGAAGCGGTCGGCTTGAGGAGCGGATACCCTGCCGACGGACCCTTGAACAACATACACCGTATCCGGCCTGTCGCGGTTGGCAACCACGCGTTCAACCGCGGCGCGATGCACGAACAACGCCAGTTCAAAGCCAAGGACGAGAAAAGCGAGGGCGATTGCCCCCGTCTTAAAAGAAGCCTTCATGCCACGACCCTCCTACTCCTTATATTTATTCTTGTGTTCCCCCTTTTCGACAACCGCGCCACCCACGACCACGACTATCTCGCCTTTCGGCTCCTCGGCCCGGAAATGCTCCAGCACCTCGGAAAGGCTGCCGCGGACATGCTCCTCGTGGAGCTTGGAGATCTCGCGCGCGACGCTGCACGGGCGTTCCAGCCCGAAGACTTCCGCAAACTGCTCCAGAGTCTTCACCAGACGGCGGGGGGATTCATAGAAAACCATGGTCCGGGACTCGGCGGCCAGGGACTGCAGCAGGGTCTGGCGGCCCTTTTTCTGCGGGAGGAATCCTTCGAAGCAGAAACGGTCGCAAGGCAGGCCGGAAGATACAATGGCAGGGATGCATGCGGTGGCGCCGGGAAGCGTCTGAACCTCAATGCCTTCCGCCGCGCAGGTGCGGGCAAGCAGGAAGCCCGGATCGGAGATGCCGGGGGTGCCGGCGTCGCTTATCAGCGCCACATTCTTGCCGGAGGCGATGACTTCCTTAACGCGTTCGGCAGTCTGGTGCTCATTGAATTTGTGATGCGACTGCAGCGGCCTGCGTATGCCGTAATGATCCAGGAGAACGGAACTCGTACGCGTATCCTCGGCCAGGATCAGATCCGCCTCCTTCAATATCTCCACAGCCCTGAAGGTCATGTCTTCAAGGTTCCCTACCGGGGTTGGCACAATGTAAAGTTTTCCTTTCATAAAACGGGACTTATTGCTATCTTTGCACAACAAGTCGACGACAAATTTAACCAAAATGTACGCAGAAAACAATACCAAAAAGAGCGGCTGCATCGAAGTCGTATGTGGCTCCATGTTCTCGGGGAAAACAGAAGAACTCATCCGCAGGCTCCGCAGGGCCCAGTTTGCAAACCAGGTGATCGCCATTTTCAAGCCATCGGTGGATAACCGCTATTCCGACGTGGAAGTGGTTTCGCACGATTCCCACAGCATCACCAGCAAGCCCATCAAGGATGCTGCCGAGATGCTCAAGATCGGCCCCGAGGTGCAGGTTGTTGGTATTGATGAAGCGCAGTTCTTCGGAGAGAATCTGGCAGCGGTCTGCCAGGCACTGGCCAACCGCGGGGTCCGCGTGATTGCCGCAGGCCTGGACACCGACTATCTTGGGAAGCCCTTCGGCCCCATCCCGGCCCTCATGGCCATAGCCGAAGACGTGCAGAAAGTGCACGCCATCTGCGTAAAATGCGGCGGCCTCGCCAACCATTCCCATCGCCTCAGCAAGAGCCGCAAACTGGTTGTGCTTGGCGAGAAGGACATCTACGAGCCCCTCTGCCGCGAGTGCTTCAACAAAGCCCTGGCCGAAGAATAATAAAGCGGCTTCTCCGTCGTTGCCGGCTGAAATAGCGCGTGGCAGATATGGCGCTGATTATCAGCGTGTTAATTACAAGCCTCCCCTGAAAAACAAGAGGGGAGGTTTGTGGTTAAATGGTTGAAATTCAGTTAGTTGGCCGCCACGGCCCGAAAGCGCTGCAATCTGCCACGGCCCAGAAACCACGACCCGGAAGCATCTACCGGTACTTCTCGCTCTGCTCGGCAATCAGGGCATCCAGCACGCCGGGCTCGAAGTAGTTGATCTTCATGGCGCGCTTGACCTCGGCAAGGGTCTGAGCGGCAACCTCGCGGGCTGCTTCTGAGCCCTTGCGCAGCACTTCGTACACATAGGGAATGTCCTGCTCGAACTTGTGGCGCCTCTCGCGTATAGGAGCGAGGGTATCTTCCAGAACCTCATAGAGGAAGTTCTTGCACATCACGTCCCCAAGGCCGCCGGCGCGGTACTGCGCCTTCATCTCGTCCAGCGAAGCAAACGAGAACGAAACCTTCTTCCCAACGAAGCAGGAAGCGAACTTCTCGAAATGCTCAGGCTTGCAGAAGGCATCCAGATATGTGAACACAGTGTTCCCTTCCACCTTTCCGGGGTCGCTGACCTGCAAATGCCCAGGATCCGTGTACATGCCGCGGATCTTCTCGCGCACGGCCTCGGAGGTATCCGACAGATAGATGCAGTTGCCAAGGCTCTTGCTCATCTTGGCCTTGCCGTCGGTGCCGGGAAGGCGCATGCAGGATTCCCCTTCCGGCAGCAGGGCCGAAGGCTCCACCAGCACGGGTGCATAGGTGGTGTTGAACCTGCGCACGATCTCGCGGGTCTGCTCGATCATGGGTAGCTGGTCGTCCCCGACAGGAACCGTGGTGGCCTTGAAAGCCGTGATGTCCGCCGCCTGGCTGATGGGGTAGCAGAAGAAGCCAACCGGAATGCCGGCCTTGTTGTCCGCCGCGGCATCGTCGTTGAAGCCGCGCAGCTGTATCTCCTGCTTCACGGTAGGATTGCGCTGAAGCCTTTGCACCGTCACCAGGTTATTATAGAAGAAGGTGAGCTCGGTGAGCTCGCTTATCTGGCTCTGTATGAAGAGATTGCTCTTCTCCGGATCCAGCCCTGCCGACAGGTAGTCCAGGGCCACCTCGATAATGTTCTGACGCACCTTTTCGGGATTGTCGGCATTGTCGGTGAGTGCCTGTGCATCGGCAATCATGATGAATATCTTATCGTATTCCCCGCTGTTCTGGAGCTCGACGCGCCTGCGCAGCGACCCTACGTAATGCCCGATATGGAGCCGCCCCGTGGGGCGGTCTCCAGTCAAAATGATTTTTTTCTCTGCCATCAGTCCTTAACCGCTTTAAGTGCCTCACGGATCTTGGTTTCAATCTCGTCGGCCAGTTCGGGGTTGTCTTTGAGAAGTTGTTTGACGGCTTCGCGCCCCTGGGCAAGCTTGTCGCCATTGTAGCTGAACCAGGAACCTGATTTCTGGATGACATCGAACTCCACGCCGAGGTCCACCAGCTCACCGCTGTGGGAGATGCCCTCGCCGAAAACGATGTCGAACTCTGCCTTCTTGAAAGGCGGAGCCATCTTGTTCTTGACCACCTTCACGCGGGTGCGGTTGCCGGTGGCTTCCTCGCCGTCCTTGAGCTGGGTGGTGCGGCGCACGTCGATACGCACGGATGCGTAGAACTTCAGGGCGTTTCCTCCGGTGGTGGTTTCAGGGTTGCCGAACATGATGCCTATCTTCTCGCGCAGCTGGTTGATGAAGATGCAGCAGGTGTTCGTCTTGGAAATGTTTGCAGTGAGCTTGCGGAGCGCCTGGCTCATCAGGCGTGCCTGGAGGCCCACTTTGTTGTCCCCCATTTCGCCTTCGATCTCTGCCTTGGGGGTGAGGGCTGCCACCGAGTCGATGACTACGATGTCTATCGCTCCCGAACGGATGAGATTGTCTGCGATTTCAAGGGCCTGTTCGCCGTTGTCCGGCTGCGAGATCAGCAAAGTCTCGAGGTTCACTCCGAGAGCCTTTGCGTAGGTGCGGTCGAATGCGTGTTCCGCATCGATCATAGCGGCGATTCCGCCCGCCTTCTGGGCCTGCGCGATGGCATGGATGGCCAGGGTTGTCTTACCGCTGGACTCCGGCCCGTAGATTTCGATGATTCTCCCGCGGGGGTAACCTCCGATGCCGAGGGCATGGTCGAGGGCGACGCTGCCGCTTGGAATCACCTGGGCGTCACTCCATTCTGGCTGGTCTCCCAACTTCATGATCGTGCCTTTCCCGTAATCTTTCTCAATCTTGTCGATCGTGGCCTGCAATGCCTTCAGCTTGGCGGCATTGAGATCTGTGGCCTTTACTTCTGCTTCTTTAGCCATAATGAAATAATTTAATAATTAAAGGGCTCATGCCCGAAGGCAAATATAGGCAAAAATTGCTTAACTTTGCTAACGTATGGAAAAGATACTTGGCCTTAATCCGGAAGAACTCGAATCCGTCGCATCGAGATGCGACTTCAAGCCGTTCGTCGCCAAACAGATAGCCCGCTGGGTGTATGTTTCGAAGGTCCGCTCCTTCGAAGAAATGACCAATCTCTCCAAGGGGAACAGGGAGACTCTCAGCCAGCGTTTCCAGCTGGGAGCAGAGGCTCCCATAGGGAAGGCGGTCAGCGCCGACGGCACCGTCAAATACCTGTTCAAGGTGGAGGCCCCGCTCGGCGCCAGCCTGGTGGAAACTTCCGCCATCGAATCCGTGGTCATCCCGGACGGAGACCGCCGCACCCTGTGCGTGTCATCCCAGGCCGGCTGCGCCATGAACTGCGCGTTCTGCATGACCGGCCGCGGGGGCTTCCACGGGCAGTTGCAGGCCGCGGATATCCTCAACCAGTTCGTTTCCATCGACGAGGCCGACTCCCTCACCAACGCCGTTTTCATGGGGATGGGAGAGCCCCTGAACAACTACGACGCCGTTTCCAAGGCGATAGAGGCCCTCACTGCCGACTGGGGGTTCGGATGGAGCCCCAAGCGCATCACCGTCTCCAGCATCGGCGTGCTGCCCCAGCTCAAGCGCTACCTGGACGAACACCGCTCCCACCTTGCCATCAGCCTCCACAACCCCTTCAGCGAGGAGCGAGTGAAGATGATGCCGGTAGAGAAGGTCTGGCCCATAAAAGATGTCATCGCCCTCATCCGTCAGTACGACTGGAGCGGGCAGAGGAGGGTGTCCTTCGAATACACCATGTTCGCCGGATGGAACGACACCAAGCGCCATGCGGATGCCCTCATCCGCCTGCTGAAGGGCCTGGAGTGCCGGGTGAACCTCATCCGCTTCCACCAGATCCCGGACTTCCCCTACGGCACTTCCCCCCAGAACGTGATGGAGGCCTTCCGGGACCGCCTGAACGCCAATGGCATCACCTGCACCATACGCGCCTCGCGCGGGGAAGACATCTACGCTGCCTGCGGCCTTCTGGCCGGACAGGTGCAGAAAACCGAGGTAAACTACCTCCACAACGAAGAAAACAGCCACTACTATGATTAAGCTTCGGTACATACTCGCATTCATCCTTATCTTCTGCTGCGTGGGCGCCGGTGCCCAGCGCTCTACCCGCCGGCCAAGGCAGAAACGGCCGCCTGTGGAGGTCCGCCTTGCCGCCACAAGCACCAATCCTGAAGAGGATTCCCTGGTGTTCCTTAAGATGCGGGCGAAGATGGACAAGATACGCAAGGAGCAGAAGCGGCCTACCGTGGCTCTCGTGCTCAGCGGAGGCGGTGCAAAGGGTGCGGCGCACGTCAGCGTCATCAAATACCTGGAAGAGCAGCAGATTCCGGTGGATATGGTGCTCGGCACCAGCATGGGAGGCCTGATCGGAGGCCTCTACGCCCTCGGATACACAGGCGACGAACTGGATACCCTGGTGCGGGGGATGGACTGGAGCCTCGCCCTGTCGGACAAGATCAGCCAGGACTTCGTATCCTACAATAAAAAGATGCGCCAGCAGCGCTATCTGATTTCCCTCCCATTCCACTATTCCAAGGAGGATTTCGCGGCAAAGGTGGAGGAGGGGGTGCTGGCTGCCGCCCGCAAGAAGGGTGTGCACCTGAGTGCGGCGCAGGAAGAGGACCTGGTGAACGGCGCTGCTGCCACCACGACCCTTAACAGCCTGCCCGCAGGCTATGCCTACGGCTTCAATGTGAATAACATAATTGCCTCCAGGACAGTGGGTTACCAGGATTCTACCGACTTCACCACCCTGCCCATACCCTTCTTCTGCGTGGCTTCGGACGTGGTTTCGTGCAAGGCGAAGAACTGGTCCTCCGGCCCGTTCAACACCGCCATGCGCTCCACCATGTCGATCCCGGTGCTCTTCGAGCCCGTGCGCTACAAAGACATGATCCTGATCGACGGAGGTACCCGCAACAACTATCCCACCGACCTGGCCCGTTCCATGGGAGCAGACATAATAATAGGAGTGGTGCTGGCAGATGCCGACCTCTCCTACGCCCAGATCAACAACATCATGGACCTGGTGATGCAGGTGACGGAAATGCTCGGCCGTGAGGCCTACGTGGGCAACTACCGCCACACCGACGTCACCCTCCATCCGGACATGACCGGCTACAGCATGATGAGCTTCAACACGGAGGCCGTCGACACCATCCTCGCCAGAGGCTATCGGTCGGCGCTGGAAAATGCGGATAAGTTCGCGGAAATAAAGGCCAGGACGCATTCCGCCGGCACCAGGCTCCAGGCCCCCAAGGCAGTGGATATCACCCGCCAGGCGGTGCGCATCTCCGACATCCGTTTCAACGGAGTGGACGATGAGGATGCTGTCTACCTCAAGCGCTATGTCAGTATCAAGGTGGGGGATGAGGTGATGGCTCCCCAGATAAACGAGGCGGTGTCCGCCCTCTTCGCTCTGGATGCCCTGGAATCGGTGAACTACACCCTTTCCAAGAGGGAAGACGGCTATATCCTCAATTTCAACTGCACCAAGGGCCCCGTGCACCGCATAGGTGCTGCGGGCCGTGCAGACACGGAGGAGCTGGTGGCCGCCATGCTGAACATAGGCCTGAATGTCAATAAATTGCGTGGCCCTCGCCTGGACTTCGAAGGGCGCCTCGGTTCCCGCTGGTATGGCCAGCTGAGATACACCTATGTGGATCCGCGCCTGCCTGCCATCAACGTGGAGGGCAGGTTGGGATTCACCAACGCCAAGATACGCCAGAGCTACTACAACTATCAGACAGGTTTCCGCACTGCCACCCTGGATGCCTATCTTTCGGGAATCAAATACGACACTTTCGATTTCCGCACCGGCATCAAGTATGAACACTATGGCGTGGAGTCCTGGCTGACCGATTCGGGCAACGCTGTGCCTAAAGACCAGATGCAGCTCCTCAGCAAGCACTTCACCTCCCTTTACGGCTCCTTCCGCCACTACACCCTGGACGATCTCTACTTCCCCAGCAAGGGAATCAACGTGGGGGTGGACCTCAAAATCCCCTTCAACACGAGGACCAAGATGCTGAGCATGGATGTGCGTACGGTCTTCAATGTGAACGACTGGTTCTCCATCCTCCCGGAGTTCTATACCCGCACCATAATCAGCCCTGAGGAAGAGAACCTCTTCTATGCCAACTATGTGGGCGGCACCTTCCGCGGGCGCTATCTCGACACCCAGGTGCCTTTCGTCGGCTTCAATCAGGTGACTCCGGCCAAGAGTTTCGTGGCCGTGCTCAACCTGGATTTCCGCGCCAGGCTTGCCAAGAACTTCTACAGTAGCCTGATGGCCGGTTATTTTATGGACAATGACGGTCTTCCTACATCTTTCAGTCATCTTGCCCCAACCTATCTCGGCCTCTGCGGAGAGTTGGCCTACGACTCCCTTATCGGCCCGGTCAGGGCCCGTCTGCAGTGGTCGGATTTCCGCGGCTGGAGCGCCTATGTGGGCGTAGGATTTGACTTCTAGGGTTATGGACGATTTCAAAGCCATAAAAAACCAGCTCGAAGCCCTCTGCGCCAAGCGGGAATACTGCGTGGCGGACATCCGCCGGAAGGCGCTGGAGCGTTTGGAAGGGGACCGGGAAAAGGCCGACGAAATGGTGGCCGCGCTGATTGCGGACAAGTTCGTGGACGATTCCCGCTATGCCTCCGCCTTTGCCCGCGAAAAGGCCTCCCTGCAGGGCTGGGGCCCCATCAAGATACGATTCCAGCTCCGCGCCAAAGGCATCTCCGACCAGGTGATTTCCGCCGCGCTGGAAGAGATAGACTCCGACAAGGCCTCCGCCCGCCTCCAGAAGCTGCTGGAGACTAAATGGCACTCCCTGCAAGACGACCCTCAGGGCCGCCTGAAGCTCTTCAAATTCGCCCTTACCCGGGGCTACGAATACGAAGAAATCGACCCTCTCGTTAGAACCATTACATCTCCCAAATGAAATACCGCCTCCTCCTCGCCTGCATCCTCCTGGCTTCTCCTGTCATCCTGAGCGAAGCGAAGGACCCCGCCAAGCCGGTCAAACCCTCCAAGATCTACCACAAAGGCTGGATCGACCTTAACAAAAACGGCCGCATGGACGTCTACGAAGACCCTTCCGCGCCCATCGATGCCCGCATAGAGGACCTTCTGGGGCAGATGACCCTGGAAGAAAAGACCTGCCAGATGGTCACTCTCTACGGCTACCGGCGCGTGCTGCAGGACGACCTTCCCACCCCGGAATGGAAGAACAGGATATGGAAGGACGGCATGGGTGCGATAGACGAGCATCTGAATTCGTACATCAACGCCAGGACTGTGCTTCAGCCCGAAGAGAATCCCAACGTCTGGCCTGCATCCGCCCACGCGAAAGCCTTGAACACGGTGCAGAAGTTCTTTATAGAAGAGACGCGCCTGGGCATCCCGGTGGACTTCACCGACGAAGGCATACGCGGAGTCGAGGCATACAAGGCCACCAATTTCCCCACCCAGCTCGGCCTGGGGCACAGCTGGGACCGCGAGCTCATCCGTGAGGTAGGCCGCATTACCGGGCAGGAGGCCCGTCTGCTGGGCTACACCAACATCTATGCTCCCATCCTCGACGTCGGGCGCGACCAGCGCTGGGGCCGTTACGAAGAGGTTTACGGGGAGGATCCCTACCTGGTTGCAGAGCTTGGCGTGCAGATGGTGAAGGGCCTTCAGGAAGATGGGGGAGTGGCCGCTACCGGCAAGCACTATCTCGGGTATTCCAACAACAAGGGCGCCCGGGAGGGGATGGCCCGCACGGACCCGCAGATGTCTCTCCACGAAATGGAAAATGTGCACGTTTACCCCTGGCGTGAGGTGATCCGTCGGGCCGGTCTGCTGGGCGCGATGAGCTGCTACAACGACTACGACGGCACGCCCGTGCAGTCTAGCCATTACTGGCTCTACGAGCGCCTGCGCGGGGATTTCGGCTTCCGCGGATACGTGGTTTCCGACAGCGATGCGGTGGAATATCTCTACATGAAGCATCGCACCGCCGCCGACATGAAAGAGGCTGTGCGCCAGAGTGTTGAGGCAGGCCTTAATGTGCGCTGCACCTTCCGCAGCCCGGACAGCTACGTGCTTCCCCTGAGGGAATTGGTGGAGGAGGGCACCGTGGCCATGTCGGTGATCGACGAGCGCGTGCGGGATATCCTGCGCGTGAAGTTCCTGGTAGGTCTCTTCGACCATCCCTACCAGGAAGATTTCAAGGCTGCCGATGCCGTGGTTGCCGGCCCTGAGAATGCGAAAGTGGCCCTCCGGGCATCGCTGGAAAGCCTTGTGCTTCTGAAGAATAATGGTGTGCTGCCGCTGGATGCCGGGTCGCTTGGCCGCGTGCTGGTGACCGGCCCCAATGCCGACAACACCTCATACGCGAACCTGCACTATGGCCCAAGGAATACCGAGAATGTTTCGGTTTTTGCCGGCCTGAAGAAGGCCCTGGAAGGTAAGGCTGAGGTGCGTTATGTGAAGGGCTGCGAGGTGGTGGACAAGTCCTGGCCGGATTCGGAGCTGGTTCCCGTGGAGCCGGATGCCGAGGAGCAGGCGCAGATTTCAGAAGCGGTCGAGGCCGCCCGTGCGTCCGACCTGGTCGTTGCCGTGGTCGGGGGTAACAGCCGCACCTGCGGAGAGAACCGCAGCCGCAGTTCGCTGGAGTTGCCGGGGCATCAGAACAGGCTTCTGATGGAGCTGAAGAAGACCGGCAAGCCACTGGTGGTGGTGCTGGTGAACGGCCGTCCGCTTTCCATCAACTGGGCGGACCGCAATGCGGATGCCATCCTCGAGGCTTGGTATCCCGGGCAGTATGGCGGCACCGCCGTGGCCATGGCCCTTCTGGGGGATTACAATCCGGGCGGAAAGCTTACCGTCACCTTCCCCAAGACTGTTGGGCAGATACCTTTCAACTTTCCCTATAAGCCTAATTCACAGATAGATGCAGACAACAGGCCGGGTGTTTCCGGCACTCAGGCCCGCGTGAACGGTGCGCTCTATAATTTCGGTTATGGCTTGAGCTACACCACCTTTAAGTATTCCGGGCTGAAGCTATCTTCTACTGCGATAAGGCCGGGGGAGAGCCTGGAGGTGTCGGTGGATGTGACCAATACAGGCAGCCGTGCCGGGGATGAGATTGTGCAGCTTTATCTGCACGACCGCGTTTCGTCCCTTACCGTCTTCGAGAAGCAGCTGCGCGGGTTTGAGCGTGTGTCGCTGGAGCCGGGGGAGACCAAGACCGTGAAGTTCACCCTCGGGCCGGAAGCTTTCCGCATTCTGGATGCGGGGTTCAAGTTTGTGTATGAGCCCGGGGAGTACAATGTGATGGTGCGTGCTTCTTCCGAGGATCTGGGTCTGCAGCAGCGTCTGCTGATGCTTAACCCCGATGGCAGCGTGCCTGTTGGATGTGCGGCTGCTTCTGGAGATGGCCCGTTCCCGGTTTCGCTTGGGCGTGGCGATTTCGTGACCGTCCCTGTGGATCAGGAGCGCGAAATAAAGGGTATTGTGCTGGAGTGGGGGCCCGATTCCGATTGCGCCCTGGAAATCCAGACCACCTTCGGCGGTGGCCTTTACACTACGGTCGACAAGGCCACCGTGCGCACCGGCAACTCCTTTGAACGCCTCTTCAAAACCCCCGTCCGCGCCTCCGAATTGCGGCTGCTCGTTGTCTCGGGTCGTTTGGCCGCCGATAAGTTGACGGTGATTTACTAGTCAAAGGCGAGGCCGGAGTAGCGGCGGATGTAGAATTCGTCGATGGTGCCGGTGCCTTTGCGCGTCACCAGGAAACGGACGATCTCCGCAATCTCCTCCGGCTGGATCAACTCGGAAGGATTGATGTCAGGACGCATCTTCCGCACCATCTCCGTAGCAACGGCGCCGGGGCTGATAAGATGCACGCGGATGCCGAAAGGCTGAACCTCCTTGGCAAATACCTGAGTGAAACCTGCCAGCGCATGCTTGGACGATGAATACACACTCTGGTTGGCGTATCCCTTGAATCCCACCACGGAGGAAATGTTGATGACGATGGGCTTCTGCGACGCCTTCAGGTAGGGGAATGCCGCCTGGCAGATGAAGAACGGCGCTCTGGCGTTAACCGCGAACACCCGGTCCCACTCTTCCGGTGTCACATCCGTAAAAGGCCCATTCTGCGGCACTCCGGCGCAGTTCACCAGAAGGTCGATGCCTCCCAAAGCCTTTGCTGTTTCCTCCACAATGCCCTTGGCGGCTTCCACCTTGGAAAGATCCGCCACGATGCAGTGGGTCTTAATGCCTTCAGCCTTCCCCGCGATCTCCTCCAGACTCTCCCTGTCCCGCCCCACGAGCGCCAGGTCGAATCCAAGCCTGCCAAGTTCCAATGCGATGGTCTCCCCAATACCCCGGGAAGCCCCTGTGATGAGTGCTACCATAATGTGTTCGGTTAAGATGTTCCTACAAAGATAGCAAAAATGCCTCGCCCATTATTCTTGCTACTTTTTGCGGGTTTTCCTCGACGGGTAGGGCAAAATACGGCTGACCCGTAGAGGTTTCGCGGGTTTTTCTCTACAGGTCGGCCTAAAAACACCCCACCCGTAGAGGTTTCGCGGGTTTTTCTCTACAGGCCGGCCTAAAAACGCCCCACCCGTAGAGGTTTTCCGGGTTTTTCTTGACGGGTAGGCCAAAAAATGGTCGACCCGTTTTTCCGGGACACCTTCAGCACCCAGAAGGTGCGTGAGCAAATAATCACTATCTTTGTAAACACTATGGCGTCGGGCAATCATATACAGAAGACCAATGCGGCACGGCTGCTTGAGGCGGCGGGGGTGCCGTACGGGCTCATTCCCTATGAGGTGGACGAAAGCAATCTCGCGGCGGAGCACGTGGCGGCGGAGTTGGGGGAGCCTATCGGGCAGGTATTCAAGACTCTCGTGCTGCGGGGCGACCGTAATGGCCTCTTTGTATGTGTGATGCCCGGGGATATGGAGGTGGACCTGAAGGTGGCGGCGCGAATTTCGGGGAACAAGTCCTGCGCGATGATTCACATGAAGGAACTCTTTCCGGAAACCGGATACATCCGCGGCGGCTGCTCTCCGATCGGGATGAAAAAGCCACTTCCTACCTTCATTCACGAGTCCGCCTTGTTATACGATTATATCTACATAAGCGCCGGTGTTCGTGGCCTCCAGCTGAAAATCAATCCAGAACAGCTGATCTCCTTCATCGGTGCAGAAATCTATCCATTATAATACATTATGCTTACCATCTGCCTTCTCATACTCATCTACTCGATGCTGAAGAAACCTGTGGCGTCGCTCGTAGCAAAAATCAAGGACGCCGATTGGAAACGGCCGGCCAGGAATGCCTGGAACAAGATCTTGGAATATTCAAGGCGTGCCGGGAGGGAGGCGACGCGCATCGTGCTGCGCTTCTACTACGCGCTGACCGACGGGGACCTTTCCCCGAAAGACAAGGCCCTCGTGTATGCCGGCATCATCTACATAGTGGTCCCTCACGACCTTCTGCCCAAGAAGACCCTCGGCCTGCTGGGCCTGGTGGACGATGCGGCTGTAATCGGCTGGGTCTGGAAGAAGGTATCCGGCTGCATGACCCCCGCCTTGGAGCAAAAGGTGAACGATACCCTGAACGACTGGTTCGGGTACGACGTAAAGGTCTCTAAACCGGAATAACTACGCTATCTGCGGACGGCCGGGACGGGGCTTCTCTTCGTCGATGGGCTTCTGCTCGGGCATCTTGCCATCCTGCAGGGCCTTCCAGGCCTGACGGTGCTTCCAGATATCGATAGCTGCGAAGATGGCTGCGCGCATCGAGCGGGGATCCGCCTCGTCGCGCCCGGCAAGCTCGAACGCCGTGCCGTGGTCCGGCGAGGTGCGCACCACGGGAAGGCCGGCAGAATAGTTTACGCCGTCTTCGAAGGCGATAGCCTTGAACGGCGCCAGCCCCTGATCGTGATACATCGCCAGAGTGGCGTCGAACTGCTCGTAGTGGCCCATGCCGAAGTAGCCGTCCGGCGAGAAAGGCCCGAAGGCCATGATGCCTTCTTCTACAGCCTTGCGTATTGCAGGGATGATGATGTTCTGCTCCTCGGTGCCCAGCAGGCCGCTGTCCCCGCTGTGGGGATTCAGGCTAAGCACGCCGATGCGCGGATTCCCTATGCCGAAGTCCTTCTCCAGACTCTCCTTCATCAGGCGCAGCTTGCTCAGGATCTTCTCTTCGGTGATGGCCGCAGGCACGTCCTTGAGCGGAATATGGCCGGTCACCACGCCCACCTTCAGGCGCTCGCTTATCATCAGCATGGTCACATCCTTCACGCCGAAGGCCTCCTGCAGGAACTCGGTGTGCCCGGGGAAGCCGAATCCCTCCGCCACGATGGCCTTCTTGTTGATGGGCCCCGTCACAAGCACGTCGATTTTGCCGGCCTTCAGGTCGCGCACGGCCCAGTCCAGGGCGGTGATGGCAGCCTTGGCAGACTCAGCGGTGGCTCCGCCAGGCTCGGCAAACACGTTGTCCGGCAGGCAGCCCACGATGTTCACCCTCTTCGGATGAGCCTCAGAGGCAGAAGAGATGGCATTGGTGTCCATCTGCTCTATCTCGGGGATGGATTTGCGGTAGAAACTGAAAATCTTGCTCGACCCGTACACGACCGGGGTGAGCATGTCGAGGATGCGGGGATCGCTCAACGCCTTGATAATCACTTCGTAACCTATTCCGTTGCTGTCGCCCTGCGTAATGCCTACTACAAGCTTGTTATCTTTCATAATCCTAATGTATTTTCTTCTTCATTAACATAGCCCTCATCCTGAGGGAGCCCGGGCTGGCCATAGGCTGCCACCGCAAGGCGGTCGCAGCGCTCGTTCTCCGGATGCCCGGCATGGCCCTTGAGCCAATGGAAAGTCACCTGATGCTTCCTGTACAGGGGCAGGAAGCGCAGCCAGAGGTCCGAATTCTTTTTCTTCTTGAACCCGGTGGCAAGCCACTTGTCCAGCCACTTCTCCTCCACCGCCTTCACCACATAAGAAGAGTCGCTCCAGACCTCCACGGTGGCATTTTCCCACCTGATGGCCTCCAGGCCCTTGATTACCGCCAGGAGCTCCATACGGTTGTTGGTGGTGAGGGCAAAGCCCCCGGACATCTCCTTGCGGAGATCCCCACACACCAGCACCGCGCCCCATCCGCCCGGGCCGGGATTGCCGCTGGCAGCCCCGTCCGTGTAGAGGTATATGGTCGGTTTTCCTTCCATTTTCAACAAAAATAACTATTTTTGTAAGATAATGAAAGATAAAAAGCTCAATATTCTCGTAACGGGCGGCAACGGACAGTTGGGCCGCTGCCTGCGGGATGCGAGCAAGGGCAGCAGCAACCGCTATATCTTCTCCGATATAAACGAATTCCCCGGCCTGGAAACGCTCCGGCTGGACATCTGCAACCCTGCGGCCGTAGATATAGTAGCAGATTCCGAGAAGGTGGACGTGATAGTGAACTGCGCAGGCTACACCAACGTGGACAAGAGCGAAGATGAACCCGAACTTGCGGACCAGCTCAACCACATCGCCGCCGCCAACCTTGCCTCTAGTGCAAGGCGCTGCGGTGCCGTGCTGATACACATCTCCACCGACTACATCTTCGGCGGATCCGCCTCCACCCCCATCACGGAAGATGCCGACCCTTCGCCCCTGGGCGTCTACGGGGCCACGAAACTGGCGGGGGAGAGGTCCATCAGGGCATCCGCCTGCAAGCACATAATCATCCGCACCGCCTGGCTGTATTCCAAATACGGACGCAATTTTGCCCGGACCATGTTCACGCTCACGGCCAACCACCCCAGTGTGAAGGTGGTGAACGACCAGACCGGCACCCCCACCTACGGCCCGGACCTGGCCCGCTTCATAGTGGGCATCATCGACGGAAAGCAGCTCGGCAACACCGGCACCTACAATTTCACCGACGAGGGCGTGTGCAGCTGGTACGATTTCGCAAGCGAGATATGCTCGCTGGCCGGGCACAATTGCAAGGTGGCCCCCTGCCGCACGTCGGATTACCCCACCAAGGCCCGCCGTCCGCACTATTCCGTACTGGACAAGAGCCTCGTTAAGGCCACCTTCGGCATAAGCATTCCTCACTGGACCGAACCCCTGAAGGAATGCATAGAAGAACTGAAAAATGAGAATTGAGCATACATCCATACCCGAGGTAGTGATAGTGCATCCCCGGATTTTCCGGGATGCGCGCGGCTACTTCTTCGAATCCTTCAACGAAAGGACCTTCGAGAGCCTGGTCGGCCCGGTTCACTTCGTGCAGGACAACGAAAGCAAGTCCTGCCGCGGCGTGATCCGCGGCCTGCACTACCAGAAGGGGGCTGCCGCTCAAGCAAAGTTAGTACGTGTAATCAGAGGAAGAGTTCTGGACATCGCCGTCGACATCCGGGTGGGTAGCCCCACCTTCGGCAGATGGGCGGCTGCGGAACTGTCCGGCGAGAATGCCTCCCAGCTGTTCATCCCCCGCGGATTCGCCCACGGGTTCAGCGTGCTCAGCGACGAGGCGGTTTTCCAGTACAAGTGCGATGGCTTCTACAACCCGTCGGCGGAGGGAGCCATTGCCTGGGACGACCCCGACCTTGCGATAGACTGGGGCCTGCCCGCAGTGGAGGTGCTGCTTTCCGAGAAGGATAAGCACCACCCCCGGCTGAAAGACATCCCCGCAGAGGAACTCTTCGTCTTCGGAGCCGATTTATATTGATGAAAAACGTTGCAATCCAGGGATATTCCGGCTGTTTCCACGAGGAGGCCGCCAGAACCTTCTATTCCTCCATCGGGGTGGAAGGCCTGCAGATAGTGGAGTGTGATACCTTCGGTGGCCTCTACGAGTCCATCGGGAGGGGGGATGCCGACGCCGCGGTGATGGCGATCGAAAACACCGTCTCGGGTGGTCTCATCCCCAATTTCGAGCTTCTCCGCAGGAACCCGCAGAAGATAAAGGGAGAGGTGTTCCTGCGCATCGAGCAGAACCTGATGGCCCTCCCCGGGCAGAGCATCGCCGACCTGAAGGAGGTGCGCACCCACTACATGGCCATCAATCAGACGCGCGAGTTCTTCAAGGCCTGGCCGCAGATACGCCTGGTGGAGTCGGAGGATACCGCAAAATCCGCCGCCCAGGTGGCCCGGGAGGGCCTCAAAGGCGTCGGCGCCGTGGCATCCAAACTGGCGGCAGAGCTCTACGGGCTGGAAATCCTTGCCCCCGGCATCGAGACCTACAAGCAGAACTTCACCCGCTTCCTCATCATGGACGACAGCCTCTCCGTGCCGGAAGACCAGATAGACAAGGCCTCCCTCTGCTTCACCCTGCCGCACACTCCGGGAAGCCTCGCGCACATCCTCACCATACTCTCGTTCTACGAGATGAACCTCACCCGCATCCAGTCCCTGCCCATCCCCGGGAGGGAGTGGCAGTACTTCTTCTATGTAGATATCAAATTCAGCACCTATGCGCGCTACCAGCAGGCAATCGCCGCCGTGCGGCCGCTGATCGACGAGTTCCAGGTGCTGGGAGAATATAAGTCCGCCCTATGATCATTCAGCCAGCAAAGCGCACCGGCAGCGTCAAGGAATACTACTTCTCGGTGAAGAATAAGGAGATCGCCCGGATGAACGCGGACGGCCGCACCGAGCCCGTGATCAACCTCGGCATCGGCTCCCCGAACGGGCGCCCTCCGCAGGCGGCCATCGATGCCCTGTGCTCCACCGCCGTGCGCGACGGAGTGCACGCCTATCAGCCCTATGTGGGCATCCCGGAACTCCGGAAGGCCTTCGCGGACTGGTACGCCAGATGGTATGGGGTGGCGCTGGATCCATCTACCGAAATCCAGCCCCTGACGGGCTCCAAGGAGGGAATCCTGATTATTTCGCTGGCCTTCCTGAACCCTGGCGACAAGGTGCTGGTGCCGGATCCGGGATACCCCACCTACAGCTCCGCCGCCCGCCTGTGCGAAGCGGAAATCGTGAGCTACGACCTGGTGGAAACCCTCGGCTGGCAGCCGGATTTCGAGGCGCTGGAGGCGATGGACCTGAGCGGGGTGAAGATGATGTGGACGAACTATCCCAACATGCCAACGGGCGCGCCGGCCGATCCGGAGCTCTACCGCAGTCTGGTGGACTTCGGCCGTAGGCACGGGATACTCGTCTGCAACGACAATCCCTACAGTTTCATCCTCGCCCGGGAGCATTATTCCATACTGGCGGTTCCGGGTGCGAAAGACTGCTGCCTGGAGCTGAATTCCCTCAGCAAGGCCCACAACATGGCCGGCTGGCGTATAGGGATGGTGGCTGCGGCGGCAGATGTGATCGCGGAGATCCTGAAGGTGAAGAGCCAGCTGGATTCCGGGATGTTCCGCCCGTTGCAGATTGCGGCGGTCGAGGCGCTGGGGCAGGGGCCGGAATGGTTCGAAGCCCTGAACGAAGAGTACACCCGCAGGCGCGTTGCCGCCGGGCGCATCTTCGACACCCTCGGACTTAGCTATAATCCTGATTCTCAGGGGCTTTTAAAGATAAAAGCTGTAATATGATAGTAGGTGTTATTGGTCTCGGCCTTATCGGCGGCTCCATGGCCATCGACCTCCGCAGGCGCGGTTTTGCGGAGAAGGTGCTGGGTGTTGAGAACGAAAAGCTGAATGCCGAGGCTGCCCTCAAGATAGGGCTGGCAGATGAAATCGTTTCACTGGAGGCCTGTGTGGCCGCTTCGGATGTGATAGTGCTGGCCATCCCGGTGGGCGCTGCCGCGGCTATGCTGCCCAAGGTTCTGGACATGGTAGCCGGCACGGAAAAGGTGGTGACAGACGTATGCTCCGTGAAGGAATGCATGTGCAAGGTTGCCGCTGGCCACAAGGCCCGCACCCAGTACGTGGCCACGCATCCCATGGCGGGCACCGAGTATTCCGGCCCATGGGCCGCTATGCCCGGGCTCTTCGACGGCCGTGCGTGCATCTTCTGCGACGTGGAGGAATCCTCGCCGAAGGCTGTGAAACTGATAGAGGGCCTGTACGATACGCTGAACATGAGGGCTATCTACATGCGCAGCGACGCGCACGACATGCACGTGGCGTATGTGTCTCATATTTCTCACATTACATCCTTCGCCCTGGCGCTCACCGTGCTCGACAAGGAGAAAGACGAGAAGCACATCTTCGACCTCGCGTCCGGCGGCTTTTCCTCCACCGTGCGCCTGGCCAAGAGCAGCGCAGATATGTGGGTGCCCATCCTGGCGCAGAACCGGGAGAACGTGCTCCGTGTGATTGACACCTATATCGAAAAGATGAAGGAGTTCCGCACCGCGATCGACGGCTTCGACGGCGATCGCATCCGGGAACTCATAGAAGAAGGAAACAAGATTAAACGTATTATCCGATAATGGCAGCAAAGTTCGATCTGGTTCCCCTGAACGACTGGGGATTCTTCCATCTTCCGCCCCGCCCCTGCGTGATTGCAGGCCCCTGCAGTGCGGAAAGCGAAGAGCAGGTGATGAAGACCGCCCTTGGGCTTAAAGAGATTGGTATCAACGTGTTCCGTGCAGGCATCTGGAAGCCGCGCACGCATCCGGGGTGCTTCGAGGGCATAGGTGTGCCCGGCCTCAAGTGGCTTCGCAGGGTGAAGGATGAGCTGGGGATGAGGGTCTGCACCGAGGTGGCCAGCGAGAAGCACGTGTTCGAGTGCCTGAAGCACGGAGTGGACATGGTCTGGCTGGGTGCCCGCACCACCGCGAATCCCTTCCTGGTGCAGGAGATAGCCGAGGCTTTGCGCGATACCGAGATCCCCGTGCTCGTAAAGAATCCCGTGAATCCGGACCTGGACCTCTGGATTGGGGCCTTCGAGAGGCTCTATGCCCAGGGCATACGCAAGCTGGGAGCCATCCACAGGGGAGTGTCCACCGCTTCCAAGATCAAGTACCGCAATGCCCCGCAGTGGGAGATGGCGGTGGAGCTGCGTGCACGCTATCCGGAGATTCCGCTGTTTGCCGATCCCAGCCATATGGGAGGCAAGAGGGAGTATCTGCATGAGCTTTCGCAGAGGGCGATGGACCTCGGTTTCGAGGGTCTTATGATCGAGAGCCACCGGGATCCTTCCTGCGCCCTGAGCGATGCTGCCCAGCAGCTGACGCCTGCTGCGCTGATAGAGTTGCTCGAGTCGTTGGTGGTGCGTGATGCCGCCACGGCCGATGAGAATTTTAACGATGAGCTTGGGCAGCTTCGTGCCCAGATAGATGTGCTGGACGAGAATCTGGTGTTCACCCTGGCTTCCCGCATGAAGGTCAGCCGCAAGATCGGTGATCTGAAGAAGGAGAACAGCGTGGCTATACTCCAGCCCACCCGCTGGGATGCGGTTCTGGAGAAGGTCTCCGCCTCCGCTGAAGGCTACGGCATAGACATCGACTTCATCAAACGCATCTTCAACACCATCCACGACGCCTCCGTCGCCGAGCAGAACAAATAGCCCCGCCGCGCCCCCGCTGCCCGGTCCCGCCTGCCCTGCACCGCTGCCCGGTCTCGCCGCGGCCCCGTACCAATGCTCGGTCCCGCTCCCTGCACGTCTCTAGCGCACCCACGCTGGCATGGTCGCCGGCGAGGAGAGCCCTTCCGGCGAGCTCCCCGCAGCCGGCGGGCACCATAGCCGCGGAGTTGTGTGCGACGCGGCGGCCAGCCACTCGCGACCCCCATGACCCGTAGAGGTTTTGCGTGTTTTTCTTGACAGGTAAGCCAAAAAATGCCCGACCCGTAGAGGTTTTCCGCCTTTTCCTCGACGGGTCAGCCAAAAAATGCCCGACCCGTAGAGGTTTTGCGGGTTTTTCTTGACAGGTAAGCCAAAAAATGCCCGACCCGTAGAGGTTTTTCCACTTTTCCTCGACGGGTAAGGCAAAAAACGGCCGACTCGTTGAGGTTTTGCCAGGTTTTCTCTACGGGTAGAGGGTAAAAAGGGGGTACCTGTATAGAAAATGCAGTTTTTCTCTACAGGTTCCAGAGGATTTCCAAGATAGTGGGGGAATGAAGTTGGTAATCCGGTGGAATATGGGAAATGAGCGCACCAGCGCGAACGGCGGAGGCCGGTCTGAAGGACTAAGGCCGGGAGCCGCGGGGTACTTTAGGGGCAGCGCCCCTAAACAAAGGCGCTTGTCGCCTCTTCTCGACACGAAAAGAGCTTCCCGAAGGAAGCTCCGTGTCGAGAAGAGGCGACTCGAACGCCCGACCCCTACGTCCCGAACGTAGTGCGCTACCAACTGCGCTACTTCTCGAAAAACAAAAGCGCGGAAAAAAACCGCGCTCTGTAAGAATTAGGAAAGCTTGTTGATGTACAGCGCGATACCGCTCTTAAGATTCGAAGCCTTGTTCTTGTGGATGACACCCTGCTTTGCAAGCTTGTCGATCATTGCGAAAACCTTGGGGGCCTCTGCTTCTGCAGCTTTCTTATCGTTAGTAGTACGGATTGCGCGGATAGCGTTCCTGGTAGTCTTTGCATAATACCTGTTATGCAATTTCCGCCTTTCGCCTTGGCGATTGGCTTTTTCTGCTGATGCGTTGTTTGCCATTACTTATACTTTTTTATATTTTTTCGTAGTGGGTAGGAGAATCGAACTCCTATTGCAGGAATGAAAATCCTGAGTACTAACCGTTATACGAACCCACCATCATTCAAAAGGAGTGCAAAGGTACGAATATTTTTTTATTCCGCAACTAATTTTGCGCCTTTTCTTCGCTCCACTCCCAAGAATATAGCAACGACTCCACCTGACGGAGGTACTGACGCTTGTCAAATTTAGGCGCATACACAAACGCATCGCACACAATAACATACAATCCGTCCGGGCTGTAGAACGAATGCGACACGAAAGGACCACCCATGTAATCGTTCGCAACCTCCCAGTAGCCGCGCGTCTGGGCAAACTCGCGCCCCTTGTATTTGATGAACTCCACGGTAGGATCCGGCAGGGTGCCCGTGGTCATGTAGGTATTGTCGAACATGCCCGGCACATTGTCGCGCAGCACCTCGTTGCGGTGCGCAATAATATTGGCCTTGCTGAAATCCGCCTTCAGGCCCAGGGCAGGATAGCGATACACGAACACGCCCTGGATGGTGTACTGCTTCTCATCGGCAATCCAGATGAAATCTTCGGTCTTCTTCTTGAACTGATAGCCGGTAGGGAAGTGCATGCATCCCCCGAAAATGCCCTTCACCATGGCAGCCAGGTCCTTCTCTTCGTAGCGCATGGTATTGCGTATTACGCGGTCCCGCTCAGCCTGCTCGATGAAGGCGATTATCTTCTCGCCCTCTTTCTGAACCAGCTCCACGGCTGTCTGCGCATCCGGCGCAGCCACATTCACCACAGCCTGGGGCTGGGCCCACACGTTCTGCAGGTACTTCACGCCGGAAGACGCCACCTGGGGGTCGATGTCGAAGAACACGATGTTGCGGTGCACCTTGAAGATGTCGGCAAAGCCGCCGTGGGTAACATTGGAAAGGGTGTACAGAGGCTCCCTCATCATGAACCACGGGCAGTCGCAGGCAAGCAGCTCGCGGGTTGCATTGCCAACCGCACCTTCCCAGTCCGCCTTCTCGATGACGACCATAATCTCGCCCGCCTTACCGCTCACATTGGGGAGCAGGGCCTTGTGGCTGCTCTTGCAGGACACAATTGCCAACACGGCGAAAACCAAACTAAAAAACCTTTTCATATAATCAGTGTATTAATCTTCCTATATCGTTGCCGAAGGCCAGCATCATCAGGCCCAGCAGCAGTATCATTCCTATCATCTGCGCCCCAATCATGAAGCGGTCCGAGGGCTTTCGCCCGGTGATTATCTCGAACAGGGTGAACACTATGTGGCCCCCGTCCAGGCCGGGGATGGGCAGCAGGTTCATGACCCCCAGCATGATGGAGAACAGCCCGAGCAGGAACACGAATTGATACCAGTCCCACGCGGAGGGGAACACCTGCCCGATGGCGATGAAGCTCCCCACACTCTTGTAGGCCCCGGAGGATGGAGTGGCCAGCAGGCGCAGATCCTGCAGATACCCGCGGATGGTGCTCCAGGTGAACTCCAGCCCGGCGGGGATGGCCTCCAGGCCCTTGTATTTCTTTACGCAGATCTGCGGATTCTTAACGGTGATGCCAATGCGCCCGAGGCTGTCCACGCGCACCGGCACGGCGAGGGTATCCGCCCCGCGAAGCACGCTCACATCCAGGCTCTCGCCGGGATGCTGCGAGAAAATCTTCCGCCCGTCCTGCAGGAAAGACACCTCCTGCCCGGCAACCGACCTGAGCACATCCCCGCGCTGCAGGCCAGCCCCTGCATTCACGCCGTCTGCCAGCACGGAATCTATGCAGAAGGGGAGGGCGATGTCGAACATGTACTGCGAATTCAGCACCTCGCCAAGCATGGCCCCGTCCATGTAGAGGGTGAGCGTGTCGGAACCGCGCAACACCTTGGCTTTGTGCACCTTACGCCGGGCCAGGTCCGCCTGGAGCATACCGAAATTCTCCGGCACGTAGTCGTCGAAGGCCAGGATCTCGTCCCCGGCACGGAAGCCCAGCTCCCGGGCCAGGTCATTGGGGTAGATCTGAGTTCCTTTGTTGGGGATGTAGCTCTGCCCCCAGATGGCCATTATGATGCAGAAGGCGACAATCGCGAAGATGAAGTTGTAGAGCACTCCGCCCGCCATCACGAGGAGGCGCTGCCAGGGGTTGTGCGTGCGGAACTCCCAGGCCTGCGGGGTGCGCTTCATCTGATCCAGATCCATGCTCTCGTCTATCATGCCCGCAATCTTGCAGTAGCCGCCCAGCGGCAGCCACCCTATGCCGTACTCGGTCTCCCACTTGAGCGCCCCGGGGCAGATGCGGGTGAACCACTTGCTGCGCTTGGTGCTGAAGAGGAAGGTGCCGCCGGCATCGAAAAACAGGAAAAACTTCTCCACACGTATGTGGAAAAGCTTAGCGAACGTGAAGTGCCCGAACTCGTGCACCACGATGAGTATGGAAAGCGCAAGTACTACTTGCAGGAGTTTGATCAAAAAAACCATCAGCGGATAGCTGCCCGGGTCTGTTCGGCCACCTCGGCATGGGTGGCGAAGATATCGTCGGGCGAAGGATCAGCAACAAAATTCACGCCATTAAGCGCGCGCTCGCACAAATGGGCGATTTCGTAGAATCCTATTCTGCCCTCCAGGAAGGCTGCAACGGCTATTTCGTTTGCAGAATTAAGGGCGCAGGGAGCATTCCCTCCGCGCTTTATGGCCTCGTAGGCAAGGCCCAGGCAGGGGAAGCGGTCCAGGTCCGCATTGGCAAAGGTGAGCTTGCCCAGCTCGCCGAAATCCAGCTTCTTGTTGCCCACGGTGATCCTTGCCGGGAAACTCAGCGCGAAGCCTATGGGCTCGCGCATGTCCGGGCTGGCCAGCTGCGCGATCACGGCCCCGTCCTCGAACTCCACCATCGAGTGGATTATCGACTCGGGATGCACCACCACGTTGATGCGCTCGGCGGGGATGTCGAAGAGCCAGCGCGCCTCTATCACCTCGAAACCCTTGTTCATCATCGTAGAAGAATCGATGGTAACCTTGGCCCCCATGCTCCAGTTCGGATGCTTGAGCGCCTGGGCGGCGGTAGCGGTGGCTATCTGCTCCTTGCTCCAGGTGCGGAAAGGCCCTCCGGAGGCAGTGAGATGTATCTTTTCCACAGCATTCCCCTGGGCGGAGAGGAGGCACTGGAAGATGGCCGAGTGCTCGGAATCCACCGGGAGGATGACCGCCCCGTGCTCGCGCATGGTGCGGGTGACTATGCTCCCCGCGGCAACCAGGGTCTCCTTGTTGGCGAGAGCCACGATCTTGCCGGCCTCGAGGGCTGCAAGGGTAGGGCGCAGGCCACTGAAGCCCACCATCGCCCCCACCACAATATCCACATCCTTCGCCGCAGCGAGGGAGCAGAGGCTGTCGATGCCGGCGAACACCTTGCAGGGCGTGCCGGAAAGGGCTTCCGAAAGCTCACGGTAGCGGGATTCGTCGCATACCACCACATTGTTCACGTCGAACTCCCGGGCCTGGGCGGCCAGAAGCTCGATGCTGCTGTTTGCGGAGATGAGCTCCACTTCGAACATGTCCCTGTGCTGACGCACGATATCCAGGGTCTGGGTGCCTATGGAGCCGGTGGAGCCGAGTATGGCCAGTCTTCTTTTCATCAGAACTTACAGTATTTCGCAGGATCTATGGGGTCGCCGTTGTGCCAGAGCTCGAAGCGGAGATGATCCCCGGCGGTGAGGCCGCCGGTGCTGCCCACCAGGGCGATGGGAGTGCCCGCGCTCACCTTGTCTCCGGCCTTGCGGAGAAGCTTCTGGTTATGCTTGTACACACTCAGGATGCCGCTTTCGTGCTGGATGGCGATGGAATAGCCGGTGGCATCTGCCCAGTCCGAGAAGACCACGGTGCCGTCCAGCACCGCGCTCACAACCGCACCGGCGGGGGCGGTGATATCCACTGCAGGATGCAGCACCGGGTCGAATGGCTGGGAAACCGTGCCCTTGAGGGGAGAGAAGAAAAGCTGCCCCTCCAGAGGGAGCTCCCGCTTGCGGTCCGAGAGCCCGAACTGCTCGGCATTGCTCACGCTCACGCGCAGGAGCGAATCTCCCCGCGCAATCTCGGCATCGCTGAGCTTGCGCAGATACTCCTTTGTGTTGGAACTCAGCAGGCTGTCCGCCCCCAGGGTCTCTTCCCCGGCGAGGATGCGGCTGAGGTTGCCTGCATAAAGGGCCCAGCGGGTCATCTCGTTTTCGAGGGAGTCTATCTTAAGGGCATTGGCGATGGCCCCGCGCTTGAAATGGGCATCCGGATAACCCGGAATCGTGGTGCGCAGGGGAGTGAAGGAGATGATGGACCAGGCCAGGAGCGAGATCACCACCAGGGCGGTGACCCCTATCAGCAGGAAGCCCAGCCCGGAGAACCTCCAGAATTTGATATGCTGGTGCGTGCGGTCTTCTATCAGCGTGAGCCGATAGACTTTATTCCAGTCCGTACGGTTTAATTTTCCCATAATAATTAGTAAATTTGCACCCTGATGGACAGGATGATAGGCATCGATTACGGGCGTGCGAGAGTGGGTGTCGCCATGAGCGATCCGCTCGGAATCTTTGCATCTCCGCTCGAAACCGTGGCTTCTGCAAAGATAATAGATTATCTTCAAAAAATCGCCACATCCGAGCATGTAGTTCGCTTCGTGGTGGGATATCCCATGAACCTCGACGGCCGGCCCGCAGAAGCGGCGGCTGATGTGGATGCCTTCCTGAAGCGGCTCGCAAGGCATTTTCCGGCCATTCCCGTGAGCCTAGAAGACGAGCGCTTCACCTCCGTGCTGGCCCACCGGGCCATGATAGACGGCGGTATGAAGAAGAGCGAGCGCCGCAAGAAGGAAAGCGTAGACAAGATCAGCGCCGCAATCATCCTCCAGAGTTACATAGACAGAAACAAAGCATAATGATAAGACCTATTTACTTATACGGATCCGGCGTCCTCCGCGAGAAGGCCGCGCCTGCGGACCTCTCCGCGAAAGAAGAACTCAACCAGCTGGTCACCGACCTTTGGGACACCCTGGCGGCCAGCGAGGGATGCGGCCTGGCGGCCCCCCAGATAGGTGTCAGCACCCGCGTGGTGGTTGTGGACGGAGACGTGATGGCAGATATCTACGACTACCTTAAGGGCTTCAAGCGCACCTTCATCAACCCCGTGGTGCTTGAAGAGAGCTCCGAGACAAGCACCTACAACGAGGGCTGCCTCAGCGTGCCCGGCGTCTACTGCGACGTGGTCCGCCCCAAGAAGATCAAGGTAGAATACTACGACGAGACCCTCGAAAAGAAGGTGGAAGAGTTCGACAACTTTGCCGCCCGCATGATAGAACACGAGTTCAGCCACCTGGACGGAGTGCTCTTTACCGACCTTGTGGCTCCCATACGCAAGAAGCTGGTAATGAAGAAATTGCAGCGCATTTCAACGGGCAAGGTGCCCACCCGCTACAACTCCCGCATCAAATAGCCTTCCCCTGGGCCTTGATATATGCGAGAATGATATCCACGGCTTCGTCGGAGGACAGGCCGTCCACGTTCAGCACCAGGTCGTAGTTGCGGGAATCGTAACGGCTGGTGGAAGTGTAGCGCTGCACGTAGTTCTCGCGCATCTCATCTACCCTGCGGATAATCTTCTCCGCCTCTTCCGCGTTCTTTCCCTGCCTCTCCATCACCCGGCTCACCCTGTTCGAGAACGAAGACTGGATGAAGATGTCCAGCTTGTTGGGATGGTCCTTGAGGATGAAGAAGCCGGAGCGCCCGGCAATCACGCAGGACGACGCCTCCGCGAGCCCGCGCAGAATCTCGGACTCTGCCTTGAAGAGCTCCTCGTTGGTGACGGCGGTGCTGAACTCGACACCGGTGGAGCCTATCGCCCCTGCATGGGGGACGGGGGTGTATTTCTCCAGCAGGTCGGCCAGCCAGTTCTTCTTCTGGCCCTTAACCATCTCGATGTCTCCGGAAGAAAGCTTGAACTTCTCTACCAGGGCGTTGATGAGGTTCTTGTCGCAGAAACGCACTCCCAGCTTTTCGGCCAGCTTGCGGCCTATGGTGCGGCCGCCGGACCCGACTTCGCGGCTGATGGTGATGACGAATTTGTCGTTGATATTCATATGGTTAGCTTTTTTATTGATTCATGAAGGGAAGGTCCTGCGCCTGCTCCACCAGCATCTCGGCCATCATGGCATTGGCTTCCGACTCGCCGTTGAGGATGTCGAAGAGATACTTGACCCCGGCCTTGCCTCCGCCGTTCTTGAGGATGAACGCGATGCAGAGATCCTGCGGCGCGAGCGAAGAGGAGATGATGTCCAGGTCGGTGAGGCCGATCTGGTAGCAGGCAATCTGGTATGCACCCTCGGAATAGGTCTTGATTATGCGGGAGATGTCCCCCAGATTCTTGCAGCCCATGCTCTTGAATACCGACAGGAAGGGCATCAGGGATACTTCCTGTATCTCCGCTTGGTTCACCGCCGCAATCTTGTGGTTGAGCTTGCCGAAGGGATCGAGATCCAGATAGCTGCGGAAGGTGTCGCCGTCGAGGAGCACGTCGTCCAGGTCGCCGGAGGCAACGAGGGCCTGCACCCTGCGGCGGTAGTCGGTGAGCTCGGTGCGGATGCGGCTGAACTGCTCGTCCACAAGCTCCAGCATGCCCGCCAGGCGGTTGAGGTTGCGCAGATACTCCCGCGGCACCTCCACACCGGACTTGTAGCCCGTGTCGTGGTTCATGTTTGCCCAGGCGTGCTGCAGCACCGTGCGGATCTGCACCTCGAAGCGGTAGGGCATGGCATCGCAGCGGCAAATGTAGTGGAGCGACAGATAGCCGAAACTGTCGATTTCGTGGAGTTTGCGCTTGTCCACACTGTTCTCCCAGTCCACCTCGAAGTAGCGCTCGATGCCGGAGGCCACCTTGTCGACGTCGTCGATATAGAAAGTTATGACGCGCAGGCCGAGGATGTCGGTGATGTCGGCCAGGGAAGCGTATTTACTGCCCTTGAGTTCGAGTTTGCCGGCGAGCGACCCTTCCGTTTTAACACGGGATTCGAGCGCTGCGACTATGATCCCGGCATTCGAGAGCATTTCTTTGATCTGGGCAGTTACCTTGCCTGCCGTTTCGTTGAACAGGGGCAGGTTGCTGCGGTATTCTTCCAGAATCGCCTCGGAGTGAGCATCCAGTTTCGGCTTCATATATGTGGCTGTTTAACAATCCTTCAAAAATACTAAAAAAATCCAATATATTTGTAGGAGAAAGCACATTCAGTTTAGCAAATGGAATACGAGCTTATCAATCTGAACGATTATACCCGCACGGGGGAAGGAGGAACTGCGGTATCTTATACGCACAGGACCCGCCTTACTATGGTAAAACTATACAATCCCGGATTCGAGGCCGACAGGGCGCGGGAGGAATTCCTGACCGCTCGCACCGTCTTCGACCTGGGCATCCCTACGCCGGAGCCCTATCGCCTGGTCACGGATGGAGAGCGCTATGGCGCTGAGTATGAACTGGTTCCGGGCAAACGATCCTTCACCAGAATCATCTCCCAGGAGCCCGAACGCCTGAAGGAAATCTCAATCGCATTCGCAAGGGAAGCCCGCAAGATCCACACGACTCCGGCAGATACCTCCCGGGTGCGGTCCTACAAACAAGCACTCATTCGCTTCTATCAAGAAAAGAACCTTGTGCCCGAGGAGAACAAACGCCGCGCCATGGCCTTTCTGGAGAAAGTGCCGGACACTCCCACCTGCGTGCACGGCGACCTCCACATCGGCAACATCATCACCGACGGAGAGAAAACCTTGTGGATAGATGTAGGGGAGTTCGGCTACGGGGTGCCCGAATGGGACCTGGGAGTGCTTTGGACGATGTGCAACAATATGGATCCGGCCCGCGCCGAGAATCTGTTCCACGTTAAGCCGGAGACCCTTAAAGCCCACTGGGATATCTTCATCTCTGCCTATCTGGGCACGGATGATGCCGAACGCATTGCCGCCGTCACGAGGCGCATTCTGCCATTTTACGCGGTCAAAGTGCCTTATGTGTACGATATGGCCTACCACCGGCCCCTCCCGGATGAAGCCTTCCCCAAGCTGATGCAGATGATTTAAAGACTCTCATTACCAGTAACTTATGGCTAAGATTTATGTCGCCTCCAGCTGGAGAAACAAGTATTACCCCGAGGTCGTGCAGGCCCTGCGTGCCGAAGGCCACGAAGTCTATGATTTCCGCAACCCGCCCCACGGAGGCAACGGCTTCCGCTGGACGGATACCTGCGTGCTCGTGCTGCCTTGCGGCCGCAGCGCCCACACCGAGGCCGGATGGATGTCCGGCGCCGGAAGGAAGGTCATTGCCTACATTCCCGAGATGGGGGAGCCGGAGCTGATGTACAAGCTGTTCGACGCCGTGGTCGGCAACCTGGAAGATCTGCTGAAGAATATATGATCTAGCGATATTTGTCGAAGCCGTACTTCTCTTTGATTACGACGAAGCCGGGATGTAATCTTTCCTGAATTTCAGGAAATTTCTACGAAATCTTTCCTTAATTAACGGAAAGTCACCAAAGATGACTTGTATGTTATTGCCGACACATCGTTCCTGCCTGGAAATGGTTCCGCTTAGTTGCTTGAAAGATTAATCTCGATACTTGATGGAGAGGGTTTAGAGAGGGTATATAAAGAAAATTAGAGGAGCGTCCTCCTCTACCTCTGCGGAGAAACATCTCCGGCTCGCCAATCCGTAGAATGGCATGGTTATTTCCTTACTGCAAGGGTAATACTTCTTTTTGAAATACCAAGTAATTCTCCACTATTCCTCTACAGAGGCGAGCATCTCGTCGGCCTCGGCCAGAAGATTATATAGCGCATCCTCGGAAAGAACCTCTCTCGGAAGGTCCCGGGGGACCAGCCCCGCCTCGTCCGCCTCGAAATCCTTCTGCCACTGGCCAGACTCCATATAATCGCGGAGGATGGAAAGGTTATTCTCCAACTCTCCCAGGACACGCTTCACTTCCTGATAGCGCGCCTCCATCGCTTCTATGCGGGAGATGAGTTCTTTTTGCTTTTTTGTCATATTATAGAAGTGGTGTCATATATAGCGGAAGATAAGTCAGCCCGTCTTTTTGCTCTACGTCATTAGTATGCAAGACATAAGGCGTAGAAAGATACTGGCCAAACTTTTTAACACACTTCTTGATGGATTTGAGCGTATAGTTTGTGCTGCTTTTTACCTCAATAGGGGAAATGTTGTGTCGGGAAGTGACAATTTCCTTTTGGATAAGGAAATCTATCTGCATACGGTTATTTGCCTCTTCCTTATCGTAGCTGTTATAGAAGAATAGTTTGCTGCCTGCGGTTTTGAGCATCTGAGCAACGATATTTTCTACCAACATTCCTTCGTCGAGTTCCAACTTGTCAAACATAAGTTTCTGGTAGATCTCATTGGTGACGATGCCACGGGCACTAAATGCCAGGGATATGAGCAGTCCGGTGTCACAGAAGAAGCATTTGAGGGTAGTGCGGTCTTCATTGAGTTGGAGACCGATGTTGGGAGCCGTGGTGTTGTAACTGATATTCACCAATTTGGCGTCATCTAACCAGAAGAAGGCGCTATCGTATTCGCGCATACGGGCCTCATCCTTGAGGGCAGAGAGAGTGAACTGCTTCTCTTTCTTCTGGAGTTGTCCGGGGATGGCGTCATAAATAGCGCTGACGCGGGTCGTCAGGCCTCCTGCGTATTTTTTTATGTCGTTCTTGTAGAGGCGCAGAATCTGGCGCTTGACGGCGTCAACTTTGGTAAAATCACGAGAAGATGCGTATTCGGCGACGGCTTGTGGCATACCTCCAACGATGAGATACTGGCGAAAATAATGCAATGCTTCCCGATGAAAATCGCCCATCGGTTTGCATTTTTCAAACTGCTGCCGAATAAAAGGCATCAAGACTTCATTGCCCATAGCCCAAAGGAATTCCTCAAAGTCCATAGGATACATATCAATACCGTCCTCCTCGGATGGAATGACAATGTTCTCCACATTTTTTTTGATAGATATCAGGGACCCTGTCTCCAGATAGTCGAAGCGACCATCTTCCACCAGTGTCTTGATTGCTTCGCGGGCTTTGGGACATTTCTGGACCTCGTCGAAGATAATCAGGGATTTGCGAGGCACAAGCTGTTTCTTATAGTGGAGTTGTATATTCTGGAGGAGCGTATCGACATCTTCCAGGTACTCGTCGAACCAACCTCTTACCCGTTGCGGAGCTTTGCTGAAATCGATGAGGATGAATGAGTCATATTCATTACGGGCGAATTCCTGCGCGATGTAACTCTTTCCAACTCGGCGTGCACCCTCAATCATAAGGGCTGTAGAACCGTTTTTCTCTTGCTTCCACTGAAGCAGCTTATCGTAAATCTTTCTTCTCATAATCACGAATCCTAAAGTTTTGGAGTGGCTATTTATACACCTTTCCGCGATTTTTGCAAAGGCAAATATACACCTTTCCTAGAATTTTGCAAAGATTCCGAGTTCTTTTTTGTCATATCAATGTCCTCCTCCCACACCGCCCGGCGATTGGCGAGAAGGAAATCCTTTTCCGTTATGCGGAGTTTTTTGGGGTGCTTGGGCTTCATTGTTTTTTTTTCTTCATTCGCTTCCTTTGCTTTAAACTATAGAAAGCAATCTGTTAGCTATAGTAACTGAATAACCAAGTTTTGATCTTTTTTAATAATACAAAAATATGCCCACTAATATGAGCGGTGTTAGTTACCAGTAAGTGACCTCTGAGGTTTCTTTATTCGTGTATATACCATAAGAATAACTGCTTGTTTCGGTGTTTTTCGTGACCGTTTTCCCTTTGTACTCGTAACTGACTCGTTGCCAATAGTAAGGAGGGTTTACTGCAGAACTGTATCCAGAGTATTTACCATAAGTCTCAGTCAATCTGCCCTTATCGTCAAAAGTTCTGGTCATAGATAACTTGCCAGTATTCGTTTGTTTTTCATAGGTATTCTCAATCTTGGGTGTAGATATTACATCTCCGTTCTTGTCAAAACGTAGCCCATCAACCTCGAAGAATGTAGACATCAAAGTGGCTACCTGTGCTTTTAGTTCCTCGTTCTCTTGTTTCAGAGCCTCAAACTCTTCGACTGAAATGCCTATTTTCGGTTTTTCTTCATCAGGGATCAAATCCTCAATAGCAGAGCGTAATTCTGCTACTTCCTTTTTCAGGGCTTCCATTTCAGTTGCAGACACCTCTGGTTCCGGATTGGGTGTAGACGTTTGCTCTTTAGAGCATGCTATAAAGCCAAAGAGGAAAAATACTGTAGCGAAAATGATGCGGTTGGATTTCATGGTAATAGAAGGTCTATTAGTTCGTTGATTCTGGATTGGTATTTGCTTTAGACAGGAAGTCGTAGCCGCGGTCTTCCATCCATTCCTCAAAGTGCCAGAACATGGATTCGACGATTTCGTTCTCGTCCTTGTCGTTGGTGAAGAGGTAGATGAAGAGGCAGTGCTGCTCGAGTTTGTCCAAGGCACGGTATTCTTCGTGCATGAGGTTTTGAATCTCTGCGTGGGCATCTGGGAAGGAATCCTGCATGATTTCTTCAGACTGGGAGAGATCAACTGAGAGTTGGTCGAAGTACGAGAGGGCGGTTGCAGACTGGTGGCGCTGATTGAGTTTCTTCACGATATTATCGAAGACTTTGTCTTCAGTTCTGCATCCTATCTGTTCGCATTCTTCCATGCTAATCATCTGTGGCATAGGGTTCTGTTCAATAATGTTTTCTTGTGTTTGCGTATTGAGGCGACGGAAGAATGTTTCCTTCATTACATCCTCAAACAGGGATTTGTAATAGTCACGGATATACCGCGTGCCTTCTTTTTGGATGGCTTTGTTCTGGCTATCCGTCATTAATTCTTCATCAACAAAGGTATAATACAATACAACTGAGACAAAATCGCTATCTTTTTGTCCGATAGTTGATTCATTTCCTTCATTCCAGTAACGAATAAAACATGTGCCATCGTGTACTTGAAATGCGTATTTAGCTAAAACTCCGTATTTTTTATAGTTTCGATTAATTGATTCATTCATTTCGATGGGGATAGTAACGGTATTTCTCGTAAAATAACGGCATAATAATTCATTATCTGTCATTTCAGCATTATTCCATTTTCTTTCGCGATATCGCTCGAAGAAATGCTTAGAGTAATAACCCACTGATCTAGTGGCAATAGCAGTTAAGCTACCTTTCTCTCGATATGTCCAACACCCCCATTGAACAACAATGCTTTGATTACCATCTTTGATAAAAGAGACACACTCGATGATTGGATTATCAGCACGTGAAGCGGATGGAGCATAATAGCAGATTAGAAAGCGATTAAGGCTTTCTTGATGTGTGTACTCAGCCCACTTCCATGAAGGGAATACATTGTCTTTCTTAAACTCCTTAACTATTTTAGGAGTAAGCGTGTTTTTCCAAATAGTCAATTTTGGAAGATCAAGAAATAGGGCATCACAAATATCTTTATGTGACATTTCTACTGTAATCATAGCACTATTACTAAACTAATACAAAGGTAGAAGGAGTGTGTGCAATGTATCTACACAGCATTATGCCACAATTACATTATGCAAATATCCGACGAATTTACCGACGCCCTGGGCTTGGGGACCGAAGACACCCAGCCAGTCGTAGCCGCTGAAAGGCTCGACGTTGATGAGGTCGTTGGAGGTGATGTCTCCGTTCTCGCAGACGTATGAGATGATGGTCTTGAGGTATTCTTCCTGGTCTGGGTTGAGGGCGGTATCGGTGAGGAAGTCGGCGTAGCGCTGGGAGGCTTTCTCACGGTCAATACCAATGATGGAGCGGATGAAGGCGGCCACAATGTCGCCGCAGAGCATCTTGCAGCCACGGACGTAGGTCTGGTATTCCTCCTTGGTGCCCAGGTCCCGCCAGCAGATGGTCTCCAGTTGGATGATGTCGGCGTGGGTAAGCTGCTCCAGGGAGAAGAGTTTCTTCAGGACCGGCAGGTCACGATTGTTCTTGAGCCAGTCCATCACGCGCTGCCGATATGAAACGGTGAGCTGCGGGCCGACGGCCGTTCCGTCATCTTCCACGATGTCCCCAATATTGAGGGTGAACTTCTTCCCCTTTTCTGCGAATATGAATTGCACCAAGTCACGCATTTCGTTTCGGACGAACTCCAGACGCTCCAGGGTGATGTTTTTCATGTTGGCAGGATCTGCTACCTCGTTGATGAGCGGCAGCTTGGCGGCCACCTGAGGGATGGACGCTTTCTCCTGCAGGGACTGTGCAATCTGGCAGACTTTGTTCTTGCTCTTGGTGCCCTTGACTTCCTCATCTACCAGAGAGAGCTGGATGTTGAGTATGAGTATATCGAAGCGTAGAGCGGCATTGTCCGCCAAGTGGCGGACCAAAATGGGAGCAACTTTTTCCTTGAGGTCTATGGCGTCGATGCTGGAGATATAGGTCCAGTTTTCCTTCTTCTGGAACTTATCTACAACTTCACCGGCCTTCCGGACGGAGATGCTCTCGAAGTTGAGTTCCTTGACCTGATGCCAGAGAATGTCTTTCAGTTCGTCGTGGAGGCTTTTGGCAAAGGTGTCGGTCTGGTATGTTGCGTGCTGAAGAACAGCGGCCAGATCTACTCGGAGGTCGAACAGACGCTCTGTCAGGGACTGGGTAGGAACAGGGTCACTTCCATTGGGCGTTTGGCTGAAATATTCGATGTTGCCGCACCAGTCAAAGATGAAGAAGAACTGTTTGTCAATGCCTTCACCGAAGACGTCCTCGCATTTGCGAGTGCCACGGCCAACCATCTGCCAGAACTTGATCTTGGATTTGACCTTCTTAAAGAAGACCAGGTTGAGGATTTCGGGCACGTCGATGCCGGTGTCCAGCATATCCACCGAGACGGCTATCTGCGGCATTTTGGCCGGAACACTGAAATTG
>CACXKV010000003.1:0-142905 GCA_902768365.1 uncultured Bacteroidia bacterium | reverse complement strand
GCGTCGGGTCGAGCCGCGCAAAGCGCAGCGAACAGGCGGTTGCGGTGGTAAAGACCATGGAGTTGCTCAATCCCGGCGTAAAGGCCCAGGAGGATTGGGAGCACAAACTCTGGGACCAGCTTTACATTATCGCCGAGTTCGACCTGGACATCGACTCCCCCTTCCCCTGCCCGGTAAAGGAGGAATTCGAAACCAGGCCTGTGCCGCTCCCCATGAAGGGCACCAAGATCAAGGCATCCCACTACGGAAGGAACATAGAAAGCATTATCGACCTTGTCTGCAAAGAGCCCGAAGGCGAGATGAAGACCACCCTGATCCGCTCCCTGGCAAACTACATGCGCACCCAGTATCTCATCTGGAACAAAGACAGCGTGGCGGACGAAACCATCTTCGCAGACATTGAAAAACTTTCCGACTACCGTCTGAAAGTGCCCGAAGGCCTTAGCTTGAAGGGCATTTCCCAGGACACCAACTTCGCACGTCCTTCCCTTGGCGTGAAGCCTCAGAGCGGGAACAAGGCGAACAAATACCGCTTCAACAAGAAAAAGAAGAAATGAGCAGGTTTACAGACTACATAGCTTTCTGGAGGAACTGGGATGACAAAGAGCGCAGCAATGCCAAGATAGTTGCCGGCCTCTTCGTTGCCGTTTTCAGCCTGTTTGTGCTCATTTCGGGCATCTCCTACCTCTTCCATTGGCAGCAGGACATGAGCCTTCTGGCCAATCCGGAGATGATGGACGGTGCCACTGAAGTAGGCAATGCCGCCGGCAAACTCGGATACCGCATGGGGCATCTGCTGGTGTGCGACCTTTTCGGCCTCGGCAGCTTCGCCCTCCTCATAATTCTGCTCGCCATCAGCGTCCGCCTCATCGGCCGCAGTTGGCAGTTCTCCATCATCAAGACCACCCTCCTGGCCCTCAGCGGCACCCTGGTGAGTTCCCTTGCGCTGGCATTTGCCGGCAATCTGGCGGGGATTCCCAGCATATTCGGAGGCGGCCTCGGCGGGGAGTGCGGCAAGCAGATAGTGCTCTGGGGCACCAATCTCTTCGGGCCCTACATCACCGGAGCCTTGATACTCCTGCTCATCGCCTGCTGGCTCTTCTTCAGCAGCCCCCGTTTCACCAACTGGGTTTACAATCTGGGTAGGAAAAGGAGTGACTTCGACGATAGTGCCGATACGTATCAAACTGAAGAATTGCCCGAAGATACAAAGGTGGAGCAAAGCATTCCGGAGGAGGAGGAGGAGGTATCCCCTTCTGGAGTCATATCCGCCCACGGATGTAGTGGGAGGGGCCCGTCGGAGACGGGAGGGGGTCCGCAGGACCCGACGGAAGAAGGGGACACCTCCGCATCCGGCGAAAGTTCTGAACCTGAACAGCAATTGGAAGTGGTTACCGACGACACTTTGGAGAACGAAAACTACGAGAAGCTGCCCCCCATCGACAACCGCCTGGATCCCCCGGAAGGCCTCCCGAAATTCAAAGCCCCCGGCCTCGAACTCCTCGAATCCCACGCCTCCGACCGCCGCCTTCCCTCCAACGAAGAGCTCCTGCGCAACAACAACAAGATACGCGCAACGCTGAAAAACTACAAGATCGAGATCACCGAGGTCAAGGCACAGGTCGGCCCCACCGTCACCCTCTACAGGGTTACCCTGGCCCCCGGTGTGCGCATCTCCGAGGTAAAGAAGCTCCAGGAAGACATAGGCATGCAGATGAATGCGAAGGGCGTGCGCGTGGTCACCCTGTCCGATTCCGTGGGCATAGAAGTGGCCAACGACTATTCTTCCATAGTGCCTCTCAAGAGCCTCCTCAACAGCGACGCGTTCCGCACCAGCAAATACGAACTCCCCGTTGCAATAGGCTACACAATCACCCAGCAGGTCAAGGTGTTCGACCTGGCAGATGCACCCCATCTGCTTGTGGCAGGTGCCACCAAGCAGGGTAAATCCGTCGGCCTCAACATCATCATCGCCTCCCTGCTCTACGCCAAGCATCCCTCGGAGCTCAAATTCGTTTTCATCGACCCGAAGATGGTGGAATTCTCGGCCTACAACAGCCTGCTGAAGCATTATCTGGCTGTGCTGCCCACCGCCGGGGACGAAGAGGAAGAGCGGGCCAAGGCCATAGTGAAGAACGCCAAGGATGCCGAACTCACGCTGAAGAGCCTCTGCGTAGAGATGGACCAGCGCTACGAACTGCTCAGCAAGGCCGGCGAGAACAAGATCACGGACTACAACGAAAGATACAAGGCACGCAAGCTGAACCCCAAGAACGGCCACAGGTTCCTGCCTTATCTGGTGACTATTGTAGATGAATACGCCGACCTCACCATGACCATGGGCGCCAGCCCCGAAGTGCGTGCGGCATCCAAGAGCATCACCAACTCCATCATCCGCCTTGCCCAGAAGGGCCGTGCGGCGGGCATCCACGTAATAATCGCAACCCAGAGGCCTTCGGTGGATGTTATTTCCGGTGTCATCAAGGGCAACTTCCCTCTGAGAATCGCCTTCCGCGTGGCATCCAGGACAGACTCCATGACCATTCTCGACTCGCCCGGCGCAGAGAAACTGATCGGCCGCGGGGACATGCTCCTTTCTGCCGGCATCGAGAACGAGCGCATCCAGTGCGGATTCGTGAGCGGCAGTGAGATCAAGGCCATAACCAATTTCATCGGGGACCAGGAAGGCTTCGGAAAGAGCTACAACACCCCTTATTATCTGCCGGAAGTCAAGGAAGAAGAGAAGGAAGGCGGGGCCAAGGGTGAGCTCGGAGAGATGGATGAGCGCTTTGAGGAGGCCGCCAAACTGGTGGTCACCACCCAGCGCGGTTCCACCTCCGACCTGCAGCGCAGGCTCGGGATGGGCTATGCCAAGGCGGGCCGCGTGATGGACCAGCTGGAGCAGGCCGGAATAGTCGGCCCGCAGGAAGGCAGCAAACCTCGCACGGTTCTTGTATCTACACTCGATGACCTTGAAACACTGTTAGACAATCTGAAGAATGCGTAAGATTATCGCCATACTTTCCGTCATCCTTACCTGCGGCCTGATGCACGCCCAGGACAATAGTATCGTGAACGAACTCACTTCGATGCTCGGTCGCAGCCAGGTGTTAGCGCACTACAGCTACAGCGATGCTTCCGGAGCCGAACTCGGCAAGGGTGTAGCCACCATCCAGGGCCGCAAATATATGGTAGCGGAGGGTAAAACCATGTTCATTAGCAACGGCGCCACCCTCTATACTGTCCTCTCCGACAGGAAGGAGGTATATATAGAGAATGCCGGTGGCAAAGACGATATCTTCAGCAATCTGACGGAAATAATCAAGACTGTGGAGGAGCTGAAGTGGGATGGCAGCAATCTGTCGTTTGCTATGAATCTGGAGGGTGTCGGGAAACTGCTATGCAAGGCCAAGGTTCAGGAAACGCCCTGGAACGACGAAGCGCAGTTCTCGGTCGGCGAAGACATACTTAACAGCAAGGAATGGATAATCACCGACTTGCGATGACGCCATTTCTGAAACAAGTTGCGAATCATTATCATCCGGCTCCTGAAATCAGCCGGATGTGTTTTATCTTTCCAAACAAAAGGGCAATCAGCTTCTTCCGCAAATATCTGGCGGAGGAATGCGCACGCACCCAGAAGGTGATGATAGCCCCGGAGTGCCTGACGATCAACGACTTCTTTTCGCGCCTGAGCGAAATGCGTACTGCCGACAGGCTGACCTCGCTGCTGACGCTCTACGACTGCTACAAGGAGTTGAATCCTGCCGCCGAAACCCTGGACGAATTCATGTTCTGGGGCGGGATTATCCTAAACGACTTTGCCGAAGTAGATAAATACAGGGTCGCCCCCGGGCAGCTTTTCCAGAACATTGCCGATTACAGGCATCTTCAAGGAGATTTCGATTTTCTTGAGCCCGCCCAGAGGGAGGCCATGGAGCATTTCCTTGGGCAGTTCGAGAAGGATGGAGAATACAAGGAACGCTTCCGCCGTATCTGGGACATCCTTCTACCTCTTTATGATTCTTTCCGGGAGAGGATGGCTTCCAGCGGCATGGCCACTGAAGGGGGCGTATACCGCCAGATAGCCGACTGCCTGGATTCCAAACCAGTGGCCGATCTGCTCTCAAAACATTTTCCGGAAACACAGAAGTATGTCTTCGTGGGGCTGAATGCCTTGAACGAGTGCGAGAAGAGGGTGCTGCGGAAGATGCGGGATGCGCATCTGGCAGAGTTCTGCTGGGATTTCAGCAGCGACGAAATCAAGGACCCGGCCAACAGGTCTTCATTCTTCCTGTCGCAGAATGTAGCCGAATTCCCTCAGGCCTTTACCCCGGATCCCGACGGGCTCCCCCGCCCCGTGGTCAACGTTGTCGCCTGCCCTTCCTCCGTTGGTCAGACCAAATTGCTCCCGACCATCCTGGCCGCAGGTTGCGGGTATACCCCCCTCGGGAGTTCGGCTTCGCCTCACCCCACCATCGACTCCGTCGACGGTCCCCCCGCTTCCGTGCCGCGGGTGGCACGTCCCTCCGGGGGTATACCAGCACCTGCGACCGGCATTGAGACAGCTATAGTGCTACCGGATGAGGGGCTGCTGGTGCCGGTGCTGAATTCGATCCCCGAGCAAATACGCGACGTGAACGTCACCATGGGCTATCCCATGAAGGGAAGCGAGTTCGAGGCCCTGCTTAACAATATAGAGGCTTTGCAGCTGAACCTGAGGGAGAAGGATGGAAAGGTACTGTTCTACCACAAGTATGTCTGGGGCATATTCAGCAACAGCCTTGTGCGCAGCAGCGTCAGCGAAGCCGGGGCAGAAATCATCCGCCGCATACGCAGCGAGGCCAGGTACTTCATCGACAGCGCATCGTTCGCTGGAGACAGCCTGCTGGAGTGCATCTTCCGCCCGGCGGAAGACATCCCCGCATATCTTAGAGAGTTGATCCTGAAGCTCGCGCATCTGCTCAAGCAGCAGGAAGGGAAGGAGATGGAGCTGGACTTCGCGATGTACTCCTACAAGGCAGTCACCCGCCTTCAGGATCTTGGTCCGGACGTGCAGCCCCGCACCTGGTGGAAACTCATAGGGCAGATGACCGGCAGGGCGGCCGTCCCCTTCAAAGGCGAGCCTCTCAAGGGAATGCAGATCATGGGCCCGCTGGAAACCCGTGCCCTGGATTTCGACAACGTCATCATCCTATCCTGCAACGAGGGGCTGTTCCCCCGCAGGGCGGTGTCCCCTTCTTTCATCCCAGCAGAGCTCAGGAAAGGTTTCGGCCTGCCCACGTATGAGTATCAGGATTCGGTGTGGGCATACTACTTCTATCGCCTCATACAGAGGGCGGGCAATATCTGGCTGCTGTACGACACGCGCACGGAACTCAGCCGCAGCGGCGAGGAGAGCCGCTACATACGGCAGCTGCAGATGCTCTACGATTTCGACATCCGCCAATACACTCTCGAGGCCCCCATACGGGAGTCCGTTCCGGAAACGGCCATTCAAAAGACGGAAGAGGATATTGCAGCCATGTACGATCCTCGTTTCAGGCTCTCGGTATCGGCTGTGCAGAACTATCTGAACTGCCCCGCGCAATTTTACTATTCCAGGGTGAAGGGCCTTAAGGCTGCGGACGAAGTGAGCGAATCGCTGGATGCAGGAATGCTTGGCTCTGTGCTTCACGAGACCATGGAGGAACTGTATACCGGAATGGAAACGGTTTCCCGAAAGTATCTGGAAAGCCTTCTGAAAGATGAGGGCCGCGTACGCGGAATCATCTCCCGAAGAATCAAAAAGAAGCTCCGCACGGACGAAGTCCAGGGCAGGAACCTGATATTCGAAGAGATCATCACGCGATACGCGATGCAGATTCTCCGCACCGACCTTGGCCTGCTGAAAGATGCCGGCAAGGACGGATTCCAGGTGCTCGGGCTGGAGCTGGAAAAGACCTTGAAGATAGGCAATTTCACCTTCCTCGGCTATATCGACCGCCTGGACAGTTTCGATGCCGGTGCGGTGCGTATAGTGGACTACAAGACCGGCAAGGTCACGGAGCAGGATATAGACGTGACCGATGCCAATGCCGCGGAAGTGGTGGACAAACTCTTCGGCCCGGAGAACAAAGACCGCCCGAAGATCGCCCTTCAGCTATTTCTCTACGGAGAATATCTCAAGGGAGATAAACTCGTGGCAGGCAAGGAGATGCAAAACTGCATCTATCAGACCACGGACATCTTCCGGCAGAAGCCTAAGAGCATCCCCCGCAGCCCCGAATTCTGCCGGCTGGCGGGCGAAAGGCTGGAGGCGGTGCTGAAGGAAATGGAGGACAGGTCGGTTCCCTGGAAACGTACGGAAGATTCCAAGACCTGCGAATGGTGTGACTTTAAAACTATCTGCGGACGATGATCAAGATTCTCAAAGCATCCGCCGGATCTGGCAAGACATATGCCCTCGCAAACAGCTACCTCTCACTCCTGAACGAGCGCTACGCCTACCGTCACATCCTCGCTGTCACCTTCACCAACAAGGCCACGGCCGAGATGAAGGGCCGCATACTCAAGTTCCTGTATGAGGGAGGGGACGAAAAGAAGGATATGCTCCGCGACATCCTCCACGACTACAGCGCCTTCGCCGTAACGACCATAGACAAGTTCTTCCAGCAGGCCCTGAAGGCCTTTGCGAGGGAGATTGGGCAGGTGGCAGACTATCAGATAGACCTCGACAAGGATTCTCTTATCGATGAGGCCATGGACCGCATCCTGGACTCCCTCACCGCAGACAATACCGAGCTTCTGGACTGGCTGCGCCGCAGCGTGGCCGAAAGCCTCGACCAGGGCAGGAAGGCCGGTATCGAAAGCCAGCTCTACGAAATAGGACGAAGGCTGATGATGGGAGAGGCCGGACGCAGGGAAGAGCTTAAGGAACGTTTCAGTCAGGAGAACCTGGCTGCCCTGATGGACAACTGCGCTGGCATCATCGAGAGGTTCACCGAACAAGTGAACACCACTGCCAAGGACGTGGCTGTTTCGAAGGTCTATTCCATCAAACAGCTGGCACCCTACCAGAAGGGCTTCCAGCCGTGGGAAAAGATAGAAATGCCTCCTTCCACCCTGTATAAGGAAGCGGAAGGCACTCCTTTCTGCAACCTGTTCGACAGCGACGACTTCCGCTGGTACAACACCGCCTGGCTGCTGCGGGACCTTGCCTTCAGCCTCGGCCTTGCGGGAGAGTTCTACCGTTCGTTCGAGCAGATGCTCTCCGAAAAGAACACCATGGTGCTGGACGAATCCAACGAAATCCTCAAGGACATAATAGCCGGAAGCGATGCCCCGTTCGTGTATGAAAAGATGGGGGTACGTTACGAGAGTTTCCTGCTGGACGAGTTCCAGGACACTTCCAACATACAGTGGGAGAACTTCCGGCCGCTGCTGCGCGAAAGCGATGCCTACAATCACAGCAACCTGATAGTCGGAGACGTCAAGCAGAGCATCTACCGCTGGCGCGATTCCGACTGGACCCTGCTTGCGCACAAGGTAGGACGGGACTTTCCGGATGCCGAAACCGACACCCTGGAGAACAACTGGCGCAGTTGCGCAGCCGTGGTGGATTTCAATAACCGCTTTTTCGAATTTGCGGCAAGGCAGATAGGCCGGCAGGATCTGTATTCCGATGTAAACCAGAAGGTTAAATCGGACGACACTCAGAAGGGATCCGTACGCGTCAGCTTCCGGAACAGGAACGAACAGATTCCCCTGGTGCTGGAGTCGGTCGAGGATGCCCGCAAGGCCGGAGCTCAGTACGGCGACATCGCTATTCTGGTTCGTGCCAGGTCCGAAGGCACTGCGATTTCCGCCGCCCTTATCGAAGCCGGGGTGCCTGTGGTGTCGGATGATTCCCTCACCCTGAAATCCTCGCTGATCCTCCGCAAACTCACCGGCATCCTGGCCAACCACGAGAATCCGGACGACAGGATCAACGCATTCATAGCCGAGAACGAGTCCGTGGTCTTCCCCGACAGCTATCATTCCCTTACCGACCTCTGCGAAAACCTTCTTCGGCAGCTGCAGATTGCTTCTCCCGAGGTTTTCGCAGGCGAAACCCTCTATATCCAGGCCTTCATGGACGACCTTCGCGAGTGGTCCGACGCCAACGGAAACGAGCTACGCTACTATCTCAAGCACTGGGAAGAAAGCAACGCCACCATCAGTTCGCCCAAGAGCGACTCTGCAGTGCGCGTGATCACGATTCACAAAGCCAAGGGGCTCGAGTTCCCTTATGTGATATTCCCCTATGCCGAGAAGGTGGGCTTCTACAAGGCCGACTGGCACTGGTGCAGGCTCGAGACCGAAGGCACGCCCTTCATCCCCTCCGCTGCCGGCACCTATCCTGTAATGCTGGACAACTCGGCGGACAACACCCTCTTCGCGGAGGCCAAGAGGGCGGAAGAGGAGATGCAGAAAGTAGATAACATCAACGTCTTCTATGTTGCCCTCACCCGTGCAGAGAAGTGCCTGCATGTGATTGCGGCCCAGCCTTCCAAGGCTTTCAAGACGGCCAAGTCGCCTGACTACAAGGACTTTTCCCAGTTGCTTTACACCTTCTGCGGCAGCATGGATGATGTTTCGTTCGGGGAACCTTATGTGTTCTCCGCGGTTGGGACTACCCCTTCTGTAGCATTTTCCCGGAACGGGTTGCGAAGCAACGCGGAAGAAGGGGTAGTCCCAACCGCGGAAATCCCCTTCAGTTACGTATCGATTCCGATAGGCGACAGGCTGAAGGCATCTGCGGACGCATCCGACTTCTTCGGAGAGGATGGCGCAGTGGGAGTATCGGCATCCCCGAGGCGCAACGGCATCGCCCTTCACGGAATACTCTCCAGGGTGCAGACCGCATCCGACCTGCGTGCCGCCGTAGATGATGCTGTGCTGGACGGCCAGCTGAGCATGGAGGAGGGCGAAGACGCCTTCGCGCTTCTTTCCGAAAGGATAGCTGCGCATCCGGAATGGTTTACGGAACGCGGCCTCAACGAAACCGCCCTGTTCGATGCCAACGGCTTAGAACACAGGCCGGACAGAGTAGTGATTTCCGGGAATTCCGCCCTCATAATCGACTATAAATTCGGAGAAAGCACCCCCGAAAGCGACGCTAAATACTCCAGGCAAGTTTCCCGCTACATGAAACTCTTCGCAGCCCTTGGCTACAAGGTTTCGGGCACAGTCTGGTACGTTGTTCCCGATAAATTGGTAACTTTGCAGTCTGTATGAATTCCGCCGACGATTTTTCACGGCTCGAACTGAGCCTCCCGGCTGCCACTCGCAACTACCGGTATTTCCGTTCCCTGCTGGAGCAGGAAACGAAGATGCTGGTGCTGGTGAAGGCCAACGCCTACGGGCACGGGGCCGTGGAATTCGCCTCCCTGATGCAGCAGGCGGGGGCAGACTATCTGGCCGTCGCCCTGCCGGTGGAAGGAATCGAACTGCGCCGCGCAGGTATCTCCCTGCCCATCCTGGTGCTCACTTCCGGCACGGACTTCTTCCAGGAGATGATTGAGTACCGGCTGGAACCGTCCATCCCCAATCTGGAAACGCTGAAGGCCCTTGTGGCTGTTCTGGATGAGCGCGGAGTGAAGGACTTCCCCATCCACATAAAACTGGATACCGGAATGCACCGGCTGGGCTTCATGACAAGCGAACTGCCTGCGCTCTTCGAATACCTCAAGGGCTGCAGCGCCGTTCGCGTGAAATCGACCTTCTCGCATTTGGCGGTGGCGGAAGACCCGGAGCAGGACGAGTTTACCCTCGGGCAGATAGAGATGTTCCGCGAGAATGCCACCGAACTGGGAGAGGCCCTTGGCTACAAGCCGATGTGGCACATCCTCAACTCAGCCGGCATAGAGCGTTTCCCGCAGTACCAGTTCGATATGGTGCGCCTCGGAATAGGCATCTACGGCATCAGCGCCCTGCCTTCCGTGCATCTGGCGCCGGTGGCATCTCTCAAGGTGAAGATATTGCAGATCAAGGAGTTGAAGGCTTCCGACGGCACCATAGGATACGGCCGCTACGGGCATATCGCCGCATCCGGCACCAAGATCGCCACCATCCCCTGCGGCTATGCAGACGGCCTCGACAGGCACCTCGGCCGCGGGAACGCATCCTTCAGCGTCAACGGGCACCGCGCCCCCACCATAGGGAACATCTGTATGGACATGTGCATGCTGGACGTCACCGGCATCCCCTGCGCTGTCGGCGACACCGTCACCATCTTCGGTGCCGACCCCACCATCACCGAACTCGCCGGCATCCTGGGCACCATCCCCTACGAGATCCTCACCTCCGTCCCGAGGAGGATTGAGAGGGTGGTGGTGAGAAAGTAAACTACTCTTTCAGATCTCACGGCTCACTGTACCTGTACTGACCCCTAGTATTTCTAACTTTAAGTGAGTTTTCTGAACTGGCCACATCTACTTTCTCCCGAAAAAATTCCCAACTTTTTCCCGAAAATTATTTCTACTTTTTACCGAATTGATTATCCCTGCCTCAGGAAATACTTGATATGGAAGGATATAAGCATAGAATCGCAGATGCCCTGATGGGAAAGGTTGCACATTATCGCGACGTTACGAATCTCGAATGCGATGCGGTAGTCCACCTGCGAGACGGCAACTATGGCCTTGTTGAGATTAAAATCGGCGGTGACAACCTCATCGATGAGGGCGCAGATTCACTTAAGAAGCTCCGCGACAAGATTGACACCACCAAAATGAAGAAACCTTCCTTCCTGATGGTGCTTATCGGCATCGGTGAACTTGCTTACCGTCGCGACGACGGTGTATATGTGGTTCCGCTTGGTTGCCTGAAGGATTAACCTGTCTTCTTTCTATCGTTGGTGCCGGAACACCGCACTTTGCGGCAAGGGTATTCCTGCTGAGTCCCTTTTCGAGACGCCTGGCCTTGCAGTTTTGTGCAAGGCGTGTCATCAGCAATGCTGCTCTATTGTAGAAGATACTGCCGGACCAGTTCCTCCTTCTTTTTCTCAGGCATCCCGTTGAATCCTGCATCGATGATTTCCTGATAAAGGCTCTTCTTAGGGGTAACCACGTACTTGGCCGCCCGGCCATCAACTGTGGCCAGAATGTGAATATTACCGGAACTGGTTCGCTCAAAATGAATATTCTCCACTTTGACACCATCAGCGGCCACGAAAGAATATGATTTCCCAACCGGCACCTCAATCTCCAATCCAGGATTGAGTTCCGACAGTCGTCCGGCAATAAGTTCTCTATGGAAAGCGTCCACACCGTTGCGGTGTGCGGCCTCCATAAAGACAGAAATGCCCTTCCTAACTTCCCGGATAATGCCGGCGGGATCCTTTACGGCATTATTCTTCCCGAGCGTGAGAAGATCCTCTTCAGTTATCCCGGTCACCTTACCTGCGATTGGCATGCAATGCACCGTCTCAGGCTCACGCCCGTCAGTTGCAATTATGAACGTCAAATCGTACGCCGGTGAAAGGTGCCATTCTCCGTCATGGTCCATAAGGAAGGAGAAGTTCTTCTCATGGTCGTCCGTGTTGTTTGCGAGAACGTTGAACGCCGCCCTGCGGAACAGTTCATCTATCTCGGACTTCGGGATGGAAAGTTCCCGCGCCGTTCGGAACATTTCTTCGTAACTGTGGGCGGAAGGATCGACTGCCGCAAGGGTCTGAGTGAATAATTTCCGGCCGGAGACGCGATCGAAGCGGCGAGTCAGGAAATGACGCACTCCCTCTACCTCTACAAGCCGGCAGGGCATCATTGTTATGCCGGCGGCAGTCGCCATCTCGTAATAGGTCATTTCAGTTTCCGACAACGCGTGTTCAGGCGTGTTGAACTTGATGATGCAATGCTCATAGGATGGATCCGCCGTAGTCTGACCGCTGTGATAGGAACCGTCAGGAGCGATGGATACTATCGCCTTCATCTGACGTCCTCCTGCAGATGTTCCGATAGCCATAAGGGCTTTTCGCGTCAGATGCTCCCCCGCTTCTATCTGTGCGCCTGAGAGTCTCTGCTCAACGTTCTTCGCCAGTTCATACAGCGCATCTATCCGGATGGTCTGGGCATCATGGAATCCGCTTTCAATAACAGGGGCGAACTCCAGGGCTCCGATTGCGCGGCGGCCTATGAACGACAGTTTTGTCAACGGAGTCTTATCCTTCTCATGAAGCCCCTCCTCTGCAAACCATTGATCAAAAAGGGCATTCCCCCACCGGTCGGGGAGAGAGTCCGCAAGGAAGGGAGGAAGGCCTTGGTAAATCCTGGGCTCCCGAAATCCGGTGATGCCGATGGCAGGGGACTGCATTGCCTTAGGAAACGAGATGGGAGCCAAATCGTATCTGCCCGAGAAATATTCAGGAGAGAACCAAAAAGTACTTACCTGCGTCCGAGGATTCCACGAAAGAGTACCGACAGGCTCGCCCCAAAGGGAAACCACAATCATCTGGTTATCACTTCTATTCCTTGTTGCCATGTCTTACGCGTTTTCTGTCGGTGAGTTTTGAATATGGAGACTCCGGAACATCGGGAATCAAAGAGTCGAAATTCTCAATGAGTCCTGTATAGCGAAGCAAGGTGAGAAGAGTCAATGCTGATACGTTCCGGGCAGCTCCTGTCTCGAACTTATGTATCGTCATCCTGGACACTCCAGCCTTTTCCGAGAGTTCCGCCTGTGTCATTCCAAGGGCAATACGATATCGGCGAAACCGCTCGCCCATCATCTGCAGTATCTCACTGTCCGAATATCTCTTAATCATGAGTACATTTTTCTGCAAATATAGTAAAGTTTACATTAAATCAAAAAATATGATATAAAGTAAAGTAAACTTTACGCTTCCACCATCACCTCCAGAAGGACGGCGTCGGAGGAGCGCGGTGCGAGGATGAATGATGCGGTTTCGGCCGGGATAAGCACGGTTTCGCCTTCGGTGGCCGCAAGGAGTCGTTCGCTGTCGGGGCTGACTTCGGGAGTTGTCTGAACCTCGAAAGAACCCTTTATGGAAGTGTAGGCTATGCAGGTGTCGGATTCAGCATTGCCTATGCTGAGCGGTTGTTTCAGATCCACTTTGCTTACGGTGAAGTGCGGGAGTTGCAGAAGTGTTTCGATCCCCGGCACGCTGGCGGAAGGGCGGTTGCCAGCGTTGCCCGATAGCAAGCGCTCCGGATACTGCTCGTATTTAATGAAATCCAGCGCATCTATTATATTCAGCGTCTCGTCGAATTCCTCTCCCACATCATTTCCCCATCCACATAGGCAGAAATCCAGCGCGGAGGATTCGCTGACTTCGACTATAGTCATGGGGCCGAAGGCGCAGTGCGGAGTGCCTGCAGGAATATAGAAAAACTGCCCCGCACGCGGTTCGAGGGTATTGAGAAGCTTCACGGGATTTCCTTCCAGGCACTCGGCATAGAGTTCGGAAGCGTCGGTATCGCGGCGGAAACCTATCAGCAGGCGCGAGCCCTTATCTGCCGAAACCACATACCAGAGTTTCTCCTTGCCCAGATGGTCGTAGCGGTCGCGCGCGGTCTCATCTTCCGGACTGACGCGGAGCGGCATCCTGCCCTTCACGTTCAGCCTGCGTATCTGGAAGGGAAACTGCACCCCGAAGGCGTCGAAAACGTGTTCTCCCGTCACACGGTCGAGATAAGTCTCCATCAACTCTCCCAGGGTGCTGCCGGAGAGCCAGCCGTCGTGCACGAAAGTGTCGCGGTAGCCGAGATCCGCGAGGCGGAACTCCTCGCTCCCCCAGGGATAAGTGTCTTCGATGCATGTGAGCCTGAACGGGTAGAGTTTCTTTTCTTCCATATTTTTCCTATATTTACAAACGCGAAGTTAATGATTTTTAAGATATGAAAGGCATTTATATATTTCTGGCCGATGGTTTCGAGGATGTCGAGGCCCTTGGCACCAACGACGTGCTGAGGCGCGCAGGGCTGCATTCCAAACTGGTAGGCATAGGCGAAGATCCGTTCGCCCAGAGTTCCCACGGGGTGATGGTGGGAGTGGATGATAATCTTTCCTTTATGGATATAGACCACAGCGGCACTACGGAGCGAGACGTGCTCATCTTCCCGGGCGGAATGCCTGGGAGCAAGAGCCTGGCATCCTGCAAGCCCCTGATAAAACTGATGCAAGAGCATTACGATGCCGGCGGCACGGTGGCAGCCATCTGCGCAGCTCCCGGCCTGGTACTCAGCCAGTTGAAGGGGATTTCCGGAGCCACCGTCACCTGCTTCGACGGCTTCGAAGGATATCTGGAGAAGGCCGGGGCACGCTTCGAACCCCGCCCCGCCATCTGCTCCGGCCGCATCATCACCGGCCGAAGCGCCGGGCACGCCCTATCCTTCGGCCTGGAAATTGTAGGAAAAGTATGTCCGGAAAAGGTGGAGCAAGTGCGTCACGCCCTCTATCTGGAAACTATCTAGAGAATGGAACTCAGACTGGACAAATACCTCTGGTGCATCCGCGTGTTCAAGACACGATCGGAGGCCACCGAAGCCTGCAAAGGCAACAAGGTGCAGGTAAACGGCGTTCCCAGCAAACCGTCGAAGGAAGTCAAGGTCGGCGACATGCTGGTGATCCGCAAAGGCCCGGTGGAATTGACCTACCGGGTGAAGGCGGGGCTTCACTCCCGCGTCGGAGCGGCGCTTGTGCACGAATACGCCGAGAACCTCACGCCGGCAGCGGAACTGGACAAGCTTCACGCGCCGAAGGAGATCTTTTTCGTGAAGAGGGACAAGGGCACCGGCCGCCCCACCAAGAAAGACCGCCGCACACTGGATGCGCTGTGGGATGCCATGGATGAAAACTAAACTATCGACAATATGAACTTTGCCTGGATAATAATGATAGCGGTGATGGTGCTTTCGCTGATTGTTCAGCAGACCCTCACCAATCGTTTCAAGAAATATTCGAAAGTAGGAATCAATATGAGCGGAGCCGAAATTTCGGCCCGCATGATGGCCGATAACGGCATAAACGATGTGAAGATAGGTTCCGTGAACGGCCAGCTCACCGACCACTACGACCCCACCAAAAAGACGATTAACCTGTCGGATTCGGTGTATGCCCAGCGAAATATCGCTGCCGCTGCGGTTGCCGCCCATGAAACCGGGCACTGCATCCAGCACGCCAAGGGCTATGGTCCCCTGAAACTTCGCAGTGCCATGGTGCCTGTGGTCAGCTTTGCCAACAATACCGTGCAGTGGGTGCTGCTCGCAGGAATAATCTTCATCAACGTTTTCCCCGCCCTGCTCTGGGCAGGCATCGCGCTCTTTGCGCTCACAACTATCTTCAGCCTGGTTACCCTCCCCGTGGAGATTGACGCAAGCCGCCGTGCCATCGCCTGGCTGGAGTCCTCCGGCATCGCCACCTACGAAACCCTTCCTATGGCAAAAGACGCCCTCAAATGGGCAGCCTATACCTATGTGATTGCCGCACTCGGCTCCCTCGCCACGCTCCTCTATTACATAGGGATTGCCAGCAACAGGCGTTAGGGCAAATTAGTTTTTTTACTATATTTGCGAGTTATTTACTAAAACCATAAACTATGGAATACAAGATTATCGTGCTGGCCAAGCAGGTCCCGGACACGCGCAACGTGGGCAAGGACGCAATGACCGAAGCCGGCACCGTCAACAGGGCGGCACTCCCGGCCATCTTCAATCCCGATGACCTCCTCGCCCTGGAACAAGCTCTCCAGATCAAAGAACAGAATCCCGGCACCAGCGTCGGCGTGCTCACCATGGGTCCGCCCCGTGCGGGAGAAATCATACGCCAGGGGCTGTACCGCGGCGCCGACACCGGCTGGCTGCTGACCGACCGCCTCTTTGCAGGCGCCGATACGCTTGCCACCTCCTACGCCCTGGCTACCGCAATCCGCAAGATAGGCATCCCCGACATCATCATCGGCGGACGCCAGGCAATCGACGGCGACACCGCCCAGGTGGGCCCTCAGGTTGCCCAGAAACTGGGCCTCAACCAGGTTACCTACGCCGAGGAAATCCTGAAGCTGGAAGACGGCAAGGCCACCATCCGCCGCCACATCGACGGCGGCGTGGAGACCGTGGTCGCTCCCCTGCCCCTGCTGATTACCGTAAACGGCAGCGCAACCCCCTGCAGGCCCTGCGACGCCAAACTCGTGATGAAGTACAAACGCGCCAGCTGCCCGGCCGAACGCCCCGCAGAAGCCGGCAAATACGATTATCTCTACGAGCAGAAACCCTACCTGACCCTCACACAGTGGAGCGTTGCCGATGTAGATGGCGACCCTGCACAGTGCGGAGGTGCCGGATCCCCCACCAGGGTGAAGGCCGTGCAGAACATAGTTTTCCAGGCCAAGGAGAGCAAGACCCTGAGCGGCAGCGACGCCGACGTGGAAGGCCTGATCCAGGAATTGTTGAACGAAAAGATTATCGGGTAGAGCTATGAAAAACGTATTCGTATATTGTGAGATAGAAGGCACGGCCGTTGCCGAAGTCTCCCAGGAACTGCTTACCAAGGGACGCAAGCTTGCAAACCGTCTCGGAGTGCAGCTGCACGCAGTTGCAGCAGGAAGCGGCATCACCGGCAAAGTCGAGAGCCAGATACTCCCCTACGGAGTGGACAAACTCTTCATCTTCGACGCCCCCGGCCTCTTCCCCTACACTTCCCTTCCCCACACCGACATTCTGGTGAACCTCTTCAAGGAGGAGGATCCCCAGATCTGCCTGATGGGAGCCACCGTCATAGGCCGCGACCTCGGCCCGCGCGTGAGTTCCGCCCTTACCAGCGGCCTCACCGCCGACTGCACCCAGCTCGAAATCGGGGACTATGAGGACATCAAGACCCACGAGCAGTACACCGACCTTCTCTACCAGATCCGCCCCGCTTTCGGAGGCAACATCGTTGCCACCATCGTGAACCCCGAGCACAGGCCCCAGATGGCCACCGTGCGCAGCGGAGTCATGCAGAAGCAGGTCCTGGACAAGAACTACAAGGGCGAGGTGGTTATCGCCGATGTTGCCAAGTACGTGCCTGCCGAAGACTATGTGGTGAAGGTAATCGACCGCCACATCGAAGCGGCCAAACACAACCTCAAGGGCGCCGCGATAGTGGTTGCCGGAGGATACGGCGTTGGAAGCAAGGAAGGATTCGACCAGCTCTTCACCCTCGCCAAGGAACTCCACGGAGAGGTGGGAGCCAGCCGCGCCGCGGTGGATGCCGGGTTCGTGGACCACGACCGGCAGATAGGCCAGACGGGCGTGACCGTGCATCCCAAGGTCTACATCGCCTGCGGCATCTCCGGCCAGATCCAGCACATCGCCGGCATGCGCGACAGCGGCATCATCATCTCCATCAACACCGATCCGGACGCCCCCATCAACAAGATTGCGGACTACGTGATCATCGGCAAGGTGGAAGAGGTCGTGCCCAAACTCATCAAGTACTACAAAGCGAACAGCAAATAAACCGACTTCAGCTATGGCAAACTACTATACCGACCATCCCGAACTGGAATTCCACCTCAGCCATCCCCTGATGAAGAGGGTCGTGGATCTGCGCGAGCACTTCTACGAGGATAAGGACAAATTCGACTATGCCCCGGAGGACTTCGAGGACTGCATAGAGAACTACAAGCGCGTGCTCGAGATAATGGGAGACCTGGCTGCGAACGTGTTCGCGCCCAACTCCGAAGCCGTGGACCTGGAAGGCCCGCACCTCGAGAACGGCCGCATGATATATGCATCCAAGACAGTGGAGAACATGGAGGCCGTGCGCAAGGCAGGCCTCAGCGGAGTCGCCCAGGCAAGGCGTTACGGCGGCCTCAACTTCCCCAACGTGACCTTCTCCATGCTCAACGAGATAGTTTCCGCCGCGGATTCCAGCTTCCAGAACATATGGAGCCTGCAGTCCTGCGCCGACACCCTCTACGAGTTCGGGAGCGAGGAGCAGAGGAAGAAGTATATCCCCCGCATCTGCGCAGGCGAAACCATGAGCATGGACCTCACCGAACCCGATGCAGGATCCGACCTTCAGCGCGTGATGCTGAAAGCCACTTATGACGAGGCAGAAGGCTGCTGGAGGCTGAACGGTGTGAAGAGGTTCATCACCAACGGCGATTCCGACGTGCACCTGGTGCTCGCCCGTTCCGAAGAAGGCACTACCGACGGACGCGGCCTTTCGATGTTCGTCTACGACAAGCGCAACGGCGGAGTGGACGTGCGCCACATAGAGCACAAGCTCGGCATCCACGGCTCCCCTACCTGCGAGCTGGTGTTCAAGAACGCCAAGGCAGAACTTGTGGGAGACACCCGCCTGGGCCTTATCAAATATGTGATGGCCCTTATGAACGGCGCCCGCCTGGGAATAGCCGCCCAGAGCGTCGGTCTCAGCCAGGAGGCTTATAATGAGGCACTTGCATACGCCCGCGAGCGTGCCCAGTTCGGCAAGAAGATTATCGACTTCCCCGCAGTCTACGACATCCTCGCCACAATGAAGGCGAAGCTGGACGCCGGCCGTTCGCTTCTTTACCAGACCGCCCGCTACGTAGATATCTACAAGGGCCTGGAAGACCTTCAGCGCTGCGGCAAGGAGTTGACTCCGGAAGAAAAGCAGGAGATGAAGAAGTACTCCCGCCTCGCGGATGCCTTCACTCCCCTCTGCAAGGGTATGAACTCCGAATACTGCAACCAGAACGCCTATGATGCCATCAGCGTGCACGGAGGAAGCGGCTTCATCATGGAATACAAGTGCCAGAGGCTCTACCGCGACGCCCGCATCTTCAGCATCTACGAAGGCACCACCCAGCTGCAGGTCGTGGCGGCCATACGCTACATCACCAACGGCAGCTATCTGAACATCATGAAGGAGATGCTCGCAGACGAGGTTTCCGCTGAGCTTCAGCCACTTCGCGACCGAGTCGCCGAGCTCGTAGTCCGCTACGAAAGCGCCCTGGAAAGCGCCAAGGCATACGGTCAGGAGACCCTGGACTTCGTTGCCCGCCACCTCTACGAGATGACAGGCGACATAATGATGAGCCTGCTTATCCTGCGCGATGCCAGCGTCGCCCCCGAACTATTCGCAAAAAGCGCACATGTGTATGTGCGCCTTGCGGAAGCTGATGTGGCCCGCCACCAGGCGTTCATGGCCACAGTGAAGGAAGAGGATCTGGAGAACTACAGGTTCGGATTGTGACGGGTGACGAAGCCGGAGGCATTCATCGTTGCATTGAAGTAATAACCTAGCCAGGTAAACTGCGACGAACTGATATAGATGTCCAGTCCGGTGGACTCTGCACACGTTCCCAGGAACATGTTCCTGTTATATTCTGTTGTCGTACCACTGCTCAGGGTAGGACAACCCCAATGACTGACTTTGAGTGTGTTCAACTTCCTGCATTCTCTGAACATCTGATTGTAATTAGGGTTATTGTAATCCTGCAAGGCGTCCATGTCGATGACCTCGAGCTTGGTACAGTTCATAAATGCCTGTATGAAACTCTTCACACGGCCCGGGAGGGGAAGGGTAAAACTGGTCAGGGAAGTACAGCCGAAGCAGATAATGTCCATCGTGCTATAAGGAGTATTAGTCTCAAAAGAGGCTGATGCGTTTTTCGTCAGGTTGACAGAACCCAGGCTTGAGCAATTCGCGAACATGCCGTCCAAAGTCCGGATCAGATTGTTCTTGAAAAAGGATGTGCCGAAATCGATACTGGCGAGGGAGGTGCAATCGTTGAACATGTAACTGAAATCCGTGACCTTTTTCGTGTCGAATCCGCTGAGATCCAGGGATGTAAGGGCAGCGCAGCTACCGAACATATAGGTAAGGGTAGTCGCGGAAGACGTGTTCAGGGAGGACAGGTCCAGACCCGCGAGCGCGCTGCATCCGTTGAACATGTTGCTGAATGACGTCGCTTTGGAGACATCCAGTTTGCTCAGATCGACAGACTCCAGGCTTGCGCATCCCTTGAACATGCCGAAGACGTCGCTGACGTCTGACCGGGCGACCTGGGAGAGCATCCCAGCGCTTTCGAGGGCGGTCATATTCAAGAACATGTTGGAGCATACCGAATTCAGCGACACCAGATCCGCCGCAGTATGCAGCGTGATCAGGCCACTTCCGGCATCGAATGTCGCATAGATGGGCTTTCCGCTGTCGGCCAGATCGACGGAAGTAGCAGCAGGGGATGCCTCTCCAAGAGAGAAGACGATACCCTTAATCAGATTGTCCGCATCTCCGGAACTCACAGTTGTTCCTGCTGCCAGAGATTTCAGGGTCACATTGAAGTTCACACCGGTGCAGAGCATGGATCTGAAACCTACTTCCTTCACGGCCATCGGAGTTACGGTGTTGCGGTTAACCACGACGGTTTTAGCTGTTGAGAGATAATCGTATCCGCCCCCATCAAAGGCGAACTCGAAACTCATCCCGGCATAGGACATGGCTGGAAAAGCAAAATAGAAGTCCGTGGGAGTGTCGGGATCGAGCGCGATGGGGGAATCTAAGGTAACGGTCAAAGACTCGCCTTGGCTTTCATCGAAACTGTAAGTGTCCGTAGAGAAATCGTACTCATACCAACCCTCATACTCTTCTCCTGAACCATACTTGCTCATTGATATGCTCTTCACCGTCTTAGTGCCCTTGAGCTGGAGTTTCACCCATCCCACCTGACTGACAAAACGGAAATGAATGCCGTCGTCCGTGGAGGCCACCATGAAATTGCCGTATCCTGGCGTGTCGGAGCTGGAAACATACCCTCCATAAGCATCGGTATTCAGTATGCTGACTTTGTCGTTCGCCGTGACAGAAACAGGGCCCACGGTAGAATAAACGGCACGGCAGTTCGTAACACTCCTGCCGTTCGGAATAGTCGATGTCGACCCTTCCGTGAATTCGCCGGCCGCAGCATTAGTACACGTATAAGTCGTGACGTTCGTGCCTTCGTAGATATAGATCACATCGCCGTTCTCCCAGTGGTGACGGTATTTGTAGGTGCCGGTCCCATCGTCATAGTAACGGTCCATGCCGGCCTTGGTGTCATCGTCGGCAACAGAGGCATAGATAACCTTGGGGGTAGACTTAATGGCATTATCATCTATAGCTTCCATGGGCTCCTGCTGGCAGGAGACAAACAATGCGGTAAAGAGAGCCGCAGCTAAAAACAAATACTTTTTCATAAGCATTTCCTCCTTACCAGCCGATTTCGCTGATCTCTGAAGAATCCGTAATGCTGCCATTCAGCAACACGTTTCCGCAGATTGTCATTTCCACCACCCCGGCTTCAGGTGCGAGGTACTCACCTTTCTTAAGTTCTTTCATACTTATGTTGTTTTATTTTATCCAGCTGATATCTACCGTCTGTCTGAATGCATCATCGTCGACGCCTACGACGATTGCAGTGCATTCAGTCTGCACTTTGCCGTTAACCTTGGTTCGGAGCGTCAGGCCGTTCCAGACACAGAATTCACCTTCTGCGCCTTCCTTTGTCATGGCGCCGTATGCAACTGCACCAAAGGCCTTCTCTCCCTTGGAATAGGTGCCGGTCCACACGTCGCAGGGCAGATCAAGGATCTTGGTAGTGCCGCTTTTTTCGAATCCGTAGTTCTTGAGAAGAGAACTGCAGTCGTTCACCCATTCCGAGAACAGGTTGTTGACGGTCTGCTGGCAACGGTAATACTCGTACTCAGCCCACTCTTCATCATAATATTGGTAGCCGGACTCGGTTGCGCGGTCGTAGTAATAGGCATAGACACTGCTCTGCGTGATCATATCCCAACGGTATTTCTTCCCCTTGCGGGTATAAATCAGACTGCCATTATCGCTGGAATAACCTTCCACATTGGTGTAAGAGAGCTTGATGGCATAGCCTTGTTGGTTCATCTCATCGATGGTGATATCAGAAGATATCCCGTCCTCCCCGTCATCATCGATCTGCTCTTCATCTTCTATGTTATTTATTAGTTCCAGCAGGTCTCCCAGGCCTGCACATGCACATGCGCCAACGATGCCGGCACAGCATAATAATGCAAGAAATACTTTTTTCATGGTAATACTATATTAATCCTTGTTCAATTGCTTTCCTGACTACCTCCACTGTGGTGGCCGCATCGAACTTGGCTTTGATGCGTTTGCGGTACCACTTGATGGTGGGAAGACTAAGACATAGTTTTTCTGCAATCTGGACACTGGTCCTGCCATCCGAGATCAGACGGAGAATCGTTTGTTCCTTGGTGCTTAAATGTATCATGTTGCAAAGTTCGCTAATACATTTCCCAAAAACACCATTCTAAAGTATAGAAACTACTATCCTAAAGTATAGATTTTCAACCGTATAGAGCTATATTGGGAGCTTTTTGCTATCTTCGCTTTCATGAAAAGAATCCTTCTGTCACTCTGCGTTTTAGTCCTCCCTTTGCTGGAAGGGGCCGCCTACACAGACCACCGCGGACACAATCTCGACTCGCTTGAGAGGGTGGTTGCCGGATGGACTCCCGAGCGTGAAGCCACTGCAGACGAAAGCACAAGCTCTGGGCTCATAAAAGCCTATTACGAGTTAATGTACGGCTACAGGAACATCAACGGGGAGCGTTCCGCGCTGTTCGCCCGCAAGTGCTACAACCTGGCCATACGCTGGAACTGGCTTGCCAAGATGAGTGACGGGCTGAACGGCATCGCACTGATTCATTATGGGCAAGCCCGCTACGACAGCGCCCTGGTGTATTTCAACAGGTCGCTTGCTGTGGTGGACAGGATGGCGGCAGGAGAGCGTTCTTTCACCTCGGATAAACCATATCCCGAAAGCGATGTTGACGACAGTTACGCATCGCTGTACGGTGCGATGGGCAACTGCTATAACATGATGGATTCCCTTTCCAAGGCGATGGAATACTACATGAAAGCCGGGGAGATCTTCGAGAAATACGGATGGAACGAGAGCAATGCAGTGCTGTGGTACAACCTCGGGGAAACCTGGTATGAAGAGGGCGACATGGACCAGGCTCTTGCATGCTACGAGAAATCCCTCGGCTATGCCAAGGCATCGGGAGATTCCCTCCAACTGGCATCTGCATACAAGGGTTTGGGCGGATACTGGCTGGCAAAAGGGAAAACCGCGAAAGCCCTCAGATACATACAAAAGGCGGATTCCTACTACTCCCTCCACGAGGATCAGGAGTTCATGGCCAGGATAGAGACCCTCGACCTCACTAACCGCATCATGGAGGATCAGAAGAAACTATGGAGAACTCTGGCCCTGTCCGGAGCGCTGGTCATCCTGCTGCTTGTGGCCATCTCGCTGATACTAAGGAAGATGGACCGTCTGAGAAAAGAGAAGGAAGGGGCCGATGCCGTAATTGACGAGGCGCTGGAAGAGAATCAGGACGCCGAAGGTCTGCTGACCGAGCGAGAGGAGCAGATCCTCCCCCTCATCGCCTCCGGCATGACCAGCCCGCAGATAGCAGACAAGGTGTTCCTGAGCCTTGCCACCATAAAGTGGTACCGAAAGAAACTGATGATAAAACTGGATGCCGCGAATACCGCCGAACTGGTATCCAAGGCTAAGGAGAAAGGTCTGATATAAAAATAATTACTATATTTGTGCTATGGCACGAAAAAGTAAATCTGGCGTAGATCCCCGCTATCTGGACAAAGAGCGCGCAGCTCTCAAGCGCACCATCCGCAAATCCGTTTTCTTCAATAAAAAAGAAGTGACTGCAATCAACGAGTATTGCAAGGTGTTCGGCGTGCGCTCCCGCAGTGCCCTAATCCGTCAGATTACCATGGAACACATCCTCTCGGAACTGGACAAGGCGCACCCCACCCTGTTTTAGCCACCTCCACACACTCTCTTTCCTTCTGGCAGTTTTGGTTTTCGCCACCACGGGCAGAGGCTGGGAAGGGCCGCGGTGGGCCGCACAGCGCCGGGCAAAGGGCGAGGTGGGCCGCAGGGGAAAAGAAAAGGGGTCCGGCGAAATGCCGGGCCCCTTTACTTTCTGGCGCTGCAGTTATTCCTCAGGCACCATCACGTATTCGACCTTGTTGCCGGAGTTGATGATGGATGCAGCAACTGCTCGCACCTTTTCAGGAGTCAGGGCATTCACTGCAGCCTCATACTCGGCATCTTCGTAGCCATATCCCTCGAGGACGTTGCGGATCTCACGCAGCCAGTACTGGTTGGTAATCCTCCTCTCAGGAATGTTCTTCTTGAGGTTCAGCACGGCATTGTTGAATTCGTCAGCCGTAGGACCGGTGGTGATGAATTCGGAAAGCTGGTGCTTGGCAACCTTCAGCAGGGTGTCGCAGAGCTCGGGTTTGCACTGGAACTGGACCATGAAGGTGGTACGATCCTCAGGATACTTGTCCTGATAGCCCTGGGTGTGTGCGCCATATGTTCCGCCAATCTCCTCGCGGAGCGAAGTCACATAGCGCATATCCATCACGAAGGACATGACATCGAGGGCTGCCTCAACTTCCTGGCTGTAGGTAAGAGGAGCATGGTAGTTCAGCAGGACGGTGCTCTTGGGAGTCTCCATCTTGCAAAGATCCACCTTCTCCACAATGCCCTTCACGGGAGCAGCCTTGGGATCGACCCACTTGGGAGCCTTCTTGCCCTTGGGGATGGAGCCTATGTATTTCTCCACGAGCGGCTTGACGGTGGCAAGATCCACATCGCCGACGATGATCATCTCAAGACCGGCAGCATCTGCAAAGAGCTTGCGGTAGTTCTTCTCGACGGTAGCGATGGAAGCATTCTCAAGAGTCTGCATATCCACCATCTTGCGGCGGGGATTGCCACCGTAGAGGGTCTCGGTATAGCCCTTGGACATCTTGAAGTCGGGAGTATTCTCCAGGTTGGGAAGGATTCCCTTGATCTGGTTCACACCCACCATATATTCCTCTTCGTCGAAGCGAGGCTGCACATACTGCAGGTAGAGAAGCTGGAATGCAGTCTCGAGATCCTTCTTGGTAGAGGATGCCGACAGTCCGTTATAGAGTTCGTCCAGGATGGGGGTCACGGATACGTTCTTTCCGGAGAGCATCTTTGCGGTCTGGGTGCCGGAGAATCCTGCGATACCGCAGTTGCGCCTGAACATGGCGATGATGTTGTCGTCGAAAGAATCGAGATCCTCGACAGGGATCAGGCTGGTTCCACCCTGACGGGCGAGACGCATGATAATCTGGTCTTTCTGGTATTCAGTAGGGAGTACATACACCTTGACGCCGTTCTTGAGGGTCCAGACGGTGCTCTTGTAAGGGCCTTCGGCGGTCTTCTTGACGGGTGAGCCCTTGAGGGTTGCGGGATCGATGAACTCGCTGGCGACTTCCTCACCCTTGAGAGGCTGGATATCGGCGGCCTTCACCTTTGCAAGAACTTCGGAGATCTGCTCCTTGGTGGGGGTTGCGATACCATCCTTCTGAGGGCCGCTGTAGATGACCACGAGGTTCTCTTCGGTAAGGAGCTGCGCAGCCACCTGGTTCAGCACCATCACGTTAAGGCTGCCGAGGATCTGCTTGCCGATTTCAAGCTCGGTCTTGGGATCCATGTAGGTCTTGTTGTCGAAGAAATTGGAGAGCAGAGGGCGCACCAGCTGAGGGTTCTTGCGGGTGTCAGCCTTCTCTGCGGCAGTCTCGAGCATGGAAAGGATATTGGCCTTGGCACGGTCGAACTCGCCGGTCTGGAAGCCGAAGCGGCGCATGCGCTCGAGCTCGGTGTAGAAGGATTCGAATCCTCCGAGAAGGTTGTTTTCCTTCAGAGTGACATCACCCATCACGGCATCGATTGCCTCGTAAATCAGGCTGCTGACATAGAAGCCGCCATTGAGATAAGGGGCGTCCGCCTTGGAGGTGATGTCGTTGAAGCGCTCGTCCATCATCTGGCTGATGAGCATCTTGATGTAGTCCTGCATCTCACCTACGATAGTGTTGTTGATGCTCTCGGGAGCGGCCTCGCTCTTCCAAACCATCTCGATGGAAGGAGTGGAAGTTTCAGGATCGGTGATCACGCCGATAACGGGCTCCTTGTTGGCAGGGAACGGGATCGCAGGCTTCTCCTGAGGATTCTCGTTCTTGGGGATGACGCTGAAAATTTCCTTGATCTTGGCCTCGGTGCGGTCGACATCCACATCACCCACGACCACCACGGCCTGATTGCCGGGATAATACCATGAATGATAGAAATTTACGATGCTCTGGGGCTTGAAACCCATGATGTTCTCTTCCTGGCCGATGAGAGTGCAGGTGGAGTACTTGGTGTCGCCGAAGTAATAAGGAAGGGATGCTTCCAGGGTGCGCCACTGGGCGTTGCGGCGCTGGCGGCGCTCCTCGCGGATGACTCCGCGCTCGGCATCGATTTCCTTGGGATCGTTGGTGACGAAGTGTGCATAGTCGCGCAGCACCATCAGGCAGCTGTCCAACACGCTTTCACGCTCCACGGGGATGTTGTTGAGCATGTACTGGGTCTCTTCGAATCCGGTGGATGCGTTGATGTTGCGGCCGAATTCGGCGCCAATGCTCTGCAGCCAGTTGAGAATGCCCTTTCCGGGGAAGTTCTCGGTGCCGTTGAAGCACATGTGCTCGAGGAAGTGGGCCAGACCGTCCTGATCCGGGGTTTCCAGGATAGCACCTGCGTTGGTGGCAAGATAGAGCTCCACGCGCTTGGCGGGAAGCTCGTTGTGACGGATGTAATAAGTAAGACCGTTGTCCAGCTTACCTACCTTGACGGCAGGATCGCCGGGAAGCGGACGAAGCATGGGGTTGTCCTGTGCGGACAGGGTGATTGCACTAACTGCGGCAATGACCAATAAAAACAACTTCTTCATCTATTGAAAGGTTAATTTGTTGCAAATATATATAATTTTATTGAATTACAATATATTTTTCTAAAATTTTAACAATTATTTATTGTTTGCTCCCAAACATGCTCTCAATCTCCTTCGCCACAGGCAACAACTGCTGCAGCGATTCCACCTCCAGCCTGCGGCCGATAACACTCCCCTCCGGAGCCACCATATACATCCTTGGAGTGGAAATCACGCCATAAAGGCGCAGATAATCACTGCCCACCGCAGGATCCCAGCAATGGATGATCTTCAGGTTCGGGTTCTTCACTTTGAAAGTCCTTCGAAATTCACGCCAGTCTTTACGCGACTGCCCGGAATAAAACGCAATCAGCGTCACGGGATAATCCACAGCCTTTTCCAGCACCCCTGGGAGCACCTTTGCTTCCATGCGGCACTTGCTGCAGGCAGTGTCGTAGAACCAGAGTATGCATGTCTCGCCCTTTGAAGGAACAGTCACCCTGCCCCCGCAGGGCCTGCGGGCCTTAAGCACGGGTGCATCCATCCCCAGCAGGGTATTCCGGTTCATGTTGCAGAACATCTCCGCATCCAGCCCCTCGAATTCCCCCGGGAAGTAGACCTTCTTGCTCGCAAACCACTTATCGTAAAGATAGACAGCCACTTCCTCGTCGCCCATCACCGGGGCGTTCCGGTAGTAGTTGAAGATGCTCACGGCCAGATGCTGGCGCATGAGCGAATCCTTCACCGAAGAAATCAGGAAGTCGCACTCCCCCTTCTTTACCTCCACACTTTCTGTCTGGATGGCCTGCATGTATTTAACCATCAGGCTGTCCATCAGCGCGTTCGGGCCAGCAGCAGGCTCCTGGGCACGGAGGCCCAGAGCGCAGAAGAACGTGAAGACTATGAGCGCCAGGCGTTTCATCGGGCCTCGGGGAGTTTGACGCCTTCCGGCATGAACAGGCTCGTGTCGCCGTTGTGGCGGAGGATATCCCTCACCGCGGAAGACGAAATGTGCGCAAATTCCTGGGCGGTAGGGATGATGATGGTCTCGATATCGGGCGCAAGCCGGCGGTTTGCATCCGCGATGCTTCGCTCATTCTCGAAATCCAGCATGTTTCGCACGCCGCGCACGATGTGGTGTATGCCCAGCTGGCGGCAGATATCTATGGTGAGACCGTCGTAATTCACGATACGCACACCCTTCATGCCGGCTGTGGCCTGGCGGACGATGTCTATCTTCTGCTCTGTGGAGAAGAATTCCCTCTTGTCCTGGTTGATACCTATTGCCACCACGACTTCGTCGAACATCGTGAGCGCGCGCGTGAGGATATTGAGGTGTCCTTCGGTAAACGGATCGAAGGACCCCGGAAACAATGCTATAGTTGCCAATTTATTGGAGTTTTATGTTCGTTGCACAATATTTCGTTGGTGCGGGAGAAATGCCTGCACCCGAAGAAAGCCCCGCCTGCCAGCGGGCTGGGATGGGCCGCTTCCAGCACATAGTGGCGGGAAGTGTCTATAAGCCCTCTCTTGTTGCGGGCGAATCCTCCCCAGAGGAGGAACACCACGCCATCGCAATTATCTGATATATACTTTATTACAGCATCCGTAAAGAGCTCCCACCCCTTTCCCCTGTGGGATGCGGCCTCTCCGGCACGAACGGTGAGGATGGCATTCAGCAGCAGCACTCCCTGCTCTGCCCAGGGCGTAAGGTCCGGGCTCCCGCTCATGCGTATGCCAAGGTCGCTTTCAATCTCCTTGAACACGTTCTTGAGCGATGGCGGCGCGGGAACCCCCGCGGGCACCGAAAACGACAGGCCCATCGCCTGCCCCGGATTGTGGTAGGGGTCCTGCCCCAGGATCACCACCTTCACCTTGTCGACGGGAGTGAGCTCGAAAGCACGGAAGATGGCGCTTCCGGGGGGATAGATAGTGGCCCCGGAGGCCTTCTGCTCATGCAGATAAGAGACAAGCCCTGCAAAGTAGGGTTTCTCGAACTCACTCTGCAAGGCCCGTTTCCAGGATTCTTCTATACGTACATCCATCAGAAAACGAAGTCTATTACGTCCTGTATGGTCTTCACGTAGTGGAAGGTCAGCCCCTTCACATATATTTCCTTGATGTCCTCGATGTCCTTGCGGTTCTCTTCGGACAGCAGTATGGTATGCACTCCGGCCCTCTTTGCGGCGAGTATCTTCTCCTTGATGCCGCCTACCGGCAGCACGCGTCCGCGCAGGGTCATCTCTCCCGTCATGGCCACACCCTTCTTGATTCCCTTGCCGCGGAGGGCGGAAATCATGGAAGTGACCATGGTGATGCCGGCCGAAGGGCCGTCCTTGGGCACGGCACCCTCGGGCACATGCACGTGCAGATCCTTCTCGCCGAAGGTCTTGGAATCCATCTCCGCAAGCTCGGGGTGCGCCTTTATGTATTGGTAGGCGATGGTGGCGGATTCCTTCATCACGTCTCCCAGGCTGCCGGTCATGGTGAGCACGCCCTTGCCGCCGGAAACGGAACTCTCTATGAAAAGGATTTCCCCGCCCATCTGTGTCCAGGCCAGTCCGGTGACGATTCCGGGGCCTTCATTACCCTTCTGCAGGTCGTGGAAGGCGGTAGGCAGCCCCAGATACTCTTTCAGATGCTCCTTCTTTATGGCATCCGGATGCTCCTGCTCGAGGGCTATCTTCTTGGCAGTCACTCGGGCGATCTTCGCAATCTGCTTCTCCAGGCCGCGCACGCCCGACTCGTGGGTGTACTGGTCGATTATCTCACGCAGGGTCGCGGAATCTATCTTCAGCTGATCCTTCTTCAGGCCATGCTCCACCAGCTGCTTGGGCAGCAGGAAGTGCTTGGCTATCTGCACCTTCTCCTCGGCCAGGTAGCCGGTAACGTTGATCACCTCCATGCGGTCCAGCAGGGCCGGCTGCACCGGCGAGATGCTGTTTGCGGTGGTGATGAAGAGAACCTTGGAGAGGTCGTAGTCGAGGTCCAGGTAATTATCGTGGAAGGTGGTATTCTGCTCAGGATCAAGAGCTTCCAGCAGGGCGGACGAAGGGTCACCCTTGAAATCGGAGGCAAGCTTGTCTATCTCGTCCAGCACAATCACAGGGTTGGAGGTGCCGGCACGGGCAATGCCGTTCAGTATCCTGCCCGGCAGGGCTCCAACGTAGGTCTTGCGGTGACCGCGGATCTCCGCCTCGTCGTGCATGCCGCCAAGGGAGATTCGCACGTACTTGCGCCCCAGAGCCTTGGCTATGCTCTTTCCGAGACTGGTCTTACCCACTCCGGGAGGGCCGTAGAGGCAGAGTATGGGGGATTTCATGTTCCCCTTCAGCTTGAGCACCGCGAGGTATTCTATGATGCGGTCTTTCACCGTGTCGAGGCCGTAATGGTCGTCATCCAACACCTTCTGGGCATGTTTGAGGTCCAGATTATCAACGCTGGTTTCGTTCCAGGGCAGATTCAGCATGAATTCCAGATAGTTGTACTGGATGCTGTAGTCCGGGGAGTTGGTGTTGTAGCGGGAGAGTTTGTTGAGCTCCTTTTCGAAGGTCTCCCCTATCTCCTTGGGCCAGTCCTTCTTCTCGGCACGGGCCTTGAGGGCGTCCAGGTCTTCGGCGTCGTCCATGCCGAGCTCCTCCTGGATGGTGCGGAGCTGGCTGTTCAGGTAGTATTCGCGCTGCTGCTGGTCGATCTCGGACTTCACTTTCTGGTTGATGTCCTGCTTGATCTTGGTGAGCTCCAGCTGCATGTTCAGCATGGAGAGAAGCTTCATGGCACGCACCTTCACGTCGTCGTACTGGAGGAGGTCCATTTTGTCGGAGAAGTCGTCCACCTCCACGGTGGTGGCAATGAAGTTCACCAGGAACTGGAAGTTGTCGATGTTGCGTATGGCGGTGATGGCCTCGCGCGAAGCCAAGGAAGTGTTGCGGATGATGTGCCCGGCCTGCTCCTTGAGCGAATCGGCTATGGCCTTCAGAGAGGTGCGGTCCCCTTCCGGAAGATAGTCGTCCAGATAGTGCACGCGGCCGCTCAGGTAGGGCTCGTAGCTGATGATGGAATCCAGCGAAAGGCGCTTGAAACCCTGCAGGATGGCCGTCAGGGTGCCATCCGGCATCTCCAGGCTCTTGATTATCTTGGCCACGGTGCCATACTGGAAGAGGTCTCCTTCCGAAGGCTCCTCCACGGTAACATCGGTCTGTGGCACGCAGGCGATGAACATGTCACGCTCTTCCGCATCCTTTATAAGTTTGATGGACTTGTCTCTGCCTATGGTGACAGGGAAGATTGTGCCCGGGAAGAGCACGGCGTTGCGCAGTGCCAGCACAGGCAGGATGTCCGGAAGGGTGGACTCATCTATCTTCTGCAATCCGTCTCCCTGCATCACAGGGATGATACTCACTTCGGCACCCGCGGGGAATGTATATTCTTTATCGTTCATAAATTGTCAAAATGTCAGTAAAGGGGCATAACAGTCCCCCGCCACAAATATAGTCAATCTCCGTGCCAAGCACAAAAAACACAGATAGTATTTTGATTATTAAAAAATTAACTCTATTTTTGCAAACCCAAAAAGGGACTAACTAGATTTACTACTTAATATTATGACAAAAGCAGACATTGTTAACGAGATCGCCAAGAACACTGGCCTCGAGAAAATTCAGGTTCAGGTTGTCGTTGAAGAATTCATGGCAGCTGTAAAGGGTTCAATTTCAAAGGGTAAGCCTGTTTACCTCCGTGGCTTTGGCAGCTTTATCGTAAAGCACCGCGCCCAGAAGGCCGCCCGCAACATTACCAAGAAGACCACCATCAACATCCCCGCACACGATGTTCCGGCCTTCAAACCTGCAAAAGTCTTTGTCGCTGCTCTCCAGAAATAATTTTTTAAAGAACTAGTATATGCCTAGCGGAAAGAAGAGAAAAAGACATAAAATGGCTACGCACAAGCGTAAAAAACGCTTGCGCCTCAACAGACACAAGAAGAAATAGTCGATAGAGGCTCGTACGGGGGATCCGGCGGGCCTCTATTCTTTAGAAGTACCAATCATTTTTCCACAAATGGACGAACAGAAAGTCGAAAGGGACCTTATCGTCGAGGAAAGCCTTGCAGAAGTGCGGATCGCGCTGATGGAGAACCATCGCCTGATCGAGCTGAACAGGGAATCCAACGAGGGTCACAGTTTTTCGGTGGGAAGCGTCTTCCTCGGCAGAGTCAAGAAGCTCCTCCCTGCCCTGAACGCGGCTTTCGTGGACATCGGCGACAGCAAAGAGGCTTTCATCCACTACCTGGACCTCGGCTTCCATTTCACCGCCTTCGACACCTTCGTGCGGGAGAGCAATCCAAACAAGAACATGAAGAGCCTCTTCAGCTCCACCAGGCTGGGAGAGATACTCGGAAAGGAAGGCAGGATAGAAGACCATCTCAAGGTGGGGCAGATGATCATCGCCCAGATAGTCAAGGAACCGATTTCCACCAAAGGCTCGCGCCTGACTGCGGAAATTTCATTGGCAGGACGCAACATAGTACTGATGCCTTTTGCCGACAAGGTCAACGTGTCGCAGAAGATCTCCAGCAAAGAAGAGAAAAGAAGGCTGGAAACCCTGGTAAAAAGCATACTCCCCAAGAATTACGGGGCAATCATCCGCACCGCCGCCGAGGGCAAGAACGCCAGCGTGCTGGTGGCCGAGGTGCAGAGCCTCATCGACAAGTGGGAAGGCTCCTGGCAGAACATAGCCAAGAGCAAGGGCGTGCAGCTTCTCTTCACCGAGTACTCCAAAACCACCACCATCCTCAGGGACCTGCTGAACGACAGCTTCACCAACATCTATGTGAACGACGAGAAGATCTATGAGGAAACCAGAAAGTACATCTCCCTCATTTCCCCCGAGCAGGAGAAGATAGTCAAACTCTACGACGGCAAGGAGCCCATCTTCGACCATTTCGAAGTGACGCGCCAGATAAAGAGCTCCTTCGGAAAGGTCGTGCCCATGAAACAGGGGGCCTATCTGGTGATAGAGACGACCGAGGCGCTGAATGTCGTGGATGTGAACAGCGGCATACGGGCCAAGACCTCCGACCAGGAGGAGAACACCTTCGAGGTGAACAAGCTCGCCGCCGAAGAGATTGCCCGCCAGCTGAGGCTGCGCGATATGGGTGGTATTGTGATAGTGGACTTCATCGACATGGAGACCCAGGAGCATCGCAACGAGTTGTTCAAGTACATGACCGAACTCATGAGTCACGACCGTGCCAAGCACAACGTGCTGCCTCTCACCAAGTTCGGGCTCATGCAGATCACGCGCCAGCGCATCCGCCCCGTCACCGAGATCAACGTGCTGGAGAAATGCCCTCTCTGCCACGGCACAGGCAAGATCACTTCCACCATCGTCATAGACGAGCAGGTGGAGCGCCGCCTGGCCTACTATGTGCAGGAAAAGCACCTTCACAACCTGACGCTGCGCACCAGCCCGATACTGGGAGCGTATCTCAGCCGGGGTGCATTCGGATCATCCTACGTTGCCAAATGGCGCCGCAAGTACCATTGCAAGCTGAAACTGGTGGAATCCACCGCCAACAGCATCCTGCAGTATGAATTTCTGAACGAAAAAGAAGAGGTCCTCGATTAGGACCTCTTCTTTTTGCTGTTTTACTGACCTACTATCCAGACCCGTAAAGGAAAATGGCTTTTTTCTATACAGGTACCCCTGTTTTACCCCCTACCTGTAGAAAAAAAACGGCAAAACCTCTACAGGTCTGCCGGTATGAATAGTGAAAGCCGTTTAGGGGCAGAGCCCCTAAAAGACTATTGCATTCAGGCAAAAGGCCTCCGGGGTACTTTAGGGGCAGAGCCCCTGAAAAGACTATTGCTTTCAGGCGAATGGCCTGAAAGCAATGCAGGCGTTGTGGCCGCCGAAGCCCAGGGAATCGGAGATACCGAGGGTGAAGGGGTGCTTCTGCGCCTTGTTGGGGGTGTAGTCCAGATCGCACTCAGGATCGGGAGTATCCAGGTTGATGGTCGGGGTGATGATGCCTTCCTTCAGCGAGAGCACCGTAGCGATGGCCTCTGCGGCGCCAGCGGCACCCAGCATATGGCCGGTCATGCTCTTGATGGAGGTGATGTGTGCCTTGTAGGCATCCTCGCCGAGGGCGAGCTTATAGGCCTGGGTCTCGGAAGCATCGTTCAGGTGCGTTCCGGTGCCGTGGGCATTGATGTAGAGGACATCGTCCTTGCTGTATCCGGCCTCTTCGAGGGCGAGCTTCATCGCCTGGCTCTGGGTGGTTCCGTCCGGACGGGGTGCGGTGGAATGATAGGCATCGCAGGTGTTGCCGTAACCGACCATCTCTCCGTAAATCTTCGCACCGCGCGCCTGGGCGTGCTCAAGGCTCTCGAGCACCAGCATGGCACCGCCGTCTCCCATCACGAATCCGCCGCGGTTCAGGTTGAAGGGCAGAGATGCATACTTGGGATCCTCGGCACGGGAAAGGGCCTTGGCGTTGGCGAATCCGGCAATTCCGAGAGGAATGGTGGAGTATTCGCATCCACCGCTGATGATGGCATCGGCATAGCCGAACTTGACTGCGCGGTAGGCCTCTCCCAGATTATGGGACGAGGTGGCGCAGGCGGTTACCACATTGATGCAGGGGCCCTTGGCGTTGTTCTTGATGGCGATGTGCCCGGCTGCGATGTTGGAAATCATCGAAGGGATGAACATGGGGGAAATCCACTGCCCGGAGGGATCTTCGATCATCTTCTGGGTCTCACGGTACTGGATTTCGAAGCCGCCGATGCCGGAGCCCACATACACGCCGAGGCGGAACGTGTCGATGTTGGCATCTTCGCCTTCGCTGCGGAGGCCCGCATCCTGCATGGCCTGCCATGCGGCCGCCACGCCGTACTGGGTGAACATTCCCTGCTTACGCGTGAAGGGTTTGTCCATTCCGTAATTGAGAGGATCGAAATCCTTGATCTTTCCTGCTATATGGACGGGAAGGGCCGATGTATCGAATTCCGTTATGTTTTCGATGCCGCAGACTCCGTTTTTAAGGTTATTCCAGAAAGTGGGGACATCGTTCCCTATGGGGGAGATGATTCCCAAACCTGTAATTACAACTCTGTGCTCTTTCATTTCGAGTAATTATATCATGCAAATATAGTAAATATTTCCTATACTTCCAGAACGGCCGTGGCACTCAGCAGGCCGGCTCCGAAGGCGCTGAACACCAGGATGTCGCCTTCTTTGAACATGCCCTTCCTGCGGCATTCGTCGAGCAGGATGGGGCAGGATGCCGAAGATGAATTGCCGTGGTCGCGTATGTTCGAAGGGAACTTTTCTTCGGGCAGCCCGAGGCGTTCGCGTATGCCGTCCATAATACGCTGGTTGGCCTGATGTATCATATAATAATCCACCTGGCTGGGCTCCAAGCCACACTCTGCCAGGATTTCTGTAATGTCGCGGGAGGAAGTTGTAACGGCAAAGCGGAACACTTCCCTTCCCTTCATCACCATGGGGATGCTTTCCTCTTCTTTATTGATGTAAGGAGTAGGCTGGAGGAGGTGCTTCTCGTATATCTTGTCGGGATCCGGCTGGGCGCTGAGGCGGGTTGCACGGAGCTTGTCGCCTTCGCCAAACACTGCCGCACCGGCACCGTCGCCGAAGAGGACGCAGACGCTGCGGTCTGCCCAATTGATCATACGCGAGGGCTCTTCCGCACAGACTATCAGCACCTTACGCACCTTTCCGCAGCGGAAATAGCTATCCGCCATATCCATGGCATAGATGAATCCGGGGCATGCGCAGTTGATGTCGTAGGACGGGCAGGATATGCCCAGTTTGGACGCCACTATGCAGCCCAGCGAAGGCGTGATGAATTCATTCACCACGTTGGAGCAAATGATAAGGTCGATTTCCGATGCCTGGATGCCCGCATCTTCGATTGCCTTGCGGGCGGCATCCGTTGCGAGGTCTTCAAGCAGTTCGTCGCTTATTACATGGCGCGACTTTATCCCTGTGCGGGGATAGATCCATTCGTCGTTCGTATCGAGGAATTTGGCGAGGTCGTCGTTGGTAACCTGCACCCTGGGGAGAGAGCTCCCGGTTCCCAAAAGTTTCATATTTCAAGTTTAAGTTAAAGTCCGATGCAAAGATAGAAAAAAAAGCGAAATCCCTAGAACATGAATCTGGGTATTTCGCAGGGATTGCCGGCCGCGAAGTTGGTAATATCTTCGAAGTGGCTGTGCAGAGCTTTCACGGCTCCGTCGGCATCTCCCTTCTCTATCATCTCGAGGATCAGTCTATGCTCCTTCAGAACTTGCTCAGGGCTAACTGCGCAGGCACGCAGACGGCGGTAGAATCCGAGCACATCCGTGGTGATGATGAGCAGCAGATGATACAGCACCGGGTTGTGGCTGCACTTTGCTATCGCAGTATGGAAGGCGAAGTCTTTTTCGTCCCTATGCGGCGTGAGCACATGATCTTCGAAGTCCTTCAGTGCCTCGCGGAGTATCTGGATATCTTCTTCGTTATGATTCAGAGCACACAGACGCACGGATTCCGCCTCGAGCAGGGTACGGACTTTCACCAGGGAATAGAAATCGAACCTGGTGACATCGAGGAAGCTAATGAACTGGTTGATGAGTGCCGCACGGGGGCAGGACATGAGGACGGACCCGCTCTGAGGAAGAATGCGGACCAGGCCGTAGGATTCCAGCTTTTCCAGGGCCAGGCGGACCTTCGCCCTGCTGACGCCTGTGGCCTCGGCCATCTTTCTTTCGGCTGGCAGACGCCCTCCGGGCTCTGCTTCACCACTCTCTATCAAAGATAAAATATGCCGGATAACAACCCTGAGCTCCTGCTCTATATTCTGCTTTCCTTTGTATTCGGTCATTTCAGTTTTTCAATGTCAAAGTCTGCAAATTTAAGAATTTCATCCCTAAGTTCCGATGCCATCGAACGATTCTCACCAAAATTCCTGTACAACCCCCACTTAGGGCGCATTCCAGTGCAGTCTTTGCGCCACATATCCAGCTTTGCATTCTCAACCTTGACAAGCTGTTTGCCGTCCTTGATGCGGACTATTGCCACGGAATAGCTGCCTTCATCGGCGAAGTTGACCGTTTCGGTAACCGATACCCATTCCCCGAGGAAGTCGGCGAGGTCTGCCCTGTAAAGATATGTGCTGCTGCCGTCGCCTTCCACCTTGGATGCGGTGTAGAGCACCTGCATCTGTTGCTTTCCATTGCTGAGCGAACGGCAGGTGAAGGTGATTGCGGGCAGGTCCACATCGGCCGTTCCGGCCTTGTTGTCTATGCCCTTGAGCTGATGGATATGCGAAAACTTGGTGGTGGTCTTCATGCCTTCGGGCAGTTTGAACTTCCAGCGCATGGTGAGGGTCTCTCCGTACTGCGCTACCAGCGAATCCGGAGAGTGGGCGTCAGTCTTGATTTCGTTGCGCTGACGGTCCTTGATGTCGGCCTTGCCGCGGTCGTCGTCGTTCTGTATGTGAAGATAGAAGTCGAAGACGTATTTCTTGAGGGCTTCGTCGTAGCTCTGGTGTATGTGGCGGAAAGGCTCGTCGGCATGGTCGCCGGAAGTATCCGGGGTCTCGTAGCCGAAACCGCAGGATGTGATGAGTTCATACGTCTGGGCATCCTTGCCGTTGGCAACCAGGATGAATCCCCTCTCAGGCTCCCCGGGGTTTTCGGGGTTTTCCGGATTCTCGGGGTTATCGGTTCCGTTACCGGAATTGCCTCCTCCAGGCACAGGGTCAGGAATGGTGAAACCGGAACTGCAGGCAGCCATGGTGGCAAGTATCAAAAAAAAGGCGTAATGCTTTTTCATATTCTGCAAGATTGACTATATTTGCAAATGTTTGAATTGGTTAACCAATTTAGTGCTACTGCAAAGATAATAACAAATTTAACAAAAAAACAATAACCTTTATGAAAGCGTATTCTTTTTTGGCGATTGCCTTCGCAATGATGCTTGGTGCCGGGAGCTTATTTGCTCAGGATCAGGTTGTTACCAACCGCTATGCAATGAAACTGGAGCAGAAGCCGGACGGCTCCTACGGCCTGCAGCGCGAGGCCCGTTATGCAAAGATTCTCAACCTCGCCGAGATTCCGGATCTCTACACTCCCTACGTTCATGAAAACAACCGCCTGAGCGGCAAGCTTTACAACAAGGCCCGCACCCAGGAGTATGTCTACAAGACCCACGAAGGGTATGAGCTCCGGATCGAGGTGGACAGTTTCGATGCCGACTCCCCCACTCCCGTGATGTTCTACATACACGGCGGCGGATGGGCACGCGGTACATTTACTTCTTCCAGGTCGCTGTCGAAGTATCTCGCTCAGCAGAAGGGCATTACCGGAGTACGTATCCAGTATACCCTGGCTCCCCAGCCCGATGCCAACGTGCAGGTGTCCATCCAGGACGTGCTGGATGCCGTGGAATATGTGCGTGCGCATGCTTCAGAACTTAATGTAGATATGAGCCGCATAGGCTTCCTGGGCACTTCCGCAGGCGGACATCTTGCCGCCGTTGCAGCGCTGAAGTGCAATGCAAAGGTGTTCGTGGGCTATTCCGGCATCTACGACCTGACTACCGCGGCTATCACCACCCGCGCCAAGGATCCCGAGAGGATTGCCTATTTCGGCGGGCTGAAGGACCAGTATCTAAAGGATGCTTCTCCTATCTATATGATTCCCAAGAAGAGCAAGCTGGCTGCGCAGTTGTATTGCGGCACGGGAGACCTCACTGTGGAGTGCGCCCAGAGCGAGATGTTCGCTTCTGAGCTGAAGCGCCACAAGGCCAAGGTGGACCTGCAGGAGTATAAGTACTACGATCATAACCTGAGCTCCAAGACCTCGGACAAGATGGAGGAGATCTTCTTCAAGACCGTGGACTTCGTGGTGGAGAACCTGTAAGGCAACCTGACGTCCTATTGCTTTCCGCATCACCCGTCGAGCCCCTGGCCGCTTTCCTCTACAGGTCAGCGGTTTTGGGGCTGACCTGTCGAGGAAAACCCGCAAAACCTCTACAGGTCAGCCGTTTTTTGCCCCACCCGTCGAGGAAATCCCCCGAAACCTCTACAGGTCAGCCATTTTTTGCCCTACCCGTAGAGAAAAACCCGCAAAACCTCTACAGGTCGGCCATTTTTTGCCCTACCCGTCGAGGAAATCCCCCGAAACCTCTACAGGTCAGCCATTTTTTGCCCCACCCGTCGAGGAAATCCCCCGAAACCTCTACAGGTCAGCCATTTTTTGCCCCACCCGTAGAGAAAATCCCGCAAAACCTCTACGGGTGCTGGACAAACAGAAAGGGCGGCCGTTGATGCGGTCGCCCTTTTCGTAGAATAAAGCATTGAGAACTACAGGGCCTGAGGGCCACAATCTGAGTAAGCGGATTGCAGCACAAACGATACTTCACCTGCCGATATTGACGGAATAGTACTGAAGATATCAGAAGCCGAACTCTTAGTTATTTCATTAGTTCCTTCAGGAAGGGCAGCCTTAACAGCAGGGTTATTGGTTACTACGTCCCCTACAGTATATGTCCATTTTTTATCTGATGCCAGACCACTCACTATATTATCAGCAGTAGTCAAGTCACTTATGGTACTTGTCGTCTTAACATCAAAGAGTCTTATACTGCTAGCAAATGAATTTGCATCATAATAAGCATTATGCTTGAGGACAATAGAGCTTAAATCTGTAAAAATAAATGTTGCAGCCGCATTTACAAATAGGTTGTTTTGAATATCCGCAATCATGGTACAATCTCCAGTAGTGGGCATATTGACAACATTAACTTTCTGAGTACCTGTAGTTAGATATACAAGATTATTCTTAAACAACATCTTCTCCATCTTGCCAGTATTTGCACAACTCCCTTCATTTATTAAAGAATACGTCGATGTAGCAGTTAAGGCAAAAGTACTATTTGTTATCTCATAGTTTTTAATCACGTATGCTAAAAATGAAGAATTTGGCTGGAATAAGCTTTTTGTTAAGCCGAACACCTTGCACTCATCCATGACTAACAAATCACTATCTTCTGTTGTACTGTTATTGGAGAAAACTGCTCCGCTTGTTCTTCCGGTAGTATTGAAAGAAAGATTCTTAACGTAAAGTGATCCTCCACGGAAATTCCACGATTTGTCGCTTGTAAAAGCAAAAACAGTTTCCGTACTGGAATCATTAATCAGAACCAGCTCGTTAGTTACATTTATGTTACTGCTTCCGCTCGTGAAGGCTCCTCCAGCAGACTTCAAAAAGAACACCCCTTTTTTAGTAGAAATAATTGAGGTAATATCCATTGATTCGGAAGAACTAGTGTTCTCAATAAGAGTTGCATCTCCATCAGTTAAATGATTGAAATTTCTAGCTCCAACTTTAACATCATAAGCAGCCTGATAATAAGCATGCTTACTAAATACTGGGGCACTTGGAAAGCTTGAAAGCGAACCAGCATCCACTATAGATTTACGAGCAATCTTTTCTTTTGTTATGGGACCTGAAGCAGAACGAGTAGATGCGGTGATATCATTTTTAACATACATCATCTTAAAATTCTCCAGACTATTTGTTCCTGCAAAACGGGAAACAATATAGTAAGTTCCTTTTTCTAGCACTGTTCCATCTTCCTTTTGTAGGCTTATCCACTTATAAACATTACCCGTACCATTTGACAGACTACCTGTGGTTTTAACAGCAACACTACCACTCATTGCAATCTTTGTGTTTTCCACATATAGCGCCATTACGTCATCCACATCGACATTAACTTTGAATAGAGCAAAGGCAGGAGTAAACGCGAATTTTTGATTAATAACCTTATCTTCTCCTAAAGGATCATGGGTTGCCTCAGCAACGAAGAGGGCTGCTTTAGGATCATAACTATCTTTTACCGCTTCCTGAATTACAGGGATATTTGCAGAAATAGGAGTCTCTGATTCTGAGTTATAAGCAGTATCATCCGTATAGGGATACACGGCGACAAAAGAAGTGGCACCTGCATTCACTGTTCCAGTAAAAGATGTAGTAGCGCCATCACTTTCTGCCACAAACTTGTGGATGGTACTGTTTACATTGTCAAAAACGGCTATTTCGTCTCCGGCTTTCCATTCCGTACTTTTTCCGTTGGCGGCAAGGACAGCGCGGGTGGTGGCATCGGCCTCCATAGAGGCTTGGAATGTCATTTTTACAAGGCCCCCGAGAACTTCCTGATTCTCTTTCTGAACTTCCTTTTGACATGAAAGCATCACGAAAGCTACCGCAGTAGCTAAAAACAAAAACTTCTTCATATTACCAAGGCAAGTCTACAGGTTCAAGCATATCTTCTACTGAGGAATCCGGAGCTTCTCCAGAAAGGCAGATTATCATCTCGCTGTGAAGGGAGATGATTGACGTAGTAGGATTGAAATATTCCTTCTTCATAACCATGCCCTCCATCAGCTGAACAGTGTGCCGCCGTTGATGTCGATGCCGGTGCCGGTGATGTAGGAGGATTCGTCGCTGGCGAGGTAGCAGACGAGGTCGGCGACTTCGTAGGCTTCGCCTTCGCGGCGCAGAGGGGCTGTGTTGTGGAGGTTCTGACGGGCTTCTGGTTTGGTGAAGCGGTCGTGGAACGAGGTGTTGATCATGCCGGGGGTGAGTGCGTTCACGCGTATGCCCTTGGGGCCGAGTTCCTTGGCCATTGCGCGGGTGTGGCAAAGCACGGCCGCTTTTGCGGTGGCATACATCGAAGCGCCGGGGCCGCCGCCGTCGCGGGCTGCCTGGGAGCTGAAGTTCACGATAGCGCCGCCTTCGGTCATCATGGGAACAACCTCGCGGGTGCAGAGGAACACGCTGCGAAGGTTGATGTCCATGAGGAGGTCGTACCAGGCCTCATCCTGCTCGGTAATCAGCTTGCGGCCTACGATGCCACCGACCACGTTCACGAGCACGTGCACCACGGGGCCGAAAGCCTCGGCGGTCTTGGCAAAGAGATTCTTTACATCAGCTGCCTTGGTCATGTCGCCCTTAACGGCGATGGCAGTACCACCGTTCTCCCTGATGATGCGGAGGGTCTCCTGGGCATTCTCTTCGCTGCCGAAGTAGTTGACGCAAACCTTTGCGCCCTCAGCTGCGAGTTTAACAGATACTGCACGCCCCAGATCGCGTGCTCCACCGGTGACGATGGCTACTTTTCCTTCAAATCTTTTCATATTTCAAGTGTTATTATTTGTTGTCTTTCAATGCTTCGTGTTCGATCTTGCCACCAAAGGCAAAAACGCAGATAAGGCTCAGCGGCACAAGCGAGGCCCCCATGATGAAGAAGGGAGTCCAGTTGTCGCCAGCGGTGAGCATAGGGATGAAGAGCATGGTAAGGATGGTGCCGAGCGTAGCCGCAGCTCCGCCGAGGCCTGCCAGGGAACCTATGCTCTTGCCGGTGTACATATCTCCGGGCAGAGTCTGTATGTTATTGATAGTGAACTGATAACCGAAAAGAATCACGGCCATCACGCTCACTGCCACCATGGGATCCTGCACGAACGCCACATAGATGAGCGAGGGCAGAAGGATGCATGCGCCTATGACTATCGCGGCCTTGCGGGCAAAGCCAACGCTGCGGCCGTGATGGATGAACCAGCTGGAGGTCCAGCCGCCTGCGAGCGAGCCGAGCGCAGCCCCCACATAAGGAATCCACATGTGCGCGGCGAGCTGCTTGATATCCATGCCGTACTTCTGGCCAAGGTAGATAGGCAGCCAGGTGACGAACATCCACCAGATGGGATCCAGGAAGAAACGGCCGAGGATAACCGCAAAACTCTTGCGACGCGACAGAAGCTGGCCCCAGCTGAGGCCCTTGTCGTTCTTCACGAGGCTCTCCGGCTGGCCGCTGAGGATGTATTCACGCTCCTCGTCGGTGATCCAGGGATGCTCCTTGGGGCCCTTCTTGTTAACCAGCAGCCAGGGAATAACCCAGAGCGGAGCCAGCACGCCGATGGCCACGAAGGTCCACTTCCAGCCCACCCAGGCGTAGATAACCGCGATGAGGATGGGGGCGAGGATAGCGCCCATGGAGGCGCCGGCATTGAAGAAGCCCTGCGCGGTGGCGCGCTCCTTCTGGGGGAACCACTCGGCGTTGCTCTTTACTGCTCCGGGCCAGGGACCTGCCACGCCGAGGCCGAGGCCTGCACGTGCGGAGGCTATGCCCTTCACACCGGTAGTGAGTGAGGTGATGAGATCTGAGAAGCCCCATACCAGGGCGGAGATAGTGAAGCCCCGGCGGGTGCCGATCTTGTCGTAGAGCTTGCCCGAGAACATCTGCGAGAGGCCATACGCGATCATGAACACCATGTTGATGTCGCGGAAGAGCTTCTTGCTGAGGTCGTTGAACTGGGCGTCGGTGAGGCCGTCGCGGCTGATGAGGCCGAGATCCTCAACGATCTTGGCCCACATGATGCCGAGGGTGTTGCGGTCGAGATAATTGATGATGGTCACCAGGACTATGAGCCCCAGCACCCACCAGCGCATTCCTTTGACTTTCATGGCCTTACTTCTTCAGGAAATCCGCGCGGTGCGGGGAGAACACATCAATGAGCACACCCTCTTCGAGGCAGACGCAGCCGTGAAGTTCGTCCGGGGCCACATAATAACCGTCGCCGCCGACGAGAACCTTTTTCTTCTTTCCTATGGTGAGCTCGAACTTGCCGCTCACCACATAGGTAGCCTGGCTGTGGTAATGCTCATGGAGATTACCCACAGCACCCTTTTCGAAGTGAACCTTGACGATCATAAGCTGTCCGTCATATCCCATAATCTGGCGCTTTACGCCCTCTCCGGCAGGCTCCCAGGGAAGCTTCTTGCCGATCTGAAAAACATCGCTTTTAGTTTTCATATCGTTGATTATTAGTATTTTACAGTCATTTCTCCAGTGGCCGTGTCTACTCCCGCAACAACGCTGTGCCCGCCCTTGAAATCAAAGCGGACCTCGATCCGGGAGGCATCGTCGCGAAGCACGCTCGCTCCCGTGCAGGAGCGCTCCATGCCCGCCGCGGTTTCGGCAACGCGCAGGTCGTAGCTGCCGTGGGATTCCAGGCAGCTTGCAAAAAGATGGTCCGAAGCGCCCTTCTCGCGAAGCAGGAAGGCGGGTTCGGAACGCAGGTTGAAGTTGGGGTCGTTGGCTCCGGAACGCAGCAGGCATATCTCGGATGCGGTGCTTGTGAGAGTAGTGATGCTGTACATCTTGCTGCCGCAGAGCCAGGTGTAGGAAGTAGATCCTTCGCCACCCTTGGCCTCCGCCTCAACCCACAGGTGCTTGTAGCCGGGGCCCTTCCCCAGGGGCGACATGCTCTCCAGAGCCCTTTCATAGGGCACGCTGAGGCTGATCATATGCCCGTTGTAGTGCACCGGATAATCATAAGTATGCGTCTTGCCCGAGCAAGCCTTGAGTATGTCTATCACCAGCGGGCCTTCCAGCCAGGGAATCTCGGCGACCCCGACCCATCTGGTCATCCTCACGCCGGGAGTGGCGCAGCTGTCCACCGCAGCCACATACTGAAGCGCGTCGCCATCATGATAGGCAAGCAGACGGGGAGAATGGAGGGAGGATTCCTTTATCTTGCCGCCGAAGTGGGAACGCTCATCAACAACCAGCGTATTGTGGGCGATGGTGGTCATGGCGTAGCTCTTGTTCTCGGGGGTGTAATGGCCCTTGTACTTGGCCTCGATGTTCACGAAACGCGCTGCGCCATAGTCACTTACAACCTCATGCCCGCCATCGTACCAGGCGAAGGTAAGTTTGTCGTAGTGCCCGTGGCTGAGCCCGTGGGAAGTAGCCTTGAAGGTTAGGGCACTGCCTCCGTCGGTGCGGAGCACTGCCAGGGCGCCGTCCTTGCCATCAGCCCCGTCGCGGTAGAGGGCGCTGCGAAGCTTCAGGGGTTCTGCCTGGCCGGCAGCCACGTCACGCGCCACCTTGAAACCTGCATCCGAAATCAGCACCTGGCCCTGGTAATCCTTGACTATGCTGAGAAGCTGCTTGTTGGAAGGATCCGCCGCATAGGCGATATCCACCGCGCACACCAGCTCCTGGGCATCGTAACCCTTTGCCAGAGCGTCGTTTATGTGAAAGAACTCACCGTCGTAGGCAAGGTTCAGCAAGGTGCCGACGGATTTAAGTATGATGCCATCCCTGTGCTCGAAGATGTGCAGGGCCGGACGGTTATGGTCAATTGCCTGTGCAAAAAGCACGAAGGGCCAGATAGCGTACCTGTGGTAATACGCCCCCTCTGTGAAGTATCCGTCGGGCGAGAAGAGGCTCTCCAGCTGGCGGATGAATCCCCCGCCGGGACGGCTCCCGTATAGGGCCGCGTCCACAAGCCTGTTATCCCCCATCGCAAAACCGATGAGGCCCACGGCAGCCTGGGACCAGGTGCCATGGTTATGCATCTTGTTGAAGGTGTCCTCATTCGCCCTGTTATCGGGCGTGCCCTCCATGATGAAGGATGTCATGGGATAGAACACGTTCTTCTCTATGGTGCGGCGGTCCCGGGCGCTGAGCGCATCGTACACGCAGTCGTAGGCCATGGCGGTATGCACGAGCCACACGCTTTCGTTAAGTGTCTGCCAGAACAGCCTTCCGCGCACCGGGGAAAGGGTCATCGGGTGATAACCCAGGGTGGGATACAGTTCAGCATATGCGAGCAGCAGCTCACGCACCTTGTCGGCATAAGCCTTGCGGCCGGTAATCTGCCATGCGAGGCCGCAGTGATACATGTCGTAGTAGTTACGCTTGTGCACCTCGTGGGTATATCCGCCGCCGCCATCCTTTGGCACAGGCATGTTCACAGGGCGCGTAATGGCCTCATCCGCCTGGGCTATCAGCTTCGCGAGCGAAGCATCGAAGAGGGGCACACTGCCCTGGGAATCCTTCATAGTCTGCACCGCATCCTTTGTCAGAAGCAGACAGGGATGGCTCTGCTTTGCGGCAAAGAGGTTCAGCGCAAGGCAGGAGGCGATTATGAATGTGACTGTTCTTTTCATCTGTTGGATAGTATCTTTCCGGAATCTGTAAAGCTGTTGCCGGCCAGGGTGATTTTCTCCCAGGGGGCGTCGTCGAGACGTATGGAATAGCCACCGCGTCCGCTGGAAACGAAGCGGCAGCCGGTGATGGAAAGGATCTGCGCGCCGGTGATGCGTATCACCGAGCCGCGCACCTTGTTGCAGCTGTCGTTGAATTCGCATCCGCTGATGCTTACGTACGGCCCCGCGGTGCTCTCGTCGCTACCGCCGCGGTAGATATTGACCGGGATGCCCAGTATGCGCTCGAAACGGCAGTCTTCTATAATCATGTCATCGGCATTGTAGCGGCCCTTGTCCTCGGTTTCGGCAGCATAGTTGATAGCATCGCCGCTAAGCGAGCTAAAGGAGCAGCGTCGGATGGCCACCGTGTCGGCGAATGTGCCCTTGGTGCCCTTGATGGGGATGAATCCCCCCTCCGTGCAGTTCTCGAAGGAGCAGTCCTCGACGGTGAGGGTATAGGGCGTAATCATGTCTTTGTCGGTGGAGATGATGCCTGCGGCCAGGCTGCGCCCGGGGGCGAGGCGGCCGTCGAAGCGGATTCCGCGAACGGTGAGCGAGCCTCCGTCGCAGATGGTGATCATATTCTGGCTCTTGCGGCCTGCAAAAACCACCTCGGGGCTGGTGCCTTCCGCGGCGCAAATGAGGGTGGGACGGGTGATGCGCATGCCTTCCTCGAGCACTATGAGGCTGTCTTTCAGCACTATCTCCTCCACTTCCTGCCTGGTGGAAGATTCCGGGGTGAACCAGGATGCACCACGGCCCTCGGCGAGGCTCCCGAATGAGGGTTCGGCAGTGGTCTGCACGGCTTCCACCCTGTTGTTCGTCCAAACGGTCCCTGCCGGAGGCAAGGTGCGCTCAAAGTCCTTTCCTGCAGTGAAATCTATGCTACGGCAGGCCTCGAATACATTATCTTCCACAATAGTGCGCTGAACCTGCATGTATCTGTTGGGCAGCGAGTTAGGCACTCCGTACATCAGAGCGAGAGCGCTGAAGAAGCGCTCCCCTGCGAGGCCCAGCATAGTGTTGCCGCGCACCACCTGGTCTTCGCCCACTATGCGGATTCCGCCGGTGTTGCGCACGCCGTGCCCGATGAAAAGGTTGCCCTCGGCCACATTGCGGTCGCCGTGGCGCAGGGCAAGCACGCCCTGGCACTCGTAAAAGACATTGCGCGCGATGGTGTTCTCGCAGGATTTGATGGAGACAACCTCCACCTCGCCGTTGCAACGGTCGAAGAGATTGTCGGTAATCTGGCTGCGGGAGTTCTGCATGCACTGCTGGGATGTGCCCACGCGGATGGTTTCGGCGCCGTTCGAGCCGTAAACGGGCCTGGGGCCGAAGTAGTTATGGTCTACACTGTGGTAGTTCTCGTCGCAGTCGGGATAACTGAGCATCACGATCAGCGTAACGCCCAGATTGAGTTTACCGGTAAAGGAACAATGGTCTACCCTGTTGCCGCGTCCGTAGAGATGCACATAACTGTATCCTATATCGCGTCTGGCAGGATTGCAGGCATCGATAACGCACTCGGTAAGGCGGCATCCGGTGGCGAGTTCATCGCCGTTACGGAACTCCACCAGCGTGCCCTTATCGGCCACACAGCCCTGCAGGAGAAGGCCCCGAACTTCCAGTCCGCTGCCGCTGATATGAAGTGAAGTCCTGCCGCTCAGGCGCACTCCACCCGGGGTCTGGGCCGCAACCACTACGGGATTCTCGCTCGTGGCCGAAGCCTTCCACTCCAGCCGCAGGTCGGAGTATTCTCCGTTTCGGATGATGAGGGTATCGCCCGGGCGGGCCTTCTCCAGGGCCTTCTGTATGAGTGCCGCCGTGTAGCTGCGGGGGCCGCAGGCACAGAGCAGGAGCGAGAGCGCGACAACTGGCAGGATTCTTCTGATTACCATTGTATACCGGCGTTTTCTTTGATGTTCTTGATTGCCCCGGACGGATCGTCATATTCCGGAGCGGTCTTCACGGTTTCGAGGCTGACTCCCTTCAAGGTGCCGCCACAGATTATATTCCCGTCCCATTTCACGGCATCGGCGGGAGTGCCCTCCAGCACGGTCACGGGAATCATGTAGGACTTGCCTGAGATGAGTTTGTTGCCGCTGATGGTCAGGTTCCGGGGAGCGCTGTCCTGGGTATCCCGGCCGCCATAGTTGATGACAAAGCCGTAACGGCAATCCACGAACACGTTGTTGCGCACCAGGCAGTCCTTTACGGTCCAGTAGCCATTGAGTTCAGCGGCGGATTCCCCTTTCACGACACACAGGGCTGCCTTGTAGTTGGTGCCCGTAAGGTTCATGAAGTAATTCTCTTCCACCACATGTCTCTCCCCTATTATACGCACTCCGCCCACATCGGACTTGCCTCCTGAGAGGAAGAAGTTCCCCCGCACGACACAGTCGTTGCCATGGCGCAGGGTGAGCGAACCGTCACTCTCCTCGAATAGATTGCCCGTATATACGTTGAAGCAACTCTTGTTGGAGATGACCTCGGCGCGCTCGCCGTGACAGCGGTAGAAGTGGTTGCCGCTCACGGTGCAGGCAGCCTTCGACATGGAAAAGTCGCTGGTGCCAATGCGTATGGACTCCTGTCCGTTGCGGGCCTTGCCCTTGTCGTCGTAGTTGGTGTAGGGGCGGTAGAAATAATTGTCTGCTATCCTGTGCTCCGGCACCACGCCGTCTTCCATCCAAACCACGAGCAGGCAGCCCATGTTCTTCTTTTCGAGGAAGGTGCAGTGGGAGATCTCGTTGCGGGTGCCATACATCGACACCCACTTGGTGTCCACGTCCGAAGCCTTGCTGCTCTTGCCGTCTATCTTGCAGTTGGAGATGCGGCAGTTGCTGCTCCCCTTGGCGAAAGTGAGCACCGATCCCTTGACGGATGTATCCAGACCGGTGAAGCAGAAGCCTTCGGCAACGAGCCAGTTGCCCTGCAGGGTGATGGAAGACACGCCTTTGAACACCACCTTTCCAGGGGTCTGGGCCCTCAGGGTGATGGGCGCTTCGGATGTGCCTTCGGCAATCATCTTGAGCACCACGCCCTCGTATTCACCGTCTGCCCACACTATTTCACTTCCGGGAACGGCATCCCTGAGCGCAGCCTTGAAAGAGGCCGCGTCACTCACCATCCCCTCCGGGGCCTTGTTCAAGGACTTAGGAGCCGGGATAGAAAACGCATCGTGGCACCCGACCGTGAGGACGAGTGCCATGATGCATGTTAACTTGTTGATTTTCAACATTATTGTAATACGTTGGACCAGTACAGGTCAAGGTCGATATAACCCTTGCGGTCGGTGGAGGCACCAGTTGCGGTGACGCAGGTAACGTCGGTCACAACCATATATCCGACCTTGCGCACGCCTTCCAGATTGTCTCCAGGCTTGGCTGTAGCTGCTGCAGTTGCATAGTCTACGTACTGGAGGCCTATCACGCTGCCCTTGGTCCAGTCGGAGCTGTAGGCAGGAGCTGCCTTGCCGGCCTTTGCGACCGTGGTGGCGATGTCCTCGAGGGTGCCGTTGGTGACCGCAGTGCTGAGAGCATCATCGGCAACCACCACGAAGTAGATGATCGGGGTGCCGAAGGTTCCGGGCAGGGCGGTGCCGCCGTCGCGGTGGGTCTTAAGCTGGCTGTTGGAGTTGCCGGGATCGCAGAAGCTGAGCTTGTGCGAACTGTTTGCAATCGCGAAGGTGTAGGGCTGCACGCTGTAGTACTCGGTCTCCTTGCCGGCCGCCGCCTTGTTGGCGGAAGACACCACGGAGTTGGTGCCGGACAGCGCGAACGGATCCACATTCTGAGCCTTGAAATCGGCCACAGACACAACCTTGCCCTCATCCAGCAGCAGGAAGGCCTCGGCGGAGTTCTCCTCGGGATAGGAGCTTGCAGAGTTGGAACCGATCCTGAGACGCAGGCCCTTGGTGTAGTAGAACGGATACACATCGATGGTGCCGAAGTCGGCCTCGTTGCCACCGTTCCATACAGCCACCAGGCTGACAGACTTCTTGGCAGTGCCGGTGATGGTGCGAGGCACCACGAACTTGGCGGAGATATCGGTAGCGGCTTCGCTCAGAGCAACCTCCTTGCCATCGATCTTGAACTTCTCGATGGATGCGAAGTTCTCACCCTTGACGGTGACCTCGCGGCCGAGGAAGATGCCGGTGTAGTTGGCGTCGGTGGGTGCCACGGAACTGAACACGGGAGCGGCAGGGCCGATCGGAGTGGTATCCACCTGGAATGCAGCCAGGATGGTTATGGTCTGTGCAGGAGTGCCGTAGAGCGCGGTGAGAGCCTTGCTCACCACTGCAGGATCCTGCTTGTCGAGACCTGAAGGCACCTTGACGGTGATGGACGTGGCACTCTGCTCGGAGATGAGGAGCGCATCGTCACCCCATTTCACTGCACTCACGAGGTTCAGGTTGCTTCCGGCAAGCACCACTTCGTCGCCGAGGAGTGCGGGAGCTGCCTGGGTGTAGCTGCTGAACACGGGCACGCTGAGGGTGAACTTATCGGTCATGGAGATGGTTCCTCCAGCCCACACGGCTGCCACGTCGAGTTCGGTGTCGGCCGCCGTCACGCTCACTGCGGGAACAGCCACGACCACCTTCGCACCCTCCTGGGAGACGAACTTGTCCGCTGCCACGGCCACACCTCCGAACGAAACGGAAGTGATCTGCTCGAGGTTGCGTCCGGACACGGTCACCTCGGTTCCGACTGTGCCGGCCTTGGGATCGAATCCGCTCACGAGTGCATCCGTCACGGGGATGGTCACGAAGTAGTCATATTTGAACACCAGGGCTTCGGTTTCCTCTTCGAAGACCTCCAGGCTCACCATGTAGGGATCGTCCTGCTGGGCCTTGCCGATGTCGGGAATCACGAAGACCAGGGTCTTCATCTCCTTCTTTACTATCTCGGCTTCCTTGCCGTCCACCTTCACAAGGCCGACGTGATCCAGGTTGAGCCCCTTGGCTGTCACCTGAGTGCCCACATAGGCACGCACGGTGCCGCTCTCGTCGGTGGAAGGGTCGAGTTTTTCGTTTGTAACGTTGATTGCGGGCGTTCTCTTCACGGAACCGGATTCACCGGCTTTCTCCGTCTGTTCGCAGGCTGCGAAGCCGAAGACGGCCGCCAGCATCAGTATACTGAATATCCTTTTCATATTCCCTTGTCTTTAAAGTTTGGAATAGTCGTAATCGTATTTCTGCCAGTAGCAGTTGTAGGTGACCTTGGTGCTTCCGAAGTTGGAGTTGTTGTACACACCCCAGTCGATGCCGGTCACGTGCAGGATGCCCAGCCTCTTGATGTTCTTGCCGGGAGTCTCCTTGATGTAACCGTTGTTGGCATAATAGGCAACGAGGAAGACGGCATCGCACTTGTAGCCGGGATCATCCTTGAGTTCGGCGGTCTGGTGGTCGCACCAGGTGCTGGACTTGATGGCTCCTGCGAGCGAAGACACCGAGATTCCCGCGATGGTGCTGTTGGCCTCGTCGATGGGGAAGAGGGCTTCGTTGATGTTGTCGATCTGGCCCTTGAGCACCTTGTCGATGAGGGCGGTCTCGGCCTCAACGGTAGATGCGGGGTTCAGATAACGGAATGCGAGGATGGGGGTGCCGGGCATGTTGTTGTTGCTCCCGGGCACGCGGTAATCATTGGCAGGAGTGCCGGAGAAACTGATGTAGAAGTTCTTCAGCTGGCTGTTGGAGTTGGCCGGAGAGTTGATCTGCAGCACGTTTCCGCTCACCGCGGAGAAGAAGAAGTAAGGAAGCACGGAGTCATAGTCCGAATCGCTCACCACTCCGGGTTTGGGCGTGTTGGCGGCATTCCACTGGTCGCCGTTGTGCGCAAGCGCGACGGGATCCAGGACGGTTTTCCACTTCGCATTCTCATAGACGGTACCGTTCTCGGGAGAGAAGAAAGAGGTGTACTCGTTCTGCTCGGTGCGGCCCTGAGCCCAGGTGCGCACATTCTCCCAATACTTCACGAAGGGCACGTACACCACGAAGGCGTCGTTGAGCACCACGCTCTCGTTGTTGTCGAAGTACCAGGCGGTAAGGCTCACCACGGTCTCGCCATCCTTGAAGTCACCTGCAGGGATGGTGAAGGTGACCTTTCCGGCCTCCTTGAAGAGGGTGGCCTCATAGTCGCCGACCATGATCTTGTCGATGTTATTCAGGTATTCACCGGTAAGCGTTATGCTCTTGCCCACAGCGGTCTTCTCGAAAGTGTAGGCATCGAACTTGGGAACGTAGCGGATAACCTTGATGGAAGGTGCCGAAGCGAGGGCGGTGTAGACCACTCCGCTGCCATCGAAATAGCCGAGGGTGATCTTTGCATTTGCTTCCTCCACATAGGGAACCTTCACCACAATTTCATCTTCGGAAGAGACCACAATCTCCGCTTCGTGGGGAGTGTCGTGGCCGTCGGCAGTGAAGCGGACGGATGTGACGGCGCTCAGGCCGGTTCCGGCGATGAGCACCTCGTCACCCATCTCGGCCTCTGCCTGAAGCAGTGACGTGGTGATGGAAGGAACTGCAAACGAGCAGTTGAATGTGGCGGAGGATTCTCCCCTGCCCACCGTGTTCACGAGTACCACCTTGCCGGAGGTCACGCCGTTTGCCACCTTAATGGAGAGGCGCTTGTCGGAAACCTTTTCAACAATATCCACCTTGACCGTGCCGATGTAGGCTTCGGTCACATTGTAAAGCGATTCTCCCGTCACTTTGATGACGGCGCCCACGGGAGCGGTCTCGGGAGAGAAGGACTCGACCACCGGTGCAACGAGAGCAATCTCATCGACATTGGTCTGGTCGCAGGCCGCGGCAAAGAGGGCGGCGGCCGCAATGATTGTCAGATTGAAATATCTTTTCATGATCTTCTGCATCAATAGCCCGGATTCTGGGCGACGGTCTTGTTAATATTCATCACAGACACCGGGATGGGCAGGAAGGTCTGCCACTCGGCGATAGGATTCACCACATAGTCGTATGCGGCATAGAAGGGCTCGGAAGCGAGGTAGTCGTTGATTGTGGAAACCACGGTTCCCCACCTCATGAGGTCGAAGAAGCGCTGGTTCTCAAATGCGAGCTCGAGGCGGCGCTCAGCTCGCACAGCCTGCCTGAAGGCATACTTGGAAGGCAGGTCGGCAAGGGTGTAGACAGGGATGCCGGCACGCTCGCGAACCGCGTTCAGAAGTGTGAGAGCATCTGCCGAAGGGCCGGAGATCTCGTTGGAGAGCTCAGCCTTCAGGAGCATGACGTCCGCAAGGCGGATGATGGGGAAGTCGTTCTCCGCATCGAATTCGCTGCTCATGTCGGGATCGATGAACTTGCTGCAGTAACGGGCGTTGGCGTTATCCACGATCAGGCCCGTGGTCTTGTTGAAGTAGCTCTCACGCAGGCAGACATCCTTGCGCAGGTCGCCGGGGTTGGCGTTGAACGCGGAGATGATGCTGTTGCTGGGATAGTTGTAGTGCTTGGGGGATCCGATCGCCACGTTGCCACCGTTGTTGATGGGGGCGTAGAGGGTGGTGAAGGGGGATCCGATGCCAACGTTTCCGCTGCGGTAGCGCACTGCGAAGATGATTTCGGCATTGCCTTCGTTGGCCTTGTCGAACACCGAAGCGTAGGGCACCATGGCAGCTCCCGACTTGGGGTCGCCACAGGCGGCAAGCACCTCGCCGAGCAGGTCGGCAGCCTTGGAATACTTGGCATCGCCTGCCTTATATTCGGTGGCATACACCTTTGCGAGCATGGCCTTGGCCGCATTCATATCGGCACGGCCGAGATCGGAGGCCTGCATCTTCGCGGGGAGAAGATTCCCGTCCACGATAGCCTCAAGGTCCTCTTCTATGAGAGCCCACACATCCTCCACGGGAGAACGCTGCATGTAGCGGGCCTCATCGGCACCGGTCTTCTTTGTTACGATGAAAACAGGGCCCCAGAGACGCACCAGGTCGAAATACATCCATGCGCGGAGGAATCTTGCCTCGCCCTCGAACTGGGCGCGGAGAGCATCGTCCTTCACAACCTCGAGGTTGGCGAGCACGGTGTTTGCGCGGTTGACCACCACGTAAAGGGCATCCCAGTAGTCCTGTACCCAGGAATTGGCGGTGAGCACCACCAGCTGGTCCAGCTGCTCGATGAGCTTGGAATCCTGGGAGGTGGAGTTGTTAACCCTCATGCGTGCGTTGTCCGTACGCAGTTCGGTCATCGCCCACTCGTTGTAGAGCACGTCGTACAGTCCGTTGTACATGCCGATCACGAGGTTGTTCACGGAAGTTGCATCCTTCACATACTCGTCGGCAGCCACCTCGGAATAAGGGTACTGGTCCAGATTGCAGGAAGCAAGGCCCAGCACAGCGATCATCATAGGAATTATATATCTTTTCATATCGCTTCAGAATTAGAATTTAACATCGACACCGAGGGTAACAGTGCTCGTGACGGGGAATCCGCCGCGCTGGTAGCCGGAGATCATAGGGGAAGAGTACTGCCCGGAAGTCATCCTGGATTCAGGGTTGACTCCCTTGTAGTCCTTGCTCCAAATGTAGGCCAGGTTGTTGCCTGTCAGATAGATACGCAGGCCGCCCAGCTTGCCCTTCAGGTCCTTGGAGCTGAAGGTGTAGCCCATGATGACGTTGCGCAGGCACACGTACGAACCGTTCTGCAGGGGATAATCCGTAAGCAGCATGTCATAGCCTATCTTCATGTAAGGGACCTTGCCGCTGCCGGGATAATCGGCGCTGACCCAGCGGTCCTTGAGGTAGGCAGTATTGTACTTGTGCGACTCGTTGTAGTATACATCACCGTTGAAGACGGTCACGCCGGCCACTCCCTGGATCAGGAAGGAAAGGTCGAACTTGCCGTACTTGATGGTGTTGGTGAGGCCGTAGGAGAATCCGGGATAGGGATTTCCGAGGGCGATGCGGTCTTCGTCATTGAGCACGCCGTCGCCGTTGGCATCCACTATGCGGAGTCCGCCAGGCACGTCAGCAGCAAAGTGGGGGTTGGCCTGGATCTCGGCGGTGGTGTTCCACACGCCGTCGGTCTTGAAGCCGTAGTACTGTATAAGAGGTTCGCCTACGCGCGCGATATAGTTCTCGCTGCGCTCACCCTGGGTGATGACCTGGCGTTCGCCGCCGATCTCGAGGAGTTTGTTGCGGGAAAGCGAGAAATTGAAATCCGTGCTCCAGCTGAAGTCTTTACGGTTGATATTGAGAGTGTTGAGCTGGAACTCGACACCTGCATTGCGCACGCGGCCGATGTTGTTCCAGTATTTGGTGAAGCCTGTGAACGACTGGGTGGGCTGCTCGAAGAGGAGGGCCCTGGTGATGGAGTAGTAGGCATCCACGCTGAAGTTGATGCGGTTGCGCAGAGCGCTGAAGTCCACACCGAAGTTGAATTCGTCGGTCTGCTCCCAGGTGATATCGGCATTTGCAAGAGTCGAGGAGTTGTTGGCCGTGCCGGAAACCAGGGCGCCGTTGCCGGAACCGGTTGCATAGTTGGCGCCGCCGAGCACCTCGAGTGCGGAGAAGTAGTTCACGTTGTTGTTACCGGTGACACCGTAGGAAACCCTGAGTTTGAGGGTGTTGACCCAGTCGATGTGCTGCATCCAGGGCTCCTGGCTCACGCGCCAGCCCGCAGAGATGGAAGGGAACCATGCGTTGCGGTTGCCGCGGGTGAAGAGCGAGGAACGGTCCAGACGGAGCGAAGCCGAGAGGAGGTACTTGTCGGCGAAGCTGTAGGTGGCACGGGCGAGGCCGGATTCCAGCACCTTGTCCGGATAGCGGAAGGTGCCGGTGCCGCTGCCGTTGCCGTTATTGCTGGCAGACAGGCTGAATACCGTGGCGGCATTCAGGGTGTGGATATCGTCCGTAGGGAATCCGGTACCGCTGAGGGAAACGCGCTGCACGCGGGTCTTCTCTGCAGTGTAACCTGCCAGGAGGTCCAGCTTGTGAGGGCCGCGCACCAGGTTGTAGGTGAGGGTGTTCTCGCTCAGCAGATCCACATACAGATAGCTGTTGAAGGTAGCGCTGCTGGGGGTTCCGTCCTTGAGGGCATTCAGGTTCTCATAGGAGTAGGAAGGGTTGTAGCGGGCGTTGAAGCCGTTGGAACTCTTAAACACCAGGCCCTTGGCGAGGGTAACCTCGAGATATGCGTTGCCCAGCCCGGACATACTCTCGCTCCAGCGCTCGGTGTTGGCCATCACGCTCTTGGGGTTGTTGTTGGCGGAGTTGAAGGGGCTGACCTTGCTGTCCCAGGTGGGGTTGCCGTATGCGTCGGGATCTCCCGTAGGAGTGGTAATCTGGTTGAAGTGGCTGCCGCGGGCGAACCCGGTGTATCCTCCGGTGAACTCAGTGGTCCAGTCGTTGTGGCGCACGGGCAGGAAGGAAGGAGTGCGGTAGAAATCGATGAAGTTGTTGCGCGGGCGCTCGGTCTTGGAGTAGTTGGCTGCGATGTTGTAGCCGAACTTCACCTTGGGGCTGAGGTCCACATCCAGGCGGGTGCGCACAGAAAGCTTGTCGACAGAGTTCTGAAGCATGATACCCTGGTCCTTGGTGTAGGATGCGGAAGTGTAGTAGCGCATGGTCTTGCGGCCGCCGGAAACGGAGAACTGGGCATTCGTGATGCCGGTGAAGTCCCTGAGGCCTTCACGCTGCCAGTCGGTGGCGCCGATGTTCTGCTCCACCCATGCCGCGGCGCGGTCCTGGCCCTTGACGGCAGGTCCGCCCACAGACTCCTCGAACTCCTGCAGGCGCAGATATTCGGTAGCGGTGAGCAGGTCGTGAAGCTTGTAGGCGTATTTCATTCCCTGATAGACCTTTACGGAGTAGTGAGGCTCATCGGCCTTACCGCTCTTGGTGGTGATCATGATGACGCCGTTTGCCGCGCGGGAACCATAGATAGCTGCGGATGCAGCATCCTTCAGCACCTCGATGGACTTGATGTCCGATGCAAGCACCGTGGAAAGACCGTCGGGAACAGGATATCCGTCCACGATCACCAGGGGCGAGCTGTCGGCAGAGATGGAACCGGTGCCGCGGACGCGGATAACCGGCACCACACCGACCTCGGAGGTGGTATTATTGATAGTAAGACCAGCAATCTGACCCTGGAGGGCGGTGGCGACATCCGAAACCGGGATGTCTATCAGCGCGCCGTCGCCTTCAAGCTTGGAGATGGAACCGGTCAGGTGAGATTTCGCCTGGGTACCGTATCCCACCACCACTACGTCTTCGAGCAGATTGTCGTCGACGTTGAGACGGATATTGATGGTTGTGGATTTGCCGACCGGCCTCTCCTCGGCACGATACCCGAGGCAGGAGAATTCCAATACGGCATTCGCAGAAGGGACTGTGATGGAATAGTTACCATCCACGTCGGTGGCCGTGCCGGTGCTGGTGCCCTTGATCATCACGGATGCTCCGATCAGAGGCCCTTCATCATCGGTGACCACCCCCCTGACTACATGGCTCTGAGCGGCCATCATCAAGGGGAAAAGCGCCATAATAAGCGCCAAAAGCCTGTGTTTACGCATATAGAATAATAAAAAGTTATTAGTTTTTCCTGGTTGCTAAAATTGGTTAACCAATTTATGCAAGAGCAAAGATAATGAACTTATCTGTAATTCCTACGATAAGTTCGAAAAATAATAGAATTATTTTCTATTTTTTGGAATTGAGCCCCCTGCCGGTGATTGCGAGGACGGCTACGGCTGCCGCGAGAAGAAGGGCGAGGAACACGCAGATCCGGCCGGTCATGTCCCCGTAGCGCACGAAGATAGTCTGCCTGGAGTTAAGGTTCACGTTTCCTTCCAACACCGCGGGTTTCCACCATGGCGTGCTGGAAAGCACCTCACCGCGCTGGTCGATTATGGCGGAGATGCCCGTGTTGCCGCAGCGGGCAATGTCCCTGCGGGTTTCGATGGCCCTCAGGCAGGAGTAGCTGAAGTGCTGCCTGTAGCCGGGGGTATCCCCCCACCAGGCATCATTGGTAATGACCGTCAGCAGTTTCGCGCCCTTGCGCACATAACCCGTGCAATACTCACCGTAGACGGATTCGTAGCACACAGCGCATCCGACGGGGATATCTCCATAGTGAAGGCAGGATATCTCTTTCTGGGGAATGCAGCGGCCCATCACTCCTCCCAGTTTATCGTCCAGTGGAACGAAGATCTTCGGATACGGTGTGAGTTCGGTGCCCACCACCAGCTTGCTCTTGTGGAAGACCTCCGCCCGGCCGGAAGCATCGGTCATGATGGCGGAATTATGGTTCTCCACCCATCCGTCGCCGTACTTGCGGGCAAGGATGGAGGGTTTGCTGCGCTGGTTGAATATCTGATAGGTTGATGCTCCGAAAAGAAGGCTTGCGCCGGGATGCACCGAAAGGAATTCCTGGAAGCTGCGGAAGCTGCGTCCGTCCTGGATGCAGTCCAGGAAGACATCTCCCGTGAAGGTCTCCGGGGCAAGAAGAAGGCCGTTCCACTCCCCTTCCGGGATGGCCTTACGGTAGAGCGAGAGCAGCTCGGCGGTCTGCTCAGCCTGGCTCTTGCTGCTGAATTTCTCGTAAGGGTCGAAGTTGGGCTGGCCGATGATTACGTTCACCTGCCCCTCGCCGGCCTCCTCATAGTGGCGGTATATATAGCCGGATGCAGCGTAAGGAAGGACGAAGATTGAAAGCGCCCAGACCACCGCCGCGGCACGCGCCTTGCCGTTCCAATGCGCCCAATCCCCCTCCATGAAGGCCTTTATCATCAGGAAGATGGTGATGTTGCAGGCCCAGACCCAGGCGGAGCCGCCCAGGGTGCCGGTGAACTCATACCACTGGATGCTGCGCGTGCTCTGTGCGAAGGCATTCCCCAGCACCAGCCAGGGCCAGGAAATCTGCGCGCTCTGCAGATACCATCTCTCCCATGCAATCCAGGCCACTGCCAGGAAAATATAGGGCAGGATGCCCCTCAGATAGCGTTTTCCGAGGCGGAAGAGCCCGAAGACGAGGGACATCTGCAAGGCGTTCGCCAGGATTGCGAAGATGGCTCCTCCCAGCGTGGCGTTGGCCACCCACCAAGTGGTGATGGCATTCCAAAGCACGAAGAAGGAATAGTGCCAGATGCGGAAACGGCGCACGCCGTTGATGTCGGCAAAGTGCTCGGCGCAGAGGAGCGGCACGAGGCCGATAAGGGCCAGCCCGCCGCAATGGGGCACGAGCCAGGGAAGGCTCATCATCAGCGCCGACAGAAGCACGCAAATCCACATGGCAAGTTTTATCCTGTTCATGCCTCTTCCTCCTCTTCCGGCATGTTGCCGGCATATTTACGCCACTTGTCGAGCAGCGCGGTCATATCTTCGGGAACGACGGAATCGAACTGCAGCCATTTCTTTGTGACAGGATGCTCAAAGCCGAGGGTTTTGGCATGCAGGGCCTGCCTGGGGCAGATCTCGAAGCAGTTCTTGATGAACTGGCGGTATTTCGAGTAGATGGTTCCCTTGCGTATCTCGGCGCCGCCGTAGCGCTCGTCGTTGAACAGAGGATGGCCGATGGATGCCATGTGCACGCGGATCTGATGGGTGCGGCCTGTCTCCAGGCGGCACTCTACCAGTGTCACGAAGCCAAAGCGCTCCAGCACCTTGTAGTGGGTGACGGCATGTTTGCCCTGTTCAGGATCATCCGTCACGCGGAAGCGCAGGCGGTCGTTGGGGTCGCGGGTGATGTTCTTGTCTATCGTGCCTTCATCCTCTTTTATATCTCCCCATACGATCGCATGGTAGCACCTTTCGGTAGTGTGGTTGAAGAACTGCTTGGCCAGTTTCAGCTGTGCCTCGTCGTTCTTCGCTACCAGCAGCAGGCCTGATGTATCTTTATCGATGCGGTGCACCAAAATGCCGGCCTTTTCCGGATCTGCGGCGGTGTCGGTTGCGGTATCCGCTGCTCGAGCCGGCCTGACGGCCCCTCCCGCAAGCGGGCCCCTCCCATTACATCCGTGGGCGGATATGGCGTCCGCATCGGATACCGACACCTCCGCCGAAGATGCAGAAGAAAAATGGAACAGAAGGGCATTCACCAGCGTGCCGTCGAAGTGGCCGTGGCCAGGATGCACCACCATGCCGGCAGGCTTGTTCACCACCAGCACATCATCATCTTCATATACTATATCGAGGGGAATATTCTGAGGAACAAGATCCACGCCGCGGCGCCTGTAGGGCATCACAAAACGAATCACATCTCCCGGACGCACCAGCAGATTAGCCTTGGCGGTCTTCTCCCCCACCTTCACGTACCCTTCCTTGATTGCACACTGGATGCGGTTGCGGGATGTATCCTCGAGATGGGCCGACATGAACTTGTCGATGCGTATGGGCACCTGCCCTGCATCGACATTCAGACGAAAATGCTCGAACATACCCTGTTCGGCATCCTCAATCAGTTCTTCGTCGGTCCAGTCTACCATAATGACTATTTCGACAATTCAGCGATTTTACTTTCTTCTGTGGTGAGCCAGAGAGAGACGGCAGCGCCCATGGTGAGGGGGCCGCCGGCCGTGGAAGGAGACTGCTTGTAGACCACCGCGTTCAGAGAATCACTGTAGGTCTTGACTCCCTTGTCGAAGGAAACCTTGCCGACATTCAGGGAATTGTCGTGCACCGCATCCAGCGCACGCAGATACTTAAGTCCCTTTACATCAGGGGCATAGGTGCGATTATCTTCGCTGTTAAGCCCCACCATCAGGTCTATGGCCGAGCCACTCTCGATCTGGGTTCCGGCAGGGATTTCGCGGCTGTTGTACAGCTGCTTCAGCACGTTGTTGGTGGCGATGTCGTTCACATAGATAAGGCGCCCCAGGTTCAGCCCGCGGGATGCGAGTTCCGCCTTTGCCTGACGCATGGAATAACCTATCAGGAGCGGCATTGTGACCTCCTTGGCGGTCTTGGCATTGGTGGTGAGGGAGATGGTGCGGCCTTTCTTGACCCGGCTCCCCCCTTTCGGGAACTGGGAGAACACGGCACCCTTCTTCATGCGGCGCACATAAACCGAATCCCCGATTTCCACAAGAAGACCAACTCTTTCGGCATTGTAGCTCGCCTCCTCATAGGTCATGTTGGTAAAATCCGGCACGGTGATTTCCTTATTGTGCTGAGTGCCCAGATTCAGCAATATGTTCACGATCACGAGCAACGCAACCACGAACACCACCGCAAGTATCAGATTGCGGACAATCCAATTGGAAAGGATTCCGCCCTTTTTGTTTTCTTTCTTTGACTCTGCCATAGCATACAAAGATAAGAAACTTTGGCGATTATTCCTATCTGCGCCCACCAGGCCCGCCGGGGCCGCCGGGGCCGCGCATGCCGGGACCGCGCATCTGACTGCGGTCGAAGGTGCCGAAGCGATAGGTAAGGGATAGGATTATGTAACGTCCAAGGGTGTTGTTCACAACCTCGCTGTGATACTCGGAATTATCCACCACCGACAGGTTCTTGGCCTGGCCCAGAATATCGTATCCCTTGAGGGCGATGGTCATCTTCTTGTTGAAGAGGAGCTTCTGGATCTCGGCATTCATCACGTACTCGGAGGGCTGGGCGGTCTTGTAACCGTTGTACCAGTTGTAGTTGCCCTCTGCCTTGAAGGTGATGCCGGGGCCGTCCATGGTCCAGTTTGCAGTGAGGCGGACCTGATTATTGAAAGTGGAAGTGCTTTCGTCGCTGAGGGTATTCCAGGACTTGCTCATGCGGGTGCGGCCCGATGCGCTGAGTTCAAGGTTATCCGAGCGGTAGACGAGCCTGAAGCGCTCCACGGCAGTGAAAGCGGTGGTAGTGCTCAGGTCGACGTGCTCCTTGAACCAGGATGCATTCTCCCAGTTGGCAATCAGCTCATCCATGAAGGCGTAGTAGTCTCCACCGGTGGTGTAGGTGGTCATGTCGATGTTCTTGCCCTTGTAGGAAGAAGACTTGCTCCAGTTCACACGTGCGAAGTTGGAGATGGAAAAGTTGGACTTCGCGATAGGAATGTTGGCAAAACCGTTGATACCCGCGTTCATGCTGTCCGGCCCGTTGAAAGGCATGGAGTAAGCAGCGCCGTTGGTGATCCAGTTGAGGCTCACGATAGGATTCTGCACATACCCTGCGTTGAAATTGATGTTGAACGAGGCAAAATTCTTCTTGTTGTTGTAACGCACCTCCCCACGCATGTTATGCGAGAAGTAAGGAGTAAGCGAAGGGTTACCGAACGAGACGTTCAGAGGGTCGGAATTATCCGGCACAGGCATCAGCTGACGGGTGGAAGGCTGCGCGGAATTGCCACGGTAGAAGAGACGCGCGTTGGCATTGTCGTTGAACTCCCACCACATCATCATACGGGGCGAGAAATTCCAGCGGAAATCCTTGTATTCCACCGGCTTCCATGTGTCGGATGCGGCATTGTAGCGGGTGGTGCTGTTGTAGGTGTCGGTGGGAAGGGCGGCAAAGCCGATCTGCGCACGGGACTTCTCCTTCTGGTACATCAGGTTGAAACCCATCTCCTGATTGTGTGACTCGTTAAGTATCTCATTGGAATACACGTAGGACTTCTGGTTAAGCAGATTGTCCCAGGTGTCTTTCTCGGATGTGGACTTGGACCAGGAGTAGCGGTAGTTGGCCTCCAGATAGAGGTTATGGCCTATGGGTTCGGTGTAAGTGACACGGCCCATGAGGCTGGAGCTTTGCTGGTTCGACTTTATGCTCTGGTCCACCGAGGAAGCCACCCCCGCGGAGGTGGTGGTGGACTTGTTGAAGGAGTTCAGGTCGTTGTTGCTGAAGGAATAGCGCCCCATCACGGTCATGGTGCGCCCGGGGATGCCGAGACGCTGGCGGAAGAGCATGAATCCGCTGGTGGACAGGTTATTGTTGTTTCCGGACTGGAGATTGTCGGAATTCGACATCAGCTGAGCGCCAGGGTTGGAAAGGGAATCCACGTAGCGCCAGGTCTCGTTCTGCTGGGTATAATGGCCGTTGCCGAAGTTGATGCGGGGCTCGAACAGGATGGAGGTGTTCTCACTGAACTTATGCTCGAGTCGTACTCCCACCCGGTGGCCGTTGCTGACGGTGGAACTCATCCCCTCGGAACGGTCGATGACGTTGTAGTTGTCGTAGTAGTTTACCTTCTCGCTGCTCTCCATCACATCAGTTCCGGTGTGGTTGAACAGATAGTTGGACCCCAGGTCCATATTGCCGTCGAGCAGGGTCCAGGCCCCGTTCACACCGGCCAAGTAGGAGGTGGTGATGCCATTGCCTCCACCCCAGCCGCCCTGGCCGCGGCCCATTCCGCCGCCACCGCCGCGCATGTTGCCCATCATCGAACCGGAAAGGTCGTTGAAGCCGCGATTGTTGGTGTTGTTGCCGTTCAGGATGAGGCTCAGCTGCCTGTCCTTGGTGAAGTTGCCTATGAATGCGGCACCCTGGTAGCGCCAGTCGGGGTTTGTCACATTGTCGGTGGGGATATCCCGTCCGCCGCCGGCCATAATGTTTCCGAAAGCGCCCTTCATCATACCGGGCTTGATGTCCAGGTCTATCACCTTCTCTTCCTCACCGTCGTCGATGCCTGTGAACTCTGCCTGCTCGCTCTTCTTGTTGATGACCTTAAGCTTGTTGATGAGCTTGGCGGGGATGTTCTTGGAGGCGAGCTGAGGGTCATCGAGGAAGAAGGTCTTGCCGTCGATGGTGATCTTGGTGATGGTCTCGCCGTTATGGGTGATGGATCCGTCCTCCGCCACCTCTATGCCGGGGAGCTTTTTCAGAAGGTCTTCCAGCATGTCGTTCTCGGTTGTCTTGAAGGATGTGGCGTTGTATTCCAGGGTATCCTTCTTCACCACTATGGGGTTGCCCACGGCCGATACGCTCGCCGCATCCAGCATCTGCTTGTCGGGATCCACCTTGATCTTTCCGAGGTTCAGATTACCCTCGACCTTGATGTGCTTCTCCAAGGTCTTGTAGCCGAGGAGTTCCACACGGAAGATGTAGCTGCCTTGGCGCACCTTCTTGATGGTCACATGGCCGGTCTCCGTGCTGAGGTCGTAGTAGTCCGGCTTCTTGGCCCCTTCCCTGGAGACGGAGACAGTGGCGAAAGGGATGGGTTCGTCGTTGGAGGAGTCCAACAACTCTGCGGAAATAGTGTTCTGGGCACCCAGACCGGCCGCAACCAGCAGGCCGGCAATCAAGGTGAAGGCTTTAGCGAGTTTGATCATATCGGAATATATGACGCGCACACGGGCGCGAAGTTTATTTTACCCTTCCGGGATTTTGCGAAATAAATTTTTCCCAGGAGGATGCGCCCTTGCCTGCGGCCGCCAGGGGGCTCTTGAGCTGGTAATAATGGCACATGGCGATGGCGAGGGCATCGGTGGCATCGAGGTATTTGCTGTCGATGTTGATGCCGAGCGTGCGCTCCACCATGAGAGCCACCTGCTCCTTGGAGGCAGCGCCGTTGCCGCAGATGACCATCTTTGCCTTTCGGGGGGCATATTCGCATACGCTCACTCCGTGGGAGATGGCCGCAATCATCGCACTCCCCTGCGCCCGGCCGAGCTTGAGGATGACCTGGGCGTTCTTGCCGTAGAAGGGTGACTCGATTGCGAGGTCGGTGGGATGATGCAGTTCGCAGAGTGCGGAAACCTTGGCATGGATGCACTCCAGCTTGTCGTAGGGATCGGCGATCTTGCGAAGATCGAGCACGCCCATATCCACATAGGAAGGGTGGCCTGCCGCATCCACACGAACAATCCCGAAACCAAGCAGGTTGGTTCCGGGATCGATGCCGAGAATGGTTCTCTCGCTAGTCAATGATATCGAAGCCTGTGTACGGACGAAGGACTTCGGGAATCACTATGCCGTCCGGGGTCTGGTTGTCCTCGAGGAGGGCGGCCACCACGCGCGGAAGTGCGAGGGAAGAGCCATTGAGCGTGTGGGCGAGCTGGGTCTTGCCGTCTGCATCGCGATAGCGCAGATGCAGCCTGTTGGCCTGGAAGGATTCGAAGTTGGAAACCGACGAAATCTCCAGCCAGCGGCCCTGGGCGGCGCTCCAAAGCTCGAAATCATAGGTAATGGCGGATGTGAAGGACATGTCGCCTCCGCACAGCCTCAGGATATGGTACTTGAGCCCGAGTTTCTGCACGAGCCCTTCCACATGGGCGATCATCTCATCGAGAGCCTTGTAGCTGTCTTCGGGCTTCTCCACGCGCACGATCTCAACCTTGTCGAACTGATGCAGACGGTTGAGCCCGCGCACGTCCTTGCCGTAGGAACCGGCCTCGCGGCGGAAGCAGGGCGTGTAGGCCGTAAGCTTCTGCGGGAGCTGGTCGTTAGCGAGGATGACATCCCGGAAGATGTTGGTGACAGGCACCTCGGCGGTAGGCACGAGGTAGAAATTGTCCAGACCCACGTAGTACATCTGGGCCTCCTTGTCCGGCAGCTGGCCGGTTCCGAATCCGGAAGCGGCATTCACCACCACGGGAGGCTCTGTCTCCTGGTATCCCGCCTTGGTGTTCTCATCGAGGAAGAAGTTGATGAGAGCCCTCTGCAGACGGGCGCCTTTACCTTTGTAAACGGGGAAACCTGCTCCGGTGATCTTGACGCCGAGGTCGAAGTCGATGATGTCGTACTTCTTGGCGAGCTCCCAGTGAGGGAGTGCGCCTTCGGGAAGCTTCACATCGGGGCCGCCTTCCTTAACCACAAGATTGTCCGCAGCATCCTTCCCTTCCGGGACGAGTGCGCAGGGGGTGTTGGGAAGGAGCACCAGCTGGCTTTCCAGCTCGGAAGCCACCTGTTCGCCCTGGGCGAGAAGATCCGTACTCTTCTGTTTGAGAGCCGCCACCGCTGCCTTGGCAGCTTCTGCGGCATCCTTGAGACCCTGTTTCATGAGACCGCCGATCTCGGCAGCCTTCTTTTTCTGCTCTGCAAGCAGCGCGTCGCTCTCCATCTGGAGGGCACGGCGGCGGGCGTCGAGCTCCAGGACCTTGTCCACTATGGGCTTGGCGTCAAAATTTTTGACCCTCAGACGGTCGATGACTGCCTGAGGATCTTCACGGAGTGATTTCAGTGTAAGCATCAGCTAGTTCTCTGCGGGAATAACCGATACGAAGGATTTGTCTCCCCTCTTGCGGGCGAACTTTACAGTTCCGTCCACGAGTGCGTAGAGAGTGTGGTCCTTGCCCATACCGACGTTCTTGTCGGGATTGTGCACGGTACCCCTCTGACGGACGATGATATTGCCGGCCTTAACGACTTCGCCGCCGAACTTCTTGAGGCCGAGACGCTTGCTGTGCGACTCACGACCGTTCTTTGAACTGGATTGACCTTTCTTGTGTGCCATAATACTTAAGCGATTTCGTTAATTTTAATCTTGGTAAGCTTCTGACGGTGACCGTTCAACTTCTGGAAGCCCTTGCGACGGATCTTCTTGAAAACGAGCACCTTGTCTGCCTTTACATCGTCTGCGAGCACGGTTGCCTTAACAACAGCGCCTTTAACATAGGGAGCACCGACTTTGACTTTGCCCTCAACGTCTACGAGGAGCACCTTGTCAAACTCTACTTCTGCGTCTTTAGCCTGGGAAAGGCGGGGTACGAAAATCTCGTTTCCGGCCTCAACCTTGAACTGGCTACCTGCAATGTCTACAATTGCGTACATAAAATAAAACTTTTTTAAAGTTTTGGCTGCAAGCGGCTGCTCTCGGGAGCAGCTCTTCATAACAAGCTCGACAGTCTTCTAAAAATTTTGGACCGCAAAAATAGTGATTTTTCGCTATTCCGCAAAATAATTTATTATTTTTGCGTTTGGAACAAGGTTGTTACACTATGGATCCTGCATTCATTTACTACAAACCGGTCACCGGCAAAAACAACATCGGCCGCAGGAGCGAGCAGACTGTTGTCGCCAATCTCCTGGACCAGGGCGAGAACGTGGTGATCTATGAGCCTGCCAAGACCGGCAAGAAGTCGCTTCTGCAGCAGACCTTCCTGAACATGCGCATCTCCGGCAAGGTTTTCACTACCGCAGAACTGCCCATGCTCCAGGTCCGCAGCACGGAAGAGTTTCTGCTCGGCTTCGGCTCGGCCCTCATCCGCGCCATCGCCACCACCCCGGACGAGTACGCACACATAGTGCGCGACTGCCTCCCGGACACGCATTTCGTGTTCGACCCGGACATCTACGCCAGGGCCGACGAGGTGCTGTCGCTCAGCTGGAGCATAGACGAAAACGACATCCGCTCCATGCTCGGGCTCCCCTGGCGCATCGCCGCCGTCACCGGCCGCAAAATCTACATGGTGCTGGACGAATTCCAGAACATCTGTTTCCTCGAGGACTGGGAGAGATTCTTGAAGCTTTTCGAAGAGACGCTGAAGGCCAACCAGAGCGGGCTCTGCAACTTCGTTTTCCTGGGCTCGGCGGTGAACGCGATGAAGCAGATCTTCGAAGAGAAAGTGTTCTTCCACCGCCAGGTCAACCACGTGATTATCAGCGATATAGATTCCAGGGAAATAACAGACCACATAGTGCGCGGATTCCTCACCAGCGGCAAGGTTATCGACCGGGACCTGATGATGAGCGTGGCCAAGCGATTCCAGAACAACATCTGGTATATCAACCACTTCGCATCCATCTGCGATCATCTCACCAAGGGCTACATCACCGACGCCACCCTCCAGGAGGCGCTGGACATGCTCATCTCCATCCACGAACCCCGCTTCAAGGAGATGGTCTCCGACCTCACCGGCTTCCAGGTTTCGCTGCTGAAGGCCACCCTGGACGGATGCAAGCGCTTCAGTTCTTCGGAAGTGATCGAGCGCTACCGGCTCCACTCCTCTGCCAACGTGCGCAGGCTCAAGGATGCCCTCTGCAAGAAGGAAATCATCACCTTCGGCGAGAACGACGAGCCGCGTGTGCTGGACCCGCTTTTCGAGTATTGGCTGAGGAAGTATTACTTTAAGATGAAAGACGAATGAAAAAGAGGATAGCAGTTCTTACCGGGGCCGGCGTGAGCGCCGAGTCCGGCCTGGGGACCTACCGGGACAACGGAGGCCTCTGGGACAATTACGACCCCATGGAAGTGGCATCCATCGAAGGATGGTACCGGGACCGCAGCAAGGTGCTGGAGTTCTACAATATGCAGAGGGAGCATCTTCGCAACGCCAAACCCAACGATGCCCACAGGGCGATTGCGGACCTGGAGAAGGATTACATAGTGGACGTGATCACGCAAAACGTTGATAATCTGCACGAAAGGGCCGGCAGCACGCACGTGGTTCACCTTCACGGAGAGGCCACCAAGGTGAGGCCCGAGAACTGCTACAACGACAACGACGGATTCAGCGAGAGGCAGGTCTTCGACGTGGGCTACGATGCCGTGCACCTTGGCGACAAGGCCCCGAACGGAGTGCAGCTCCGCCCGCACATAGTCTTTTTCGGCGAGGCAGTGCCCAAGATGGAGCAGGCCATCGACCTGGTTTCCAGGGCGGACATAGTGCTGATAGTGGGCACTTCGCTGCAGGTATATCCCGCCGCCGGGCTGTACCGCTATGCATCCGCGGAGGCGCCCATCTACATCATAGACCCCGCCGACGTGCCCCTGTGGGACAATCGCATAGTCCATATCCGCAAAGTGGCCACCGAAGGAATGAAAGATTTCGTGCAGATGTTGTAGTTTCAGAAAAAATTTCTACCTTTGCAGCCGCTTTAATCGAAAAGGAGGTGATTTTTAAATGATTATAGTTCCTGTAAAAGACGGTGAGAACATCGAAAGGGCCCTGAAGAAATTCAAGCGCAAATTCGAAAAGACTGGTGCTGTGCGCGAAATGCGTTCCCGCAGGGAGTTCAAGAAGCCCTCAGTCCTGAAGCGTCTCGCAAAGGAGAAGGCCATCTATGTGCAGCATCTCCGTCTCGAGGAAGATCAGTAAGATCAACCCCTTTTTTATGTAAGATAACCGTAGCATAATTGCTGCGGTTTTTTTATATTTGTAGGTTAGAAACTTCTAAGAAGAATGAACACTAAAGCTAAACTTGTCGAGAAAAAGTATCTCATTCCTTTCATACTGATTACCAGCCTGTTCGCGCTGTGGGGCTTTGCAAACGATATCACGAACCCTATGGTGGCGGCGTTCCAGACTGTGATGGAACTCAGCGCGGCGAAGGCTTCGCTCATCCAATTCGCATTCTACGGCGGCTACGCCACGATGGCCATTCCGGCGGCGCTTTTCATCCGCAAATATTCCTATAAGAGCGCCATCCTGCTCGGGCTCGGGCTGTATGCGGTAGGGGCCTTCCTATTCATCCCCGCGGCCGCATATCAGCAGTTCAGCTTCTTCTGCATCAGCCTCTATATCCTCACCTTCGGCCTCGCCTTCCTCGAGACCACGGCGAACCCCTTCATCCTCTCGCTGGGCAGCAAGGAAACGTCTACCCGCCGCCTCAACCTGGCGCAGACATTCAACCCCATGGGCTCGCTCTGCGGAATGGCGGTGGCATCTTTCATCGTGCTCCCCCAGTTGCTCTCGGATAAGCGGGATGCAGCCGGCAACATAATCTTCTCCTCCCTTCCCGAGGCCGAAAAGGCAAGCATCCGCCTGCACGACCTGGCGGTCATCCGCAACCCTTACGTAATCATAGGGCTGGTGGTGCTCGTGGTGCTGGTGGTGATTGCGCTCACGCGTATGCCCAAGACCCAGAGCGAGGAGCAGAAGGCCGCCGGAAACACCCATACCACCCGGCAGACCCTGCACAACCTCTGGCACAACCGCGTCTACCGCGGGGGCGTGCTCACTCAGATCTTCTATGTGGCCGCCCAGATCATGGTGTGGACCTTCATCATCCAGTACGCCGACAACCTCGGCATCAACAAGGCCACCGCGCAGACATATAACATAGTGGCAATGTGCCTCTTCCTCGCGAGCCGCTTCATCTCCACCATGCTTATGAAATACCTCAACTCCCGCAAGATGCTGGGCTTCTTTGGCATAGGAGCGGCCCTCTGCACCATCGGAGCCATCTGCATAGTTGGCAAGGCGGGGCTCTTCTGCCTGGTGTGCATCAGCTTCTTCATGAGCCTGATGTTCCCCACCATCTACGGCATAGCGCTGGAAGATGTGGACGCACGCGACACTTCGCTCGGCGCCGCGTTCCTGGTGATGGCCATAGTGGGCGGTGCCCTGATGCCCCCTCTCCAGGGCATGCTGATCGACCTCGGCACAGTGGCAGGCCATCCGGCGGTGAACTTCTCGTTCGTGCTGCCGCTGATCTGCTTCGCGGTGGTGGCCACCTACGGCTGGAGAATGTATAGAATCCAAAAACAAAACCTATAAATTATGAAGTATCCCAAAATAGGCATACGCCCCACCATTGACGGACGTCAGGGCGGCGTACGCGAAAATCTTGAAGAAAAGACAATGGCCCTCGCACATGCGGTGGCAGACCTTATTTCCAGCAACCTGCGCAACGGAGACGGCTCCCCCGTGGAGTGCGTGATAGCCGACAGCACAATCGGCCGCGTGGCGGAAAGCGCTGCCTGCGCCGAGAAGTTCGAGCGCGAGGGAGTCGGCAGCACCATCACGGTTACATCCTGCTGGTGCTACGGTTCCGAAACGATGGATATGAATCCCCACTGGCCCAAGGCGGTATGGGGCTTCAACGGCACCGAGCGCCCGGGCGCTGTGTATCTCGCAGCTGTTCTGGCCGCACACGCACAGAAGGGTCTGCCTGCATTCGGCATCTACGGCCACGACGTGCAGGACCTCGCCGACAACACCATCCCCGCCGACGTGGCGGAGAAGATACTCCGCTTCGCACGCGCAGCCCAGGCGGTTGCCACCATGCGCGGCAAGAGCTATCTCTCGATGGGCAACACCTGCATGGGCATAGCCGGTTCCATAGTGAACGCCGACTTCCTTCAGAAGTACCTCGGAATGCGCGCTGAGTACGTCTCCCTCGTGGAGATCCTCCGCCGCGTGGACTTCGGCATCTACGACCACGAGGAGTTCAAGAAGGCCATGGAGTGGGTGGACAAGTACTGCAAGCCGCAGGAAGGCCACGACTACAACGAAGACCGCGCTCTCTTCCCCGGCACCCCTATGACCACCTTCAACGGCAAGGGCAAAGGCAAGAACCGCGAAGAGAAAGACGCCGACTGGGAGTTCACCGTGAAGAACATGATGATCATCCGCGACCTGATGTTCGGCAATCCCAAGCTCCTGGAGATGGGATATAAAGAGGAAGCCCTCGGCCACAACGCCATCGCAGGCGGCGTGCAGGGCCAGCGCCAGTGGACGGACTACAAGCCCAACTTCGACTTCCCCGAGAGCCTGATGTGCTCCTCCTTCGACTGGAACGGAAGGCGCGAAGCCTATACCCTCGCAACCGAAAATGATGCCCTGAACGGCCTTTCGATGATGTTCGGGCACCTTCTCACCAACCGCGGCGTGATGTTCAGCGACGTGCGCACCTACTGGAGCCCCGAGGCAGTGAAGCGCGTTACCGGCAAGGCCCCCGAAGGGCTGGCAGCGGGCGGATTCATACATTTGATTAATTCCGGCGCCACCACCCTGGACGCCACCGGCGCAATGTCTGATTCCGAGGGCAAGCCCACCATCAAGGAGCCTTGGAACATGACTGACGAGGATGTGAAGGCCTGCCTGAAGGCCACCAACTGGATGCCCGCAGACCGCGACTACTTCCGCGGCGGCGGCTACAGCGCCCACTTCGTGACCCGTGGCGGAATGCCCATGACCATGATGCGCCTGAACCTCGTGGACGGCCTCGGCCCCGTGCTGCAGATTGCCGAAGGATGGACCGCCGAACTCCCCAAGGAGCAGCACGACATCCTCGACAAGCGCACCGATCCCACCTGGCCTACCACCTGGTTCGTGCCTCGCCTGGATCCCACCAAGGACTGCTTCAAGGACGTTTACAGCGTGATGAACAACTGGGGCGCCAACCACGGTGCCATCGCCTACGGCCACATCGGAGCGGATCTCATCACCCTTGCCTCCATCCTCCGCATCCCCGTGTGCATGCACAACGTTGCAGAAGACAAGATATTCCGCCCGGCAGCCTGGAATGCCTTCGGAATGGACAAGGAAGGCGCCGACTACCGCGCCTGCGCCAACTTCGGACCTATTTACAAGTAAGCGCGCTTACTTGTAAATAGGTCCGCTGGTCGCAAGCTCCGATTGCGTGCGCCGGGGCGATTTTGCGTGCCCTGTCAGTCATCTGTCGGGAACACGCCTTTGTGCGTTTTCACTTCACCGGAACCTCGCACATTGCTGGAAACGCTGACGATATTGCCATAGAGATCCACATCCCCGCTGCCGTTTACCGTGGCGGTGACTTCACGCACTTCGCGGCAGACAAGCGTGACATCGCCGCTGCCGTTGATCTTGACATCTGCCGAAGCCGCGGTCAAAGCTTCCACTTCGATGTCGCCCGAACCGTTTATATTGCAGGTCAGGTTTTTGCATTCGACTTTGTCGGCTTCAATGTCGCCGCTGCCGTTGATGGAAAGGGACAGGGCGTCCGAATCAAGGACCTTCCTGACTTTGAAGTCGCCGGAACCATTGACCTTGACGGCATTCAATTCAGGGGAACTTACAGTAAAGACGACCTTGTTCCTGGTGCTGAAGCCGGTGCCGCGTTCAATTCCAAGACACAACGCGCCGTCCCTTACCTCCACTTTGAAAACATCAATGAGATTCTCATCGGCGGAAAGCACCACTTTCTGCGGGCCCTGGGTGAATACTACATCAAAGGAACCGTTGAGCCTGACAGCATCGAACGGAGCCGTATCGAAAGATTTTTCGACCTTCACTCCGTTTCCCTTGATATGTTTGCCGGGAGCGGCAACAACAAAATTACAGGCGAGTACCGCCAATAAAGCAACTGACAAAAACAATATCTTTTTCATATTGCAAATATAAAACATTATCCGACAATCAGACGATCAGCTACGCAGAATGTTACAATCGTTTGTATGATTGGCCGGAATTGGGTATTTTTGCACGATTTATCATCAACTGCCCTTTGAGAAAGTTTTTAGCATTTTCCGCCACTCTGATTCTGAGCCTTCCCATGATTGCGCAGAAGGGAGACGGGATAGTCAAGTCCGGGCTCAGCCTCGGGCCTTTCCCGGCCCTGGCGTACGATGCCGACAAGGGCTTCCAGTTGGGCGGAGTGCTGATGCTGTTCGACTATGGCACGGGAGAGAACTATCCCGCACTCGATTCCAAACTCTACACGGAGCTTTCCTTTTTTACGAAAGGGTCCAAGATGATACAGCTCCGCTACGACAACAGCAAGCTCATTCCGGGGGTGCGCAACTGCACAAACTTCCGCGCCAACATCGACAAGGCCTTCAATTTCTACGGATTCAACGGCTACGAGATGAACTTCGACGCATCGCAGCTCAATCCCTTCTACCGTTACTCCCACTACGAATATCTTTTCAAATCCGACTTCATCGGAAGGCTCCGCGGGGCCCTCAGCTGGGAAGCGGGGATCTATGCAAGTTACTACAGGCTCGGCAGCATAGACTATGCGAACGTCAACAAGGGAAAGGACGCTTCGGAAATCTTCCCGGAGACGATGCCCACCCTCTACGATGCCTACAAGGCAAGCGGGGTGATATCGGAGGCGGATGCCGACGGCGGATTCTCTTCCGGACTGCGCCTGGGCCTTCTCTACGACACCCGCGACAAAGAGGGCGCTCCTTCACGGGGGATATGGGCAGAGGGACATGTGCTGCTCGCCCCCTTCAGCGAGACTCCCTTCTACCGCTATTCCTTCACCTGGAGGCACTATCTGCCCCTGATTCCGAACGACGTCCTCACCCTCGCCTATCGCTTCAACTACGAGGGCACCTTCGGGCGGCAGGCCCCATTCTACGTGCTTCCCTACATGACTTTCATGGGGCAGCGCACGGACCTTGAGGGCATGGGAGGATGCGACACGGCCCGCGGCGTGCTCCGTGCGCGCGTGGTCGGTCTCGACATGGGCTGCGCCACCGCCGAACTGCGCTGGAGGTTCGCCTCCTTCACCCTGTGGAACCAGAACATCGCACTCGGAGCGAATCTGTTTACGGATGCCACCAGGGTATTCAGAGGGCTGGATATCAGTTCCCTGCCGGGGACTCTTCGCGAAGTGTTCCCTTCCGCCGACGCCGATGTGAAACTGCTCGGCAGTTCCCGTGAGCGTCTGCACTCCACCGTGGGCACAGGAATGCGCCTGATAATCAATGAGAATCTGATAGTCGCGGGCGATCTGGGCTTCCCCCTAAATAAACAGGACGGGGATGCCCCCGCCCTGTATCTCGGCCTTGATTATCTCTTCTAATGCTCCTGGTCGGTAAATTTTTGTAGGACCGGGAGCACCTAAAGCAATTCTTTAATATAATCTTCAATAGCTTCCGGGGCGACGGTAGGTTCGAAACGCGCTACCGGCTGGCCCTTGCGGTCTACGAGGAACTTGGTGAAATTCCACTTGATATCCGGATTTGCGGCGTACTCGGGATCCGCCTTGGAGAGCATTGCGTCCATGAACTTCGCGGTCTCCCCTTCCCCGAATCCTGCGAAAGGTTTCAGGGTCCAGAGCCACTTCATCACCGGGTTCGCCTTCGGTCCGTTCACATCCGACTTGGCCATCAGAGGGAAGGTTACGCCGTGGTTCAGGCGGCAGAATTCTTCTATCTCCTCGTTGCTGCCGGGCTCCTGGCCGCCGAACTGGTCGCAGGGGAAGCCGAGCACCACCAGGCCTTTATCCTTATACTTCTGATAAAGGGCCTCCAGGCCATCGTACTGGGGCGTGAAGCCGCACTTGGAAGCGGTGTTCACCACCAGCAGCACCTTGCCTTCGAAGTCGGAGAGATTCACCATCTGCCCCTTGTTGCCCAGGGTGCTATAGTTGTAGATGCTGCGCTTCCTGCAGGCACGGGCGGCATCCTGCACGCTGATGCGCTTGCCGCCGTTGTCGAGGTCGATGATGATGTAGTCGTCGTTGCCCATGCCGAGTTCCTTCATATAAGTGAGCTGGCGCAGTCCGTGACGGGTCTCGATGCGCTCCACGAAATGCTTGTGTTCCTCGTCGTGCATGGCATAGATGATATCCACGCAGGCCTTGTCGAGGGCGAGGATGTCGGTAGATGAGAGTATGCCCACGTCCGGAGTCACAACTGCCTCTGCCTCAAGGCCTTCGCAGTCGCAGGACACCGACATGTTGCGCATCACGTTCACATAGGTCACGTGTTCGCCGAAGTGGTCGATGGTAGCCTTGGTGGACTCGGAGATGCGCTCCATGAGTTCCTCTTCGGCAATGCTCCACTGCTCTTCCGACCCTTCCCTGGTGTGTATCCAGGCCTTTCCGATGCGGCCATCCGCGCAGCCAATGCCTATGTTCTTGTTGCTGCCACCGAAGCCGCCCATGGCGTGGCCCTTGAAGTGAGTGAGAGCGACCATAGAATCGTAATTCAGCATGCTCTTGCCAACAGACATCTCCTTGAACCATTTGCCGCCTTTTACGGGCAAAAGGGCCGTGCCCTCGGCATCAGTGATATCCACGGGGCAGAAGGTCCAGCCGTTCACTTCCAGAGTCTCGCGATGCTGTTCGGTAGTATAGCGGTCTCCCTCGTAGTAGGTATTGGTCTCGATTATGTTGGCGCCCTTCAAGTCCTTCTCCATCAGGGCTTTCACCCATTCGCGGGGGATGATGTTGGGGCCGTTCTGCTCGCCCGTGTGGAGCTTGACGCCCACGCGGCCTTCGATCTTGCCATTGACATTTTCATAGGCCTGGATCAGGCCCTCGGCGGAGAGATTGCGGGTAAAATAGACCACGGACTTGCCGTCGGTCTTCTTGCAACTGCCGGCGATGGTGGCCAGCAATGCGGTAAGTATTAAGCTCATAAGTATTCGTATAGGTTTCATGATGGGTGTTTTTGCAAAGTTAAAAGTTTTCTTCAAGTAATTTATATTAATTTTGCGTTATGTAAAAAAAACTATAAATTTGCGCTTAGAACAAATTGTAACCGCCATGCAGCATGTAAATCCTTTCTATACTACGAACAATATCCCCTCCCGCTATTTCTGCGACCGGGCAAAGGAAACCGAAACGCTCGTGCGTTCCGTAACCAACGGCAACAACATGGTGCTGATGTCCCCCAGGCGCATGGGAAAGACCGGGCTGATCAATCATGTTTTCACAGACAAGCGCATCGGCAAGGAATACAATTGCTGTTTCATTGATATCTACGACACGTCCAGCCTTCAGGAATTCACTTTCCGCCTTGGGCAGGAGGTTTTCCGCAGGCAATCCGCCGGAGGCATCCGCAAAGGTGCTCGATTCCTGGAGGTGCTAAAATCCATCCGGGGAGAATTCTCCTACGATCCTGCCACCCTGGGGCCCAAGTTCGCGCTCTCCCTGGGGCAAATCCAGCAGCCGCTCCGCACGCTCGAAGAGATCCTCCAGTTCATGGAATCTTCTTCCAAGCCCTGGCTGGTGGCTATAGATGAATTCCAGCAGATAGGAAAATACGACGAAAAGAACATGGAAGCCCTGCTGCGCACCCGCTTCCAGAGGCTTGCGAACGTGACATTCATCTATTCCGGAAGCGAAAGGCATCTGCTGGGGCAGATGTTCTCATCGGCCGCAAGGCCATTCTACATGAGCACGGGCACCCTGGAGTTGAAGCCGATCGACAGGGATAAATATGTGGAATTCGCGCGGAGGCAGTTCAGGAACGCCGGCAAAAGCATCACCAAAGATGCCGTTGAAGGCCTGTACGACCTTATGGAAGGCTACACCTTCTTCATGCAGAAGACCCTCAACGAAGTGTTCGCATCCACCGAAAAGGGCGGAGACGCCGGGCAGATAGAAGTATTTGCGGCTATGGAATATCTGCTGGATACCGCCGATACCACCTATAGGAACATACTTGCTGGGCTATCGAAAGGGCAACGCACAGTGCTTTCCACTATCGCTGTAGATGGGCATGCCGAAAACGTTCTGTCCCAGAGCTATATCTCCCGCCATTACCTTGGTGCCGCCAGCTCCGTGCAGGCCGCCGTCCGCTCGCTGCTCGCCAAGCAACTCATCTCCCGCGACGCCGACACCTACTTCCTCGACGACAAATTCCTCGAACTCTGGATACGTCGCTGCTACGGCATTTCCCTCGAGGAGTCGTGGGTGGAAAGAGGCTAGTATACTACTCTTCTCCGTAGTTCTTTACGTTCCAGTTGTTGGGGATACCCTTATCTCCTCTTGGCCATTTCGTGAGATCGGAGCCAGAGTTAACAATAGTCACCGAGTTCTTAATGAAGGTTCCACTGCCTGGTATACCACCACCTACCCAACTGGTTGTAAAAGACCCATTATTTGGATTGGTAGCAAGGCACGTGATAGAGTTCAGGCTTTTGCAACTGTTGAACATAAACCGATAGCACTCGTTCACCAATGTCGTGGCTGGAAGAATAGGAGCGGTAGCGAATGCCGCACCTTCAAACATTCCGCGATAACACCATTTTGCCATTATTAAAGAAGGGAGGAAGTCAGAGGGAACGTTTGCCAACTTGGTGCAGTGCCGGAACATTCCATGAAAACACTCTTCCGTAAGTTGTGTGTCGGCGGTAAACAGCTTTCCAGAGGTAGTGGTTAATTCAGTGCATTCATTAAACATCTGATAACATATCTGGGGTCCGGTCAAAGTGCCCTCTTCTCCAGGAAAAGACGGTGTAGAAGTGAGTCCCGTGCAATTCATGAACATCTGATAATATGCTTGCTCCCCTAGAGTAGTGGCAGGAAGGCTAGACGGAGGCGTGGTCAAAGCCGAGCAATTCATGAACATTTGCATACAGCCGGAAACCTTCACGGTCGTAAAAGATAGAGCCGGAGCGGTTATTAAGCTGGTGCATCCATAAAACATTTTTAAGCAGGAAGAATTCTCCACAGTCGAGATCTGGGGTAGTATGGATGATGCTGTAGTTAGACCTGTACACTCCTCGAACATACTCTCATAACAAGACTCTGACAAAGTAGTCGCGGGGAGAAGAGCAGCGGGGAGGGAGGTTAGGCCCGTGCATTTCATAAACATCTTGCAATAGCAGCTATTTGCCAAAGTAGTAGCAGGCAGAGTTACAGGAACTCTGGTCAGGCCGGTACATCCCTGGAACATAGATTCGTAACAGGATGTGTTTAGGGTTTTGGCTGAAAGGATGAGGTCTTTCTCCGGATGTGCCAGAAGCTTTCCCATGTTCTGGAACGTTCCTTTAAACGCTTCCGCAACAAGAGCATCCTTCATCATGAAGTCATCGTCGCAGACCAAACTCATCAAATCCCCATAAACATATACAGGATTCGAGGTTTCAAATAAAGGCTTATTCGACGCATATTTATATACATCGTTCTTCCCGCGGAAAGAAACTTTTTCTCCGGCGCTGAGCACTATTGCAGAAGACGGACAAGCAGCCCATTCCGTCCATTCGCCGCCGGTAAACGTACGGTATTCCACATTGGCCCTATACGAGCTGTGGAATGTAATATTAGTGCCGTTGCCACCTGCCGGAGCTTCGACAGTAAAGGGTTCGATGACACTGCGGGCGACACTATAATATTTGTTCGCCAACAAATCGGCATCCGATGCAAAATCCGGCAGACATTGAATCGCATCGTTAACCCATATCTGAGCATTGCCGACGTTTGTAGCAGCACTGAGAACTGTAGAAAAAGAAACTCTCCCCACAACTTGATTCCCGTTGAGAGGAACCCCGGAAACCGAGTGAATAACAGTTCCACCTGCATCTTTGAGGTCAACATCCACTGTGCTTCCAAGATCACTCTTGTAAAACTCCATGTTGAAATTCAGGAATACCGTCTGTTGAGTCAGAGTAAGTTTTCGAATTCCAAAGAAGAAACTGCCTGTAAAATGGCTGTACTTTTGCACAAGCACCTGTAAATCAGCATATGGGATAGGATTAGGATAATGAGGACCACTTGTGATACGGTCTCCTTCTATGGTAAAAAAGTCCTCTTGATAGGAGCCAACCAGCGTAGCCGTGAGTTCGGTTTCATCATCCGGTTCCTCACTTCCACCATAGCTTAAACTGCCAGAGAAAGCTGCGGTACCAGAGCCCTCCCCTGAAACCAGAGTAAGTACGCCATGGATATTTCCATTATCCCCACTCACATAAAGCTTGTCTCCGGCCGCAAAAACATAGCTTCCCGTTTTAAGAGAAGCGCCGTCAAGGCCAGCACGAACCAAGTTCTCCGATTGCACCATAAGGCTAAATGGCAGCTCCGTTTCCGTTATCGGAGAAGGCTCTTTAGCACACCCCCAGCAAAGAGAGAGTGCAGCAATAAAAACCAATGTTATTGTAATAGCATTCCGCATAGGCAATATCGTTTATAAATCTCCACCGTCAACAGGAGGGGTAATGTCTCCAACGGTAAGGGATGATACCAGCCGGACGCAGGCTGTAGCCGGCGGTGTTGTATTTCGCAGTTCTCTTCCCTCATCTGCAGAAGCAACAAAATAATGCTGGATGTCACTCACAACACTGGAACTCCAATAATAAGATTCAGGCAAGAAGATATAATTGCTGGAGTTATCCCGGTTCAATACCAAGTATCCGTCAGCCCCGGCGATGGTCATTTGCAACCAGACTGTCTTGGTTCTGTCGAGGAGACGTGTCCAGTCGCCATCCGAAGGAATCATTGTATTCTCCACCACCGCGGTCTCTTTCGCGGCAGCGGAATACAAAGTACCCGGATCCCAGGGAGCAGAGGCTCCGGAATTCGTGGCCAGCCACCTGCTATCAGCAATTTCGACCACACTAGATGCAGTAACACTGGCCCAGTCTTCTATTGCTGGAAGTTGATAAGCCGTGTGGCCATATATTACATCATTACGTTGTTTAAAGAAATGCCTGCACGTGCCGGACTGTTCCAACGCAAAATAGTAATATGCGCTGGACTGTAATGCCAGTCGTCCACTGGCATAGTAACCCTTTTCATCATCAATAGTATCAGCTCTGGCCGTAATCCAGGCCCCTTGAGTTAAGGACTTATCGGTTACGGTACCATCAATGCTTATACCAGCAATTCCTGCCGGAATGAGAGCATTGCAGGCAAACTGGAGAGTGCCGGAGGCAGAATCATCGGGGATAAAAAACTGCACATATTCCTCCGAATTCTCCATAAAGATAAAGGCACCCAATGTGGATAACTGATTATCTGTATCTGTAATATAATAAACCGCCTTTTCCGCTCTCAAAAAATAATAGTCCGTTGCACCTCCAGAAAACTCCCACTCCCCGGTACCGGAATTCCAAATCGGCTCCAGATTATTGCCATAAGGGAGGTATATGGCTGTGAGCTCTCCGCTTTCTCCCAAAGAGGGGGCACTTCCCCCATCCGGAATATGCAAATCGGCCGTACCCCAGGAAGATGTTTCATAATCGAGGGTTAGGTATGCAGTACTGATCCCCCCGAAAAAGATAAATACCCGGTCTCCTGAAATCCATCCGTCACGGACTCCCTTTATCAGCTTTTCCCGTTCTAAAGTAAAGTTGAAGCGTAGCGCATCAAGCCTATAGCCGGATTCACCGCCAGTTTTAACCTCAGCTCTTTCGCAAGAGCAAAGAGCAAGTAGAACCGCAATTATGATGAAAACTCTTTTATTCATATCTTTCTCCTCCTTGCTTTAAAAGTTTTCTTCCGGGTTAAAAGGATCATCCGGAAATACCGGATCCAGTCCGAAATCCTGCGGTGTCCAGCCGGCAGGGATTGCTGATGCACTGTCCAAAGTCCACGACACTCCAGAAGGCCGTACAAATATCCCTGTTGAGCTAACATCTTTCAGCCAGTTGGTAGTGCAATCCCCGGCCGAATGATCAGTCGCCAGACATACCACAACATTGAGCAGTTTATCACCGTTAAACATTTCTCTATAACACTCACTGGCAAGGATAGGAGCTGGAAGCAAAACGGGCCCTTCAAGGTATTTGCAGCCAATCAACATCTTTTTATAGCACTTCTCTGCCAAAGTTGTTGCGGGAAGCGCGGGTGCCTTTTCTATTCCCGCGCCGCTGAACATTTCTTCATAACAGGATGTGCTTAAGGTCGTTGCAGGCAGATCCGGAGGAATTCTCAGATTACTGCAATTGATAAACATGCGAGAGCAACTGCTTATGCCGACGCTGTTCATAGCGGAAAGATCGGGACTTGATGATAATGCGACACACCCGTTGAACATATTATAATAGGCTTTTCCCGGGACATTGTCCGCCAAGAGTTCAGATGGAGCGGAAGCCAAACGCCGGCAGCCACTGAACATACTCTCAAAAGCCGATGTGCCTATTGAAGTAGCTTCTATATCTGGGGCTTTCGTTATCTTGGCACAATCTACATACATCTCTTTACAACCACTGGCATCTATTGTTCCGGCAGGGATAACATTAGGCGTAGTAATCAACTCACCACATTTATAAAACATTTGGAAGCATCCCTCTTGACCGATGCTCTCTACACTATTCAGCCCCGCGACAGAGACAAGGGACGTGCAACCAGAGAACATTTGTCTGCAACTGTTATTGCCTACACTTGTCAACTTGATCTCCGGACCATTGTTAAGGGATATGCAATTGAGAAACATGCCCCTGTAACAATGGGCGGCAGGACTGACGGCAGGTAGTTGCTCCGGAGCCTGCGACAGGGAGGAGCACCCTGAGAACATATCCTGATAGCAACTCTCGGTCAGCACGGTTGACGGCAACTCATTTGGAGCCGAAACCAGGCTGGTGCATCCATAGAACATCTCCCTATAACCCGAGGCCCCGATACTGGTTGCAGGAAGATCCGGAGCTTGAAGCAGAGACGTGCATCCACTAAACATTTTGTAGTATCCTTGATTCCCAACAGATGTGGATGGAAGGGCAGGAGCATTAGCCAGTGAAGTGCACCCCAAAAACATCTCATTACAAACTTGACCACCACTTGTGCCTTCAATTGAAGCAGGGACCGAAGTAAGGGCTGTGCAGTTTTTGAACATTCCCTGATATCCATTATTCCCGACACTTCTCCCGGAAGGCATTTCTGGCGCTGACACTAAGGAAGTGCACCCCTGGAACATATAAGAATAGGCATGAACCGGAATATCTGCGCTCAACGTAGTCTGAAGTTCCGGAGCACGGGTAAGAGACGTACACCCGTAAAACATCTGGTTATAACAGTATGATCCAAGTGTACTTGCGCTGAGTATCAAAGGTCTGCCGGCGGGAATATCTATCTTGTCGGTATTTTTAAAAGCATATCTGAAAGCATTACTTGCCAATTCAGTTTTCTTATTATAACTGTTGTCACAAATAAGGCTCATAATGTCGCCATAAATGTATACCGGCTTATCCGTAGTAAAAATAGGTTTATTGTCAGTATTGAATACGCTCCGTTTACTACGGAATTGAATATAGTCCTTCTCGTTTGCGAGGACAATGCCTTCGACTGAATTGTAATTAACCCAATCACCGCCGGTACTAAGTCTATATTGAACTTCGAAGCCGGTATAATTATAGGTGATTGTAGTATTGGCTTCCCTCGCCTGAATTGTAAAACAATCTGCGCTGAAATGCGTCCGGACAATATCGTAATAATGGTTAGGCTGAAGAGTAGTTGAAGCAATATTTTCTATTACAGGATCGCCGCCTACTGCCGTGAAGGAAACAGCAGCACTAGACAAGGTGGTTTCAGGGAAACTGGCGACAAATTGTGCATGCACAGAAAAATCTTCCTCAAATGTGCGAACCGTTCCCGTGCGCAGAGTATTGACACCGGAATCATTTGTTATGGAAGCTGTTATATTGGTGTTGGCGGCAATCCCGTCAGAATCATCGAACGTCACCTTGAACAACAAGAAAGCAGAACGCTGCTCCAAAGAAAAAGAATACGATGCAAAAGAGTTATCGGCTCGGAAGTCACTGAAACGCCGCACTGCTTCTTCAAAATCCACGGCATATGCATCGTTGGAAGGATAAGATGTTGCTGTCACTTTTCCTCCACTGCAAGTGTGGATTTCGTCTGAAGGAGATACAAGAATAGCAGACAAGGGTGTAGACTCTGTGGGAACAAAATCATTCAGGCACATAAGGTCTCCCTCAAAAGTAGCGATGGTACTACTCTGCCCCGCAACAAGATGGAGAACACCATACATGTCCGAGCCGCTTGTCACATATAGTTTATCTTCTGATTCAAATATGTATTGTTTAATATCGTTCAAAGAAGCACGGGTACTGGAGGCCTCCCCTGCAACGGCACGATAATGTATTACAGAGGTAACTACATCCTCACCAGCAGACGGGAACGCCCTATCGTGAGGCTCCCGTACACATGAGAAGAGGATGGCAACACATAGCAACAGAGTTGCCGGAATTTTTATTCTACAAACTGCCGCCATACACGGGATCCTCCTTAAAGTAACTATAGTCGCCTTTGACGCTTGAATCACGTCCGTTATGCACAACTCTCACGAAACGATATTCGGCACGTGAACGGTGATAACCTTCCACTGAACCGATATAAAGGGCATTAGCTGCGGTCAGTTTCTCCACAACAGCCTGCGTATTTGCCTGATTACTGCTCCAGCGACCATATTCAACCTTCAAACCATTCCAGAAAAGTCCATTCTTCTCGAGTCGGATATGAAGTGGCTTGGAATCATCTATACGGTTGTAAAGCACTCCTGCATATCCCACATGACTACTTTTATCATCCGGCGTTACACGGGGTTTCAACCATGTCGGGTTGATATATAGCCAAGAATCACCGTTCGAGACCGACGGATAGTTTATATTCAGCGTCCAGGGGACCCATTCTATATCGGTAAGTCCGAATGTAATCAGGTCGTCCATACCCAAATCTTTGTTTTTATGCTCTTTATCATCTGCGTTGGGATCTTCTATGAATTTACATAGAGAAATATCCATATCGGTTTCTATGAAGTCACCGGCCACAAAATCAAGTCCTTCCACATGTTCCCTTTCCCAACGGCCGGTAAGAGCGCTGGCGGTTTGAGCAATCTCCGCAGCTTCTATCTCTTCAATAGAATTCGGACGCCAGTTTACGTGCAATACATCCATGGATACCACCTCGGAGCGGACAGTCTCCTCACTACACGCTGCTTCCAATTGGAATGTATAGGTTCCTTCCAGAAGAGTTCCGCCTTCGTATGGATTATAATTGTAGATGGTCGTCGCATATTCTTTATTGGGAGTACCTAAAGGAATAGTCCTGGCAGCTTTGTCCGGCGAAACAATCCTAAGGTTCCACGAGGTAATTTCAGAGTCTTCTTTATAAGCAGTAAGAAGGATAGGGAAACTGTAAGGGCCGCCATTCAACAAACGATTGTCATAATCACATGGCAGGAGCTTGATAGACGAAGTCATTTCAGATAAAATGCGCACAGGAGTCTCAAAAGTGCGCTCCATCCCAAGAGCGTTCCGAACCTTTGCTCGAACAGTCATCCAGCCTCTGACAGGCAATTCGCCTACACCCGTACCGGCTGCAGGAATCCTGTAATGCAATGTATCGATAAGGGTTACCCCGGATATGGGAACGCGCGCAGCGCCATCTATTCCAATCACATGCTCATCGCCCGCAGCATCTACCCACACAAGTGCCAGATCCACATTCCTGATAGCGGATGCGTTGGAGCTGAAATTGAGTGTTATTACCGCTTTTTCCCCATTATGCAGATTGTTATAATCATCGACAATGACCTTTCCGGTAATATCACCCGTCAAATTTCTGTCACGCACACAACGGAGGCCTGTCATAGCATCTCCGTTGTCGGCCATATGCACACGGACGCCCTGTTCGTTATACTTCCATCCTATTTTGCCGCTCTCCGTAGACGTAGGCCTGTTCCCGAGCGATCCCCTGGAAAAATAGGTTCTGCAAGGGAATGACTGATTATCTGTATTGCCGCTCTGCTCCCAATATGAAGAAGACAACAAGTTGGAAATTACAAGCAATTCAGTCATATTGGGAAGTCGATATCCGGGTGGGCAGTAATTATTCACACCTGCCGCACTGATATTGTCGTTGATTGTTTGTTCAGTCCCTATGTTAGTGCCATCAGAGTACCTGTTTGTCTCATCGTTCGGTGCCTGTATATTCAGTTCCAGATATACACGGTTGTGAAGAGAATACTCGTCATGGTAAGGAAGATCCTCCATGGAATACTCTCGGATTGATTTAGGATTCAAACGGGAGAATGAGACTGTGTAGGACCCATCTGAATTCGGGAAAGCCTTTCCGGAGTTGTCGGTGCCGGTCGGAATCTCATAGTACTGGTCTACCATCAGATCATACGGAGAATAGCTGATATCGGTAGTGACCCCGTTTTTGCGGAAAGTGCCGGCATTGCGGACGCAGCGAACCGATGAAACGCGATCCCTGTATTCCATCGGAGAACCTGACGGGAAAGCCCAGGACCATTCATTATAGAATGATTTTGTTGCAGCCTCCTCCGCCCTGATAACGCGAGGATTATTTATACCGCCATTCCCACTACAGGTGCTGGACAGCACATGAGCTCTCCATTTGAGAGGATCCGAACTGCCGGCATCCTTCGGCTGGTAGAGTCGGGCCTCCTGCGAAAGCGACTCATTCCCTACCCACATTCCTATAAGCTGGTTGATAGAAGCAGTATACCAGCGGAGTTCTTCTTCGTCAATCTTGCGATTTCCATTATTGTCGCGATTCCTGGTAAGGCAAGAATATGCCATATACTGGAAATTACTCTTTAACTCGGGCGTATCATTATCTACTTCGTAATCAAGGAATGAGCTCCACGACGGTTGATCGCTCAAGCCCCAGATGTTGTATGTGTTGATGCGTCCATTTTCATCATCGTTGATTATACCGGCCGGCGTCGAATTCCCATGCCACCAGCTCCAGGCACGGCTTACTCCAGTGGAGGAATCATTCGCACCACGGTTGCGCATCTCGTCTATATGCTCTGTGCCCCAGACTGAATTCAATTGGGGAGAGAAGATATTGTAGAAGGTCTGTATTGAATTCTGTATGATGGAATGACTGGACTTAATGACATCGCTGTTTAAATCCTGACTGTATATGGCATCAGAGAGAATATGCAACTCTCTTGGCTTGGCATTCACAAAATCTCTCCACAGATCCGGATCCAATTCTCCGGTGAGAGGGTGTTTTTCGTAATAAAACTCATTTACAAAGGCAGTGAAACGGATTTCTTCAGAACTATCGAAGAGAAGATTATCTTCTCCGTCCACTTTTCTCTTGTTCTGGTCGAACAGCAAATTAACCAATTGATTGACGTCGATCAATTCAGGAATAGGGTCATCAGGCCAATCCTTGGGGTTCCAGGAACCGTCATATTTGTCATCACCGGGATATTGATAACGTTTGTCGCTATACTTTCCGTTTACTTTTTTGTTCAAACCGAACTTGACCCAGAGGTAATCCACATCGGGCTTCCCATCCCTCATCGGAATATCATACTGCTTTGTCGTTTCGTTGAACACCGGTCCGTTCTCAGCAAAAGGTGTCTTAGTGTACCATGATATCTGTTTTTGTGCATTCGCACCAGCAAGAGCAGCATTTGCATTGAATACCATATTGTGGTACTCATAATGGGCATCGCAGTTAATAATTTCATCGGTCGTAAGGAGCAGTGATCCCTCATGACCAGGCTCGTTTTCTACACGGCCCATCACCTCGACGTAAATGTTTTTCGAGTTGACAACCGTGATGTTATAAATGTAAGTATGACCGCGTTCTACCGAGTAATTGTCGTAATTGTTCCCCCCTCCCGACTCGCTGCTTGTGAAATCACCCAGATGAACGGTGAACAAAGCATCAGAAGTCAGTGCATGATTGGTTTCAGGGTCGTCCAGAATATTCTGGATTCCGTCCGTGGTAAGGGTGAGGATAATGTCGAACTTGACATAAGTCCCATCCTGGGGGGCATACTCCCACGTGTCTTTATTGGTGCCGTCGGTATTCTTTTCATGCTTGTCCCGCTGGTAATACTGAGTAGCACTCTTCTTGGGCACAGGCTTGGATTCCAGCATATAAAAAGCAAACACTTGCCAAACATCGTCTCCTTCTGTCTCGGTGCCCTCAAAATACGCCTCACCAGTATTGAAGAACTGAGTCCCAATCTGGCTGGGAGTCTTGTCTGAAGGAGAAAGCATGCAACGGTCAGGGATATTGAATCCCTGCCAATAACGTGGCGTAATATGGCTGATATTGGTTTTATTGAAACGGACACGGAATTTTATCTTGGCATCGACAGGAGCCAATTGCACCTTGAAGTCCGTGCCGTATTGATTGGTGAGGCTGCCATCGGTCTTATCCCAGGCCATCTCTCCAGTGTTGATTCCGTCCAGCATTCCCGACATCAGGAACAAATTGCCGCGGTTAACGACATTCTGCTCCAGAGTCACCTTTGCTTCCTCATAATCATCCAACGTCAGTCTATTGGAGGAAAGCCACTCAAGGGCATCTCCTCCGTTGATAGAAGTAATGGTGTTGGAGATATTTGCAAGCACAATCAGTTTGCAATTCTCCTTCGATATCGTTGATATCTTCACAACACCCTGAGTCTTTTTTCCGGTGCCGGTCTCAGAGAGTTTCAAGTTATCCACGAACCAACCTTCGTTTTTCTGACCCAGGAGATTCGACAACTCAGAAGAGATATGCTCATACGTAAAGTAGCGCCCATAGATCTTCGCTCCCGTATCGTCGAAAATCAGCACATACAAGTCATGAACATTGGATTCATCAGCACGGTTTACCTCTGATTTGGTTCCTATCTGTATTTCCTTGAGGTCATTGGTACCAAATCCCAGCGTAAGTACAACAGGTTCACCTTCATCCACTACTCTTGGATGTCTGGAATCGTCGAAACCTCGCTGACAGGAAAACGCAGCAAGCATAACAGGGATAAACAGAAGTATGTTGATGAATCGCTTCATTTGCTAATGGAATAAAACATCTTCGGTATGAGGGGTCCAGTCCATAACCTCGAAATTGAAGGATATGTTAAGACCGCGGCTGATACGGGTTTCAATCTGCAGATACTGATTGCGTTTCAGCGCTTGTATATCCTGCGACATACTGTCGTGGATAGGCAGATTGGTGAATTCTTTAGTGTCTCCTCCCAAGGAGAATGAAATATCGCACAGATACCTGCTTCCAACTGCTTGAGACGGAGCTATGCTTGGATATACAGTGGACATTTCGTACATGTCTGAAGATGAATCCTTAGGAATCGTTATAGTACTCCTGTTCAGAGATAGGTCTCCGGCATCCCCGGTAGCATCAGGAGTATGCTCGAACAAGTATCCCTGAGTGGGATTGATTTGATGAATAGTAACTATGCAATTTGAGAGATTAAGCACCGCTCCTGTATCGTTCTTGAACCTGAAACCGACCTTGGCAACACAGCGGAGCAGATCAAGGTCAGCCTGACCAGTCAAACTCTCCTTCACCATAAGAGTTCCTACGGCAGAAAGTGGCATCACTTCATCATAATCCGGATTGGGAGTAGAAGGACTCACGTTAAAGAACAATGCCTCTAGATCCGACACGGTGGAAGCACTTTCAAGCGTGGAATTCATTCCCCACAGCCCGGTCTTGTTTGCGACGGCATACACTGTATAAGAACCAGGATTGGTGATTTTGTTGAAGCGGACAGTAGCCTGGGCGTCGTTTGCTTCCAGACATTCAGACTCATTCTCAACAACGGCAGGATACCTGGCCACAATCTCTCCACTGTAATTGGCAATCGCAATGAAAAGATCCGGCTCGTTCGCACTTACAAGGTGGATTTCACTGCCATCTGCAAGCTCTGCAGCAGCACGTGTTTCGGCTTGACCTACAGCAAAACTGAGGATCACCGAACTGGACTGGGGAGCAGCCCTCTTCGTGCAACCCGTGCAGGCGACAAAACCCAAAACGGAAGCAAGAACTATGCGTGAAAACCTTTTCATCATATTATCATTAAGCCAGGAGTTTCTGCTTCAATTACTTCCCATGGCGTAGTCCGTACTATTACCAATATTCCTCCTCCAAGTTTAATCTCTATCTCGTATTGATACTGAACTCCGGCTTCCCAGGAAGTGATTTCTTCCTTACTGACGGCATTCTTTATCTCTTTCAAAGGGATTAATTCCACTTCATCCCCTACATCACCCTTATTGTAGACAATCCTGAGGGAAGGGGCAGTGGTGTCCAGTGATTCGAATCTCAGATCCTGAGGAATCATGATATCCCACTCGGCGGATCCTGACGGAAAGAAACTCCCTGGATTCAAACTCACACCTGCCGCGGGAACCTGCGGGCCAAGACCAGCGTTCCGTGCTCCAGGCCCAGGTGCGCTGGACAAACTTGAACCGTCAAAAACAACATTTATGGAAGATGACGTGATGAGGTTCACGAATGAACAGGATTTGAGTGTAATCGGGAGAGGGTCTCCGTTATTGTCTACGCTGCTGCTCGCATTCTTAATCTTTACGCTCACAGCACTCAGTAAATGGGAGAATTGCAAGGGAACAGTAGTCGTAATCTTTTCGGTACGTCTCAAGCCCGCAGCCATAAGATCGAACTGATCGCTTAAGGCATTATAAGGCACTAACGCCTGTAGGTTGCTCTGCTGCACACTTGCCGAAGGAGGAGTTACAGTCTTTTCGCCGGGATATATGGAGAGGAAGTCGTAGTAATCTTCCCCGTCTCGCCAATTCCAGAACTGGTGGGGGGAATAATCCCACGCACCTTCGCTCAAATGAACCTTGGTAGTGCCACCGAAACTGATGTTTTGGGCAGCTGCGCTGTGCCAGGCCCACACATGTAATTGGGAGTTCTCCGGGAAAGAGGTGCCTGTAATCAGGCTTGCGGATTTTGTTGCATCATTTCGCAAAAGGGCGGACCCGGCGCTGAAGCCGATTTGGCCAGCGTTGGGCGCCGGGTCGTCCAGCCGGATGCTGCACCCTGCCAGAAGCAAGGCGCAGCACGCAGCTGACCCTAATATGCGTATGATGCGGTTAAGCATTCAAAAAATGATTAGTTAACGAGATGATAGTACCCATTGACAGTAGTAGCCCAATCCTTTACACTTGCAGTGAATGTGATTGCATTGGCTCCAATGGTGATGGTGTAAATATAACGTTTACCTGCCTCCCATACATCAATAGCTTTACCACCTGCATTATCATTATGATCGTCCGTCATAAAAGCAACAATATCTACAGGGACATCAGTATATACACTAGGTTGTTCACTTCCCACTGCAATAGAGTAGGTGAGAAGAATCTTCTGGGTATTAGCAGCAAGAGTCTGGGGAAGGAAAACAAAACCACCAAGGACATCTACCGGAGTGCCTGTTGTGGTATTGACTGCATTGGGGTCAGCAGGCTCAGTTGTACCATAAGAGGAATACGCTTCAACAACCTTGTCTCCTCCAAGATCAGCAGTGTATGTCCCGGAGGTTCCTAAAGTTCCAGTTTGATCACTCCATGCTACAGTGAAAGGAGAATAACTAGAAACATGGAAGTTACCTGTCTTACAGATATTAACGAACTTTACACCAGTAACCTTAACAGTAGCATCCTTGAGCGTAACATCCTTTTTCGCCTTTAGATCCACGCAGGAAGCGATGTGATTGAATTCAAGCTCAACATCATTTTTAACATTAGTATCATTCACTACAACAGTATTCTCATCAGCGACCAGAACATCATTGCTCATGCTGGTGGGATCTTCGAAAGTAAAGCTACCGTAGAACAAACCATTTGAATGATATTCAGTGCTGCTAATGGCTGTCTTCTGATCATCAGTTAAAGAACTGTAGGCCGTCACCATTGAACCAGGAAGGGCAGCATAGAATGTATAACTGGTTGCTGCACGATCCCAATAACGGATATCACCCGCATTGTTGTAATCCCAATTCACAGTGGTACCATCTGCCGTTGCTTTGATCTCCGTACCATTGAAGACTGGATACTTAGTAGAGCCGACCAACTTGGTGCCATAGACCTTGAAGATTTCACCGCTGGTGAAAGAAGTTGTCGTTTCTCCAGTGGCCCTTGCCTTCGTCAGCGTCTCCGCCCAAGTGCCGAAACCGATTGCGTTGCCTTCGGTAGCAGCCTTGCTGTGATCGAAGGTCTTGCTGCAGGCAGCCAGTGTGAGGACTGCGACTGCGAAAACCATAATTTTTTTCATACGCATGAAAATTTAAAAAAGTTAGTAAAATATTGATGATTAATTAATTATCGTTGCACTTCCCGTTTCCTCATCCCACTCACCAATCAGGGCGACGAAGCCGCCTCCGCCGCCGGCGCTATCGTCCGGAGGGAAGTCATCCACGTCTATCTCCAGAGGAATCACTCCCCCGGTGGGCAGGGCGCGGACCTGGTCGGTCACGTCCATGCTGATGTTGCGGGTGCTGCCGTTTATGTAGCTTACATTCAGCACAAGATAGTGCTTCCCGCTCACCGCGGCGGCCACCGAAGCGGCGTCGTAGGGGTTGCAGCCGGGGATGCCGAAGGAGAAAACCTTGGCACCGAGCATATCCTGCGGTTTATCCATGTATACGTCCATGAGGTAGCTGGCCGTCTCGGGCCAGGTCATGTTGTCCATCAGATTCACCCCCTGGGACATCCCGGTGAGGGCAGCACCGCCGGCACTTCCCACCACGCGTCCGGAATTGTTCTTCAGGGTGATCTGGAACAGATATATGAATGTTGCCGGCCTCAGCTCGCCCTCGATCTTGAGGACGTACTTGCCGTTTTCGTAGACGTAGGTGGAGAGGTCGTCGCTGATAACCTGCCCCTTGTCGAAGAGCGAGAAGAGCCCGTCCGGGGTAAGATTCACCGGTTCGTCCAGTTCGCCCGGGGCCTTGGTCATGCCGGCGGCCTTCTGCTCCACGGTGAGCACCTGCGTAGATGCCTTCAGGCCACCCGCGAGCTTTCGGGTGTAGCTGTGCACGTCCGCCAGTTCATTCTCCTGGCTGAAGAGCAGAGCCTCGGAATCGTTGTTGTGGAAGAGGATGTCGTGAGTGCCGATGAAGACCTCGGTTTCCGCACTCTCTCCCATGAAGTTATACGTGAAGTGAGACACCGGAACTCCCTCAGAACCATGGGTAAACACATGCATACGCATGCTGGCTGGCATGGTGTAGCCCAGGGGCCCGAGGGCAGATACGCTCCAGTTGAACTGCCACTCTGCGGTCCAGTTGATCTGCCACATGATATCCACGTTCACCTTGGCGGAGAGGGCCACCTTGGCCTTGATGGCCTTGCGCAGATGCAGGATGGGCTCGATCGTGCACCCGCCCAGGAGGAGCAGTGCAAGCGATGCTGTTATGACGGGACGAAGCCTCATTTCTTTCTTCTCATAAACAGATCGTAACCGATCGAAAACCATATTCTTGTGGGGCCGAACCAGAGGAAACTCTTACTGCGTTCAGTAAAGCCCTCCGGTTTGCCGGCATAATCGTAGTAATACCACCTGGTGGCATCGTTTCCCCATGTGTACGGGTCGAAGCGTGAATATAACGCTCCCACACACGCGCCCACGTCTATATAGATGCGCGCGAAGTGCCATTTGTTGCCTATGCCTGCAGAAAGACCCAGTCCTTCACCTTCCCAGCCATGGGCATCCCAGCCCAGGCCATACTGCACAACGTTCACATTTCCAAGGAGATACAGCCCCTTGAAGAGTTCCTCGCCGGACTTGAAATAACGGCGGGCGTTGAGTGTCACGTTGTGGATCTGATTGAAGCGATGATCCTCGTAGTGCAGCCAGTGGGACCAGTCCACATCGGCGCCAAAGGTCCAGTGACCGCGGTCGGGATAGTACTCGAGGCTGAAGCTGGGCACGGAGGTGAAGCCGTAGTGGGGTATGTAGGTGGCGTCGTAAATCAGGTTTGTGGAGACGCCCAGCAGTGGTTTGCGCTCGTGGCGCTTAAATGGCTTAATATCAGTGGTTTGGCCACTTTTCTCCTGCGTGGTTTCAGGGGGAAGGGTTTGGCTTAAGGTGCTGTCAATCAGTGGCTTGGCTGCCACGGTGTCGGCGGGGGCGTTCGCTTCGCTGGATTCCTTCGCTTCGCTCGGAATGACAGGAACAGCGGCGGGCGCGGCATTATCCGGAACTTTGTAGATGACTATAACCGCGCCACCACGCAGGTAGCGGTAATGGGCGCGGAGGAGGTATTGCCACACGTCACCCACGTTGGGGTCAGTGCCCAGCCCCTTGGAGAGGCGCCACTTCCGGGCATCGAGCGACAGGGACTTGTCGTCCAGAGTGCGGAGTATCTTGTTGCGGGAAGCATCGCTCAGTTTCTTGTCGGCAGCAACCCTCTCGCGGAGCATAGTCCACGACTCCCCCGAAGGACGCAAAACAAAGCGGCCACGGGTCTCGGGATAATTCTTCAGGATCAGCCACTTCAACTCGGCCGAGCGGAGCTTACTCAACTCCTTGTTTCTGGAAACGCTCCCCTCCGGCGAAGCAAAGGCAATTATATCGATGCGCTCAATCTTTGGAGTACCTAGAGAGTCAATGAACGCGAGAAGGTCTTTTTCCACTTTCGCGTTGTCCAGATAAGAGGGGTCGTAGTGAGGATTGTCCCACCTGAAGCAGACCGGGAATTCCCGCACGACAGGATTGGACTCCGAAACGGAACCCGAAGTGTTGACGACGGTGGTCAATGCCAACAGAATAGCTGTTATGAAGGACACCAAAAACACCAACTAACAAGTATAGGAATTACAAATCTAACTTATTTTCATAGAAAATAACCCCCTAAAGGGCAAAAAATGACCAGTTTTTGTGCAAAAACAGGCCATAAAGGTATCAAAATATAAAAAATGTATCAGAATCTCATCTGAGATACTTACGGAAGAAATTCCAAACCTCACTGCAGGTATCCATGTCTGCAAGGGCCCAACTATGCCTTCCTTCGCGTATTTCGTATAGACGGACTTCACATTCAGGGCCACCTTTCCAGGCCGGCACACCGCCCTTCCAGCTGTGCAGCACCACCGTCCTCGAACCCTCCATCCGGTGCGGAAGATACTCGCAGATACGGTATTTGCAACCATTGTTTTTCACCATCTTCTGCACAGCATCGGGAACTGAAAGATAGGCCCCCCAACCACCGGCTCCGCCAAGGTCTCCCATCCACATAGAGGTCTTGTCGGCAGTGCCATGCACCTCCATGAAAGGTACCGGAACCTTTAGCGGGAAAGTATCGTCTATCCACTTCATGGTAAGCCCTGCGATCGAGGCAATAGCGCTGAACACGCCGGGATGGCTGCGGGCAATCAGGTAGCACATCTCTCCCCCGTTGCTCATCCCCGTCAGGAAGCAATTCGAAGCATTCAGGGAATGCCTGCGGCAAAGCTCTGAAGCCAGGGTGCACATGAATCTGTCGTCATCCTGCCTCATACCCAGCTGTTTAGGGTAACCCACAAACCAGCCGGTCTTGCCCTGGGGAGCCTTGAGCCCCTGCGGAATGCAGAGTGCAAAGCCCTCACGCTCAGCCACTTCAAGCATTTCAGGGCGGTACCCGTCCGCCTTCCCGCCATAGCCATGAAGCATTATCACCAGCGGGCGCTGGGGAAGGAGCTTTTGCGGCACATATATATAATGGTAACGTGTCTGCCCTGCATAACGGATGCTATCGAGCACCGGAACGGGCCTGGAAAATGCCGTAAGGCATGCCAAAACGCACAGGAGCAAAGAAAAAAGAAGCCTTTTCATATCATCCTCGTTTTAGTTCAATCAAATATAATCATTATTTGCGAATGGGCGGATATTTTCGTATTTTCGCGTAATCTTTTCTGTACTACTATGAGCAAATTGCATGTAATCGACCACCCCATGATCCAGCACAAGCTGACCATCATGCGTAAAAAGGAAACCGGATCCAAGGATTTCCGGGAACTTCTCAAGGAAATCGCCCTCCTGATGGGCTACGAGGTCACCCGTGACCTCCCGCTGGAAGACGTTGAAATTGAAACTCCTATCTGCAAGATGACGGCTAAGGAAATCGCCGGCCGCAAAATGGCTATCGTTCCCATCCTGCGCGCAGGTCTGGGCATGGTAGAAGGTCTTCAGTCTCTCGTGCCCGTAGCGAAAGTCGGCCACATCGGCCTCTACCGCAACGAGGAGACCCACGAGCCTGTAGAGTACTACTGCAAGCTCCCGGAAGATATCGACGACCGCCTGGTCATAGTCACCGACCCGATGCTCGCCACCGGCGGCAGCGCATCAGACGCCATCACCATGATCAAGAAGCGCGGCTGCCACAACATCCGCCTGATGTGCCTGGTTGCCGTTCCCGAGGGTATCAAAAAAGTGCAGGAAACGCATCCTGACGTAGATATCTACGTAGCTGCCGTGGACGATCACCTCAACGAGAACGCATACATCGTTCCTGGTCTGGGCGACGCCGGCGACCGCATCTTCGGCACGAAGTAAGCGCTTACTCTACGCTGAAATTGACGAAGGCGCTGCAGCCGTCCTGGTCCACCACTGTGAGCGTATGCCGTCCGGGATCGGGAGCAAGCAGCATCTCGTGAAGGAAATCCGTTTCTCCAACATAAGTATTATCCAGATGCCACCAGAGGGTGGCATCTGCCTTATGGTGAGCTACCCGGAACACCACCCCTTCCACCTTGCCGGAGAGCTGGCGGGGCAGGGTGAGCACCGCCCCGTTCTGGGGATAGATAAACTGCACTGCAGCATCGCCGGAGGCCTTCCGGCTGCCTGTATATTCGGGATGATTGGGCTTGTAGTACCACTCCATGGCAGGCGGAAGCACGAATTCCCCACTGGCGTGGTAGCGGCAGGGTTCGCTGTCCAGCCCGGCTTCGCTCAGGAGCATGAGTTCGCGGGGGCAGTCCGGCCCGGCGAGGTGGCCGGAGGCGGTGCAGACGTCGGCGTAGGTTCCTTCGCTGCGCTGGGTTCCTTCGCTGCGCTCGGAATGACAGGAAGAGGCGGTATTCAAGGTAAACCAGTCATCGGAGGGGGGAAGGAGATTGAGGATATCGAACATCACAGGGCCGGCGGCGCGGGCGCCGACTAGCCCCGGAACCCCCTGCCCCTGCGCATTCCCGGCCCAGACCCCGATCGTGAAGGCGGGTGTCATCCCCACCGCCCATGCATCCCGGAAGCCATAGCTGGTGCCCGTCTTCCAGGCAGCCTTGCGCACGGAGCGTATCAGCCTCCAGTCCAGCTGGTCCGGGCGGTTGACCTCCTTCAAAGCTTCAAACGTGTACCAGCGCGCCACGGCATCCGAAAACGGCGCCTCACCCCGCACAAAGGCAGAATACGCGGCAGTAATCTCATCGAGGCGGGCCTCGGCGCCTCCCAGTATCAGCGAAAGCCCGTAATGCTCAGGTGCTTCGCTGATGGTGCTGAGCCCGGCCTCCCGCAGCACGGAGTGGAACTTGGGTATGCCGTACTGCCGCAGCAGGAACACCGACGGCACATTCAGCGAACGCGCCAGAGCCTCATCGGCCGGAACGGCACCGTAGTACTGATGGTCGAAATTCTGCGGGGCGAATCCGCCCAGGTTCACAGGGATATCCGGCAGCAGGGTGCGAGGCAGTATCACCCCGTCCTGCAGGGCGGCTTCGTAGAGGAAAGGCTTCAGGATACTGCCCGTGGAGCGCGGCGAGGCGGCGATATCTACCTGTCTGCCAGGGCGTTCGCGCTCTGGCGAGGAATTCCCCACATAGGCCGCCACCGCCCCGGAAACATTGTCTATCACCACCGCCGCCATATCCGCAATCCCCTCCTTCGCCAGTTCGTCCGAGCGGCGGTTCACGGCTGCCTCGACCGCCCTCTGCAGAGGCAGCGAGATGCCGGTTCGCGTGCGTACGCCTTTCGGGCAGCGCTCCACGTAGTGCGAGGCCAGGGAAGGAAGCGGCAGAGGGGCGTCCGGGAGCGGTTCGTCAAGGGCCGCCTCATAGGTTTCGGGAGATATATCCCCGTGTTCCATCAGCCTGTGCAGCAGGCGATTACGCTTCTGCAGCAGCTCCTCCCGGCCACGCCCGAGATGAAGGGTTGAAGGAGAGTTGGGCAGCACTGCCAGGGTGGCGGATTCTCCCCAGGAAAGCTCGGATGCCGGGCGGCCGAAATAGCGCCACGAAGCAGCCTCCAGCCCCACCACATTCCCCCCGAAAGGGGCATGCGAAGCATAGAGCGCCAGGATACGGCGTTTGGAGCAGTGGAGTTCCAACCGGGTTGCCAGCACGGCCTCAACCATCTTCTGCCAGAGGTTGCGATCCCGCTGCCGCGAGAGGCGTATCACCTGCATGGTGATGGTGCTGCCACCGCTCACTATATGGCCGCTGCGGAAATTATCCCGCGCAGCGCGCAGAAGCGACACCGGGTTCACCCCGGGATGATAGCGGAAGTGCCTGTCTTCGAACTGGATAAGGGCTGTGGCGAAGCGCTCCGGCACCGTGTCGCAGGGCGGGAAGCGCCACTGTCCGTCGGCAGCAATCCTGGCTCCCAGCAAGTCTCCTTCCGCACTTTCCACCACGGTGGAATAGCTGGTGTTCCGGAAGAGGTTCCGTGGCAGACAGAGGAGGTAGGCCAGCAGCAGTAGGGCTGCTGCGGCCAGGAGTAGATTCCTTCGCTTCGCTCGGAATGACATGGAGCGCCGTTACGACATTTTACCGGGTGACAACGGCGCGGCCGGAAGCGGTGGCGGCGTTCACGGCCGGGTCGTACATGGCTTCGCAGGCCACTGCAGGGAGCACATAGGAGCCCTCATAGGCAGCACGGAGCTGCACACTGAAGGTCTTGGAGCGGCCTGCAGGCAGGGCGAAGAACCAGTTCACGCGGTCGTCGCGTATGTCTTTATAGTCGTAGCCGTCTTCGGCGGTGTAGCCTCCCTGCAGGCGGTCGTTCACGATCTCCCAACCGGAAGGGATGCCGAAGTTCAGGGCCAGGTTCTCATGAGCACGCACAGCATCGCCCGTCACTTTGATAGTGGCCTTGAAGCGCGTCCCCTGCGCCAGGCTGGCGGGATTCAGTGCAGAGCCGTTCTCGGCCGTGTAGCGGACCTCGACAGCCAGCCCGTTGGAGACCGCCTTCCGGCTTCCCTCGCGGGAAACGCTCAGCACAGTGCCATAGAGCAGGCCATCGGAGAGATTCTGCACGCTGGTGGTGCCAGAAATCGGCACGCACACCATAGACTTGGCCGAAACAACATCCTTGCCCGCCACCTTTGCATTGATGGCGCCGTTACCCACCTTCTTGTTCAGATGGTCCAGGGCAACGGCAGCAAAGGCGCTTTCCTGGGTAGACATGCCGCGCACAGGCAGTTCGGCAGCCAGCGCAAGCGCATCGGCCACACGGTCGTTAAGGCAGAGGGCATCGAGCGCTATCAACTGATCGCGAAGCGCGGTGCCGTAGGTGATATTGTAGGGTTCGTATTCCGGGAATTCGCGCCCTGTTCCATCCAGAAGCCCTGCGGCGAGGCTGGCCTTGCCGCTCAGCGCATAGGCAGAAGACAGCATCCAGCGGGCCATGGAGCCGATTTCGGCAGCTTCCTTAAGCCTGTTCATGCCGGCCAGGTTCGGGCTTCCCGCCACTGCAAGGGTGTAGAGGCGGTAGGCTTCGTCCAGGGTGGAGAAGAAGTTGTTGCCCGCCACACGGAACACCTGACTCATCTTCTGCTGATAGGACTTCCAGTTCTTGAGCACGCCGGAGTTCACCTCGAAGCCTTCCTTGGAGGCTTCGGAAAGGAACTGCCCGGCCATCGACGACACCCAGGTGCCGGATTGGCCGCCCACCCAGTAGGCAAAGCCGCCGTCCGCCTGCTGGCGGGCGTAGATCTGCCCTATTATGCCGGGGATCAGGCCCTTGGCCTCGGCCGCATCGGCTTCCGGAAGCAGAGGCAGCAGATGCAGGAGCGTAAGCCCGCGGGCACTCAGCTGCTCGGTGCAGCTGTAGGGGTAATTCTTCATATTCAGATACAGCTCCCGCACGTCAATCGCAGGGAATGCCGCAAGCTGCAGGGATGTACCCGAAACCTCACGGCTCTGGCCCTTCTCCAATGAGAAGTGCTTCACCGTAGTCACTTCAGGATTAGGGTTACGCACCTCCAGGGCTATGGTTTCAGCAGCCTTGTAGGAACCGCTTACCGCACTCACCTTAACATGTGCAACTCCCTCAGAATCAGAGGCTACCATAGGGAACTGAAGCAGCTGGTCCCCCTTTCCGGAGAAGCTCACGCTCTTGCTGCCTCCATCGGAAAGCGGGCCGTCGGACTCAACTTTCACGGTCACTTTGCCAATGCCGTCTTCCATCGCAAACACATTCACCGCGGCGGACAGCTGTTCGCCGCATCCCAGCACCCTCGGGAGAGTGGTCACCAGCATCAGCGGGCTCTGCACGGGAACGGTCTTCTCGGCATTGCCGTATGCACCGTCGTGCCCGGCTATCACCATCACCCGCACGCTGCCCACATACATGGGCAGGCTGATCTTGACGGCATCGCCGCCCTTGCCAGCCGTCCTGGGGCCCTGGAAGAACACCACGGGATTGAAACGGTTGTCCTTGCGGGCGTTGCGGATGGCGTCTTCATCGCCGCCTATGGCCGCCACCGGCGACATCTTGCCGCCGAACGCGCCAATCACCTGGTCGTAGAGATCCCAGGTGCTCACCGCAAGGGCCTCATCCTTATACATGGTGCGCCAGGGGTCCGGAGTCTTGAAGGCAGTGAGGTCCAGCAGGCCCTCATCCACAATGGCAAGGGTGTAGGTCATCGGCTTGCCGTTCTTCTCGGAAACCTTCACCGTGAAGCTCTCCTCCGGATGCAGCACGTCCGGCAGGCTGACCACGGGTTCCAGATGCGAGCCGGGGTTGTCTACCTTGATGCGCTGCACGCCGTAGAGGCGGATGGGAAGGTCGTTGGCGGATGAGCCATAGGGCTGAATCAGAGTCACTTGCGCATAAATGTTCGGAGCCATCTCCGGGGTCACCGTGAAGCTCCAGGGAGTATCTTTCGAGGATGTCTTCACCCACTCGCGGGAGATGATGCCACCGGCATTCTCCAGGCTCACCAGGGCCTGTCCGTCCTCTGCGGCGGGGATGTAGATGGTAGCCTTCTCGCCCACCTGGTAGGAAGGCTTGTCGGTAGAGAAGGTGAGCATGGTAAGGGCTTCAGGGTCCCTCCTGTCGGCGCGGCCGCGGAATTCGGGCCAGTCGACGGTGAAGGATGTGCCGCTGACGTGCCCGGAGGCCTTGTCGCGGGCCAGCACCAGGTAGTTGCCCCATTCGGGATAATCTACGCGGAAAGAGAAGACCGCATCCTGGGACCCGGAACTGAGTTCCCCGCTCGCCACCTTCTTCACGGAAGATCCGTTCACATAGGCATCCAGGCTGCCGCCTTCATTGTCCCACCACCAGCTCCATCCGGTCTTGAACACGGCGTATTCCACCTTGTGCCCGCTCAGGCGCTTGCCGGAAGCATCCAGCACTGCAAGGCTGAACCTGTGGTCCTTGTCGGTCTCCAGGATCTCTCCCTCCGGCTTACGTATGCCCACATAGGAGCTGTACGGGGAGTAAGGGATGGTTTCGGTGGTGAAGCTCTCGTCTCCGCCCGGCTCCTGCACGCTGGTAACCACGAAGGCCTTCAGCATGCCGGGAGCGTTCTCCGCGGCGGGGAGAACCACTCTGGTATTGAGGTTACCGGCCGCATCCAGGCGCGAATTGAAGATGTCTATATCCCTGGCGCTGAAGCTGTTGGATGGCGCGTAGAAGGCATACTTCTCGAAGCCCTTGAAGGGCGATGCGCCGGCTTTCCTGAGGGTGAGCTGAGCCCTTACGGGCAGATTGCCAGCCACTCCGCCGGAGAGCCACGACACCGCAGCCTGGAGGTTAAGGGCCTTCCCAGCTTCCATCACCGGAGGATAGTAAGTATTGATTTTCAGGCGGTTAGGCTTGATGGTCTCGACGTGCAGCACCTTGTGGAAACTGCTGCCGCCAACCTTCAGATAGGCGTTCCAGTAGCCCGTGGGATCATCCGCCCTGGTGGGTATGTCGAAACTGAAGAATCCGTCGGTGCCCTTGCGGGTGGCTTTGGAGTAGAACTGGCCGGACGGGGTGAACAGCTCCAGGGTTGCAGGATGGCCCTCGGGCAGGGTCTTGCCGCGGTCCGCCACAATCGCAGTCACGTGGAGGGTATCCCCAGGGCGCCAGACTCCCCTTTCACCGTAGATGAAGGCCTTGATGCCCTGCTGGAGCAGCTCTCCTCCCACATCGAAGCGGCTGACGGAGCGCTCGTTGCTGGCAGTAACTTTCAGATATGCCGAGCTGCCGCCCGCCTTCGCCACAACAGCAAAAGGCTTGTGGTTCACGTCCAGGGTAAGGGTTGCCAGGCCGTTGCCGTCGGTCTTCCCCTTCGCTATGCTTTGCAGCTGGAAATCAAACACTTCCAGCGAAGCTCCAGACACGGGCCTGGCGCTGATGAGGTCGGTCGCCGCAATCCATATCTGCCTGCCGCCGGCATATTCCGCCATCAGGCCAAGGTCGCTCGAGAGCAGCTGCACTGCCGGGAACCGGCTGGCTTCCATATAATAGGAGGGCTTGGAAGGGTCTTCGGAGTCCTTCCAGTTGTAGTTATCCCAATCGAAGTAGTTGTCCCAGTAGTAAGGATCGGGGGTATCCCATACCTTCTCATCCGCAGGGCTGGGCTTGCTCAGGGGCTTGGTAGTGAGCTCCGGATCCTTGCCTCCATACAAGCTCTGGTCCAGGCGGAAGCTGAGGCGTATGCGGTAGATGGCCCCGGGCTCCTGGCGGAAGAGCCCGCCGAGGTCTATGCAGTGGTCGTTCCACTGATGCAGGTCCAGGCTGGCATCCAGGGGGATATCGCCCTTGTAGATCAGGCGCCCGCTGCGGCGGAGGTTGCTCTGCCCGCCCAAGTCGTTATCCTGCAGGAACATAAGTATATTCTTTTCGTAGATCTTCACCACTCGCACCTCCACTGCGGAGAGGTTCACCGCGCTGAAGGGGAGGATAAGTTTCTGCTTGTCCGGCAGTATGCTTCCCTTGAAGGGGATCTTCACGGCCGGGGCCTCGTCCTTCTCCGGGAAAACCCGCGTAAAGTCTTCCCCGAGAGCAGATCCGCCCACTCCCTTGAGCCCCTTGTCGAGGGTCAGGGTCATGTCTCCCTTGCGGCCTTCGAAGTGCACCAGGATAAGCTGGTCCTGCACCTGCACATAGCTGCGGGAGACTCCGGCGAGCTCCACAAGGCCCTTGATGCCGGCGTTGGCCGGGGCTTCGCTCATCTTCACCGCCACGCAGTTATCCTTTACCGATGCCTGTACCACGCGGAAGGCCCTGCCGTTGTCCGGCTCAGCCTCAGGCTCCTGCACCGCCACAAGCGTTCCTTTCACGGTTATGCCGTAGTTGAACTGCTCCGGCGCACCCGGAATGAGCTTTCCGAGGGCAAAGCAGACCTTGTATGTCTGCCCGGCCTTGAGGGCGCCATCTTCCGGAACGAAACTCACGGACTGGGGGCTGTTCCAGCGGATGCTTCCCTTGAGGGCGGGCTTGAAACTGAAGAGAGCGTCGCTCACCTGCTCGACTGCATCCTCGGTCAGATCCACCCGGAGCGTGGCATCTTCTGTGACGATACCGCCGGTGAATGCCTTGATGTAACTTGCAAAATCCTGGGCAGAAGGCTCCACGGCCTTCCTGGGCCCGCAGGCAGCAAAGGCAAAAGCCACTGCCAAAAGCATGATACTGATTCTACGCATATCCTTGTTATCTATCTGCGAACGGCCTGTGAGGCCATCGAAATTCTGAGTTTGAATGTTTTTCTGCCTTTATAGTAGAAGAGGTCCAGCACGTTGCCGTCCTTCTCGAAGTAGATGTTATTCAGGAACTTGTCCCTGTTTGTGTCCTTGCACACGGGCTCGCACCATACGAGCGTGTAGTCGCCGCTGCGCCTGTCTGCCGCGCAGATTACGGTGTAGCCGCGGATATCGAAGAGCGCGGCATTGAAGCTCTTTCCCTTCTCCTTGCGGGCCTTCTTGTAGGCAGCCACTATGGAGGATTCCGGGTCCAGCCGGCCGAAGGTAAGGCGTGTGGCACTGGTCTCCGCCTTGGGATTGCGCTCCAGCCACCATTTGATGGCGGTGTCGGTGAGGAGGTCCGCCTTGGCAATTGGCACCAGCGAGGGGTTCTCCCCGAATCTGCCGAGCAGCCAGCGCACTTCCGCGGTGGGGTTCAGGCCCTCGATGCTCTCAGGGCTCTGCCCTTCGATACGGTAGGCTTCGCCGTTTGCGGGCTTGAGCGGATTGCCGTAGAAGATGGCCTGGTTAAGTATGTCCTCCTCCGGCAGATACAGCACTTCCACATACTCGGAGGCCCCGTTCAGGTAGGCAAAATGCAGATAGTAGCGGTTCCCCAGCGGGGTGATAATCTCCATGGGGATGGTGATTGTTGCCGGGGCGGGAACGTCTTCCATGGAATAGACGGGGATGATTCGCTCGGCCTCCCGGGTGCCGTCCGGCGAGAGGATACGGAGGGTGAAGTCCTTGTCCAGGGCCAGGATGTGCTCCCGGCCATCCTTCTTCCAGCCTATGGCATCCAGGCACTCCCCTGCCAGGCCCAGCGCCTGCTCACGGGTTATCAGGCTTGTATTGTCGATGCGGATGAGGGAGTCCTTGATATTCAGGACCTTTGGCGCATATACCGACTCAGGATACTTCTTCAGGAACTTCTCCACGGCCTTCATGGTGGGATTGCCCGCCAGCTTGCCGAACTGCCTGGTCTCTCCCCTGGTCTGCGCGGTGGCACAGATGGAAGCGAGGGTCATGAGAAGGATTATTATGCTGATTCTGATTGGCTTCATAGTTCTAACAAATATACGTTTATTTCTTTACAATTTTCCTACCACACGGCCGTTTTCCTCTACGGGTAGGGCAAAAAATGGCTGACCTGTAGAGCTTTTGGCCGTTTTCCTCGACGGGTAGGGCAAAAAATGGCCGACCCGTAGAGGTTTTGCCGGGTTTTCTATACGGGTAGGGGGTGAAAAGGGGGTACCTGTAGAGAAAATGCGGTATTTCTCTACAGGTCACGCCGAAGCATCTGAGTAAAGGTCAATGAGCCGGCAGGCGAACCGCCGGTCCCGGTCTTTGCGCCAGCAAAGACGCAAGGGACATAAGGCGGCCTTTTGAGTGGAAGTGCGGGTGGAGGGACTCGAACCCTCACGACCGAAATCACCAGATCCTAAGTCTGGCTTGTCTACCATTTCAACACACCCGCAGTGGTGTGCGGCACATGGGCCGCGGAATGGATTGCAAATGTAGTAATAATAATTGGAATTAGATTCCTTCGCTTCGCTCGGAATGACAGGCTACTCCTCCTTCGCCGCCGTCGCCTCGGCCTTAACGGCTTCGGCCGCAGCTCGCTCCTTCTCGGCCGCGCGCTCCTTCTCAGCCTTACGCCTTTCGCGCTCGGCACGGCGCTGCTCGGCGCGGGTTTCAGCGGCACCGGCCCAGGGGTGCTCCTCAAGCCAGGCGGCCTGCTGGGCAGTAAGTGCGGCAAGGGCCTCGTCGGCAGCCGTATTCAAGGCAGCTTCAACTTCCTGATTCTCTTCATCCACCTGCATAGAGAAGAGAAGCGAATCCACCTGCTGGAACTCCTCTTTGCTCAAGAACTCTTCCGAAGGCGCACCGGTGTAGCTGTTCAGCATCTTAGCCTTCTCCAGACGCTTGTTCTCGCGGGCCATCTGCTCCATGGCATTCTCCACGCCACGGTTGTAGACGTTCCGAATCACATCCAGCAGATTCACCTGCATGGTGTCCAGATCGGCCGTGAACGAAGGCACGCGCCCGCCGCGATACTTGTTGCGCCCCAGCGAGAAGCGCCACTTCTCGAGGTTTCCGTATATATCTATGCCGAAACGGAAGGGCAGGAAGCTCTCCAGAATCGAAATATTATATCTCATGCTGCCGCTGAAGCCCTGGGTGCCCGCCAGTGCCACTTTGTACTTATCCACACCCAGCACAAAAGGATACACCTCCACCTTGTTGTCCCCAATCACCGCATCCACATAAAGGTCTTCGATGTGCCCGATGTTCTTGTCTTTGAACATCAGCAGGCGCGTCACCTTCCGCAGCGAGCCGGCATTCTTGATGTTCAGGTTTTCTCCCGCGATACGCACCAGCCCGTTCAGCGTGGGAGTCAGCACGTTCATGTTGGTATCCAGTTGGGTGGTCACCGACACATCGCAGGCCAGATTCCCCTCGAACGACTTCAGCGCCGGCATCATCGCATCCACCGTAGGCAGCATGTGGATGATGTCGTAAGCCGGCATGTCCATCAGCTGCATGTCGATGCCCGCGGAGATGTCCGACTTGCTCTTGGTGCCGTAGAAGGCATTCAGCATGATTCGCCCGACGTTGCTCTGCACGTCCACATCCTTCACCTGAAGCACCCGGTCGCGCACGTTCACCAGCGCCGAGGCCGGGCGAATCTCCAGCGAGGAATAGTCCACCCTGTCCGCCATCAGGTTGATGGAACCACGGAGATTCTTTGGCACGACAATCGCGCGCATCTCCCCTGCCGTGGGGTCATACACCGCGTTGCTCAGCGAATCCGCCACGAAATCGGCGGCCTCCACATCCACATCCTTATTGGAAGCGCCCTGCTGCATGGCCACCAGTATCTCATTGGCATTCAAGCGTTTGGAGTGGACGTTAAAATCAAACTTCAGTGGCCCGCGGCTCATTATAAAGCGACGGAACCCGCCAACCGAACCCGTCAAGTCTATATCAGAAGTGCCGCAGTCCACATTGAAAGACGCCACCTGCGCATCATCGTCGTCCAGGGCAATGTCCATGGAATTAAGGGTGGTGCGGAGCGGCAGCGAAGGCGACACCAGCGAAGCATTCTCAAGCGACACCAGCCCGCCTGGATGCCAGCGGTTGAGCAGCGCCACAACGGAAGAATCCAGCGAAACCTTCAGGTCCTTGGATGCAAATTCATCCACCGGCCGCGAGGCGCGGAACTTGGCAAAGAGAGAATCCCTGGGCACGCCCGGATATACCCTCTGGAGCGAGTCCAGGAAGCGTTTCATCCGCGGCCTGGGCCTGCGTACGCGCTGCATCGCCTCAAGCGAAATCAGCGCATTCTCGCCCTCGATCTTGTTCTCGCCGGCATAGAGTTTCAGATAGTCGTCCACGGTAGAGAAACTCAGATACGGCACCATCTTTCCGGCATTTTCCACCTTCCGGAGGTCCGCCCGGTTCTTCATCCCCCGCACTCCGGCGCGGAAGGAATCCGAAAGCCCGAACGCCAGGCTGTCCATGTCGGCGGCCAGCTTCAACGAGCTCTCTGCAGAAGACAGCGAAATGTCCGGCCGGCGGAGCATGGCAGTCAGATTCTGCGAAGGCATCTGCACAGCCAGCCTCTCTCCCGAAAGCCTGCAGGCGATGCGCGTTTTGCGGAAGATATAGTCTTCCAGCTCATTCAGATGGGCATTCACGTCCGCCTCCAGATCCAGTTTGCCCGAGCCACGAAGGTCGAGCGAGGCGGGCAGGTACCTGCCTATGGAGTCCAGCACCACGAAGCCGCCGAGCCTGGCCGCCACCGCAGGGTCGCGGCCTATCAGGTCCCGTCCGTCGCCGTCCAGGTCCAGCTTGATGCCGTTGCTGCGCAGATGGCAGCGCTCCACATCGGCCGACAGCGCCCCGGCAGGCGTGAGATGCGCCTTGGCCCCCAGGTCTACCAGCGCCCGTATCTTCTTGGGCAGCCAGGAGATATGCCCGGAGGGGATGTCCACGTCCACATCAACTGCAGGATACTCGTTGGGGGAGATATTTCCATCCGCCCCGACGGCCAGATTCAGCAGCGCGTCGGAACTGAAATCCCGTGCCGCAGGCACCAGCTTGCGGGCATAATTATCCAGCACGTCCGCCACGCGGCAGGAATCGATGCCGGCAGTAGCCTTCACATAGGAATGATCGTCGTATTTACTGAAGAGGCCCTCCGCACGCAGGGGCACATAGGCCACACGCCCGAGCAGATGATCCAGCTTAAGCTCGAAATGCGAGCGGTAGTTCTTGAACCCCACCCGGGTTTCCAGTTCGGCCGGCACATGCAGGCTCCCGAGCGAAGGCGAGAAGTACAGCGCTTCGCCGTCCAGGCCCAGATCCAGCAGGTTCGTGCGGGGATTTTCCAGCGTGAGGGCATCCACCGCCAGCGCGAGGGTATCCGCCGGAAGGCGCCCGGAAAGCTTGAGGGAATCCAGACGCAGGGAGGCCTTGCAGAGCTTGGATGCGAGGATGTTCTTCTTGAGGCGGAAGTCCCCCTTCAAGGCCAGCTCGTCGAAGCCGAGGCCCATGTGCACAGTGTCCGCCTGGGATGTGTAAACTATTCTGGGACTGCGGTTTATGCGCACGTCACCGATAGAAACCCAAGGCAGCGACAGGCCCTTTGAGGATGTGTCGGCAGGGGTATCGGACTTCTTGAATACATCCAGATTCGAATGGCCTTCGGAGTAGGCGTGATAGTATATCTGCGGATGCTCCAGCGCCAGCTGCCGCACCCGTATACGCCCGCAGAAGAGCTTCCAGGGATTCACCGAAAGTGCCAGCCGGCCGGCGGCGAGAAGCGTATCCTCCACCGCACCGCGGCCCTCCGCAAGCAGAGGCCCGCGAACCCCCAGCGCATCGTACTGCGAGAACAGTTCGTGGGGATAGGTTATCGAAAGCGAATCTGCTTCCGCCCCTATGAAAGGGAAGGTCTTGAAACGCAGGCTAGAGTAGCGCAGCTGGCCGTCCACGATGGCATTTGCCGCAATCTTTTCGATCTTGCGCCGCATCCAGGCGCTGTTCAGCACAAGCTGCAGCGCGAGGATGATCACCGCGAACACCGCGATGATGATGCCGAGTATCTTGGCCAGCCGCTTCATAGCCTAGAACTTCTTGAAGAAATCGTTGCCCTTGTCGTCCACCAGGATGAATGCCGGGAAGTCCTCGACGGTAATCTTCCAGATGGCCTCCATGCCGAGTTCGGGATACTCCACGCACTCGATGCTGCGTATGCTGCTCTGCGAGAGCACTGCCGCCACGCCGCCGATGGTGCCGAGGTAGAAGCCGCCGTGCTTCTTGCACGCGTCGGTCACCACCTGGGTGCGGTTGCCCTTGGCTATCATCACGAGGGATGCGCCATTTGCCTGGAACTCATCCACATACGGATCCATGCGGTTGGCCGTGGTGGGGCCCATGCTTCCGCAGGGGTATCCCTCGGGTGTCTTGGCGGGGCCTGCGTAGAGGATGGGATGGTCCTTGAAGTAGTCGGGCATCCCCTCTCCTGCGTCCAGACGTGCCTTGAGCTTGGCGTGGGCGATGTCGCGGGCGACGATGATGGTGCCCTTGAGGTTCACCCGGGTGCCCACGGTGTATTTGCTGAGTTCGGCGCGCACGAAGTCGATTCCCTTGTCGAGGTCGATCTCTATGCCCTTCGCGCCCTCGCCCGGCTTGCGGTACTGCTCGGGGATGAGCTCGGAAGGATTGGTATCCATCTTCTCTATCCACACGCCGTCGGCGTTGATCTTGCTCTTGATGTTGCGGTCCGCGGAGCAACTGACGCCCATGCCGATAGGGCAGCTGGCGCCGTGCCTGGGAAGGCGCACCACGCGGATGTCGTGGGCGAGATACTTGCCTCCGAACTGGGCTCCGAGGCCTATCTTCTGGGCTTCCTTCAGGAGCTTCTGCTCCAGGTCGATGTCGCGGAAAGCGCGGCCGGTCTCATCTCCCGTGGTGGGTAGGCCGTCGTAGTATTTGATGCTGGCGAGCTTCACGGTGAGAAGGTTCTTCTCTGCGCTGGTGCCGCCGATCACGAATGCGATGTGATAGGGAGGGCAGGCCGCTGTGCCCAATGTCTTCATCTTCTCCACCAGGAACGGAAGCAGGGTGCCTTCGTTCTGGATGGTGGCCTTGGTCATGGGGTAGAAGTAGGTCTTGTTGGCGCTGCCGCCGCCCTTCGCAACCATCACGAAGCGGTACTCGTCGCCCTGCGTGGCCTCGATGTCGATCTGGGCAGGAAGGTTGCAGCGGGTGTTCACCTCGTCGTACATGTTCAGAGGTGCGTTCTGGCTGTAGCGGAGATTCTCCTGGGTGTAGGTATTGAACACGCCGCGGCTGAGGGCCTCTTCATCCTCGAAATCGGTCCAGACCTGCTGGCCCTTTTCGCCGTGGATGATGGCGGTGCCGGTGTCCTGGCAGAAAGGCAGCACGCCCTTCACGGCGCACTCTGCATTGCGCAGGAACTGCAGGGCAACATATTTGTCGTTCTCGCTGGCTTCCGGATCGTCCAGAATTGCCGCCACCTGCTCGTTATGGGCGCGGCGCAGCATGAACTGGCAGTCGTGGAAGCTCTGCTGGGCCACCAGCGTGAGGGCCTCGGGAGAGACCTCCAGGATGGTTTTGTCTCCGAATTTGGCAGTCTTCACCAGTTTCTCGGAGCCGGGAATCTTGTAGTACTCAGTCTTGTCTTCGCCGAGCTGGAACATCGGCGCATACTTGAATTCCATATTCTATTTCTGCATTAAAAAAACTTTCATGAATTCGTTCAGGTCCCCGTCCAGCACGCCCTGCGTGTCGGCGGTTTCGTAGCCGGTGCGGAGGTCCTTCACCATACGGTAGGGATGCAGCACATAGGAGCGTATCTGCGAGCCCCACTCTATCTTCTTTTTCTGCCCTTCCAGCTCCGCCTGCTTCTCCTGGCGCTTCTTGAGCTCGATGTCGTAAAGGCGACTCTTGAGGATGCGGAGGGCGTTCTGGCGGTTGTCCTGCTGGGAGCGGGTTTCGGTGTTCTCCACCATTATGCCCGTGGGGATGTGCCTCACGCGCACGCCGGTCTCCACCTTGTTGACGTTCTGCCCGCCGTGGCCGCCGGAGCGGAAGGTATCCCACTCGATATCGGAAGGATTGATTTCTATGTTGATGCTGTCATCCACCAAAGGATAGACGAAAACGGAAGAGAAGGTGGTCTGTCGCTTGCCCTGGGCATTGAACGGGGAGATGCGCACCAGGCGGTGCACCCCGCTCTCGGCCTTGAGGTAGCCATAGGCATAGTCCCCTTCGAACTGGATGGTGGCGCTCTTGATGCCGGCTTCATCTCCCTCCACGAGCTCGGTGACGGTCATCTTGTAGCCGTTGCGCTCGCCCCAGCGCATGTACATGCGCATCAGCATGGAGCTCCAGTCGTTGGATTCGGTGCCGCCTGCGCCGGAGTTGATGGTGAGCACGGCGCCGAGGTTGTCTCCCTCCTCGCCGAGCATGTTCTTGAACTCAAGGTCTTCCAGTTTCTTGAGGGCGTCGGCATAGGCGGCATCGGTGTCAGGGCCCTCCGGATCGAGTTCCATCAGCACCTCAACATCGTCGGCCGCGGTCTTCACCGCATCGAAGGCAGTCAGCCACGCCTTCACGGAGCTCACGCCCTTGAGGAAGGCCTCGGCGGCCTTGGGATCATCCCAGAAATCCGGCGCCTGGCTCTGCGCCTCCTTAGCCGCGACCTCCTCGCGCTTTTCCGATATGCACAAGGCCTTCTCCAACACTGAAATACGCTGGCGAAGGTCCTTCATCTGTTCCTGTGTAATCATCATACAAATTTAATGATTATTCCCGATTTTTTCCGATATTTACCCCACGAAATGAAACTTTCCGTCATCATACCGGCTTTTAATGCGGAGAAGACGCTCGGCGCGTGCGTAGAAAGCGTCTTTTCGGCGCTGGGTGGCTGTTCTTTCGAGGTGATTGTGGTGGATGATGGTTCCACCGACGGCACGCTCGCGCTGGCAGCGGGGCTCGCGGCGAGCGCGGGTGGCGAGGCTGGTGTGCGTGGCGAGGCCGGTGCGGAGGGTGCGGCCGGTGCGGCCGTCCGCGTGCTGCATCAGGAAAACGGCGGGGTGTCCGCCGCCCGCAACCTTGGGCTAAGCGAGGCGACCGGCGACTGGGTGGCCTTCGTGGATGCCGACGACACCCTCGATCCCGCCTGCGGCCCTGCGCTTTTCGGCATTCTGGAAGATGCCGCCGCGCCCTCCCGCGACATCCTGATCCTCCGCAGTTTCACCGGCGGAAAGGAGCGCTACCCCTGGGCCGGATTGTTCGCAGACGGCGCCCTGGCCGGCAGGGAGGACCTGATGCGAAAGGGCTATCTCCGCGGCAGCGTGTGCGGATGCATCTTCTCGCGCAAATTCCTGTCTACCAACGGCTTACACTTCCCGGAAGGGGTCCGTCTTTCAGAAGATTCCGTCTTCTTCGCGGCCTGCCTCGGCGCAGCGCAGCGCATCCGCTTCTGCGACATCCCCTTCTACCGCATCGGCGTTTTCGAAGGCAGCGCTTCGCACAGTTTCCGGGAGGATGACCCCGAGCAGCTCGCCCGCGCGATGGATGCGCTCGAGGCCGGCGTGAAGGATGCCCCAGTGCGGAACTACGCTCTCTTCAAGCTGATGATCGTGCTCGCTTCCAGATCGGCCGCAGCCGGCATCCCCGCAGGCGAAATCTACCGCAGGTGCGGTCTGGCCCGACGCCTTCCCCTCCCCCTGGACGGCATATACGCAGAGAGGCCCAAGATACGCATCCTGAACCTCTCTTTCGGTCTTTTCCGCTTGCTGATAAAGCTGCGGGATTCCCTCCGCTAGCGCCCTATCAACTCCTTCAGCCACAAGGTGATACGCCCCAGGAGAATCTTCCAGCCGGGCGTTTTTTCGTATTTGCTGTAGTAGTAGGATTCGCTTTCGAACTTCATGCGGCGGATGCGACGGCGGTCGTAGTAGCGGCGAGTGGTCGCCCCATGCTCGTGAAGCACAGCCACTTCCGGGTAGTAGTAGACACTCTTGCCGGCAGCCTGCATGCGGGCCGACAGGATCATCTCCTCTCCATAGAGGAAGGTCTCCTGGTCGAACATTCCTACCCCGGCGAAGGGCTCCGCCTTCACCATGAAGCAGCAGCCGGAAACCACGAAGCAGGGGCCCTCGGAGGCCGTTTCGGCGAAGTCCAGCTGCATCTTTTCCCTTAGTTTGCGGCGGCCGTAGACGAGCTTTCCCCAGTATGGCAGCAGATGCCTCTGGCCGAACGTGGCCTTGGGCGAGGGGCTCTGAAGGCGTCCGTCCAGGCCCACTACTTTGGGGCCGATAACCGCGGCGTCCGGCAGGCTCTGTAGTTTTGCGGCCATGCGGTCCACCACATCGGCATCGGTGAAGACTATGTCGTTGTTCACGAAGAGAAGCAGGTCTGCTCCCTGCTTGATGGCGTATTCCGCGCCCAGGTTATTGGCCTTCGCGAAGCCCAGGTTTTTGTTTGCGGGGAGGATGGTAACGATTCCTTCAAGCTCCTTTTTCAAAATCTCCAACGCATCTGCGCCAGAGCCATTATCCACAATCACCACCTGGTGCGGCGCCCCGATCTTGCCACACTCCTCCCGCACGAAGCGTATGGTCCGCTCCGGATTCCCAAAGTTGATGATGACGACTCCTATCATATAGTGATGCCCCCTCACAGGGATGCATAGAACTCCTTCAGTTTTCCATCATCCCCCGACGCAAACAACTCCACGCCTCCCGCCTTGGGCACAGCTTCCTCCGCAGGCGCGGCTGCTTTCGCACCTACCTGCCCGGCACCTCCCGTAGCCGCCACTCCCCCTTCCGGCACCTGGCCCTGCGCAGCGCCATCTTCCGAAGGCTCTCCCTGCGCAACGCCACCTTCCAAAGGCTCTCCCTGCGCAGCGCCACTTTCCAACACCTGAACCAGCCTTTTTGCCACCGCGGGCGCTGGATCGATAAACTCCACATCGCCATGACCGAGCTCCGCGGCCACCTTCCGAAGGGTTTCCAGCAAGAAGGGATAATGCGTGCATCCAAGCACGATGCGGTCGGCCCCCTCCGCGAGGAGTGGTTCCAGCGCTGCCGCTACTGTAGCTTCCGCCTCTGGGCCGGTCAGTTTGCCCGCCTCTACCAGCTCCACGAAGTCCTTGCCAACTCTTTCGACTATCTTCACATGGTCCTCGAAGCGGCCTTTTGTGTTCAGATACTTGCTGCCCTTGAGTGTGCCTGCTGTGGCCAGAACGCCGATCACGCCGGTTTTTGTGCCCAGCGCCGCCGGCTTCACTGCGGGTTCCATCCCTACGAACGGGATATCGTATTCCTTTCGGAGATACTCGATTGCAGCTGCCGTTGCGGTATTGCAGGCCAGCACCACGGCCTCGGCGCCCCTTGAAATAAAGAAATCCGTTATTGAATGGAGGCGCTCCCGGATGTATTCGGGAGTTTTTTCGCCATAGGGGCAGTGGGCATTGTCGGCATAATAGATATAGTGTTCGTCCGGCAGGAGTTTTCGGATCTCCCGAAAGACCGAAAGACCGCCCATGCCTGAATCCATTATCCCGATTACTGCCATAATGCAAATTTAGCAAAAAATATCTTGTGTAGAACGCCCTCCCCATGTGCAGCAACACCCCATTTTGCACATTAACAGGCTAGAAACCACCTTCCCATGTGCGGAAATGCCATATTTTGCAAATTAACTGGCTAGAAACCACCTTCCCGTATGCGGAAATGCTATATTTCGCATTCAAGCAGACAACTATTAGGGTGGCGCAGGGATACTTCAAATACGCTGTAAATACTAACTGATTGATTATTAATAATTTGCCAAATCAGGTCGTTTGTATTAACCGACCTGATTTAGTAATCCACTGAATATCAACGGTTTAATAATAACACCCCAAACATTCGCCAAACCTCAGGCATTTTTGCCTGACTTGTTAAGAAAAACCCAGGAAACCTCTACGGGTCGGTTTTTTTTTGGCTTACCCGTAGAGGAAAACCCGGAAAACCTCTATTGGTCGGGCTATTTTCGGCTTACCCGTAGAGGAAAAGGTGGAAAACCTCTACGGGTCGGGGGGTTCGCGAGTGGCTGGCCACCGCGTCGCACACAACTCCGCGGCTATGGTGCCCGCCGGCTGCGGGGAGCTCGCCGGAAGGGCTCTCCTCGCCGGCGACCATGCCAGCGGGGGCCACGAGAGGCGGTAGCGTGGAGGTGCTGCGCGGTGGAGGTGGGGCGTCGTGGAGAAGAAGGTGAGGCGGGGTGCGGCGCAGTGGAGGTGGCGGGGTGAGGTGGGGTGGGGGCCACGGGAAGTGGTGGCGTGGAGGTGCGGCGCAGTGGAGGTGGCGGGGTGAGGTAGGGCGTGGTGAGGTGGGCGCGGCGGGGGCTACGGGAGGTGGGGGTGAGGTGGAGGCGGGGGCCACGGGAGGTGAAAGAGGGCGGTAAGCGGCAACCTGGTGCGAAACGCGGGGTTTCGCACCAGGTTGGAATAGCTTCAATGGACCGGCTAACAAGGACCGGAAAACGTGAACCGCCTAACAAGGACCGGAAAACGTGAACCGGCTAACAAGGACCGGAAAACGTGGACCGGCCAGCTAAGGGCCGGTAAACGCCAGAAGGATTAAGACTTCTGGATCTGACCGAGAACCTCGAAGTAAGGAACACCGTCGGAGACGGTCATGCGGTAGATGGTGTCATCCACCTGGTAGTACTCCTTGCCGTCGGCCAGGGTCACAGTCTCATAGTCTTCGGGCAGAGCCTTGATGAGGGCACCTGCAGGAGGCACGATCACCTTGAACTGGCCTTTGGGATCTGCGGTGAAGAACACACCGTCGTCGTAGTAGTAGTCCGTTCCGTTGGCAGCGAAGCTCTGAACGAGGCCGAGCTGGGTGGCCAGCTGGTAGGAAGCATACGACCTGAGGGTATTCACATCCATCGTGGCCGCGGGTGCACCGGCAACGGGGGCGCCTGCTGCAGCAACCTGCTGCTGGGCTGCGATGGTAGCGTTGTTCTGCGCGATCGCTGCGTTCTGGGCGGCGATGGTGGCATTGTTCTGCGCGATGATCTGATTCTGCTCGTTGATGGTGGAGTAGTTGTTATTCACAACATTGTAGGTGCGATACACATTATTGTAGTATGCGAACCTCAGCACATCCAGCTCGAGCTCATACATAGCGCGGTCGAAGAAGATGCCATAAGGAGGACGGCAGACGTGGTAGACGTGATCCCAGTAGCGGTAGTAGATACCGTTATAGTAGTAGTAGGTACGTCCCCAGTAGCGATACCTGTTGTAGTGGGGCAGATGATGCACCCTGTATCCGTAGTAGTGGGGATGATGCCCATAGAAGTAGCCGGGACGGTCGAAAGGAATCGGGTCGCGGTGGATAGGAGCTATCCTCTTTCCATGAGGATCGAAACGAACCTCGTTGGGAGCGCCTGCGGTCTGACGATCGTAGCTGTTGGTAGGATTGACATTGCGGTTGGTGTTGGCATTGCCCACTCCACCAACGCTGCTGCGGCTTCCGCCTCTGGCAGTGGTGGTGGTTGCAGGAGCGGCCGCGCTGCTGCGGCTGCTGGTGCTGCCCGAACGGGAAGTGCTGATGCCGGAGCTCGAAGAGGAGCGGCTGGCAGAGCTGGTTCCTGTGCTGCTGGAGCGGGAAGTGCTGATGCCGGAACGGCTGCCGCTGGAGCTGCTGCTGGAGCGGGAAGTACTTGCGCTGGAGCGCGAAGTGCTCGAGCTGGAGCTGGAGCGGCTGGCAGTGCTGCCGGAACGGCTGCTGCTGGAACTACTGCTGGAGCGGCTGATGGTACCGCCCTGTGCCCTGGAGCTGCTCGACGATGAACTCATCGAAGAGGAGCTGCGCGAGGAACCGGAAGATGAACTCCTGGACGCGCTGGAAGAGGAGCGGCTGCTGCTGGTCTGACTTGAAGACGAGCGGCTGCTGCTGCCGCCTCTGGATTGGGCATTAACTGGAGATATTGCGAGCGCCATAGCTGCTACGGCTGCGAGCGCGATTTTAAATGTAGTTTTCATAATGCTCAATTTTAGTGTCCGTAAATATAACTATTCAGTTTGATATTTGCATATATCGTACCAAGATTTACTTCCTGCCGTAAGACGGATCGATGCGCGAAGGCAGCAAAGCCGTCACCAACACGGTTGCGAGGCAGCACACCATCACCAGCACAAAGAAGCCCGGATAGCCCAGCGCCTCCTGCAGCATCCCGGCAAAAAATCCCGGAATCATCATGCTCAGGGCCATAAATGCCGTGCAGATCGCATAGTGCGAAGTGCTATACTGCCCCTGCGAAAAATACATCATGTAGAGCATGTACGCCGTGAATCCGAAGCCGTAGCCGAACTGGTCCAGCGCCACGCAAAAATAAATCGTAAGGATGTTCGAAGGCTGGGCCAGGGCCATGAACAGATACACCGAGCAGGGCAGCGCGAGCGCCAGTGCCATGGGCCAGAGGGCCTTCCGGAGGCCTACCCGGGCGCTCCAGATGCCTCCGAGTATGCCGCCGACGGTAAGGGCGATCACCCCCACGGTGCCGTACACGAGGCCGGATTGCGCGGTGCTGAGGCCCAGGCCGCCGTCCCCGACGGCATCGAGCATGAAGGGTGTGAGCATTTTGACGGAGAGGGCTTCGGGCAGGCGGTAGAGGAGCATGAAGATGATGGCGAGCCAGACGCCGGGTTTGCGGAAGAAGGTGGCGAAGGCGGACCATACAGAGCGGACGGGCCCTTTGCCCGTCGCGGCGGGCTTTTCCGCCGGCAGGATGAACTGATGCCAAAGGGTCACCAGAAGGAATAACCCGGCACTAAGCAGCAACGTCACCCTCCAGGCACGCGGGATATCCCCATAGCGCGTCTCCAGAAGGCCAGCAACCACCACGATCACCCCCTGCCCGAACACGGACGCAATGCGGTAGAAAGTGCTCCTGATGCCCACGAAAAGGCTCTGCCGGTGCTCATCCAGCGCCAGCATATAGTAGCCGTCCGCCGCAATATCGTGCGTAGCGGAAAGCATGGCTGAGATATAAAAGATGATGAGGCAGACGGCAAAGGCACTCACAGGTTCGCCGGTGCGGGACGGAAGGCTCAGCGCCAGCCCCGCAAAGCACAGGGTAAGCAGCGCCTGCATCATCAGGATCCACCAGCGCTTGGTGCGCACAACATCCACCAGAGGGCTCCAAAGGGGCTTTATCACCCAAGGGAGATAGAGGAGGCTTGTGTACATCGCAAGCTCGGCATTCCCCATGCCCATGCGCTTGAACATGGTCACGGAAACAACATTCACTATAAAGTAAGGTATGCCCTCCGCAAAATACAGCGTGGGCACCCAGAGCCAGGGAGTCCTGCCTTTACTCATCTTTCATCTGACTTATGTCGGTACCGGTATAATAGTGGCGGAGGATCTGCGCGCAGTCGTATCCGCGGGACGCCATCACCGCCGCGCCTATCTGGCAGAGGCCCACACCGTGGCCCCATCCGCGCCCGTGGAGTATGCATTCATCTCCCTTCCACTCCACTTCGAAGGCGGAACTCTTGAGGCAGGAGGGACTGAGGGCCTTGCGGATGGCAAGTTCCTTGCCTAGCACCCTGCGGCCGTTGCCGTCCTCTATCTCCAGCTCGTAAATCCTGCCGGAAGGGCCGCGTTTCAGAGGCTTCAGATATTTGATTCCCGCGCCGAGGCGCTCTGTCCAGCGGAAGAAATCGCGGGTCGTCAGATCGTAGTCGTTCAGCACCTTGCGGAGGATCTGTTCGTCGTCGGTGTCGCAGAAAGGCCTCTCGCCGGGGGCGGGAGCATCCTCAACCGCCTGCAGATAGGGATAGTCCTTGTCTTCCCAGCAGGTGCTGTAGAGCTCGGTGGTGCCGCCGCAGCACTTGGAATAACGGGTGTCGCAAAGCTCGCCCTTGTAGGTGAGCACGCTCCCCCAGGTTCGGTCCACCGCATCGCGCACATTCTGCCCCACGGCACCGTCCAGGCCCTGATAGCGCTGGCAGTGGTCGTCTGCGCACACATCGAAATGCTCATGCGTGCGGAGGTTGCTCATCAGCCAGGAACGGGAGATGATGGCATGCGCCTTCAGGAATTCGAGCGGGGCATCCGCGTGCATCTCCGAAGAGATCACGCTCAGCAGATAGTCCTCCAGCCCAAGGCGGTTGATGGCGCGTATCTTATCCCCCTCAACAATGAACCTGAGCCTGCCGGCGAAACGGCGGGTGATCTTCTGCTCCCAGTGGAACCCTATGCCTATGGTCATGTCGTGGAGGATGAAGCTGGGCTCGCTGAACAGGGTGGAACGGGTGCGGGCGTCGAAGGTCAGCTCGTCGTAGAGGGCACCGTTGTAGTTTATCTTGCCGTCGCACCAGCTCACCCGCTGGGGGCCGGCGCCGTCGGAAATTATCTCGAAAGTTATCTCACTGGCGGCCATTATGCCCACGTCGATCTTTGGCTGGGTGCGGGTCAGGCGCCACACCACGAGGGCATCATCTTCCTCACTCACAGACACTTCCTCCACCATTGCCCGCAGCTGCTCCTGGGTAATCTTATGGAAATCCTCCTCGCGCGGGGCGATGAAGAAACCGGCCATGTCGGCGGCGCCGGGGCTCATCACCAGGCGCTCCTCGCCCTCGGCAAAATAGTGATGCGAGCGCAGGTTGGAACGGAGCACGACCGCCGTGCGGAACTCCCCGTTCTTGTACCAGGAATAAAGGTTGAAGCGCGGCTCGCCCTCCCCTTCCCTGCGCGGAGAGCACTCCAGCAGGCGGTAGAAGAGTTTGGCCATAGATTTCTGGGTAGTGGCCTTGAGGATGTAGACCCCGCGGGTGAAGCCGTCGAACTTGTAGAGGCTGGCATCCTGCACGCGCTCGAGTTCGCCCGTCGCACTGTCCAGCGCCTTGTCGGCCGCCAGCTCCAGCGGAAGTATCCCCCTGGGGCAGGCCTGGAAATGCAGATGATCCGGGGCGGACGCGCCGCTCATGGGGCCGTTGTAGAACACGGTGAAGTCCTGATACATCTTCGTGAAGAGCAGCATGTCCGGGAAGTGATGCCAGATGGTCTGCGGCAGATGCTGGTCGCGGGCTACCACCAGGTGGTTGCGGAAGATGGGATAGGGGTTCACCTGCACGTTGTAGCTGCGGTGCTTCTTGCCCTCGTACTTCACGTGGAACTGCTCCTTGGGGCGGTTTGCCGGGCAGAGGAAGCAGGGCCTCGCGGCGATGGATTTCTCGTCCACCTCGGCGGTGGAGGAGATTATGCGGCAGGGATTGCTCTGGATTGTGACCTTCAGCCCGCCTACGTCCATATAACGGTATTCCGCATTCTTCAGCGAACGGAAGTTAGCCGCGGCCAGAGGCCACACGGAGAGCTGGTCCTTTATGAATTTCTGGATGTCTGCCATATCATAACAAGGCGAAGAGCTTGTCCTGGATTCTCTTGTACTCCTGCTCGAACTGTGGCGTGAGTATGTTCTTGCCCATGGCCTCGTCCACTTCGCGCCTGGTCCACCAGCGGCCTTCGTCCACTTCGTCGTTGTCCGGTGAGATGACCCTGTCGGTGACTGTGGCGAACACGTTCACCATCTCCGACTCGTTGGGGCTGTTCCAGATGTAGTTTTCGATGAAGGACGGATTGAAATCCACGAAGCCAAGTTCTTCTCCGGCTTCGCGGATGAGGGATTCGATGAGGCTTTCGCCATAGGTCACATGCCCTCCTACCGCGGTGTCCCAACGGCCAGGGAAGAGGTCTTTGTTGGCGGAGCGCTTCTGGAGGAAGATCTTGTCGAAGGGATTGATAATATGGAGGTGCACCACGGGATGCAGAAGTTCGGGATGGTTGTGGCAGGCCTTGCGGGTGCTGCGGCCTATTACCAGGCCGCTGGCTTCGATTATGGGAAGGATTTCCGAGTTTCCCCGTGCAGATTTCACGGCAAGCAGCGGGGCGGGTTCGATTGGATAGAGGAGTTCGGACATTGGCTATTGGTAATTGATTATCCGGAGTTCCTCTGGAGTGTAGAGTATGGAGTCGATGAAGTCCGGTGCGGCTTGTGCGAGGATTACGAATGTGGCGAGGGCTACTGCTGCCAGGGCCACCAGGATCAGGATGACGATCAGGGTGGTTTTGAGCCAGCCGGGCATCCGGCGCCCGGAAGGCGCTGCCTCTGAAACTGTCTCGCTGCGCTCGACCCCACCGTTCGCTTCGCTCACGGTCCCCCCTCTTACAGTGCCGAGGGTGGCATGAGTTTCAGAGGCAGTGTCTTCCGAGGCGGCGGGTTCTGCGAGTTCCAGGAGGGGAGATTCTTCCGGCGCGGGCGCAGGTTCCTCCGCAGGAAGCGGCGCTTCGGCGGGAATGGCCGCAGCCACTTCGGCCACCGGCGCCTCGACGAGCGTCACCAACTCCTCAACCTTCTCCTGCACCTCCTCCTTCGTCTCCACATGATTCTTCAGACTCACCGCCGGCAGGCCGAAACCATCCGGGAAGATGTCCAGATCTTCATCGGTGATAAAGAAGAAATTGTTCTGCCGGGTGGAACGCAGGCGCCCCAGGCCGGGGAAAACCACCAGTTTCTTATCCAGAAGATCCTTCTTGGTCTCCTCGAGGAAATGCTGGAGGATGGCCTTGGCCTGATCGTAGTCTATGCCGTTGCTCTGGCTGTAGAGCTCCACGAGGGAGTCATCTTCCGAACGGCTGGGAAGGAAGGTCACGCGCCTGTAGGGGGGATTTATGGTGTATCCTTTGTCTGAGAAGCTTGCGGGCACCATTTCGGCCAGGAAGGCACCGAGCCCCGGAAGGCCCACTTCTTCATGGTCGAGCAGGAGCTCGCCTATCATCTTAGACAGTAATGTAATATCCATAAAACTACTGAACTACAAATATAGGTAAAAAAACACTGTGAAAAAAGTTCAAAAAAGATTTTGCACTCTAAACTTTTTATACTACCTTTGCAGTCCACAAATTCCTCCTTAGCTCAGTTGGTTAGAGCACCTGACTGTTAATCAGGGGGTCCTGGGTTCAAGTCCCCGAGGGGGAGCCAAAGCGGACAAATCGTCGGAAACGAAGGTTTGTCCGTTTTCCTTTTGTCACAGTATTTCAAGAATCAATTCAAACGCTGGATGGTTATCGCCCGGCACCTGTCGAGAAAAAACGCATTTTCTATACAGGTACCCCCTTTTTACCCCCTACCTGTCAAGAAAAATGGCCAAAAGCTCTACAGGTCAGCCGTTTTTCGGCCTACCTGTAAAGAAAAATGGCCAAAAGCTCTACAGGTCAGCCATTTTTTGGCCTACCTGTAAAGAAAATGGCAAAAAAACTCTACAGGTCAGCCATTTTTTGGCCTACCTGTCAAGAAAAATGGCCAAAAGCTCTACAGGTCAGCCATTTTTCGGCCTACCTGTAAAGAAAATGGCAAAAAAACTCTACAGGTCTTCTGCATACAACGAAAACGAAGATGAATGGACTGGTCAAAGGAGGGCCTTATTTGACCACGAGGGCGGTGCCATGCTACAACTCATTATCAGTATCCTCGGCATCGAGATTTTTTAATCTTCTTTTTAAGTTGGTTATCCAAAATACTTGCTATCTTTGTGGGGCCTTACGGCGCACGCATGTTTAAAAGTTTTTTCAAAAGGAAGTCAATCCTTCCACTCCTCCTTATCCCAGTACTCTTTCTGGGAGCGTGCAGTGCTTTTCCGAAGGAGGAAGAACCCGAATACAGCATCGTAGGCACCTGGGGCATGGTGTCCGGCCTTTACAAGAATGCCAATGGCACGTCTGTCCTCTACGACAGGCTTCACGAGGGCATGTACTACTCCCGCTACGAATTCAGGGAGAACGGCACCCTCATCCAGACCCAGTACCTGGACATAGAGCTGTACGGCATATACGAGTACGACGAGCCTAACTCCAAGCTCATCTTCGGATGGGAGCCATTCGATCTGATGTACGACGCGTCGGTGTTCTTTGCCTCAGCTAACGAGATGACCATCACCATCGAAAGCCCCCAGGGAAGCCTGACGCAGGATTTTATCCGGATCGAAGATCAATAAACCAATTTCCTGAAATTCTTCACCCGGTGGAAGGTAACGATGTTGCCGTCGTGGGCGGTGCGGGCGGCAAGATCGCCTGAGCGGCTGACTATGCAGAGGTCGTCGCCGTCCACAATCATTGTCGCATAGTGCCGGGCAGAATGGTCGGAAGGGCCCACGGCAACGAGGCCGGCGAAGGTCCAGCGCAACAAATCAGGAGAATACGACAGGGCCAGGCGGCGCCGCTCCTGCATAATCCCATCGCTCTGCGAATGCAGAAGCCAGAACAGCCCGGACTCGGAATCATACACTATATGGAATTTCAGATGCCCTCCGGGGATGTGCGCGAAGAGCGCCTCCCCTCTCTTGCGGGGCCAGCGGTCGATCAGCAAGGTGCCGTCCGGCATCTCCCGGCCGCGGAGCATCACGCCGATATCCGGCATGCCGGCATTGGCCCGGGACAGTAGCACCACGGAGCGCCCCAGAGAATCATAGAAAGGCCTTGACGGATCCAACACCCTCACCACATTCGTTTCCAGCAGGCCGGAATGCCCGTCCCCCTCGAGAGCCATACCCGCTGGGAGGGCGGCCTCCATGGCAGGATCGGGGTCATAAAGGGGCGAGAACTTCCAGCTCGAGGCCAGGGTCAGATCTGCAGATACAGGGGCCTGCATGAGCACAGGGCCTACCCCGGGCCAGGGATGCCCGTCGGAAATCCACCTCTCGTAGGCCAGGGTCACCTTGCCGTCATACACGTCCACCGAGGTGCAGCTCTGATGCCAGCGGCCCTCCGCGCAAAGCACGGCAGGAGCGCTCCAGGTCTCCCCGTTATCGTCGCTGCGGCAGATGAGCAGGCGCCGCGAGTGCCCTATCATGTAGAGCGACTCCCCCGCCTTGAAGAGGATCTCGTGCATCATGGGGATGCGGGCAGATGTTTCCCGCCAGTGGGCGCCGCGGTCATCGGAAAGGAGAACCCGGATCTGATTGCCGGCCTTGTAGTCCCCAAAATCGGACCTGGGGCCATCCAGGGCGCCGGTGCCGGGCCCGCCATAATCTACCGCCACAACATAGCGCCCGTCAAAACCCTCCACTATCGCGGGGGTATAGAGATAGATGCTGTCCGAGCAGGGCGATGCGGCAATCACCGACTCATCGGCCACCAAATGCGACTGTCCGCCGCAGCAGGCCTGCAAGGCAAGCACCGCAGCGGCAGACAGCAAGATCAAAACCCTTCTCATTGCTTAGGCTTGAAGATAGCAAAGCAGCTCCTCAGGGTCTCCTGTTCGGCATCGGTCAAGTTCGGATTTTTTTCCTTGGCCAGATTGAAAGCGCGGTAGTTCCAGCTCCCCCACCAGGCATCGTCCACAACCACTATACTTGTCGTGGTATTCTTGGGGCGGGCGGAATCGGAGTTCTTCGATCTCAGCGAAGTCCACCCTTCGGGACGATACTGGAACCCATCCTTCAAGACTATCACCGAGCCCGCAGGGATATTTGCCTTCTTGAAAATCTGCGTCGCAGCGAATTGCGAAGTATTGCTTGCCGTGCTGCCGGCAGTAGCACTCGTCTTTACGGAGGATGATGTGGAATTGTAGTAAGCCTTGTTCGTCAAAACCAACGGAACCGCCTCATACTGCGAGAGGTCATATCCTGCATTGACGAAAGCCTGCTTCAGTTCATCGGTGGGCAGGACCGGAACCAAAGGATTGGAGGACGTGGTGACCTCGTAGGGCTTTTCGTACGCCTTTTCCACTGCATCCTTGATTACGGCAATCTGGCTGTCGGTGTATGTGTAGGATGACGGCTTGAAGCTGACGCCGGCGATGCTCTTTCCGGTAATCTTGCGAGCCCACATAAGACCAGTGAGATAACGTCCGATATTGTATGACATGTGATATCCGTCACGGGTGATGTTATCGCCAAGGAAACTGGTGCGCAGGTTCTGGACGGCGGTTCCGGAAGGTATAACAAAACCGAAATCGCCACGGGACAGCACCTTGGTATTCACCGCATTGAGGATTGCCTCATACATAGTCTTCTGGTCATCGCCGTACTTGGTGAAATCATTATGGTTGGAATCCCCCTGATATGCCCAGGTCATGTGCCACATGCGCTTGGCATTGGGGCAGTACTTTTTCACGGCTTCAACCACGGTAGACAGATAAGGCTCGTAACTGTCCGCAATTCCCGAATAGCCGCTGGCCTGCTGCATGCTCACGAAGTCCCAGTCACGCTCCTTCATGGCGGTAGTGGAAATGTATCCGTTGGTAGAAGTCCATTTGCCGCTGTTGTTTACACGGTACTCGTAGGCATTCGCAGAAGAGGTGATATTGTTCGCATGCGTCTGCAGGGTGCATCCGCCTATGTAGAGGTTGCCCAGGAAGACATCCTTGTAGCCCAACTCCTGCAGAATCTGATAGAGATACTCCATCGCATCAGTAGAGAAGCTGTTGCCTATGGCGAGGATGTACAGGGACTTGGGGGACTTCTGGCTCACCTTGAAGCTGGCCTTCTTGTTGAATTCGGCGTTGGAGATGGTCACGGTGCCGGTGCGGGCGACATCCCCGGTATTGGCGGAAACCGTGAAGTCGAAGCCCTCGGCAGTGCGGGTGGCGGTGATCCACGAAGGCACCGAAGCGCTGACCTCCAGATTGGTGCTGACCGGAACGGAGAAGGTCTCCCCTGCCACGGGGGCCCTCCTGTCGGCGACGGTGGCGGAGAATTCAGGCGCCTGGCCGCTCTGGCTGATGCTGATTTCAGCAGACTGGCTCCCGGCCGAAACCAGGATCCTTCCGGAACGCCCGTGCACGTCTTCGATGCGGGCAACGTTGATAGTCAGGGTGATATCCGACACAGCCTTGACCCCCTCGCCGCTGACGCTGATCCAGGAAGCGGAGGCATCCTCGACCTTAACACTATAGTCCAGATTGGTCTTGAGCTTGGAGAAATACACTCCTCCGGCATTTCCGACGCTGAACGACGCGGGCTCCACGCTGAGCAGGTCTGCACAGGCCTGGGTCACGTAAACCGTGTCTTTGGCAGTGCCCGCCGCAAAGGCGATGTAGCCGTTCCTGGGGGTGTATCCGGTGTTTTGGGTAACGGTCAGTTCCACCGAGCCGGCACCCTTCGCGCCCTTTTCGACAGAGAGGTCCAGCCAGGTAGAAGAAGGCCTGGCAGTCCAGTCGGCATTCGTGGTGAACACTATATTCTGCTTGCCTCCGGCAATCTCGAAAGACAGGTTCTTGGAACCGTTGATTGTCAGGGAATCCTCCGGAGCGGGGGTTTCGAACTTATTGCAAGCCAGCGCCACGAGCGCGGCCAAAACAAAAGCTATCTTTTTCATATTCATTTAGTTCCGAATTCAAATACGCAATGGCTGGTGTAGGTTTCCCCAGGCACGAGCAGGGCCGAAGGCCACTCGGGCTTGTTGGGAGTGTCGGGGAATTTCTGGGTCTCCAGACAGATGGCGGTGCGATGAGCGTACACTACCCCGCCCTTGCCGGTGACGGTGCCGTCCAGGAAGTTGCCGGCATACACCTGGATCCCGGGCTCGTCGGTGTAGACCCTCAGCACTATGCCGCTCTCGGGGCTGTAGAGCTCCGCGGCAACGGTGGAATCATCTCCTTTGGTGTCCAGCACCCAGTTATGGTCGTAGCCGCGGCCGTTCCGCAGCTGCTCGTAATCCGCGTCGATATCCTGCCCCACGGGCTTGGGAGTGCGGAAATCCATGGGAGTGCCCTCCACGGGCCAGATCTCTCCGGTGGTCATGAAGGTATCGTCCACGGGAGTAAAGCTGGAGGCGTTGATGCAGAGCTCGTGGGCGCAGATGCTGTTCGCGGCAGGGTCGCCGGAAAGATTGAAGTAGGAATGGTTGGTCATGTTAACCACCGTGGGGGCATCCGTAGTGGCCTCGTAGCGGATATCCAGCCTGTTGTCGTCGGTGAGGGTAAAGGTCACAAAGGCCTTCACGTTTCCGGGGAAGCCCTGGTCGCCGTCCGGCGAATCCATCTTCAGCTTCAGGCTATTCTCTGTGTGCTCCACGGCATCGTAGAACTTGTACTGCCATCCCCTTTCGCCGCCATGCAGGCAGTGCCCGAAGTTGTTGCGGGAGAGCTGATACTTCACTCCGTCGATGGTGATGACGCCGTCCTTGATGCGGTTGGCATAGCGGCCGATGCTGGCCCCGAAGTCGGTCTGGTTGCGCTCGGGATAATAATCCTTGAGATTATCGAAGCCGAGAACCACGTCGCGAAGACTCCCGTCGCGGTCGGGCGCAAGCAACGAGACTATGCGTCCGCCGAAGTCGGTGATGCTCACCTCCATGCCGGAGGCGTTCCTGATTGTGTAGAGCTCTGGCGAGCGCCTGCTGCAGGCTGTAGCAGCGAGCAGCAAGACCAAAGCCGCAAGAAGAATCCTTTTCATAACTATTTGACTCTTAACTTTTTACCTATCCTGAGAGGGGTGGATGCGCTGATGCCGTTCAGTTTGCAGATGGCAGCCACCGAAGTGTGATACTTGCTGGCGATGCCATAGAGCGTATCGCCGGATTTAACAGTGTGGTACTGGGCCGCAGCCATCTCCTTGGCAATGCGGTCCGCCTCGGCGCGCTCCTCCTCCTCGGTCTTGTAGATCTCCTCCTCTTCCTCCTCGGATTCTGGGTAATACCTGGAGGTGTTGGAGAGATACTTGCGCTTGAGCACGAACCAGCCGTGGCGCAGGGTGCCAGTCTCGAAATCTATCAGCCACTGCGGATCGAAGGCAAAGCCCTCGTAGCGCGTCTCGAAGTGCAGATGCGGGCCGGTGGAGCGCCCGGTAGAGCCTCCGAGGCCTATCACATCCCCCGCGGAAACATAGTCCCCCGGCTCCACCTTGCGGGCGGAAAGATGCGCGTAGGTGGTCTCCAGGCCGGATGCATGGCGTATCACCACCACATTGCCGTAGCCGCGGTTATACATGGAGCAGCGCACGCGGCCGTCGAACGCGGCATACACCGGCGTGCCGGTAGGAAGGGGCAGATCCACCCCGGTATGATTGCGGCGCCTGCGCCATCCGAAGGGCGAGAACACCTTGATCTGCCGGGGGCAGCAGAAGCGGCTCGCGGAGTCGGCCAGGCAGAGGGTCACGCGGTACGGCAGATCCTCCAACTTCGTGCGATAGGGATTCATATCGTTCGACACCCAGGCCTTGCGGAAGACAGCGCTGTCGGCAAGGGCGCGCAGGTCCCGCTCGTAATGCCAGGTGCCGTCGCTGCAAAGGATGATCTTGACGGCAGGGTCCGAGGTGTCCAGAGTGTCGTGCACGTCCTTGGCCTTCCCGGGGATGAGGGATTTCACCGGCTTCTTTACCTCGCGCGGCACCAGTTTCTCGGCCTCCTTGAGGCTGAGGCGATGCTCCTGCGCTCCCGCCAGAGACGGCAGAAGCACCAGGGCTGCAATAAGTATCTTCCTGACACTCAGCATCCTACGCCCTCTTCCCTCCAAACTGCCCTTCGATAATGGCTGCCGCGTCGGCAATCTTCTGCGCGAGCAACTCGTCGGTAGTGGCCTCGCAGATGAAGCGCAGATATGGCTCCGTGTTGGACGGGCGGATGTTGAACCACCACTGCGGGAACTCCAGGCGGTAGCCGTCGAAGTCCATCACCGCGGTGGGCGTCTCGCTCTTCTCGAAGAAGCTCTTCACTGCCTCCATGGCACCGGCCTTGTCTTCCACACGGAAGTTGATCTCGCCGGAGTTCTTGTACTTGGTGAGCTCGTCGATCTGCTGGCTGAAGCTCTTTCCCTGCTTCTTGAGGGCAGACACGATGCGCAGCACTATGATGCTGGCGAGCATGCCGCTGTCGGAATAAAAGAAATCTTTGAAGTAGTAGTGCCCGGCGAGTTCACCGCCCCAGAGGCCGTCGATCTCGCGGAGCTTGGGAGCTGCGAATGCGCGGCCAACACGCCAGGTGTGGAGCTCGGCACCGTACTTCTGCAGATACTCCCCTACTGCCTTGGAGGAGCGGATTTCCTGGAGCACGCGAGGGTTCTTTTCTCCGCGCTCGTCGCAGAAGTACTGGGCCATCATGGCGATGATGAGGTCGGGCGCCACAAAACGGGCCTTGTCGTCCACGAACATCACGCGGTCGGCATCGCCATCGTAGATGACGCCCAGGTCGGCCCCGCACTTTGCCACAAGCTCGCGCAGAGGCTGCACATTCTTGGGAATCAGCGGGTTAGGCTCATGATTGGGGAAGCGCCCGTCGATGGTGTCGAAGAGCCATTCGGCGTTTTCGTCCTTGTATATCTCCTTGGCAAAAAGATTGGCCATGCCGTTGGAGAGGTCGAATGCGATCTTGAGGTTGGAGTAGTCGCCCTTGTACTTCTTGAGGAAGGCGATATAGTCCGGCTTGATGTCGATTTCCCTCACCTTTCCGGGCTTTGCAGCCTTGGGCGTGGGGCGCCCCTCCTCTATCCATGCCTTGATCTGGCCGAGGCCGGTGTCGAGGCCGACCGGAAGGGCGTTCTCGCGGGAGACCTTCATGCCGTTGTACTCGGCAGGGTTGTGCGATGCCGTGATCTGCACCGAGGCCTTGTAGCCGTAGTTCGCTGTGCCGAAATACACCAGCGGAGTGCTGCTGAGGCCGATGTCGTCTACATCTGCCCCGGCATCGGTGATGCCCTTTATGAGATAGTCGTGGATCTCCTGGCCGGAGACGCGGCAATCGCGGCCCACCAGCACTTTGTCTGCCTTCAGCAGCTCGGGCAGGAATGCCCCGATCTTGTATGCGGTTTCCTTATCGAAATCTACGTTATAGATTCCCCTGATGTCGTATGCGTGAAATGCTCCCATATTAAATTGTTTTTTAGTGTCGTGTTAACCTACAAATATAATAAAAATTACTTTTTTTCACGCCGGTGGCGACTTGTCAAAGGCTGACAAATCGGCGTTCTACCTTTGCAGGCATGAACCCTTACGAAGACATTATAGACCTGCCGAGGCCCGAGCCGAAGGGCCATCGGCGGATGAGCATGGCCAAACGCGCCGCCCAGTTCATGCCCTTCGCCGCCCTGTCCGGCATGATGGAGATGTTTGAGGCAACGCGGATAGAGACCGAAAAGAAGTTGGAGAAATGAAAGAATTATGCCAGCTTTACGGCGGTGCCTGAGGCGGTGACCATCAACATACCGTTGATGAGTTCCTGCTCATAGGAGCCGCTGCGGCCGCCTACGATGTTGCGGATGCTGGCCGCGAAATCCCTGAGGAAGTTCTTAACCGTTTAAACGTTTAACCACAAAGTGGCCTCCAGAGCCGATTCTTGGTAAAAAACCACCCCTATCAGGCAGTTTTTTACCACAAGTCCCCATTCTATGGCAGTTTTTGGTATAAAGAATAGTGAGAACTATAAGGAGTTTCTTCGACTAATATCTTAGAAATACCCCCCCCCTGTCATTCCGAGGACTATAGCATTCACCCTGCAAACTCTTGCATTTTTCCGAAAAACCAGTATATTTGCAAAACAGGATTACTGCGTGATAATCAGAAAGTTATATCATTGTTTATGGATGTGTCTATCAAATACGGCAGAGGGTATATCATTGCATTTGGCATCCTGGCCGCAATGCTGATTGCAGCCGCAGTGGCCATTGCCGTGGTCGCAATTCAAAAAGGGGAATTCCTCGGCTACCTGTACGCCTGGCTCATTTTCCTCGCGCTGGCGGCAATAATGACCTTTCATTTCATCCGGGAATTCCGGAAACGGAACAAGACCATAACCATCTCCCCCGAAGGGATCACGGACGGCAACGGCTGCCTCATCCCCGCTGGGGAGATAGACTACTGCTTCATCAACTACCGCTACTTCAGACTGAGGACCGCCAGATACGAATGGCTGGACAAGAGTTTTAAGCACCTGGTCGTGATGCGGAAGGATGGGAAGACAACGACCCTGGACCTTGCGGGTTATAAGATCGGAGAAAAACAGATAGTGCCGTTCCATGAAAAAGTGAATTCCCTTCCGGGCATGCCGGAATTCCGCCCGTCCGTCAAAGGAGTCCCCTGCAACATGAATCAATCTTACCTCTAAATCCATAGTATTATGAAATTCAATTTATTCATCATGATTGCCATGCTGCTCTGGCTCACCTCCGGAACAGCAGCCACGCGCGACCACGCGTCGAATGCCAACCCCGATGAATGCGGCATCACCGCCGTATGCCATTGCGACCACCACAACGATGCCGTCCAAAACCAGAGATGCCCCAAGTGCGGCGGCAGCGGGAAAGAGTCCTGCTCTCACTGCAAAGGCAGCGGCAGGGTTTCCTGCGCAGGATGCCAGGGCAAGGGCTATGTTACCTTTGTCGGCGGCAGAAGGACTTGCTCCAGCTGCAATGGGAAGGGGACCCAAAAATGCGGATGGTGCTATGGCTACGGCACGCAGAGTTGCAGCAGATGTCGTGGTAGAGGGACCATCTAGAACTATTCGACCGCTCCGCAGAAATGCGGGGCGGTTTTTTTATCATTGTCAAAACCCCTCAAAACGGGGCTCTACCTTTGCAGGCATGAACCCTTACGAAGACATTATAGACCTGCCGAGGCCCGAGCCCAAAGGCCATCGGCAGATGAGGTGAGGTCATCCTCTTTTTCGGTGAGCCGCCAATTCTTCCAAAGTGCAATTCAAAGTGCAAATTTTGCTCTTTGAATCAAGCACCAGATTCCGCAAGAGCTTTTCAAGATAGGACAGGTCCGGAACAATGGTCATTAGAACGGCAAGCGCCAAGAAATCAATCATAATGACGCTGGTGAGCAATTTTCTGCGTGAAAGACCCAGGTTGATATAGAAGAAGATTGCAACCCGGATCGAGACCGAAAAGAGGTTGGAGAAATGAAAAAAAGCATTACCTTTGCAGTGGTCTGGTAAGACGCGGTATTGCGGGCTAATAAGCCATTAGTGCAAAAATCCTCGCCCCGGCGGGGCCCACCCTCAAGGTAAACCGATATCGTGCAAGACTGAGGTAATCATACAGAGGCATCCTCTATTGGGATGCCTCTTTTCATTTTACTTCTAAAGCCGTGATGCAATATTGTACTTTTAATAAGGTTTTGTGACGCACTCCAACAAGGAGTTTAACCGTTCCAATACCCGGGCACACGTATTGCATAACCAGCATGGCCTTAAATTGTTGCTGATTATTTCTTCGCTCTATTTTACCTGCTCTTATCATTTTTGCACATGCAAGAATAGCATCCAACTGTAACACGGCTAATGTTGACAAATACCTTTTTGAAGCGTGCCTTGCCGTTTCTTCAATAGATATCTGCCTAACATTGATATAATCTTTTAGTTTCTGATTATAGACCCTTTGAGACGGGTTGTCTCTTTTCCACGATTGATAAAAGGTCCATATTATGTCCTTTCTTTTATTAACATCTTCAGGGCTATCCCCACGTGGAATCTCATATTTGGTTATACACATAGTAATAATGATTAATAAGTTAAAAAAAATGAAAACAGACATTTCATAACATGAAATGCCATTTTTTCCTAGGTCTGAATTGCCAAAATGGCACTTCAAACAATCACGAAGCTATTGTAATTGTGAAGGGAGCACGCCCTAGAAAGGGGATAATGAATCTGCTCCTTATTTCATTAACGGCCGATTCGGACGACCGGGTTGCTTATGACAAAGATAATTAATACACGCGAAATCCGAAACACCGCGCAAGTGTCTTTTTAGAATATATTGCCGGTTCCAGAAAAAGCATTACCTTTGCATTGGAATCGTCGCAGGGAATTCGGGTAGAAGGGATGACAACCCTCTCAAGGCAACTTGATTCGAGCCCTAAAGTCAGCGTCCCAGGCTGGCTTTATTTTTTTACTCCTTTTCTAAACATAATCCTTATATTTGTAAGATACATCACTCATTCCTAAATGAAGCGTTGTTTTTACGATGCACCCACCTCTGTTTTCCTCAACCAAAAGGATGAGGAGATATTGGGCATTTTATCCAAAGACAACACTTTTGACCTGACTTTAGAGCAACGAGACGCATGGCTGGAAGAGATTTCGGTAATGAAATCTGTCCTTTCGAAAACACGGATTTCCGGCCATATCATCTTTGAGTATACAATTCCCCGTCTTGGCAAACGCATTGACGTTACTCTACTCGTTAGAAACCTTGTATTCTGCCTTGAATTCAAGGTTGGAGAAGACATCTTCAATGTTAACGACAAGGAACAGGTTTGGGACTATGCGCTAGATTTGAAAAACTTCCATGAAGAAAGTGCCAACCTGACCATTGTTCCCATACTCGTTGCAACAGAAGCTAAAAGCCTGAGCAACAGCTTATGTTTCAGTTCTTACGACGATAAAGTCTACGAGCCCCTGTTTGCAAACAGCCTTACTCTTTCGCAATTGCTGCTTACCATTTTAGAGAAAGAGGCTCCTGCGGGGGATATTGATGCGCACAATTGGATATATAGTCGATACTCCCCCACTCCAACTATTATCCAGGCAGCATCTGCCCTATACATGAACCATAGCGTGGAGGATATCACAAAACATGAAGCAGACAAGGCCGGAATTGATAGTTGTACTGCTTTCATAATGGATGTTATCCGCAAATCCAAGCAGGAACGGAAAAAGAGCATTTGCTTTGTTACAGGCGTGCCAGGTGCAGGAAAAACCTTGGTAGGATTAAATGTTGCCATCCAACAAGAAAAGGGAGACCTTGCAGTATATTTGTCCGGCAACGGCCCACTGGTTAAAGTACTTACAGAAGCCCTGGCCCGGGATAAAGTGGCCAAAGAAAAGGCTCAAGGAAGCAAATGCACTAAAACAGAAGCAGAGCGACAGGTTAGCAGGTTTATTCAGATTATCCACCGATACAGGGACAATATGCTCGCCAAGCTAAAGGTCCCCATCCGGGGCGGCACAATAGAAATTGACCCCGAAAAAGTATCAAAGGCCGCAAAAAGCAGCGCCGCTGAAGTAGAGAATGTGGCAATATTTGATGAAGCCCAGCGGATGTGGGATATGAGGCATCTAAGTGCCTGGTTAGCAAGGAAAAAGAACTTGGCCGACTTCCCCATGTCGGAAGGCGAGTTCCTGATTTGGTCGCTTGACCAACACAAGGATTGGGCAACCATCGTCTGCCTGGTTGGAGGCGGCCAGGAAATCAACTCCGGAGAAGGAGGCATCGGCCTCTGGATTCAGGCACTCAATGACACCTTCCCCGACTGGGATATTTACATCTCTGATCAGCTGACAGAGAAAGAATACGCTGAAGGTAATGTTCGGGAGTTACTCTCCGGCAACAAGCACGTTCATACTCACAAGAATCTGCACCTGGCCGTTTCTCAGCGATCATACAGAGCAGAGTCCCTCTCGCTGTTTGTGCATCAATTGCTGGATCTAGATGTTGATGCAGCAAGGGCAACTCTTTCTGAAATACGTGCCCGCTATCCGATTGTATTGACACGCAATTTGGATGCAGCAAAAGAATGGCTTAGAAGCCACGCACGCGGTTCTGAGCGCTATGGAATGCTGGTTTCATCTAAAGCATTCAGGCTAAAACCCTTAGCTATTGACATTCGTTCGCAGGCAGATATCGTCCCATGGTTCTTGAATCCAATTACGGATATTCGTTCCTCTTTATTCCTGGAAGATGTTGCCACAGAATTCGATATCCAAGGGCTTGAACTCGATTGGACTTGCCTTGTTTGGGACGGGGACTTCCGTTACGACCCCACCCACAACTGCTGGCAACACTTCAACTTTCGGAGCGATCGCTGGCAAAACATCAACATTGCAGAAGGCCGTGCGTATCAGTTGAATGCATATCGAGTGCTTCTCACTCGTGCGCGCCAAGGCATGGTCATCTGCATCCCGGAAGGCAACCCCAACGACGCCACCCGCCTCCCGGAGTTTTACGACCCCACGTACGAGTATTTCAAGAGACTTGGGCTGGAGGAGATTTGAATCACTTCTTTGGTTCATCTTAACAATAATCGGTTTTTGTCACCTTGAAGAATAACCATTTGATGAATAGCTATTTGATTCAACTTAATCAGCCTTTCACTCTGGGATATTCCATCGTTTATTAACATAGAGTTGATACTCTCCATATTCGCTAAACAAATCAGTTCATTGATTGTCGCATAATCTCTTATATTCCCCTTCAAGTTGGGGTTCGCCTCCCGCCATTGTTTGGCGGTCATTCCAAATAAAGCGACATTTAAAACATCTGCCTCTTCCGCGTAAATAAAGTTTGCTTGCGCCGGAGATACTTCCTGAGGAATCAAATTATGCAGAATAGCATCTGTATGAATTCGGTAGTTAATCTTGGATAATTCTCGCTTGGCGGTCCAGCCAAGTTCCTTTTGTTCTATCGATTTTAGGCGTTGGAATTCTTTGACAAGATATAATTCAAATTCAACAGAAACCCAGTTAGCAAATTTGAATGCGATGTCTTGTTGTGCAAATGTTCCACCTCCTGCACCATTTTTTGTAATAATACCTATCGAGCCCGTCAACTCTACCCATCGGTATGGGCTCATCGTAAAAGAATTACTTACTTCCGGCTTGGGCTAAAAGGGGGCCGAATTCGGCCCCTTTGAAAAAAGGGTTATACAACCTTTCCCATAAGCCTAAGTACTCCAATGTGTTCTTTTGCCTCATCCAGTGTTTAACAACATCTTTAGGTTCTCTCGCATTCTTCTGTCGAGCGATGTCTGTAATGCAGATATAATCAATACCATTCTTTGCAATAGTTTTGATTCGAACATCTTTGACTGTAATTACATCATTCTTTTTCATAGTGCATTCTTTATTTAATGGAGTTATAGTGTTTATAGGGCATACCAACAACCCGGAGGACTCCGGGCAATCGGAATAGTGAATAATTTTTGTGAAGGGAGCACGCCCTAGAAAGGGGATAATGAATCTGCTCCTTGTTTCATTAACGGCCGATTCGGACGACCGGGTTGCTGAAAGCAAAGATAATTAATACACGCGAAATCCGCAACACCGCTTCAAGATATCTTGATCCGAGCCTCATTGAAAAGTCGCTGCCTGGCGGCTTTTAATTAGTCCCCTTTTTGTTGACCAGAGCGACGGAGACAAACAAAGGGACGTGGTAAGCATCCTTGCCGACACCCTTAAGCTCAAGGATTACATTGCCAAAATGCGACGCCGAGATACCGAACTTGCTAAAGGGTGGGGACAAATTGTCCACCCCCTTACGGTAAGGTCTCACGGAGAACCTCTTCATGGACAACAGGGAAGACTGCGCGTTCCTTCTGTCAGATGCTGGTCGCAAGGCCATCATTGGGCTGCATGTCGATGGAATTGTGGCGTATCTCAATGATGCGGAGCCGGAGCCGTTTAGGTAATTGCTATACTTCACAGGTTATTCTATTGCCTCAATTACAATTCGTAGTTGAGGCTTTTTTACCCTCTATGCAAGTCCTTTGCACAGTATTACACGATTTTTGTGGGCCTTTTCAAGAAAAAAAGCTAAATTTGTTTGTTTATAGCACTATAACCCCTTGGCAAGTAACAAACACGCACAAATTCGCTACAAAGTGCTGGACGATTGTTTCAGCAACTTTCGGCGTAAGTATTATATCGGGGACCTCATGGAAAAATGCAATGAAGCCCTGCGTGAATTGTATGGAGAGGACCACTCTGGTATCAAGATGCGGACGCTCCGTTCCGACATCAGCTACATGCGCGACCGCGCGGGTAAAGAAGGAGTAGAAGTAGAGACTCTCGAGGACAATACCGGCTTTTATTACCGCTATTCCGAGCCCGATTTCTCCATCTTCAAGCGTGGCCTTGGGGAAGATGACCTGGCGCAGCTCAAGGAAACCATCCTGATGCTCCTGCGCTTCAAGGGAATGCCCAATTTTGACTGGATGTCGGAACTGGTGGTTAAACTGGAAGACAAACTCAACCTCCGTGGCGTCTCCAAGAGTGTTGTGGGCTACGACGAGAACAATGCCTACATTGGCCTGGACTGGTTCCAGGACATTTTCGACGCCATTATCAACAAGTCCGTGCTGCATATCCAGTACAAGACCTTCACGGATATCACCTACGACTGGACCATCCACCCGTACTACATCAAGGAGTATAATAACCGCTGGTTCCTTTTCGGCCTCAACGAAAAGCAGCACACCATCTACAACATACCGCTGGACCGTATCTGGGAGATAGAGCAGATCCACAAAGAGTACATTCCCTCCGACATTGACTTCGAGTCCTATCTGGACGATGTGGTCGGCGTCAGTGTGTTCCCGGGCGAGAAAGAGACCATCCGGCTCCAGTTCTCGGCTCACCGCTTCCCGTATGTGACCACCAAGGCCATTCACAAGTCCCAGCGCATCTTGGATGCCGACAATCGCATCATTGAGATTTCCGTCATCCCCAACAACGAGCTGGAGGCCCTCATCCTGTCATTCGGCAAGGACGTTGAGGTGCTTTCTCCGGAATCCTTCCGCACTCGGATACAGAACGTTATCCGGGAATCTTACGAAAAATATTTTCCTGTGCAGGTTGATTGCACAGGCCAGTCTTAACTTTGCACCGTCAAAAAAAGTTCAACCCATTAATTCTTGACACTTATGAGCATGATGAGCTACACAGACGGCCGCAATATCATCTTTGGCATCTTCAGTTATCTGAGAGGGGCCGTGTCGGATTATAAGGTTATTCTGTATCTCCTTTATGCATACAGGAAGGGCTTTCTTGACTCCTATACAACAAAAGACCACCCGGACACCTATCTTAACCGCGTAGCTAAGAAGATTGCATCCTCCGGTCAGAAGTATGATAATCTTCTTTTCAAAGCATTTCAGCCTGCTATTATGGAATTGCATTCTTCTGAAGGTCAATTCCAGAAAGCGATTCAACAGTTCTCGCGCTTGGATGACGAATGGTATCAGGAGAACACGACTCGCCTGTTTGACGAGATACTCACTGCCATTACATCCAACGAAGGCAAAGAAAGCGGGGCCTATACTCAACCCTATGAGCTGACAAAGTTTGTCGCTGCAATTAGTGGATACGACGGCAATGGTTCGCTATATAACCCCTACGCTGGTTCTGGATCTTATTGCACCGAACTGGTGGGTAAAGGTCGTTACGTTGCTCAGGAAAAGATGGTGTCTGCTTGGGGAGTCGGTGTTCTCCGTCTGCTTGCTCACAATATGGATCCTTCGACGTTCTATTGCGAGGATTCAATAAGACTATGGCGTGGCACGTCCAGCTTTGCAGAAAACGCAGAAGCCTTTGATTGTATCATTGCTACACCTCCTTTTGGCATGAAGGTGTATCATGGCGAGTATGGTTGGGTCTATGGCGATATGAACTCCGCCGAGGACCTGTACATTAGGGAATGTGTCCCGAGCCTAACGCCTAAAGGTGTCGCAATTGGTGTGTTTATGCAAGGCATAGCTTTCCGAAGCGGCAAAACACAAGAACTAAGGCGGCACTACGTTGACACGGATCGCCTCGATACAGTAGTAGCGCTTCCTGCCGGAGTGTTCCAATACACCGCTGTTCCTACCATCGTTCTCAAATTCTCTAATAATAAAGAGAACCCTGGCGTTGTTCGCATGGTGAACGGAGCTTCCTTCACTGAAAAAGTGAAAGGTCGCACCAAGGTGCTGTTTGAAGCATTGCTCTCTGCAATTCAAGAGAATGATGAGAGCATAGTTAAATATGTCTCCAACTCGGATATTAAGTCAAAAGACTACAATATCCTTCCCACTCGCTACTTCGCACAGGAAGTGGTTATTCCTGATGGGTTTGAGAGAAACACACTCTCAGACTTTGTTGAGGTAGTCAATGGAGAAAGGTGCTCCTCAGATGAAAAGTCCGGCAAGGTTGTGACTGTGGCTAATTTGTCTGATAATCCCTTTGATTATCAGCTGAATATAGACGATCTTCCCGAGGACGCTATTTCCAGTAACTTCAAAAGGATAACAACTCCGGTTCTTCTTGTCTCGAAAATTCGGACACTGAAACCCACTTTTGCGTCGGCTTCTCCTGAGAGTCCGATTTATATTAACCCTAATATCCTGGCGTTTAGAATCCGGGAGCCGGAGAGGGTGTATATCCCTTGCCTGATTCTCACCCTTTCAAAGATTAAGGACATTCAGACAGGCGCGGTAATTCCTTCTATGAATACTGCCACGATTCGTGCGCTGGAAGTAATTATGCCAAAGGACTACACTGTTCAGGAGGCATTCTTCCACAACGCTGAGCGTGAACGCAAAGAGGCACAGGTACGCGAGTTGGGACTTGAAGAGCTGATGGCTTCCCAGAAGATGGAGTTCGTTTCTATCATCCAGCGTCGACAGCACGATCTTAACAACATGCTGCGTAAGGTCCGCAACGCCTGTGATGTCATCTCAATGTCCCTGAATGAGAGTGGTCACGATAAAGAGTTGATAGATGAAGACTCTGATATTACAGTCGCGCAAGCTTTCAACTCGGTGCAGGGATATTTCGACTCTATGTCCCAAGTTATTAATCACTTGGCTGATGAAGAGATATACGCTGAGCCCGATATCATTGATGTGATTCCTCGTTTGAAAGCTCTTGCCGAGCAGAAGCACATGAATTATTCTATTCGGTATTCTGAAGACGCGTATACCCTCTGTGATGTCGTTCAAGACGATGATGTATATCACGCTTATGTAAAGTTTGGCTCAGTCAACTTGGACCGCGTGTTTTTCAACATCATCCAGAATGCAGAAAAGCATGGTTTCACAGATCCGTCTCGTACGGATTACTTGATAGACATTGAAATTTCTCACGACTACGAGAGTTCTTGTTTCGTGATTCGTTTCAAGAATAATGGTAAGCCGATGCCGGAAGGTGTTGACACGCGCCGGTATGGACGTAGAGCGGAACCGGCCGGCGTCACGGGAGGCAACGGTGACGGAGGTGCTATCGTCAAGTCCACGGTTGAGCATTACGGAGGCTCCATCTCTGTTATAAATGATCCCGAGGCTTGGTTCCCGGTTTGTGTTGAACTCAAAATTCCTCATTATGGTGAGTGATAAGTTATATCATATCATCTGGATTGATGATAAATGCAACGAAGATCCATTCTTTGTTTTGAGTGCCAAGAAAAATGGCATCATTGTCCATGCCTTTGAGTTTGTCAAGGACGGACTCAACGAGTTGGAGAATAATTTCATACGGTATGACGGCATTATTTTGGATGTCAAGTGTTTATATGAATCCAAGGACGAGGCGGACCAGTCCAAAGGATTCTATGCAGCCCGTAAGTTCTTACTTCAGCTGACGAATAAGACCGGCAGAGAGATTCCGTGTTTTGTTTATTCCGGCCAGCCGGACTATACAACTAACGCAGAGTTTGAGAACTATCTCAATGGTGAAAAGCTCTATGTTAAGGGAGCAGATGATAAGAAACTTCTCGAAGACATCAAGACTGTAGCGGACAAGCGTCTCAGCACACAGATTCGTCATAAATACCTTGATGATGTCGGTAAATTGCCTGACAACATCGTCTCTGAAATGACCGACATCCTCACCTATGTTGAAAACGTCATAACCAACAAGCCGGATGTATTCAACAAGATGAGGGCGGTTCTCGACTGGCTAATGGTTCAACTGAATGAGTACGGTCTGCTTGCCGTCAAACACAACGGTGCAAACCTCAACGCATGCAGTGTGTATCTGGGGAAGAAGGAGTTATCTGATTACGTTCCTGTTCACATCCAGCGGAGTATGCATTCCTGCGTGGAAATCTGCAACAACGGTAGTCACCGTATAGAGATTTTCAATATAGTTCAAGGAGACCAGGCTCCGTTCTTGATTCGAAGCACAGCCTTCGAATTGTTGAACCTGCTCAAATGGTTTAACTTGCTGCCAAGAGATGCCCAAAGCGTTGCTAAGATGAAGGCTCTTGTGGCTACGGTTCCTCCAGATGATAAAATTGAAGGCAAGTTGGAACGAGACCAGTACAATAACTACCATTGTGGCAATTGTCTTATCTACGAGAGCAAAGTGCTGGAGTTGAACCTGCAAATTGATGAACTGATTAGAGTAACCAGTTACGGAGAGAACACAAAGGGGCATCCCGCAGTGATAGCCAAATATCCGCGCTTTGCGCACAAAGTTGAACGTCAATAGTTTATACCCTTTTTATGATCACAGGCGAAATCAAAAACCGCATAGACCAGATTTGGGACACCTTCTGGACCGGAGGCATTACCAACTCTCTCACCATACTCGAGCAGATGACCTATCTGTTCTTCATGAAGATGCTCGACGATGCCCAGCTCAAGCGCGAAGCAACGGCCGGCCTTTTCGGTGGGAAGATTGACAATCCCACCTTCCGCTCCGGCGAGTCCTGGCACAATCCGGAAACCGACCGCGATGTGCCTTACGACACCCTCCGCTGGAACATCTTCAAGGACTATGAAGCCTCCAAGCTGTTCAATACGGTTCGTAACGACGTTTTTCCGTTCATCAAGAACCTGGGGGACGCCAAAGAGTCCGCCTATAGCCGCTTCATGAAGGACGCCGTATTCCTGATCCAGAACCCGCGCACGTTGGTGAAGGTGGTGGATGGCATCAACTCCCTGGATATGAACAACAGGGACACGATGGGTGATGTCTATGAGTACATCCTGGGCAAGATGGCCGCCTCCGGCACCAATGGCCAGTTCCGCACCCCGCGCCACATCATCCGCATGATGGTGGAATTGATGCAGCCCACCCTTAAGGACCAGATCTGCGACCCGGCCATGGGTTCCGCCGGCTTCATTGTGGAGTCTGCCAAATACATCCAGGACCACTTCAAGTCCGAGCTCCTGAACAAGGAGAATGCAGAGCATTACCGCGGTACCATGTTCCACGGTTTTGACACGGACTTCACCATGCTCCGCATCGGCGCCATGAACCTGATGCTGCACGGCGTGGACAGCCCGGATGTCAAGTACCAGGACAGCCTCTCCACCTCCAACACGGATGAGAACAAATACACCCTTTGCCTGGCCAATCCGCCCTTCGCTGGCAGCGTGGACAGTGACGATATTGCCAAGTCCCTTCTCACGGTGACGCCCACCAAGAAGACCGAGCTGCTCTTTGTCTCGCTCTTTGTCCGGATGCTCAAACTGGGTGGCCGTTGCGCAAGTATTGTCCCGGACGGCGTGCTTTTTGGCGACAGCAAGGCCCACAAAGCCCTCCGTCAGGAGCTGGTGGATAACCAGCGCCTGCAGGCCGTGATTTCTATGCCTTCCGGCGTATTCCAGCCTTATTCCGGTGTTTCTACCGCCATCCTGGTCTTCACCAAGACCAATGCTGGCGGTACGGACAAGGTGTGGTTCTACGATATGAAGGCCGACGGTTTCTCCCTGGACCAGAAACGCACCGAGGTAACTGAGAATGACATTCCGGATGTGATTGCTCGCTTCGCCAATCTCTCCGGCGAGGATTCCCGTACCCGCAAGGACCAGAGTTTCCTGGTGCCGGTGGAGGAGATTCGGGAGAATGGTTATGTGCTCTCGGTCAATAAGTACAAAGAGATTGAGCGCGAGAAGGTGGAGTATGAGCCAAGCGATTTGATTCTTGAACGTATCGAGAAGACTGAGGAAGAGATTGTGGCAGCTTTGAAAGAGTTTAGGGCGAAGTATCTTTAATATGACTATGGCTACCAATAAGAGCATAATGACATTTGCAGATGTATTCGATTTGCAAATGGGAAAAACTCCAAGTAGGGATATTTCATCCTACTGGAGTGGTGATAATGTGTGGGTATCCATTGCAGACATGAAGGATCGTAAATATGTCGATTCTTCAAAGGAGACCATATCTGATGAGGCCATTAAGGCGACAGGAATTCGTGAGGTTCCAGAAGGGACTGTGTTTATGTCCTTCAAGCTTTCAATTGGAAAGGTTGCAATAGCCGCAAAGAACCTGTATACCAATGAAGCCATCATGCAGTTCCCCATAAAACCTGGCTATGAATTGAGCCCAGAGTACCTTTACTACTATCTGCTTGGCCATAAATGGCAAGGAGCAAACAAGGCAGTAATGGGTGCGACACTTAACAAAAAGAAGATCGCTCAGGAACATATATCATTCCCTTCCATTGAAGAGCAGCAGCGCATCGTCGATGAACTGGACCTTCTCACCGGCATCATTGACAAGAAAAACGCCCAGCTCCGCGACTTAGACGCCCTTGCCCAATCCATTTTCTACGAGATGTTTGGTGACCCTAATGCGAACTCGTTAAATTGGCCGTCTTCATCTTTTAAGGATATCTTTAAACTAAAAAGTGGGGATGGGTTGAAAGAAAAAGACTTTGTAACAGGTCAATTTCCGGTTTATGGGGGGAACGGCATAAGCGGTTACCATAATGCATTCAATAAAGAAGGGAAACATATCATTATAGGCCGCGTAGGTGCGTATTGTGGAAATGTCAGGGTAGTCGAAGACTGTTTTTGGTTAACGGACAATGCTTTCGATGCATTCTTCGATTCTTCAGTTTTGGATTATTATTTCGCCTCATGGCTACTTAATACTCTTGTTTTACATAGATTTGCAAATCATGCTGCTCAGCCTGTTATTTCTAATTCTGGATTAAAGGATTTGTTAATTATACTTCCTCCTATTGAAATCCAACGTCATTTTTCTGAAAGGGTTTTAGCAATACTTCAACAAAAATCATCGATTTCAAATTCAATCATTGACGTGAAGATGTTGCTTTCGGAACGTATGGATGCTTATTTTTCATGATGCCTATGCGTAACTTTGACTACCTGCGAGAGATAGAGCCGCTTCAGGACCTTCGCATCTACTGCGAGGCTGCTGAGGCGGAGTGTCGTAGCAAATACGACGTGTCGGCCCTCAACTGCCGGCGGGCGTTGGAGTGGCTGGTGAAGACGCTCTATCAGCTCAAGAACATCGAGCTGCCGGAAAGAGCCAGCCTGTATGAGCTGATGACGGGTGCTCCTTTCATCGAGTTCGTCTCCGATGACCGAATGATGATGGCGGCACACTATATCCGCAAGGTAGGCAACCTGGGCGTTCACAATGGCAAGACCACCCGAAAGGAAGCATTCTTCTGCGTCCTCAACCTCTACAATTTCGTCGGTGGAGTCCTTCTGAAACT
>CACXKV010000002.1:0-162153 GCA_902768365.1 uncultured Bacteroidia bacterium | reverse complement strand
CGGAGTTCCGGACGGAAAGATCTCCCCTGAATACGACCGCGTGGTTCTGGGCAACCAGTTCCCCCGCTTCCAGTTCGGCGGCAACATCAACCTCGCCTATAAGGGATTCGACTTCTCGATGGCCTTCCAGGGCATAGGCAAGAAGAACTCCTATATGGGTTCTGCGATGGTCCAGCCGCTCCGCGACAACTATGGCAACATCCCCGCCATCATCGACGGCAAGTACTGGAGCCCCTTCAACACTGACGAAGAAAACGCTAAGGCTGTATATCCCCGTCTCACCAAGGTGGGCATCTCCAACAACTATGCGATTTCCGACTACTGGATGTTCAACGGCGCATACTTCCGCCTGAAGAACATCACCCTGGGCTACACCCTTCCTTCCAAGTGGACCTCTGTCATCGGAGCCAAGAAGGTCCGTGTATATGCCAGTGCATCCGACCTGTTCTCTCTCAGCCACTATCCGAAGGGATGGGATCCTGAGATGGGCTACACTTCCTATCCTATTACGACTTCCGTCCTGATGGGTGTTTCCGTAAAATTCTAAACGCGAGAGTCTTATGAAAAAGAATATCATCATTATAATTGCCGCCGCGCTTGCATTTGCATCCTGCATGTCCATGGATATGACTCCCAAGAGCCAGGGCAACAGCAACTCCTGGTATACCACGGAGACCGAACTCAATATGGCGGTGAATGAATTCTACGTGCTAGGCTACTGGGATTATCTGATCGCCCAGGAGCAGTGGTCCGACAACTTCACCTACCGCAACACCAATCGCAACGCCATCCTCGAAGGCACCGTCAACGGCCAGACCTGGGATGCCTACACCATCTGGCAACAGGCCTACAAGCTGATCGCCAGGGCGAACTCCCTGCTCGACAAAATTGACCGTGCACGCGAGGCCGGGATGGACGAAGCGCAGGTCCGTCGCTACGAAGGCGAGGCCTATTTCTCCCGTGCCTGCAAATACGGCGATCTCGTTTTCTTCTTCGGTGACGTTCCCTACATCGACACCTATCAGACCATTCAGGAGGCCGAGAAGAACGGCCGCACTCCCAAGGCTGAGGTGATTGCCAAGATGTATGCAGATTTCGACCTTGCGGCCGAATATCTCCCTGCTGACTGGGGTGTGAACGCAGTTCACTTCACCAAGGGTGCCGCTTATGCGATGAAGGCCCGCTATGCCCTCTACAATGGCGACTGGGCAGTTGCCGCGGAGGCAGCCCAGAACTGCATCAAGCTCGGCAACTACGCCCTCGAGGCCGACTACGCCGACATCTTCTGGCAGAGCACCGGATTCATCAAGGAGAAGATCTTCGCCATCCCCCGTTCCATCGAGAACAGTGTACTGCTGGATCAGTGGTATGTGAACAACTCCCTGCCCCGCAACGCAGGTGGATATGCTGCATATACTCCTTCTTGGGATCTTCTCGCAGCCTACCTCTGCACCGACGGCAAGCCCATCGACGAGAGCCCTCTCTTCAACAGCCTGAAACCCTTCGAGAACAGGGATCCCCGTTGCACCAAGACCATCGTTGAATTCAACACTATGCACTGCGGATTCGAGTTCGACCCTTCACCTGCAACCAAGAAGGTGACCAACGCCTCCACCGGAGCCCAGCAGGACAACCAGGACAGCCGCATCGTCAACCAGTACGCTTCCTACAACGGCCTTCTGCTCAAGAAGGGCGTGGATGCGACCTGGACCGAGAACGGAAAGCAGGTGCAGTGTGACTATACCATTATGCGCTACGCAGATGTGCTCCTTATGTATGCAGAGGCCAAGATCGAGCTAAACCAGATCGACGACTCCGTGCTCGATGCCATCAACCAGGTCCGTGCACGTGCATATCAGGTGAGCCCTTCTGCCAAGACCCTCTATCCTGCGGTAACCGCTACTGACCAGGCGACCCTCCGCCAGACCGTGCGTCTGGAACGCCGCGTGGAGCTTGCTTTCGAAGGTCTGCGCTACCGCGACCTCATCCGCTGGCGTCTTGCAGAAAAGGCTCTCAACAAGTATAACTACATCAACCTTGCTCCGGCAGACTGCCTCGACAAGGTTGTCAACAAAGGCTACTGGTTCTGGGGACAGACCCCTGAAATCGACGAAGACGGTATGGCCGACTTCGCTCCTCTCAAGGCAGCCGGACTGTGCGAAGAGGGTGCAAAGCGCATCTTCCCTGCACGTCAGTATCTCCTTCCCATCCCGACCCACGATATCGAACTTTCGGGTGGCAATTTGACTAACAACGAAGGCTATTGATTCTATGAAAAAGATAATGAACATCGCCCTTATGGGCATAGCCGCTGCTGCACTCATCGGGTGCAACAAGCACGAGATCGACAACAGCAAGTCGAACTACAACGCCACGATGGAGATCAGCGCATCTGCAGAGTCCGTCATCCTCAACGAGGCTGCTCCGGACGCAGTTGCCCTTACCATCACCTGGACCCCTGCATACGACTACGGGGACGACTTCATAATGACTTATCAGTATTCGGTCGAGATGCCTTCGAGCAAAGCGGCGGCAATCAGCGAGTACGAGGACGGTGGCAACTTCACCCGCTCCTATACCAACAAGCAGCTGCAGGATATGCTGGTCGACCACTTCGGCCAGCAGACCAGCACCAAGGGTGAACTCCGCTTCAGCATTATCGCAACTTATACCGGTCCCCGAGTGGTCATTCCCGATATGTCCACCATCGTGGTTCCCATCAAGACCTACGGTCCCAAGCAGTTCGCTGCCGATAAGGTCTTTATGGGTGGCACCGCCGTGGGAGATCAGATCGAGATGTCTGCAAGCGCCAATAACTCCAGCCTGTTCGTGTATAACGGCAACCTGAAGGCCGGTAAGCTCAACTTCCCCGTCATCTTAGGCGACGAGAACAACGTGATCGTGCCCGCCGGCGGTGCCGATGTGGCCGTCACCGGCGAAGCACAGCCTGCAAAGGCGGTCGACAAGAGCGAAGAATGCTTCTGGACCATCGCCAATGCTGACAGCTATCGCGTAAGCCTCAACTTCACCACCCAGACCGTAACCGTTATCCCTACCTCTCAGATTTTCGAGGTCGATTCCCTCTTCCTGGCGGGCAGCGCCATTGCGGCTGAGACCAAGATCGAGCCCACTTTGGAGAATCCTGGAGTGTATGCATGGCGCGGTGAACTCGCTGCAGGCAAACTCTACATCCCTGTGTCATTCAACGAAGCAAAGAACTTGTCCATCGTCCCTGCTGGCGACAGCCATGAGATTGCAGACGGCACCGCCGTCGCATTCGGCCAGGCTCTCACCACTCAGACCGGAGTCAAGTACTGGGAGATCGCAACCGCAGGTGTCTATCGCATTGTCGTCGACACCGATGCCAAGACCATCAAGATTTACTCGCCCGCAACCGATCCCAAGAACAAGCAGGTTTCCTACAACAATACCGTGGATAAGATCAACCCTTATACCCAGGAAGTGACTGAACTCTGGATGTGGGGAGGATTCAATGCTGCAGACAAGGATTCAGACCTGAAGGCCGGCTTCCAGCGCAAGTACGCTCTCCAGCAGAGCCTTGCTAACCCGTACATCTTTGTGTACAAGGGTGATGCCCTCCCTCGCAAGAGCGGTAACTACAACTCCAAGAACTCGGTTACCGGTGCAACCTCAGGCGCTGCATGGCTCACATTCCTCGTGTCCAGCATAGAGAATAACGTCTATGCCTTCGGCTCCACCGCGGATGCCAAGCGTAACGACCACACCGGCACCGTCGAACCCGCCCTCGGCGAAACCGTGGACGGCATCGGTGGCCAGGGAGATCATCGTTACTCATACTTCGTGATTCCTGAAGGTGCGAACTTCGTGATTGTGGACATCTCCGAGATGCCCGACGAGGTCAGCCCCGCGAACAATACTGCAGTCAATGCGAAAGTTACATTTGATAAACGATAACCAAACCATGAAAAAAGTGAGTTACATGCCTCCCTGCACCGAGGTGGTAAAGGTGCAGCACGGCGGAATGATCTGCCAGAGCGTTGAACTCAACGCTGCTCTTTGGAGCGAGGATATTGATGTCGTGGACGCAACTTTAGATTTTTAGTGTTATGAAAAAGAGTATTATTGCTATCGCAGCCCTGCTTGCCATTGCAGCAGCTTGCACCAAAGAAGAAGCTCAGATCAATAACACTGAGTTCAATGGAAATGCCCCTGTGTTCAAGGCTTCGGTCGGAACCAAGGCAGAACTGAGCGGCACCAAGGTCGTCTGGGTTGCCGGAGATCATCTCGCAGTATGGAATGGAGCGGCCAAGGCCGATTATTCTACTACCGGTTCCGGTGCCACCGCCGACTTTACTACAAGCGACAGTTTCGCATCAGCATCCGAGTATGTTGCCCTGTATCCTTTCAGCGCGGGCGCAAGTTGCACTTCGGGAACCGTTACTACCGAACTCCCTGCAGCTCAAACCGCAACAGCAGCCGGATTTGACCCTGCTGCGCACATTGCCGTTGCAACCACCACCTCCACTACGCTCTCTTTCAAGAACGCAGTAGCATATCTCAAGTTCACCGTTCCTACCGGAATGGACGATCTCACGAGCGTTTCCTTCAGTGGAAACAGCAGCGAGAAGGTTGCCGGTGCATGCACCATCAACGCCTCGACCGGTGCCCTTACCGCCACCGGCAGCGCAACTGCTACACTGAGCGGAACATTCACTGAGGGTACTGAATACTTCATAGCAGTTGCACCTCAGGAATTTACCACCGGTTACACTGTGGCCATCGAGCGCACCAGCGGAAACTACAACATGGTTTCCAGCAAGGATGTCACCTTCACCCGTTCCGAGGCCCGCAACATAGGTGAGCTTTGGGATGGCCAGGCCGTCGTTATGATGGAAGGCACTGCTCTGGCAAGTGCAACTGAGATGACCAAGGTCAATGGAGATCTCTCGAGTTCTCCTAAGCTCATACAATTCGATGATGTGTACACTTTCCGCGGTGCTTTGAGCGCAGGTAAACTTACTGTTCGCGAGAAGTATTCCGGTACTACGGTTGCAAGCGATGTCACTATTCCTGCAGACGGCACATACCACGTCATGTACAACAAGACTTCCGGCAGATTCAAGGTCTATACACAGGAAATGTTTGTGGATTTCATCCGCGGATCCGAGCATGGTGCGTCCGAAGCACCTTGGAAGATACTCCGCAATACCGATCCGGATACCGTCGATGACTCCTGCCCTAACTATACTTTGGTTGATTATGATGGAAATCTCACAGGGGCAAGATGCGATGTTTCTGCTTTCCCGGCAGCTGATGCCAACTATAAGTATAATGGTACCAGCGGAAACGACAAGAGCATTCCTACCTATTATGCCGATGATGAGCCTTGGACGAAGGGCGTGCTCTATGACGGACTCCAGATTTTGCATGACAAAGGTGCGGATTCTGATGAATTGTCGGTTATTATTACAGGATTGAGCTCCTCGGCAAAATATGATTTCAGAATCGTAGCTACCCGTTTCAATGCTTCCGCTGCCGCTCGCAAGACTCGTTTCACGCTTGTGGGGGCAACTACCAGCGATCCTCATGATGTATATCAGGGATGGAAGCCGGCAAGCATCGCTGCAATGGATACATATAATCTCATGTCCATCCACAAGACGGACTTTGACGGCATTTCTCCTGATGTTGAAGGGAAAGTGATAATCAAAGTTCAGGGTATTGATACCGGCACCCGTGCCGACGCTCATTTCAGTGGCCTGAGAATAGCCAAAGTTCTCTAGTAATTCGTATCTTTCGAAAACTATCTTATGAGATTTTTCAGAACAATAGCCTCTATCGCCCTGGCTGCCATCACACTGGCAGCCTGCGGCGAGAAAGGCGGTGGCGGCGGGGACAATCCCAAGACGCCCGAGAACACTGCGGTCAGCATTGCGCCGGACCGCACCACGATGTACCGCAATCCTTTCAACGGCTGGGTAATCTACTCCGGCCTGGGAGACGGTCTTGCCGACAACTTCTGGGAAATCTACGACAACTTCCCGTCCAAGGTCGGCAACATCAGGGTTTCGGACTATGCCAACACCCTGCTGATCCGCTCGTATTGGAGCCAGGCCGAGCCTGAGGAAGGTCTCTACTTCTGGGATACCGCCTGCAACACCAAGCCCGCACAGCGTTTCCGCATGCTTCGCGAAGGCGCCCGCCAGCGCGGCCTGAAGCTGATATTCCAGCTTCGTGCCGACAGTCGGGATCTCCACGTGAACGCCTGCCCGGACTACGTGAAGACAAAGGGTGCCAAGGGCTTCGAGTCTACCACGGGATCCACCAAAGTATGGACCCCGTACCCCGACGACCCCATCTTCCAGCAGTGCTACGAGAAGTTCCTGCGTGCCTTCGCCAAGGAGTTCAACAATCCGGACGAACTGGACTGGATGGGCTCCTGGGGCATTGGCAAGTGGGGAGAATACCACACCTGCATCTATTCGACCGGTGACGAGAAACCCCGCGAACCCGTGTTCGATTACTTTACGGACCTCTTCCTGGAGATATTCGACAAGGTGCCCATCTGCATAAACTTCCATAAGTCCATAGGTACGGGCAGCGGCGACAAGACCGATCCCGACAGCCAGCGCCTGGTGCAGAAAGGCATCGACAAGGGCCTCTGTCTCACCAGCGGAGCTTTCGGCATGCACGGCTACTACGGCACCTGGGAGAAGAACTTCATCCACAGCCAGAAATGGAAGGTCCCCATCCACGCCGAAGGCGGATGGGTGAGGGCCTCCCACACGCTGGCAGCCATCAACAACGACGGTTACGCAGACTGGGCGGAAGTGCGCCGCGGAGAGTTCGATGATGCCCGTGACGGCTGTGTGAACACCATGGACTTCCGCTACAACTCCAACTACACCATGGGTGAGACCTGGTCGTGGTTCAACGAGGCCTACGACCTGGTGCAGGAAGCCATCCAGACCCAGTTCTACAGGCTTTATCCGGACCGCATCTCCGTTCCTGAAAAGGCATACTCCGGCGGCCCCGTGAGCATCGTACACCGTTGGAACAATCTCGGCTGGGCCTATTGCCCCACCAACATCAAACCCTATAAAGACAGGTTCAAGACGGCATTCGCACTCCTGAATCCCGCTAACGGGGAACCCGTGCACATCTTCTACGATGAGGATGCCAAGCCCTGCGACTGGACCTACGGCACGCCCAAGTCCTATACTTTCAGCACCTCTCTTTCGGGAGTTGAAAAGGGCTCCTATGTCTGGGGTGTAGCTATCCTGGACGTGACGAAGAAAAAGCCCGGAATCCAGATTGCAACAACCCGCGAAAAAACCGATGACGGATGGGTGAAGCTCATCCCCGTAACGATCGAATAACATGAAAAAGACCGCCATCATCATGTCCGTTCTGTGTCTGGCTGCCGTCTGCGCCCGGGCACAGGTCGTCATTTCCGACTCCGACAAGGCACGGGCCGCGGAGCTCGTGAAGCAGATGACGCTTGACGAAAAGATAGACTACATAGCAGGTGCAAGATCCTTCTTCACCCACGCGATACCGCGTCTCGGCATTCCCGAAATCCGGATGGCGGACGGCCCCCAGGGCATCAGGAACAATACCGTCAGCACCCTCTTCCCCTGCGGAATCCTCACCGCATCCACCTGGAACCGGGATTTAGGCCGCAGGCTCGGTCATTCCCTGGGACAGGATGCAAAGGCGAGGGGAGTGAGCATACTCCTCGGCCCCGGCGTCAACATCTACCGTGCACCCCTCTGCGGGCGTAACTTCGAGTACTTTGGGGAGGATCCCTACCTCGCAGGCGAGACCGCGGTGCAGTACATCCTGGGAGTGCAGGAGGAAGGAGTGATGGCCACGGTCAAGCACTTCGCCGCCAACAATCAGGAGCGCTCCCGCCACCGCATGAGTTCGGACGTGGACGAGCGTACCCTCCAGGAAATCTACTTCCCGGCCTTCCGCAAGGCCGTTCAGGAGGCGAAGGTCGGTGCCGTGATGGATAGCTACAACCTGGTTAACAGCGTGCACTCCACCGAAAACGCCTGGATGAACATCGAGGTCCTTCGCAACCAGTGGGGTTTCGAGGGCATTGTGATGTCGGACTGGACCTCTGTCTACAGCACCCTGGGTGCGGTGAACGGCGGCCTCGATATGGAGTGCCCCAAGGGCGTTTTCTTCACCAGGGCCCGCATCAAACCCCTGCTTGAAAACGGTGTTATCAGCGAATCGCAGATAGATGAGAAAGTGCAGCACATACTGCAGACCTTCATCGCCTTCGGCTTCTTCGACAGCCCCCGCAAGGACGCTTCCATTCCGGAAGATAACCCCGAGTCCCGCCAGACAGCACTCGACATCGCCCGCGAGGGCGTGGTGCTGCTCAAGAATGAGGGTGCGCTGCCTTTCGCGCGCAAGGCAAAGGTGCTCGTGATGGGACCGAACGCAGGCACCATACCCACCGGAGGCGGCAGCGGCTTCGTTACCCCCTTCTCGTCCGTATCCATCGCAGATGGCCTGAAGGCTGCACTAAGTGATAAGCGCGTGACCGTACTCACGGACAATGACCTCTTTGTATCCATTCTTGGAGATGTCCGCACTGGCGGCAAGACCGGTTTCAGGGCCACATATTACCTTGGAGAAAAACTGGAGGGTGCACCCCTCCTGGACACCGTGGAACCCGACCCCAGCCACCGCTGGCGCTTCGGTTCCCCCATGAAGGAACTCCCCAACGACGGTTTCTCCGTTCGCTGGGAGGGCTGCTACACCCCTTCGAAGGACGGTATCCTGCGCTTTGTGCTTTCTGGAGATGACGGCTACCGCATCTTCGTGGACGGCAAGAGCCTCGGCGGCGACTGGGGCAACCACGCCCTCAGCACCCGCACCATCTTCCTGAACGTAGAGTCTGGCAGAAACTACGATATCCGCTTCGAATTCTATGAGCATGCCGGAGAGGCCACGGTTGGCTTCGAGGCCGGAATGCTCGACGAAGACCTGTTTCAGAAGGCCCTTGCCAAGTGCACCGACGTGGTGTACTGCGCAGGCTTCAACAGCGACATAGAAGGTGAAGGATTCGACCGCCCGTTCGAGCTGCCCGAAAGCCAGCTGGATATGCTCGGACGCCTGAAAGACAGACGTCTCACCGTAGTGATCAATGCCGGAGGCGGAGTGGACTTCAGCGGCTGGTCGGAGCACGCGGATGCCATAATGATGGCCTGGTATCCCGGGCAGGAAGGCGGTACCGCAATCGCGGAACTCCTTTCCGGAAAAGCATCTCCCAGCGGCAAGCTCCCCATCTCCATAGAGAAAAGGTGGGAGGATAACCCCGTGCACGACAGCTACTTCGACGATTCCGGCCGTAACCGCACCACCTACAGCGAAGGCATATTCGTTGGCTACCGTGGATACGACCGCAACGGCACAGAACCCCTCTATCCCTTTGGATTCGGCCTTTCCTACACCAGTTTCCGCTATAGCAACATAAGCGCGGTTGCAGGCCCCGACGGGGTCGAGGTCAGTTTCGACGTCACCAACACGGGCAAGAAGGATGCGATGGAAACCGCACAGGTTTACGTCCATGACGTGTCCAGCAGTGTCCGTCGTCCCGTAAAGGAACTCAAAGGATTCGACAAGAAGATGGTGCAGAAAGGCAAGACCGTCCGCTTCAGCGTGACACTTGGCCCGGACGCCTTCTCGTTCTACGATGTGGCATCCGGCTCATTCAAGCTGGAACCGGGTGAATTCGAGATACTTGCAGGCCCGTCATCTGCCGACCTGCCACTCAAGACAACCATTGTATTATGAAAAAGATAATCCTTCTTGTCTCGCTTCTGGCTGCAGGCCTCTGTGCCCGTGCGGAAGGAGTTTTCGTGGAATGCGAATCCTTTGCCGAGAAAGGCGGATGGGTACTGGACCAGCAGTTCATGAGTGAGATGGGATCTTCCTACCTGCTTGCCCATGGCATGGGAAAGCAGGTGGCGGATGCATCCACCACCGTGAACATCCCTGCAGAAGGCCTTTACACAGTCTGGGCAAGGACCTACAACTGGACCTCGCCCTGGTCGGAAAAGCCCGGCCCCGGCAAGTTCCAGATTAAGATAGGCAAGAAGATTCTGAAGCCTGTGCTTGGTTCCACCGGCAAGTGCTGGGAATGGCAGAATGCCGGGCAGATACGCTTGAAGGCGGGGCAGACCACCCTTGCCCTTCACGACCTCACCGGATTCGAGGGGCGTTGCGATGCCGTATATCTTACATCCGACGGGGATGTGCCTCCGGCGGATATGGAAGCCTGGCGCAGGCAGCAGCTTGGCCTGACCGACACTCCCGCTGCATCTGCGAAATATGATTTTGTGGTGGTGGGAGGAGGAATATCCGGCATGTGTGCTGCTGTGGCTGCGGCTCGTCAGGGCCTGAAAGTGGCCCTCGTGAACGACCGTCCCGTGCTCGGCGGCAACAACAGCGCCGAGATCCGGGTTCACCTCGGCGGCACTATAGAAGTAGGCCCTTATCCGGCCCTGGGCCGTATGCAGAGGGAATTCGGCCATAGCAAGAAGGGCAATGCCCAGCCCGCAGAGAACTACGAAGACGGCAAGAAGCAGAGTTGGATAGAATCCGAACCCAACGTCACCCTCTATGCCTCCAACCGCGCGGTCGCCGTCCGCAAAGACGGCAGCAAGATTGATGCGGTCATCATCCGCAACATAGAGACCTCCGAGGAGATTCTTCTGGAAGCACCCCTGTTCGCGGACTGCACAGGCGACGGCACCGTGGGTTATCTGGCCGGAGCGGACTACCGCTACGGACGCGAGGGCAAGGCCGAATTCGGCGAGTCCCTTGCTCCGGACGAGCCGGACAACTTCGTGCTGGGTGCCTCGGTGCAGTGGTATTCCAAGGAGACCGGAAAGAAATGCAAGTTTCCCGTATTCGACTATGGCCTCAATTTCAGCGATGCCAGCGTGCAGAAGGTGACTATGGGTGAATGGACGTGGGAAACCGGAATGCTGCACGATATGACCACCGAATTCGAATACATCAGGGACTACGGAATGATGGTAATCTACTCCAACTGGAGTTACCTCAAGAACAAGCTCGGGATGTACCCCGACCGCGACCTGGACTGGGTGGCATACATTTCCGGCAAGCGCGAATCCCGCCGTCTGATGGGGGACTACATCTACAAGCAGGACGACATAGAGAAGGCTGTTTTCCACGAGGATGCCACCTTCGCGACCACCTGGAGCATAGACCTGCATTTCCCCGATCCGGAAATCACCCCTTACTTCCCGGGCGAGGAATTCAAGACCAGGACGGTGCACAACCGCATCTATCCGGTAGCAGTGCCTTACCGCTGCCTGTATTCCAGAAACGTGGATAACCTCTTCATGGCCGGCCGTGACATATCCGTCACCCACGTGGCCCTCGGCACGACCCGCGTCATGCGCACCTGCGGCATGTCAGGTGAGGTGGTTGGTCTGGCGGCCTCGGTATGCAAGGTCAGGAAGACATTTCCCCGCAATGTATACCGCTATTATTTTGCTGACCTTCAGAAACTTATGAAGAAAGGCGCTGCGGTGGACGGTCCTCTGCCGGATAACCAGCGCTTCAATGAGCAGAAGCCTCTGAAGCAGCCGCGCCTGCTTAATCCTGACGCAAAATGAGAAAGATACTACTAAGTCTGATACTCTCCACCCTGTGCTTGTCTGCTTTGGCACAGGCGGAGAGTTGTTATGCCCGGCTGGAGGGGGATACCCTCCGGCTCGGCAATTCTTTGATAGAGCGGAGCTTCCTCTGGAACGATGGAGCGTTGGAAACCCTGAGCCTGAGCAGTAAGGACGATGCTTTCGTGCTGAAAACCAAGGGTTTGCGCCCGGACTTCAAGATGGGAAAGGGTGACGTGACGGATGCTCGGATGGAGCAGACCCGCGTCCCCGCCACCGGAAGGCATCCGGCTTATCTGCTTGTGAGCGTGCAATATACTCAGGGCGAACTTGAAGTAAGGCGCGAGTACCGACTCTTCGAGGGCGTGCCTGCGATAGGATGCGACACCTGGGTCCGAGGCAGTTTCCGTGGCATTCTTGAGGGTGGCCGTGTAAACGCCGCCGATCATAAGAATATCGAGTCTTCCGCCGACATGGTATCAAAGGCCGTTTCCGGTACCGTTCTTGACCAGCTCAGCTTTCCGGGTGCGCATTGGCACGGGAAGGCGGTGCGTTTCAGGGACGTGACCGACTGGAACAACAACCTCGTGCAGGAGGAGGATTTCATCGCCTATCGCAAGCTTAGCTACAAGGGTAACCTGCTTTTCGTGCGGGACGGCATCTCCGGCAATGGCTTCTTCTTCTTGAAGGAGGCGCCCTGCTCCGATGTGCAGCTGGGCAACCCCTCCGGTGATTTCACCGCAGACTTCGGCCGTTTCCAGGTAACTGGTGCAGGCATCCTTCCGGAGGATATAAAGAAGGATGAGTGGACACGCCTCTACGGCTGCGTCACCGGGGTATTCGGCCCGGGAGAACTGGCCGCGCTGAGTGCGCTCCGGGCCTGGCAGAAGACAGACCGCCTCCATCTGGATGTTGTTATGATGAATACATGGGGCGACCGCAGCCAGGATTCCAAGGTGAACGAGGAATTCTGCCTGAGTGAACTGGAACTGGCCTCCCGACTCGGAATCGCCGTTTTCCAGATCGATGACGGATGGCAGAGCGGCAAGAGCCCTAATTCCAAGGTAGCAAAGGGTTCGTTCCGGAACATCTGGGACAACCCCGATTACTGGACTCCGGATCCGGTCAAGTATCCCCGCGGGCTGGACCCTGTGGTGGACCGTGCGAGAGCACTCAGGATGGAGGTTGGCCTCTGGTATAATCCAAGCGTGCAGAACGACTTCGCCGATTGGGAGAAGGACGCCGAGGCGATCATCGGCCTCTGGAAAAAATACGGCATACGCATATTCAAGATAGATGGGCTCCAGATACCCACGAAGTTGGCAGAGAATAATCTCAGGCGCCTTTTCGACAGGGTTCGTGAAGCTACGGACGATGCCGTTGTTTTCAATCTGGATGCAACTGCCGGACGCCGTGCCGGATACCATTATTTCGGGGAGTACGGCAACATTTTCCTTGAAAACCGCTATACGGACTGGGGAAATTACTACCCCTACCAAACCCTGCGCAATCTATGGATGCTGAGCCGTTATGTTCCGGCTGAGAAGCTCCAGACGGAGTTCCTGAATCCCTGGCGCAATGCTGACAAGTATGCGGAAGGGGATCCTTTCGCTCCGGCGAACTACGACTTCGGATACCTGGCCGCAATCTCCTTTGCTGGCCAGCCCCTGGCGTGGATGGAGGCATCCAACCTGCCGGAAGAGGCTTTCGCCACTGGTGACTTGATCCGCGCATACCGTGAAATATCCTCCGAATTCCATTCTGGCATCATCCTCCCTATCGGGGAGGAACCATCCGGCCGCTCCTGGACTGGATTCCAGAGCATTATAAGTCCCAACCAAGGATATCTCCTGATATATCGTGAGGATAATCCTGCCAAAAAGGCAAGAATCCGCACCTGGCTCCCAGAAGGACATCGCGTTCGCCTCGTGCCGGTGCTTGGAAGTGGCCGCAGCATCCGTTCCAAGGTAGGTGCCGATGGATGTATCTGCCTGAAAATCAGAGAGAAGAATTCAAGCAAATTGTATAAATACCTGATAAAATGAAAAAATCGATTTTGAAAAGAATCTTATTTTTAGGCCTTCTGGTCTTTGCATTCAGTTGTCAACCCGAAACGCCGGAAACCCCCGATACTCCGGTAGTTGAGGGCAAGGTGACTTTGGGACAGGGTGTCCCGGCAACCGGAATCGCATTGGAAAGTACGGTTTCCACAGCAACATTCACCATTTCCGCCACCAAGGCATGGACCAGTTCCGTATCTGCCAACTGGCTCAGCATCAGGCCCGAAAGCGGCGAGGCCGGTGAAAGCATTACCATTACTTTGACCAGCCAGGCGAATGAAACTGGAGACAGCCGCACGGCCAACATTACCGTCAGCTGCGAGAAATCCACCGTGACCGTTCCTGTGACCCAGGTTCAGAACAACGTGATGGTGCTGGATAACCAGACCTTCAGCGTGGCTGCCGCAGGAGAGACGATCAATCTCCCCTTCAAGTCCAACGTGCAGGTTACTCCTTCATCCGATGTCGCTTGGATTACCGTCGCCCAGACCAAGGCGGTCGAGGATCATATTTTCTCCATTACTGTGGCCGCAAACGAGGCATATGAAGAGCGTGAAGGTCACGTGACATTCGCTTCCGCCGCTGGAAACGCCGTCATTACGATTAAGCAGGAAGCGGCGGAAGAACCCTCAGACGGCATCATCCGTATCCTTGCCATCGGAAACAGTTTCTCTCAGGATGCTGTGGAGCAATACCTCTGGAACCTTTTCAATGCCGCAGGTAAAAAGGTTATCATCGGCGATCTGTACATTGGGGGATGCTCGCTGGAGACTCATTATAACAATTCCCAGTCAGATGCTGCAGACTATTATTACCGTAAGATAGTGGACGGCGAAAAAACCGAAACCAGATCCAGTCTTGCCGCCGGTCTCGAAGATGAGAAGTGGGATTACGTGAGTTTTCAGCAGGTCAGCGGATTGTCCGGACAGGCGGAGACTTATGAGCCTTATCTGGACAACCTTATCACCTATGTGAAGGAAAAGGTTGGCGAAAAAGCCACTCTCCTTCTCCATCAGACCTGGGCTTATGCTACCACGTCCGATCATTCTGACTTCTCCAAGTACGACAAGAACCAGATGACAATGTATAATGCCATCATGAGCGCCGGACAGACGGCTATGGCTGCACATTCCGAGCTTAAGGCCGTGGTTCCTTGCGGAACTGCAATCCAGAACGGACGCACCACCTGGCTCGGCGACACTTTCAACCGTGACGGCTATCATCTTGAGGTTACCTACGGCCGCTTCACTGCTGCCTGCACCTGGTACGAGACCATTTCGGGAGAATCTGTGCTGAATACTACCTGGCATCACGAGAACATCGATGATACCCTTGCCGAGATTTGCCGTGCAGCCGCACATGCGGCTTGCGCAAAGCCTTGGGAAGTGACCGAACTCGCCGACTATAAGACTCCCACCACCCAGGACCCCGACTTCACCGTTCCCGTACAGATCGACTTTGGAGCCGGCACAACTGCAACCCCTGCAGGCTGGAGCCGGGTGCCCGTCTATTCAACCACGGATCCTGTCTTCCTCAAGAACGCCGAAGATAAATATGCAAGCATCAGCATTACCGGATTGACCGGCTTCACTGCCAACTATAATGGGGTGGGCGGAGAAGTAGATCAGGAACTCACCATCAACGGAGTCAATTATCCCAAGGGTGTCTGGTACGATGGCATTATGATTGGTGGTACCAAGAATCAGGGTGATGTAGGTCCTGCGGTCGTTACCATCTCCGGATTCGATCCTTCCCTCACATACGACCTTACCATCATTGCGGTTCGATGGAACGGAAGTGCTGCCGCACGTATAAGCGAGTACAAGGTAATAGGCAAGACGGAATCCGAAGCCAAGAGTATCAACACCGGTCTTAAGAATATAACCGCCACCGATGGCAACTTCGATGGCTTTGGCGTCAGTTTCACCGGAGTGGCTCCCGCCTCGGATGGCACCATCAAGGTATCCATCATAGGCAAAGATACCACTCTTGCCGCTGACGGACATATCAACGCACTTACCATTAAAAAAGCTCAATGATAACAAGCCTTATCCTCGCTCTGACATTATTCCTGCTCCCCAACCCTTATGGAAGGGAGCAGGTTTCCCTTAACGGTGAATGGTCCGTTATCATAGACCAGTACGATGTAGGTATTGGCAAACAACTCTGGCAAGACCGGAGACCTGCCGACAAGCAGGAGTTTCTGGAGTATTCCTGGGACGGTGCTCTCAAACTCAATGTCCCGGGGGACTGGAATTCCCAGGAATCCGAACTCTGGCGCTATGAAGGCACGGTCTGGTATGCCAGGCATTTCGAGGCCCGCAAGACCGAAGGCAGGCATATCCTGTACTTTGCCGGAGTCAGCCAGCGTTGCAGAGTCTGGCTCAACGGCCAAAGTGTGGCAGATCACGAAGGCTCGTTCACTCCTTTCCAGGCGGAAGTCACCAATTTGCTGAAAGACGGGGATAATTTCCTTGTCGTCAAGGTGGATAACAAGCGCCGGAAAGAGGCTATCCCGGCGATGTCTTTCGACTGGTGGAATTACGGCGGCATTACCCGAGACGTAATGCTGCTGAATGTGCCTCAGCTATATGTGTCCGACTACTTTGTGCGGTTGCAGGATGGCACATCCGACAGGATAGCGGCGGATGTGCAGGTGACTCCGCCATTCGGCGGGGTTGAGGTCAATATCTCCATCCCTGAACTTAAACTTAAGGCCAAGGCAAAGACAGATGAGAAGGGGGTCGCACATTTCCAACTGAAAGCAAAAAAACTTCGTCTCTGGAAACCTCTCGATCCCAAACTATACGAAGTCTGCATCAGTGCGAGTGAAGATATTATTACCGACAGAATAGGCTTCCGCAGCATATCCGTCGATGGCACCCGCATCCTCGTAAACGGTGAGGAGGCCTTCCTCAAGAGCATCTCCTTCCATGAAGAAATCCCCATGGAAAAACGCCGGGCATGCACCGCCAAGGATGCCCGGACGCTTGTAGATGCAGCCCTTGAACTTGGCTGCAATGCCATCCGCCTTGCACATTACCCGCAAAGCGAATACATCGTACGCTATGCCGAGGAAAAGGGGCTGCTGATCTGGGAGGAAATACCCCTGTGGCAAGGGATAGACTTCTCCAATGAGGATACTTACAAAAAAGCGAAGAAGTACCTTTGGGAGATGATTGCGCGGGACCGCAACCGATGCGCCATAGGTTTCTGGAGCATCTCCAATGAGACCAGGCCGGCAACGGACAGGGATGCTTTCCTGAGCCGTCTGCTGGATTACGGCCGCTCGCTGGATTCATCCCGCCTGTTCACTTCTGCATTCGATGTGGCATTTTTTATCCCCGAAGCGGACGAGTTCCAGATGAAGGATGGATTCGCCGGGAAACTGGACTTGATCGGCATCAATAAATACATGGGATGGTATGCCAAATGGCCCAAGCCTGCAGCAGAGATACGCTGGAATGTCTTTACCGATAAACCTCTGGTTATCAGTGAATTCGGATGCGAGGCTCTGGCCGGGCGCACGGGCGATGCCGATGTCGCCAGTTCCTGGAGCGAAGACTATCAGGCTGCCCTCTACCGGGACAATCTGACCATGTTCCGCAACATCCCCAACCTGGCCGGCGTATCGCCCTGGGTGCTCTTCGATTTCCTGAGCCCCTACCGCCAGCATCCCTCCAACCAATCATTTTTCAACAGAAAGGGACTGCTGTCCGACAAGGGACGCAAGAAAAAAGCCTGGTATGTGATGAATGCATACTATCGCGGGGTCCCGGAACTGTCCGGCCCGGTTTATAAAGATGCATCCGCTCCGGAAGAACTTAGGGTGAACGACCTGCTTTCCCGGATGACACTTCACGAGAAGGTGATGCAGCTGAACCAGTACACTCTGGGCCGCAACAACAACGTGAACAACATAGGGGAGGAGGTGATTGACATCCCTGCCGAAATCGGTTCCCTGATCTATTTCGACACCGATGCGACGCTCCGCAATATCATGCAGAAGAAGGCTGTGGAAAACTCGCGTCTGGGCATCCCGATACTGTTCGGCTATGATGACATCCATGGCTTCAAGACCCTCTACCAGATATCTCTCGGCCAGGCTTGCTCCTGGAACCCGGAACTTGTGGAGAAAATGTGTGCGCATTCCGCCCGGGAGGCCCGCAGGAGCGGTGTGGACTGGACCTTCTCACCCATGATTGATGTCGCCCGCGATCCCCGCTGGGGCCGCGTGGCGGAAGGGTACGGTGAGGACCCTTATGTGAATGGTGTATTCGGAGCCGCCACCGTGCGTGGATACCAGGGGGCCGGACTCACATCGCAGGATGCCGTAGCTTCCTGCCTCAAGCATTTCGTTGGCTATGGCGCCTCGGAGGCCGGCCGCGATTATGTGTATACCGAAATCTCGCGTCCCACACTCTGGAACGTGTACCTTTATCCTTATAAAATGGGTGTGGATGCGGGAGCGGTGTCGCTCATGAGTTCGTTCAACGATATAAGCGGCGTGCCCGGCTCGGCAAATCACTATACCATGACCGGGGTCCTGCGGGACCGCTGGGGCTTCGACGGGCTTGTTGTCTCCGATTGGGATGCGGTGAAACAGCTTATCAATCAGGGATATAGCGCCGACCTGAAGGAGGCTTCCGCAGCAGCCCTGACCGCTGGCGTGGATATCGATATGATGTCCCACGGATACGACAGATACCTTGAGGAACTGGTAGGAGAGGGGAAGGTTCCCGAGAGTGTGGTGGACGAGGCCGTACGCCGCGTGCTGCGGGTGAAGTTCCGTCTTGGCCTCTTCGAGAACCCTTACACCCCCGAATCTGCTCCCGAGGAGCGATTCTTCCTTCCAGAGGCCATGCAGACCGCATCCGAACTGGCGGCTGAATCGATGGTGCTGCTGAAGAATGACGGCATCCTGCCCCTAAAGGGGGTGAAGAAACTGGCTGTCATCGGCCCTCTGGCCAAGAACGGCAGCGACCTGCGCGGAAACTGGCGCGGACATTCCGAAGCTGATGAGGTAGAGGTTTTCTTCGATGCGATCGTTCGGGAGTTCCCGGATGCCGAGGTGCGTTATGCTGAAGGTTGCGAAGTTGAGGGGAAAAAGGCTGACAATATCAACGATATCTTGGAACTGGCCAAATGGGCGGATGCCGTGGTGTTGTGCCTGGGCGAAAAACTGAACTGGAGCGGGGAGAACACCTCCCGCACCTCCATCGCCCTGCCAAATGGCCAGCAGGCATTGTTAAGCATGGTCAGTATGGCCGGTAAGCCGGTGGTGGTCACGCTCACAAACGGCCGCCCGCTGGAACTCTGCCACATCGTACCCTTCGCAAAAGCTATCGTGGAAACCTGGCAACCGGGCTGCAACGGTGCATCCGCCCTTGCGGGAATACTGAGCGGACGCATCAATCCTTCCGGAAAACTAGCCATAACCTTCCCTTATGTGACAGGGCAGATACCTATCTATTATAACCGTCACAAATCCGGCCGCAGGGGCACTCAGGGCCTGTATAAAGACGGGGTTACATCTGAACCTCTCTATGAATTCGGGCACGGCCTGAGCTATACCACCTTCGAATACGGCGAGCCCGTGGTGGTGGGTACACCTTCGCTGGATGCTCCTTTCACCGTTGAGGTGGAGGTCAGTAATACCGGCGGCGTGGACGGGAAGGAAGCTGTGCTATGGTTTATAAGCGATCCTTATTGTTCCGTGGTCACAAGGCCCGAAAAAGAAATCAAGTTCTTCGAGAAACGCCTGATACGCACCGGCACCACCGAGATCTTCCGCTTCGAAGTGGATCCCGCACGGGACCTTGGTTATCTGGACGGTGACGGGAAGTATTTCGTCGAGCCCGGAGAATATCATATCATTGTAGGTGACAAAGATCTTAAGTTGAACCTGTAATGCGTGCACTCCTGCTGGTTGCGACCTTGTCGCTTTCGATTTCAGCCTTCGCCCAGAGGAGCGAAGTGCTGCTGGAAAAGGGGTGGAAGTTCCATCGTGGAGATGCCCCCGAGGCCTCTGCCGCCGCTTATGACGATTCCGCCTGGCAGGAAGTGTGCATACCCCACGATTGGGCTATCTACGGCCCTTTCAGCCGTGAGTACGATCTTCAGAACGTGGCGGTTACGCAGAATTACGAGAAAAAGGCCTCGCTTAAGACCGGACGCACTGGCGGCCTGCCTTATGTGGGCTGCGGATGGTACAGATGCAGTTTCGAGGTGCCATCCGGCAAGCGGGCGACGCTGGTCTTCGACGGTGCAATGAGCGAGGCGCACGTATTCGTCAACGGAAAAGAGGTCTGCTTCTGGCCTTATGGTTATAATTCCTTCCATGTCGATATTACCGAGGCGGTGCATCCTGGCGGCAATGAGCTTGCGGTCCGTTTGGAGAATCTCCCCAACTCTTCTCGCTGGTATCCCGGTGCAGGCCTCTATCGCAACGTTCATCTTGTTCTCACTGAAACTTTACATGTAGGAGTATGGGGAACACACGTTGCTACTCCTGAGGTATCTGCCGATTTCGCCTCCGTTCACCTGGAAACAACTCTGGAAGGGGTAGATGACATAGGTGCCAAGGTGCATACTTGCATAATAGGGCCTGACGGAGACGTGGTTGCAGAAGCGGATTCTTCTCTTCAGCCCGGAGAAAGCACTGCGGTCCAGGATTTCGGCATCCCGGCTCCGGAACTATGGAGCCCTGAAACACCTTCTTTGTACAAGGCGGTATCGGTAATAGGGGACGGGATTCGTGAGACAGACCGCTACGAGACGGTTTTTGGAATCCGCAGTGTGGAGTTCATCCCCGGAAAGGGTTTCCTGCTGAATGGCGAATCGCGCAAGTTCCAGGGTGTCTGCAATCATCATGACCTCGGGCCTCTGGGAGCAGCCGTAAATGAGTCGGCAATCAGGCACCAGCTTGAATTGTTGAAGGATATGGGCTGTGACGCCATCCGGACTTCTCACAATATGCCGGCTCCGGAGCTGGTGCGGCTATGTGATGAAATGGGCTTCATGATGATGGTCGAGCCCTTTGATGAATGGGATGTGGCCAAGTGCCGCAATGGTTATCACAGATATTTTGAGGAATGGGCGGAAAAGGATATGGTGAATATGCTCCGCCAGTATCGCAACCATCCTTCCGTGGTTCTTTGGAGCATAGGCAACGAAGTACCCACGCAGTGCAGCCCGGAGGGGTATAAAGTCGCTTCTTTCCTGCGGGACATCTGTCACAGGGAAGATCCCACGCGGCTTGTCACCTGTGGCATGGACCAGGTTTCGTGCGTGCTTTCAAATGGCTTTGCAGCCTGCATCGACGTGCCCGGCCTGAACTATCGCACCTTCCGCTACGAAGAGGCATATGCGGCTCTGCCCCAGGGATTTATCCTCGGCACGGAAACTGGTTCTACCGTGAGTTCCCGCGGGGTTTACAAATTGCCGGCGGTAAAGCGTTTCAGCGCAAAAGATCCCGACCAGCAGTGCTCCGCCTATGAGTTGGATGCCTGTTCATGGTCAAATATCCCGGACGTAGATTTCGCCCTGGCGGACGATTATCCCTGGACCCTCGGGCAGTTCGTCTGGACGGGATTCGACTATCTGGGCGAGCCCAGCCCATACGATACCGATGCCTGGCCGAACCACTCTTCGATGTTCGGTATCATCGACCTGGCATCCCTGCCTAAAGACCGCTTCTGGCTCTTCCGAAGCGTGTGGAACCGCAACTCCGAAACCCTTCATATTTTACCTCACTGGAACTGGAAGAAGGGTGACAAGGTGCCGGTTATGGTGTTCACAAGCTACGATGAGGCTGAGCTATTCCTGAAAGGAAAGTCATTGGGTATCAGAAAGAAAGCCGTTGCCGTGGAACCCACGCACGGTGGCCAGGAGGAAGCGCTCGAAAGCCGCTACCGCCTGATATGGGAAGATATCGATTACGAGCCAGGTGAACTGAAGGTGGTGGCTTATCGCGATGGCGCTCCTGCGGATTCCGCTTTCGTTCGCACGGCCGGCAAACCACATCGAATCAGCCTGTCTTATGACGGTCACGCATTGAAATCCGACGGCAAGGATCTCGCCTATGTAACCGTTTCGATTCTGGATAAAAAAGGCAACCTATGTCCTCTGGACGGGTCTCTACTCAAATTCAAGGTCTCCGGCGCAGGTTCATACCGTGCCGCAGCGAACGGTGATCCCACCTGCCTGGACTTTTTCCACGAACCCCGTATGCACGCCTTCAACGGCAAACTCACTGTAATCGTTCAATCTTCCCAAACTCCCGGCCGCATCCGTCTTAAGGTCTCCGGCCGCCGTCTCCGCTCCGCCAAACTCTCCGTCAATTCAGCCCTCTAATGCTGCAGGTCCCCTATTTTCCGGGACACCTGCAGCATCTAAAGTATAAGTTTCGGGCTTTTTTCTGCCGGCGGGAGTATTTTTTGGTTGCGCGGGCAGGATTGTCGCTGTTTTTCTGCCGGCGCAACAGTTTTCGCGGGCTCCGGGCAGGAATCGGGGCATTTTTCTGCCAGCGGGGGAGTTTTCGGAACTAGTTGTTGCGCTAAAGTCGAAAATTCTGCAAATAGGAATCTTTTTTGTAACTTTGGAACTTGCGCCGGCGGATACCGGCGAAGAGTATTAAAACCCTGATATATGTCAGCAGTTACAGGACACATTTCCCAGATAATCGGCCCGGTAGTGGACGTGCATTTCGACCTGAGCGAGAAGCAGGAGGCCGCCCTGCCGTCCATCCACGATGCCTTGAAGGTGCATAAGGCCGATGGTAAAACCCTTATAATAGAGGTACAGCAGCACATAGGCGAGGATACCGTCCGCTGCGTCGCCATGGACTCCACCGACGGCCTGCGCCGCGGGCTGGAGGTCGAAAGCACGGGCAGCCCCGTCACCATGCCCACGGGCACCCAGATCCGCGGCCGAGTGATGAACGTCACCGGCGATACCATCGACGGCCTGGGTGAGCTCAGCCGCGAGGGAAGCCTCCCTATCCACCGCGAAGCCCCCAAGTTCGAGGAACTGACCACGAGCCAGGAAGTCCTGTTCACCGGCATCAAGGTCATCGACCTCCTCGAGCCCTACCTCAAGGGCGGAAAGATCGGCCTGTTCGGCGGCGCGGGAGTGGGAAAGACCGTGCTCATCAAGGAGCTTATCAACAACATCGCCAAGAAGCATAACGGATTCAGCGTATTCGCCGGAGTAGGTGAGCGCACCCGCGAGGGCAACGACCTCCTCCGGGAGATGATAGAATCCAAGGTCATCAAGTATGGCGAGGAGTTCGAAAAGAGGATGGAAGAAGGCAAGTGGGACCTTTCCAAGGTAGACCGCGAGCAGATGGCGCAGAGCCAGGTGGCGATGGTCTTCGGGCAGATGAACGAGCCCCCGGGAGCGCGTTCCAGCGTAGCCCTGAGCGGCCTGACCCTGGCAGAATCCTTCCGCGATTCCACCGATCCTGCCGCCCCGAAGGATATCCTCTTCTTCATCGACAACATCTTCCGCTTCACCCAGGCCGGTTCCGAGGTCAGCGCCCTTCTCGGGCGTATGCCTTCCGCCGTGGGATATCAGCCGACGCTGGCCACCGAGATGGGCCAGATGCAGGAGCGCATCACCTCTACCAAGAACGGATCCATCACCTCCGTGCAGGCGGTCTACGTGCCGGCGGACGACCTGACCGACCCGGCGCCGGCGACCACCTTCAGCCATCTGGACGCCACCACGGTGCTGAGCCGAAAGATAGCCACCCTCGGCATCTACCCGGCAGTGGACCCGCTGGAATCCACCTCCCGCATTCTGGACCCGAACATCGTGGGCAGGGAGCATTACGAGACGGCCCAGCGCGTGAAGCAGATACTCCAGCGCTACAAGGAACTCCAGGATATCATCGCCATCCTCGGAATGGACGAGCTCTCGGACGAAGATAAACTCACCGTCAACCGCGCCCGCCGCGTGCAGCGCTTCCTGAGCCAGCCCCTCCACGTGGCCGCCGCTTTCAACGGCTGCCCGGGCGTGATGGTGGATATAGAAGACACCATCAAGGGCTTCAAGGCCATCCTGGACGGCGAAGTGGACCATCTCCCCGAGCAGGCCTTCCTTAACGTGGGCACGCTGGAAGATGCCATCGCCAAGGGCGAAAAGATACTCGCACAAACGAAGTAAGACATGGAACTGCAGATCATCACTCCGAACGGATTCGAGAAGCATGAGGCTACGGCGGTGTTCCTCCCGGGTGCGGCAGGCGCCTTCGAGGTGTTGCACGCCCATGCGCCGCTCATCTCCACCCTAGTGGCGGGAGATATCCGCTGGCGCGATGCTTCCGGAGCGGAATCCATCCGCTCCATCGGCTCCGGTGCCGTGATGGTCGAAAACGATATTATAAAGGTGTGCGCAGAATGAAGAAGATTCTCGTCATAATAGTGATGTTGATGTCGTCAGCCCTTTGCAGGGCCGACGACCTGGACATCGGCGAAATCATCTTCGACCACGTGCTGGACAGCTACGAATGGCACATCACCGACTGGAAAGGCAAACCGGTGGCAATCCATCTGCCCGTAATCCTCTTCGACCACGGCCTCAAGACCTTCAACTCCCATAAAATCCTGGAAACTGGGTCGTACGGTAATTACCACATCGCCGCCAAAGGCGAGCCGCACGAAGGCAAGATAGTGCGTGCGGATGGCAGCAAGCCCTTCGATATCTCCATCACCAAGAACGTGCTGCAGCTGATGATGAATGCCCTCCTGCTGCTGGTGGTGGTGCTTCTGAGCGCCCGCTGGTACCGCCGGCACGATGCCCTCAAGGAGCATCCGACCGGCATCGCGGCCCTGATGGAGCCGCTCATCATGATGGTGCACGATATGGCCAGGGAGAACATCGGAGAAGAAGACTACCGCCGCTACTCGCCCTTCCTGCTTACGGTGTTCCTCTTCATCCTCTTCAGCAATTTCATAGGCATACTGCCCTTCTTCCCGGGAGGCGCCAACCTCACCGGAAACATAGCCTGCACGATGGTGCTGGCGCTGTTCACCTTCTTCACGGTGAACCTCACGGGCACGAAGCATTACTATAAGGAGATATTCTCGCCGGATGTGCCCGGGGTTCTGAAGCCGCTGATGGCCGTGATAGAATTCTTCAGCGCCCTGGTGAAACCGATTTCGCTCACCATCCGACTCTTCGCCAACATGCTTGCCGGCCACATCCAGATACTCTGCATGGTGTGCATCATCTTCATAATGGGGAAGATGGGCATGGCGATGACCGCCGGGGCAACGGTGATTTCGGTCCTCTTCGGAATCTTCCTGGACGTTCTGGAAATGCTTATTTCCTTCATCCAGGCATACATATTTACCATGCTTTCCTCCATCTACATAGGGATGGCAAGGCAGAAATCGGAATAACAACTTTTAAATTATAGAATTATGGTACTTGCAATTATTCTTCAGGCAGTTGCCGGTGCGGCCCTCGGAAAGGCCGGCGCCGCGGTAGCAGCAGCTCTCGCAGCATTTGCAGCAGGATTCGGAATCGGCAAGGTCGGTTCTTCCGCAATGGAGGCAATCGCCCGTCAGCCCGAATCTGCCGGAAACATCCGTTCCAGCATGATCGTAGTCGCCGGTATGATCGAGGGTGCAGCACTGCTCGGCATCATCGTTTGTCTGCTGGCAGTAGTCCTCAAGTAATTTATGAATCTGATTACTCCGGATACCGGCCTTCTGTTCTGGATGGTCCTTATCTTTGGCATCGTGTTCTTCATCCTTGCCAAATGGGGCTTTCCGGCCATAACGGGCATGGTAGACAAGCGAAACGAGCATATCGACGAGTCGCTCCGGCTCGCCGAGGAGGCACGTGCGCGCATGTCGAAGCTTGCGGAGGAACAGGAGGCGATGATTGCGCAGACCCGCCAGGAGCAGGGGCGCATCCTCAAGGAAGCGGCCCAGGCCCGCAGCGAGATCCTTGCGCAGGCTAAGGCGGATGCCCAGGCGCAGACCGCCCAGATGGTGGAAAAGGCGCGGGAGCAGATCGCCAACGAGCGTGAGACCGCCCTTCGCGATATCCGCCGCCAGGTGGCTCTGCTTTCGGTGGATGTTGCCGAAAAGGTGCTTCGCGCCAAGCTGGAGGCCACGCCCGAGCAGCAGGCGCTGATAGACCGCCTGACAGACGAGGCTGTCATTCCGAGCGAATCTGTCATTCCGAGCGAAGCGAAGGAATCTATTACCAGTTAAGCTATGAACCAGGGTGCAGTTTCCAGTCGTTATGCCACAGCCTTCCTGCGGTTGGTGCAGGAAAGCGGCCGCGGCGAGCAGGTCTTCACCCAGGTGAGGGCTCTGCTCAAGGACGCATCGTCCGCTCCGCAGCCTCTGGAGCCCGACATTGAAAAGCTCGTGCTGCTTCTGCGGAAGAACCGCCGCCTGGACTGCCTCAAGTTCATCCTGAACGACTTCGTGCGCCTCTGGTGCAAAGCCGAGGGCATAGTGCTCGTGAAACTGGTCACGGCCGTGCCTTCCCCCGGCCTTCCGGAACGTCTGGAGGGCCTGATTGCCGCCCGCACGGGCTGCAAGGTGATAATGGAGTCCGCCATCGACCCCGAACTTCTCGGGGGCTTTGTGCTGGAGCTCGACAATGAGATGCTGGATGCGAGCGTGCGCCGCCAGATCGACGACATCCGCCGCCAGCTTGTACAAAAGAACAACCGAATCATATGACGCAGAATACAATCAAGGCCAGCGAGATTTCCGACATCCTTCTCGGGCAGCTGAAAGACATCGATACCACCGTCCATTTCGAGGAGACCGGAAAGGTGCTCCAGGTGAGCGACGGCGTGGCCCGCATCTACGGTCTGGTGAACGCCGAGGCCGGCGAGCTGCTGGAGTTTGCCTCCGGGGTCAAGGGTGTGGTGATGAATCTGGAAGAGGATAATGTGGGCGCGGTGCTTCTGGGCCCTACCGACCAGGTGAAGGAGGGGATGAATGTGCGCCGCCTCGGCCGCATCGCTTCCATCAACGTGGGTGAGAAGATGGTCGGGCGCGTGGTGAATCCCCTTGGAGAGCCTCTGGATGGCCTGGGAGACATTGGCGGCGAGCTTTTCGAGATGCCGCTGGAGCGCAAGGCGCCGGGAGTGGTCTTCCGTGAGCCCGTGACCGAGCCTTTGCAGACCGGTCTGAAGGCTGTGGACTCGATGATTCCCATCGGCCGCGGCCAGCGCGAGCTGATCATCGGCGACCGCCAGACCGGCAAGACCGCCCTCGCCATCGATACCATCATCAACCAGCGCAGTAATTTCGAGGCTGGCAAGCCGGTTTACTGCATTTATGTTGCAGTGGGCCAGAAGGGTTCGACCGTGGCTTCGATTGTGGAGACTCTGCGCTCGAAGGGTGCGATGGATTATACCATAGTGGTGGCTGCAACCGCATCCGATCCTGCGGCCGTTCAGTATTATGCGCCTTTCGCCGGGGCTGCGGTAGGGGAGTATTTCCGCGATACCGGCCGTCCGGCCCTGATAGTTTACGACGATCTTTCCAAGCAGGCGGTGGCCTACCGCGAGGTGTCGCTGATCCTGCGGCGTCCTTCCGGCCGTGAGGCTTATCCGGGAGATGTGTTCTACCTTCACAGCCGTCTTCTCGAGCGCGCTGCCAAAATCATTGGCCAGCAGGAGGTTGCGGAGCAGATGAACGATCTGCCCGAGTCGCTGAAGGGGCGCGTGAAGGCGGGTGGTTCGCTGACCGCCCTGCCCATCATCGAGACCCAGGCGGGGGACGTTTCGGCCTATATCCCCACCAATGTGATTTCCATCACCGACGGCCAGATCTACCTCGAGAGTTCCCTGTTCAACCAGGGTTTCCGCCCGGCAATCAATGTGGGTATTTCGGTTTCCCGCGTGGGTGGTTCGGCGCAGGTGAAGAGCATGAAGAAGGTTGCGGGTACTTTGAAGATCGACCAGGCGCAGTATAATGAGCTTGAGGCGTTCAGCAAGTTCAGTTCCGATATGGACAAGGTGACTGCCCAGACTTTGGATAAGGGCCGTAAGAATAACCAGCTTCTGATCCAGCCTCAGTATTCGCCCATGCCTGTGGGCGAGCAGGTGGCCGTTCTTTACTGTGGCACGCATGCGCTCATGGCGGATATCGCCTTGGACAAGGTCTCCGAGTTCGAGGGGCTTTTCCTCGACAGGATGAGGGCTTCGCATGCCGATGTGCTGGAGACGCTTTCTTCTGGCAAGATAGATGAGGGTGTGGAGGCAGTGCTGACAAAGGTTGCGGCGGAGGTTGTATCGCAGATTAACGCTTAGGGAATATGGCTTCGCTTCGGGAGGTTAAGGATCACATTGCGTCGGTGCGCAGTACGCTGAAGATTACTTCGGCGATGAAGTTGGTTGCGTCTGCCAAGTTGAGGAAGGCGCAGCAGGCTGCGGAGGGCGTGAGGCCGTACACCGAGGCGTTGGCAGGCATGCTGGCAAGCGTGCTGGCGGAACCCACCGCGAAAAGCAAAGGGCAGGTCTGCGACCCACAAGGGGCCAGCAGTACCTGCATTGCTTTTCCGCAGGCCCCCGCTCCCGCCAGCACGGGGGGCTATGACTCCGAAATGAATTCCACCCTCCCCGCCAGCACGCTTGTCATTCCGAGCGAAGCGAAGGAATCCAGGGTGGGGATTGTGGCAGTGGCGAGTAATTCGTCGCTGTGCGGGGGATTCAACGTAAACGTGATCCACAAGGTGCAGGATGTTGTGAAGGAGATCCGTGCGGGAGGGGGAGAGGTTGAGGTGATTTCGGTGGGGCGTAAGATGGCGGAGGCGATGCGGAAGGCGGGGTTTGCGCCGGAGGATCATGCGGATCTTGTGGGGCGTAATTCTTTTGAAAAGTCTGCGGCGTTTGCGCAGGAGCTTATCGACGCTTTCAATTCCGGGCGTTTCAGCCGCATTTTGCTGGTATACAATCATTTCGTCAGCACCGCTTCGCAGAAGGTGCAGGTCGAAACCTACCTGCCGTTCGGTGGAGGGCAGCGGATGGGCTATACCCTCCGGACGCCCTATCCGCCCACGGATGAAGTGGGAGGGGCCCAGCTCCGCTGGGAGGGGCCGTCAGGCCGGCTTGAGGAGGGTATAGCCCATCCGTCTGCCCCTGACAGCGAATATATCCTCGAACCATCCCGGGAGGAAATTCTCGCGACGCTCCTGCCGCAGGTGATGCGGTTGAGGGTGCATACCGTGCTGCTGGATTCGATTGCGGCGGAGCATGCGGCGCGTACTCTTGCTATGCAGGCAGCGTCGGATAATGCGGAGGAGCTGCTGGGCGAGCTGACCCTCGAATACAACAAGGGCCGCCAGCAGAAGATTACGGCCGAGATTCTCGACCTGGTGGGAGGAGCTCAGCAATGACCGCTGCAATAGTTGCAAATGGGGAGTTCCCCAGGATGGAATACCCCAGATATCTTGTAGAATCGGCGGACATAGTGCTTTGCTGTGATGCTGGAAGCGGTCTGCGGGGCTTGCTCCGTATGGGGCTGGAGCCGGATGTGATCATAGGCGATATGGATACCGCCACCCCGGCGGCCCGAAGGCGTTTCGCCGACAGGATAGTCCGCTTTGGGGAGCAGGAATACAATGACCTTAACAAAGCCTTTTTGTGGCTGCTGGATAATCATCCGCAAGTGTCTGATATCCATATACTTGGGGCAACCGGAAGAAGTGAGGCCCATGCTCTTGGGAATCTTTCCTACCTGATGTTCTGGGAGCGGGAGCACCGCCTTTCCGAGCGTGGTGTCCGCGTGGAGATGGTTTCCGACTACAATACTGCCTTTGCCGTGTGCGACAGCTGCGAGCTCCATGTGGGAGAGGGGCGCAAGATTTCCTTTTTCTCGGATGACAAGGAACTGCGCATCGCTTCTACCGGTCTGCAGTGGCCCACCGATGGGGTGAGTTTCGATTTCTGGTTCCGCGGCACGCTCAATCGCGCTGTTTCGGATGTGGTTTCCCTTCGTTTCAATCATCCTGCTCCTGCTCTGGTGATTCTGGACTGATTTTTATTAAATTGAGGCTCCCGCGCACGCGTTAGAGGGAGTTTTTTAAATTTTTTAATTATTTTTTAAGTTATAATTATTAACCAAAACGGGTGTGTTTGGTTACGATTAATAACCATTATTATGCGTTAGACGTGCTTGAGCCTTGTTTTTTGGGGCAAAACCACGTCTGGCATTATTTAGGCGCTTTTTTCAAAAGTTTGGAATTATAATTTATTTTTCCGAAATTGCCAACTCAAATTGGTTTAATGTACCCGCACGCGTAAGCGTGACGACTCATGACTATGAAGACTAGTATAGTTAGTTATAGTTTATTGTTTAATTTAAAAAATGGCTTATGAGAAAATTTAAGCTCTTTCTTCTTACAGCCGTAGCAGTGTTCTCTGCGTTTGTTGCAAATGCCCAGAACGTCACGGTCACCGGTATCGTCAGCGACGAGAATGGTGATCCTATCCCTGCCGCGGGTGTAGTGATTGACGGTACCACAAAGGGTACTATCACGGGGAATGACGGTGCCTACAGCATCAACGCCCCCGCAAATGCCACGCTTGTATTCTCCTCCGTTGGTTTCGAAACCAAGAAGGTGGCCGTTGCAGGCAAGGCTGTCATTAACGTGGTATTGAGCGAAGACACCACGGTTCTCGAAGAGACCATTGTTGTCGCCTACGGTACCACCAAGAAGTCATCCTTCACCGGTTCCGCAACCCAGCTGGGTGGCGAGAAACTGAAGAAGATGCAGGTGACCAACATCTCGAAAGGTCTCGAGGGTGAGGTCGCAGGTCTGCAGATTGCCAGCTCCTCCGGCACCCCTGGTGCAGGTGCAAGCATCCAGATCCGTGGCTTCGGTTCGGTCAGCGCCAGCACTTCTCCGCTCATCGTCGTCGACGGTGTGCCTTACGAGGGTGGTCTGAACTCCATTCCTTCCCAGGATATCGAGTCCATCACCGTCCTGAAGGATGCAGCCGCCAACTCGATGTATGGTGCACGTGGTTCCAACGGTGTCATCATGATCACCACCAAGCGCGGCACTGCCGGAAAGGTTAGCATCACCTTCGATGCCAAGTTCGGTGTCAACTCCCGTGCGGTTCCCGCATACGAGACCATCACCGATCCCGGTGAGTACTACGAAATGACTTGGGAAGCCATCCGCAACGCATCCTACTACAATGGCGTGCTCGATCTCGCACAGGCTGGTATCAACGCTTCTGCAAACATGCTGGCAGGTTACCTTGGCCCTTACAACGTGTATAAGAACGTTAGCGATACCGAGATCATCGACCCTGCAACCGGTAAGCTGAATGCCAGCGCAAAGCAGCTCAAGTGGACCGACAACTGGAACGAAGACCTCTTCCGCAAGGGCGGCCGTCAGGAATACAATGTTGCAGTTTCCGGCGGTTCCGACAAGACCCAGGGCTACTTCTCCGCTTCACTGCTGAACGATGACGGTTATGTCATGTGCTCCGGTTTCAAGCGTATTGCCCTCCGCGCAAAGGTAGACCAGACCATCAATAAGTTCATCAAGGCCGGTCTGAATGTCTCTTACGCAAATACCAACCAGACCCGCTATGTGAACAGCGAAGACAACAACTTCTCCAACTTCTTCATGTTCGCACAGCAGATCGCCCCTATCTATCCGATCTATCTCTACGATGCCAACGGCAACAAGCAGTACGATGCTTTCGGAAAGGTCCTTTACGACTGGGGTGACAACGGCCGTGCCTATGGAGCAACCTCCAACCCTTACGGCCAGGCTATCGATTCCATCAACAGCTATATTACGGACAACCTTTCTTCCCGTGGTTATGTGAACATCAACCTCGCCAAGGACCTCGTGTTCTCCGCAAATGTTGCTTACGATGTGTTCAACAGCAAGGATATCGTCTTCTACACTCCTAACGGTGGTGACGCCCTCGCAGTGGAAGGCCGTGCATATCATACGATGCAGCGCTACACCGCACTCAACGCCAACCAGCTCCTCACCTGGAGCCCTACCTTCGGAGACAACAGCATCAACTTCCTCCTCGGTCACGAAATCAAGACCGACAATAGCTACACTATCGATGGTCATATGACCAAGTTCGTTAACAAGAGCGTTCCGGATTTTGCAAATGCTGTCAACTATCAGAACCTGACCTCCTCCAGCGGCGAATACGCCCTCGAGGGCTACTTCGGCCGCGTCGAATACAACTTCGCCAACAAGTACTTCCTCTCCGCTTCCTACCGTATGGACGGTTCTTCCCGTTTTGCACCGGACAAGCGCTGGGGCGACTTCTGGGCAGTCGGTGCCGCATGGAATGTCAAGCAGGAGAGCTTCCTCCAGAACGTTGGCTTTATCGATGCATTCAAGATCAAGGCCAGCTATGGTACCCAGGGTAACGACAACATCGGTATGTCCCGCGTTTACGAGAACCTCTACCGCATCGACCGCGTAGACGGTGCCGCATCCCTGACCCAGACCTTCCGTGCCGCTCCTGAGGTTACCTGGGAGAAGAGCAACAACTTCAACGTTGGTTTCGAAGGCAGGTTCAACAACCGCACCAACATCAATGTCGAGTACTTCGTCAAGGAGACCAAGGACATGATCTACTATCGTCCTCTTCCTCCGTCCCAGGGTACTCCTTCCAGCCAGCTCGTGAACGATATGGATATGATGAATGCCGGTTTCGAGTTCGAAATCAGCCACGACATCATCCACAAGCGCGACTTTGTCTGGACCGTAGGTGTGAACGGAACCCACTACAAGAACAAGATCACGAAGCTCCCTTCCGACTATCCTGAATATGGTAAGCAGGTGGGTAACTTCTTCCGTGAGGTCGGCCAGCCTCTCTACAGCTACTATCTGTATGAGTATGCAGGTGTGGATCCTACCAACGGACACGCTCTCTACAACAAGTATAAGACCGACAAAGAAACCGGCCTCTCCACCGGCGAGCCCGATGAGGAGAATCCTACCGTATACGCACCCAGCGACGGTACCCGCGTGAAGACCGGCAAGACTCCTATTCCTGACCTCTATGGTGGTTTCAACACCGCTATCCGTTTCAAGGGATTCGACTTCAGCGCCAACTTCGCATACCAGATCGGCGGTTACACCCTCGACACTGTGTATCAGGGCCTCATGAATGCCGGCCGTGCCGGTAACAACTGGCACAAGGACATCTTCAACAGGTGGACCTTCCAGAACACCGATACCGATGTTCCCCGCGTGCAGATGAGCGAGCAGACCGCGAGCGAAATTTCTACCCGTTTCCTCATCAAGTCTTCCTACATCAGCCTCAGGAACATCACCCTCGGCTACACTCTCCCTTCAGCTGTTGTCGGCAAACTCCCCATCTCGGGTGTCCGCGTCTATGTGACCGGCGACAATGTCTGGTATCTCTCCAAGCGCAAGGGTATGGACGTTCGTAAGTCCTTCTCCGGAGCCAACGGCAACACCTACTCTGCTCTCCGCACTGTATCTGCCGGTGTCAGCGTAACATTTTAATTAAGGAGGTACGATTATGAAAAAATATATTGCAATATTTGCCGCAGCCATTCTTAGCCTGACTGCTTGCAACAAGGAATTCTTCGATGTTCAGAACACCGGAACCCTCACCGGCTCCGAAGCAGCTGAACTTGTCGAGCACGATCCTAGTTTCCTCTCCTCCTATGTGAACGGTTTCTATTCCTGGATGGTCGAGTATGACACCGGTGGCGGCGGTCACCAGGACTTCGGTCACCTCGGAGTTGTTTACACCGTAGACATGATGGGTCAGGATATCGCCATCAACGGTTCCTGGAACTGGGGTACCTACGATATCAACCACGACTATGGCGCAGAGCAGTGGGTCCGTCCTTTCCAGCTCTGGAACTTCTACTATACCATGATCAAGAAGTGCAACGAGGTCATCGACTTCTTTGGCGCTGAAGATCCTACGAATCCTATCCTTAGGGGTTATCTCGGACAGGCCTACGCTCTCCGTGTGTTCAGCTACTACTATGTCATGCAGCTGTTCCAGGATACCGCAGTCGGCAACTATCCTTCTGCCACCTTCAACGCAGATGCTCCCGGCGTTCCTATCATCTACGCTGTGCGTGATGGCAAGAGCACTGAAGAAGTGGAAGCTGTTGCAGGACGTAACACCCTCAAGGTCGTCTGCGACGAAATCGAGAGGAATATCGCCCTTGCACTTCCTCTGCTGAAGGGCTACACCCGCGAAACCAAGAACGAGGTCAACTATCAGGTTGCCCAGGGCTTCGCCGCCCGTTACTATCTGCTCACCCAGCAGTGGGATAAGGCTATCGCAGCCGCTGACGAGGCTATGGAAGGCTTCGACCTCATGGACAATGCCCGTCTGCATGCCGGTTTCATGGAAATCGAGGACAACGAGGTAATGTGGGGCTTCAACCACACCGCTGAAACCCAGACCTCCTTCGCATCCTTCTTCTCCCACATGGGTAACGGTAACTACGGTTACGGCGGTGTCGGACAGAGCGTGCACTGCATCGATGTAAGGCTTTACAATGCCATTGCTGTTTCCGACTATCGCAAGAGCCTGTTCAATGGCCCTGCCGGAGATCCCAGCGCAACCCGTGCAGGTGCTCAGCTCCCTTATGCCAACCGCAAGTTCGGCACCAACGCAGACTACCTGCAGGACTACACCTTCATGCGTAACGCCGAGATGTATCTCATCAAGGCTGAGGCTGAGGTCCGTTCCGGTGCCACCTGCACCGCTCTCCCTGCCCTCATGGCAAAGCGTGATCCTTCATGGAACAAGACTGCAGACCTCGCAGAGGTTCTTCTCCAGCGCCGCATAGAGCTCTGGGGCGAAGGCTTCGAGTATTTCGATCTTCGTCGTAATGCTATCGATGTTGTCCGCAAGTACGAAGGCACCAACCACGCCACCCAGGGTCAGTACGACTTCCCTGCACACGCGAAGAGCTGGAACTTCCAGATTCCTCTGAGGGAGCTGCAGAACAACGTCTACATCACCGAGGATGAGCAGAACGAGTGGGTCTCCGGTCCTGAAGAGAAGTTCTAGTAATATTATTAAAGGAGAATTATTATGAAGAATATAATCAAATCCATTGCTTTGATTGCTGCCGCTTCTCTGATGCTCGCCTGCAACAAGGAAGCCCCCAGCAAGGCTGAAGTGGAAAGCGGTTTCACCCCCGTGAAGGTCACCCTCCCTACGATCACTCTCGCAGACAACATCGTATGCGATGCCCTCAACGGCACAGCAGTCGTGTCCGTGACAATCAACAACCTCGATCCCACTCTGGATTCCCTTTCCGTTGGTGTTATCTCCAGCACGGACTCCACCTTCGCTACCAGCAAGTTTACTCCTATAGCAAATCCTGCTGATGGAACCGTGAACGCCATTGCCGCCGTTGCTGCAAACAAGACCTATTTCATCAAGGCCGTTGTAGCATGCACCGCCGGCTCCGCTTTCTCTGAAACAAAGAAAGTTGACGTTCCCGACATCCCCTTCTGGTCGAAGATCCCCGGAGTTTATACCGGACACATTGCATCCGCTAGATATAGCGATGAATACGACAATGTGATCACCATTATCCAGAACCCTGCCGATAAGGAGAATTCTTGCTTTATCCAGCATCTCGAGCCTTACTACTACACCAAGTATGCTAAGTACGGCTATCCCAACAACTTGTTCGTAGAGGCAGCTATCGACAACGACAAGAAGACCATTTCCGTGGCTGTTGGCGCGGTGTATCACCTCGGTACTGTAGCTATTGCAGGTCTGAACGCCGCTACTGTTAGTGCCGCAACAGGCTATGCCCCGCTGGTGTTCTCTGCCATCGACGATGATACCCTCCTCATGGAGAACGCCTTCTACACCATGACTCAGGGTGACTCTGGTCTTGAGGCAGAAGATGCTTATAATGGTGGTGTGAAGTACAAACGCTAGTATTATTTATCGACTCTACCCAAAGAGGCCGGTCTTTTTGGCCGGCCTCTTTTATCTTAAAAAACAATGAAACCGAGTTATCTGTTCCTGTCATTACTGCCGATATTGGCAATTTCAGCGGTATCCTGCGGGCCTAAGGGGCCTGAAAAGGAACCGGAACCCACAGTTCTTACCATCAATCCGTCTTCCAAGACTTCGGAGTCCGGATTCGCCCACGACATTGTTTTCAAGGTCGTGTGCGACGGGGAGTTCGAGGCCAGCCTCGCTGAAGGCAGTTGGGCAAAGATCACCGAACGCAAGGAAGGCAACGGGGATGCAATCAACATCGTCGTGCATCTGGAAGACAATATGACCGAACAGAACCGCTCGGAAACCCTCACCGTAACTGCGGGTTCACTCAAGCAGGAGGCAAAGATAACCCAGCTCACGCTTGGAATCGTGTTCCCCGAGGGAAAGCTTGAATTCGCAAGCACGGCACCGGTAGTTCAGAAGTGGAAGCTTCCTTCCGTCTGGAGTGTAAAGTGTTGCAATGCCGATGGCACGGCCGCCGACTGGTTCTCCGTGTCCCCCATGACCGGTCTTGCAGATACCGAGACCGAAGTCTCCATCGCTGCCAAGGTGCTCAACCTTTCGGAAAGCAGCCGCAGCGGCTACCTGGAGGTCAATCTCGGCGTAATCACGCTGAAGACGGAAATAGAGTTGAAACCCGTCGAGTACGGCAACGACTCCTTCGGCATCTTCAATTATGACGGAGCGGATGCGTCCATAGCCTATGAACCGCTGAAGGACCAGTATTCCCGCATCAAGGGCACGAACGGCGCCTTCCGCCTCATCAGCCCTGCCAGCGGCAATTTCCTAATAGTTAAGGGTTTGCCTACAGAAATGAACGTGGGGGACAATGTGTCCCTGGACATCTACCAGTCTTATACGGACGCGCTTCCCTACAATAGCCAGTACACCGCCAGCGTCTTCAAGACCAGCGCTGAAAAGGTCTGGATGGTGGCCGGCGGCACTATTTGCTTCGTGGTTCCTAAATGATAATGACTATGAAAAAGGTTTTAGCATCTCTCTTTGCTCTTTTCCTGATGTCCGGCATCCTTTCATATGCGGTGCCCGCCTATCCTGGAACCATACAGTATCGCCAGCCGGACGGATCGGTCATATCTATCCGTATCCATGGCGATGAATTCTACCATTACACCACCTGCAATGGCCAGGTGGTGGCAAGAGACAAGGACGGCTTCTACCGTCCTGCACAGATGCCCGTGCGCAGTTCCTCGGGTCTGCGCGCTGCGCGCAGATCAGCAAAGGGGCTTGTGAGTGCGCCCCAGAAGAACTCTCTCAGCATAGGAGACAAGCGTTTCATAGTGATGCTGATAGAATTCTCCGACCTTCCTTTCTCGGTGCCGGATGCCCAGAATGCGTTCCACCGCATGCTCAACCAAAAGGGCTATTCAGACAACGGAGGCACAGGTTCGGTTTATGATTATTATTACGAAAACTCTTCGAAGAAGTTCAATCCCACCTATGATGTGATTGGCCCCGTAACCCTTACAAAGGGATATGCGGAGTATGGCGGCAACAAGGATAATGGCGACGACAAGGCTCCCCGCGAAGCCTTGATTGAAGCCTGCCGCATCGCCAGCTCCCAGGGGCTGTGCGACTTCTCCAACTACGATAACGACCACGACGGCATAGTAGACAATATCTTTTTCTTTTACGCCGGACACAACGAAGCGGAGGGCGGCGGCGAGGACACCATCTGGCCGCATGCCTGGTCTGTCGGCGGCACACAGCTGAACGGGGTGTATCTCGGCTCGTATGCCTGCACCTCCGAATACAAAGGCAGCACCGGGAACAACATGGCCGGCATTGGCACATTCTGCCACGAATTCGGCCACGTGCTTGGTCTGCCGGACTTCTACGACGTAGACTACGAGGATAACGGCAGCGCCAATGATGTATACAGTTTCTCGCTGATGTGCAGCGGTTCCTACAACAATGCAGGGCGCACTCCTCCGTACCTGAGTTCCATGGAGAGGAAGATGCTCGACTGGGGAGAACTCGTTGAATGGAATACGGCAGGCCCCAAGACCCTGCGTCCCGTATACGAAAACGTGGGTTACTTCACCCCGACTTCGGTCGACGGAGAATTCTTCCTGTATGAGGTGAGGGATGGCACCGGCTGGGATTCCCAGATAATTGCCAGGAGCGGCCAGCTGCCACCGACCGGCATGCTCGTCTACCATGTGGACCAGTCCGGAAATCTTGTCTCCGGCAAGACTGCCGCCAGCCTGTGGGGGACGAACAGCATCAACAATTACGCCGTCCATCCCTGCTATTACCTGGAGGTCCCCAATAACGGATACTATGATTTCAACGACCTGGTGTATCCGGGCACCACGAATTCCGTCCGCTTCGAGGGCGTGGACTGGGCCGGCCTTCCCACCGGTTATGCACTTTCGGATATCGCATATGCCGACAGCCAGGTGACCCTGAACCTGTCCCTGCCCACATCCAAGGTGCTGGCGGGAACGGTGACGGACAGTAAGGGTAATCCCCTGAAGGGTGTGCAGGTGGAAGTGGCATCCAACAGCTCTTCCGGAGTACAGGCCCTCAGCGGGCGCCGCGTGATAAGCCAGAGGGACCTGCTCCGCGTATCCGGGTATTCTGCAGTCACCGACAAGGACGGATCATACGAGGTGAACATCCCCTTCGATGCGGGTGTGGACTTTACAGTAAACTTTGCGCTGGATATGTACTGCACTGTTACAAAGCAGGTTACGATTCCCAGAAGCACGGCCAGGCTGGATGCCGTGATGTATGATTATTCCGAGCTTATTCCCTCCAACCTGCAAAAATGCAGCGAACCCAGCGGCAAGGCCCTGGGCTTCAATGAAGGAAACCCGCCGTACTCTGCCACAATCGCCGTCAAATTCACTGCAGCGGAGCTTGAAGGCCATGTCGGCTCGCAGATAAGCAAGATCAATTTCCTGATATTCGGGGACTCTGCCAAGCAGGTGGATGCTTTCGTGGACTTCGGCACGGAGAGGGTCCTGACCCGGAAGGTGGAGGATCCCAAGTTCAAGAGCATCAACAGCGTAGACGTGAGCGACGCCGGGCTCACCATCCCGGAGAATACCGACATATATATCGGATGTGCCGTACAAGACATCGATGCCCAATACTGGATGGCTGTGGATGATTTCACGGGGGTCGAAGGCGGCGGCATGATCCGCTCCGGCTACTGCACCACGGGTGGCAGCAACTGGTTTGATAGCGGCTACAACTTCATCATAAACGCCAGCGTTTCCGCCAGACAGGCAAATTTCAGCAACATGGGCATCAAGGTTATCGCCAATCCCGGAAAGGGAAGTTATGCTTTAGGAAGCAACTTCGTGCTCTGCTTCGAGGATGCGGCCGCAGGCACCAAGCCCCAGAGCGTGACCTGGCATTACGACGGAGTTCCCGTGAGTGAGCCTTCCGTGATACTCGGCACCGCAGGCCGGCATGTCATCAAGGCCGTGATAGTTTACGACGACGGCAGCAGCGAAGAAACAGTGCAGGAGATAGAAGTGAAATAGACATCTGAGCACATATCGAAAAAAAGCAGTATCTTTGTAGGATTTTACTTTAGATACTGCTTTTTATTATGATGACTTCCAAGGAAATACGTCAGAAATTTCTAGACTTTTTCGAGTCGAAGGGGCATAGCGTCGTCCCCTCCGCTCCGATGGTGGTGAAGAACGACCCGACCCTGATGTTCACGAACGCCGGCATGAACCAGTTCAAAGACATCTTCCTCGGCAACTCCACTCCCAAGATGAAGCGTGCGGCCGACAGCCAGAAGTGCCTCCGCGTGAGCGGCAAGCACAACGACCTCGAAGAAGTCGGCCACGATACATATCACCACACCATGTTCGAGATGCTCGGCAACTGGAGCTTCGGCGATTACTTCAAGACAGAGGCGATCGACTGGGCATGGGAACTGCTCACCGAGGTCTACGGCATCAATCCCGAACTTCTCTATGCGACCGTGTTTGAAGGCAGCGCCGAGGATGGCACCGCCCTCGATGAGGAGGCCCGCCAGGCCTGGCTCAAGCATCTCCCCGCAGAGCGCATCCTGCTTGGCAACAAGCACGACAACTTCTGGGAGATGGGAGAAACCGGCCCCTGCGGCCCCTGCTCCGAGATCCATATCGACATCCGCACCGAAGAGGAGAAGCGCGCCAGCGGCATCCCCGGCAGGGACCTGGTGAACCAGAGCGACCCTCACGTGATAGAGATATGGAACCTGGTGTTCATGCAGTTCGAGCGCAAGGCGGACGGCCATCTGGAGCCCCTGCCCGCAAAGAATATCGACACCGGAATGGGCTTCGAGCGCCTCTGCTCGGTGCTTCAGGGAAAGAACAGCAACTACGATTCGGACGTGTTCACCGGCCTGCTCGGCAAGCTCGGGGAACTCTCCGGACACAAATACGGCGAGAGCGCCGATACCGATGTGGCGATGCGTGTGTGCGCAGACCACATCCGCGCCATCTCCTTCAGCATCGCGGACGGTCAGCTGCCCTCCAACGTGAAGGCCGGCTACGTCATCCGCAGGATCCTGCGTCGTGCCGTGCGCTACGGCTACACCTTCCTCGGCTTCACCGAACCCTTCCTTTGCCGCCTCGTGCCCCAGCTCATCTCCGACATGGGAGATGCCTATCCGGAGCTGAAGGCCCAGCAGAAGCTCATCGAGAGCGTCATCCGCGAAGAGGAACTTGCATTCCTGCGCACCCTGGACCGTGGCATCAAGCTCCTGGACGACTACATGGAGCGCAACGCCGCCACCAAGGTCCTGCCCGGCACTGATGCCTTCGTGCTCTACGACACCTTCGGCTTCCCCATCGACCTCACCGAGCTGATCGCTGGCGAGAAGGGCTACAAGGTGGATCTGGAAGGCTTCCAGGTGGAGCTTGGCAAGCAGAAGGAGCGTGCCCGCAACGCCACCGCCAATGAATTCGGGGACTGGACCGTCTATCACGATGGCGAGGATGTGGAGTTCACCGGCTACGACACCGTGGAACAGGCCGGAGCCCTGCTTCTCAAGAGCCGCAAGGTGGTGCAGAAGAACAAGGAGATGCTCCAGCTCGTATTCGACCGCACTCCCTTCTACGGGGAGATGGGCGGCGAGGTAGGCGACACCGGCATTGCAGTCGCTGCCGACGGCGAGCAAATCAAGATACTCAACACCGTCAAGGAGAACAACCTTACCATACACATCGCGGACCATCTGCCCGCCGACTGCAACGGCAGCTTCACCCTCAAGGTGGATGCCGCCCGCAGGCAGCGCATCGCCAACAACCATACCTGCACCCACCTGCTGGACCAGGCCCTGCGCGAGATCGTGGGCACCCACGTGGAGCAGAAGGGTTCCTACGTTTGCGACAAGTACTTCCGCTTCGACTTCTCCCACTTCGAGAAGCTTTCCGACGAGCAGATCCATGCCGTTGAGGCACGCGTGAACGAGCTGATACGCAGCAACTTCCCTCTTGTGGAGAATCGCGAAGCCACTATGGAGGAAGCCAACGAGATGGGCGCTATCGCCCTGTTCGGCGAGAAGTACGGGGACCGCGTCCGCGTGGTCAAGTTCGGCCCCAGCGTGGAACTCTGCGGCGGTTGCCACACCTCCCGCACAGGCAACATAGGCCTCTTCAAGATAAGCTCCGAAGCTGCCATCGCGGCAGGAATCCGCCGCATCGAGGCCGTCACCGGCGAAGAAGCCGAGAATGTGGTGTATGCAATGCAGGAAGTGGTCAAGACCGCCCGGGCGATGTTCAACAACGCCCCCGGCCTCACCGACGCCATACGCAAGATGATAGAGGAGAACGAGGGTTACAAGAAGCAGATAGCCGAGGTGGCCAAGGAAAAGACCCTTCAGCTCAAGAAAGCCCTGTTGGAGCGTGCCGTGCAGGTTAACGGACACAATGTGATAAAGATCAACGAATCCCGGGACCTTGTAATGCTCCGCGATGCCGCTACCATGCTTCAGAAAGAGGCTGAGAACCTGGTGATTGCCGCAGCCTTCGAATCCGGCGGCAAGCCCCAGCTCCTGCTCATGTATTCGCAGGATCTGGTGAAGGCCGGCAAGAACGCAGGTGCGGATATCCGCGACGCGGCCAAGTTCATCCAGGGAGGCGGTGGCGGTCAGCCAGGCCTTGCAACCGCAGGTGGCAAGGATGTTGCAGGTCTTTCAGCCGCCCTCGACAAAATGATTGAGAAGATTTGAAAAAGCTCGACCGCTTCATACTCACAGCCTTCATAGGACCGTTCGTCGCGATCCTCGTGCTCGTCATATTCATCCTGATGATGCAGTTCCTCTGGGTGTATATCGACGAGCTGGTGGGTAAGGGCCTCGGCTTGGGCGTCGTGCTGGAATTCATGCTTCTGGGTGGATGTACCATCCTCCCTCTGGCCCTCCCTCTTGCCACCCTGCTCTCTTCCATGATGGTGCTGGGGCAGATGGGAGACCACAATGAGTTGATGGCCATCAAGGCCGCAGGCATCTCGCTCGCGAGAGTCATGCTCCCGCTCATAGTTGCATCCGTGGTCATCAGCATAGGCGCATTCTATGTGGGCAATAACCTGGTGCCGGTGGCGTGGAACGAGATATACACCCTGCGGGATGATATCAGCCGCACCAAGAACGAGATCAAGATCCCGGCGGGCACCTTCTACGACGGCATCGACGGCTATGTGCTCCGCACCGATACCCAGGATGAGAACGGCATGATGCACGGCGTGATGGTTTACGACCACACGGCCGGCAAGGGCAATACATCCCTTTCCCTTGCCGATTCTGCCATGATGAAGATGAGCAAGAACAAAGACTACCTCACCTTCACCCTCTACAATGGTACGAACTATCAGGAGAACAACGTGCGCAAATACCGGGATACGACCCTGGAACTGCAGCACATCAATTTCGAGAAGCAGGAGCTGATAATCCCCCTCAAGAACTACAGTTTCCAGAAGTCGGACAGCAGCCGTTACGGCGACCAGGTGAAGGCCATGCGCCTCCGCCAGCTGAAGGGGCAGAAGGATTCTCTGGACAACCTTGCCCTGAAATCCAGGGAGAACCGCTACTCCCAGCTTTCCCAATACGGCACTTTCGCCCTCAAGGAGCAGCTGGACACCTCCAAACTCAAGTCCAGGGAAGCCTACAAGAACTATTTCGAGGCCGAGGACTATCTTCACTGGGACAATGTGTCCAAGAAGAAGAAGGCCTACGAGAAGGCCGCGGATGCCGCAGACCGGATGCAGACAAGCATCATCTCCTACGGCAGCGAGGTCTACGAATACTATTTCTATCTCCGCCGCACCAACATCGAACTCCTCAAGAAGTTCGCCCAGGCCCTCGCATGCCTGCTGCTCTTCTTTATCGGGGCTCCCCTCGGGGCCTTCGTGCGGAAGGGTGCTCTGGGAGTGAGCGCCATCATCTCGGTGCTCTTCTTCGTGCTCTACTGGGTGGTGGATATCACGGGCACCAAACTGGCCAGGGACGGGGCCGTAGGAGCCACGCTGGGGGTGTTCATCTCAGCCGTCGTGCTGGCGCCGATAGGGGCTTACCTCACGTCGCGCGCCATCAAGGATGCCACCCTCTTCAGCAACGATTCCCTGATCAGCTACTGGCGCAAGTTCAAGAGCCGCATCGCCCGCATGTTCCGCCCGAAGCGCATAGTCTTCATGGGCACGCCCGAGTTTGCGGTGGCTTCGCTGGATGCCCTGGTCAAGGCGGGCTACAAGGTGGTGGGTGTCGTGACTGTTGCAGACAAACCCAGCGGACGCGGCCTGGAGGTGCACGAGAGCGCGGTCAAGAAGTATGCGGTGGAGCATGGCCTGCCTGTGCTTCAGCCGCTCAAGCTGAAGGATCCCGTATTCCTGGAGCAGCTTGCTGCCTGGAAGGCGGATCTTTTCGTGGTCGTGGCGTTCCGCATGCTGCCCGAGGAGGTGTGGACCATGCCTAAACTGGGCACATTCAACCTGCATGCCGCCCTTCTGCCGCAGTATCGCGGCGCGGCTCCCATCAACTGGGCGGTCATCAACGGCGAGCGCATGACAGGTGCCACTACCTTCATGATAGATAAAGACATAGACACCGGCGGCATCATCCTCCGCCATGGTCTGAGAATAGGGCCTGACGATACTGCCGGCGATGTGCACGATGCCCTGATGGAGCTTGGGGCGAGGCTGGTGGTGGAGACTACCGAGGGCATTATCCAGCATAATGTGGAGACGCGGGTGCAGAAGTCGTTTATCCAGGGTTCGGAGGTGCTTAAGCCGGCGCCGAAGCTTACCAAGGAGAATACGCGTATCGACTGGTCGGCTCCTGCCGAGGCCATACGCAATCTGGTGCGTGGCTTGAATCCTTATCCCTCCGCCTGGACCACTCTTGTCCGCGATGGCAAGGCTACTGACGTCAAAATCTTCTCTGTCAAGCTGGCTGCGGTTGCGGTATCCGCTGCTCAAGCCGGCCTGACGGCCCCTCCCGTCTCCGACGGGCCCCTCCCACTACATCCGTGGGCGGATATGGCGTCCGCAGCGGATACCGCAACCGCAGCCGCTAATGCCGGAGAGATCAAGGTTGATGGAGACCGTCTGTATGTATCCGCCGGCGACAACTGGCTGGAAATTAAGGAGTTGCAGATGGCGGGCAAGAAGCGGATGAGCGCAGATGCATTCCTGAGAGGATTCCGGGAGGCAGAGAGTTACAAGTTCGTGTAGAATGGCGAATTATGTGTTCAATCCCATCACACTTCAGTACGAGGTCCGCGAGGAACCCCGCTACACGAAGTATATCCGCACGGGCTTGAGCATCATCGTGGCCGGAGGGCTGTGTTTCCTGTACTTCTGGCTCTATACATCCGTCCTCGGATGGGACCTCCCCAAAACTGCCCGGCTGAAGAAAGAAAACGCCGTGTGGCAGTCGAGGATTGCCCTCGCAGAGCGCCAGCTCGACATATGCGAGGAGACCCTCCAGGGAATCGAAGAGCGTGACGACCATGTGTACCGTTCCATCTTCGGCATGAACGTGATCCCCGAGGAGGTGAAGGCCGCAAAGCCGGATCCCCAGGCCGATCCTCTCACCGCCCGCATCAATTCCCTCACCAAGAGGGCTTACGTGCAGAGTATGGCCCTCGATGAGGTGTATGGCATAGCTGTGAATGCAGGCGACATGGTGTCCCATATCCCGGCAGTGCCTCCCATCCTTCCCAAGAAGGGCTCCTACCGCATGGCCAGCCCCTTCGGATACCGCACGGATCCCGTGTACGGAGGCACCCGCTTCCATGCCGGGCAGGACTTTGCGGCCGATGTGGGCTACCCGGTCTACGTGACCGGCGACGGGGTGGTGGAGAAGGTTGAGTACGGTTTTACCGGCTATGGCAACGAGATAATCATAGACCATGGATTCGGATATCGCACGCGCTATGCCCACCTGAGCCGCATCGACGTAGCCAAGGGAATGAAGGTGACACGCGGCGACCAGATAGGCGCCGTGGGCAAGACCGGCAAGGCGACCGGCCCCCACCTGCACTACGAAGTGATCTACAAGGGCAACGCAATCAATCCATACAGCTATATGAACCTCGACATGACGATTGAGGAATACATAGCGATGATAACCAGGCGCAGGGAGGAGTCCGGTCCCAGGACCAAATCCACCCTGGAGCTGCTTAAAGGGCACGGGCGATGAGTAAGAAGCTTTACGTATTCGATGCAGCGGCCATGAAAGTGCGCAAGTTCACCCGTTCGGTGTGGACCACGGTGTGGTCTGTGGTGCGGGTGGTGCTCGTGTCGGTGTCGCTGTTCATCGTGCTCTATCTCATACTCTCCCTGGTGCTCAGCACCGATGTGGAGAAGCGTCTGCGCCGCGAGAACCGCCAGTACGAGAAGGTGTTCGCCACCATCCCCGAGCGGCAGGAACTCCTCTCGGAATCCATCGACATCCTTTCCACCAAGGACGCACGCATCTACGAAGAGGTCTTCCACACCAACGCCCCTGCGGTGGACCCGGTGGGTGCCCTGGATTTCCTCTTCGGGGCGGATACCATCCCGGATACCAAGATCGTGACCTACACCACCCGCAAGGCCGATGCCCTCCTGCAGACGGCCTCGGAGGTGGATGCCGCGTTCGAAAAGATATACAGGACCATGGGGAAGAAAGGCTTTGTGATGCCGCCCATGGCCATCCCCGTGAAGGAGGTATCCTATCCGCAGATAGGAGCGTCGACCGGCTCGCGGCTGAACCCGTTCTACAAGACCGAGGTGGCCCATCACGGGCTGGATTTCATTGTGCCGCAGGGCTCGCCGGTGTTCTCTCCGGCAGAGGGCACGGTGGAGAGCGTGGTGCGCAGCTCGAAAGGCGACGGGAACACCGTAAGCATCAGGCACACAGGAGGATACGTCACCCGTTACCTGCATCTGGACGAGATTTTCGTCTCCCAGGGGCAGCGTGTGCGCAGGGGAGGGAAGATAGCTACCGTGGGCATGTCCGGCAACGCCTATGCCCCGCACCTGCACTATGAGGTGATGCTGAGTGGAGCCTTCAGGGATCCGGTGAACTACCTTTTCGGTTCGGTGAGCCCGGAGGAGTACCCCAACTTCCTCTTCATGTCTATAAACACAAGACAATCAATGGACTAGCATATGAGTAAACTGTTCTACACAATCGGAGAGACTGCGGAGATGCTCGGAGAGAATGTCTCTGCAGTGCGCTACTGGTCGGGATACTTCGAGAAGTTCCTGAAGACCTCGCGCACCACCCGCGGCGACCGCCGCTTCACCCCCGAGGACATAGATACCTTCAAGCAGATCCACTTCCTCCTTAAAGAGAAGGGGCTTACCCTCGAAGGGGCCGCAAAGCAGCTTGCCGCCGACAGGGCGTCGGTAGACAAGCGCGTCCGTGCGCTGGAATCCCTCAAGAACATACGCGAGCAGCTCGCCGAGATACGCAAGAGCCTATGAGAGTGAAGGATATCATTGCCGTGATAGAGGAGTTCGCTCCCGCACGCATCCAGGCCGAATACGACAACACGGGCCTGCAGGTAGGGTCTCCGGAACAGGAAGTGCACGGCCTGCTGATCGGCTTCGACTGCACAGCCGCCCTGGTGGAAGAGGCTGTGCGCAGGGGCTGCGACATGATCCTCACCCATCATCCCCTCATCTACCATCCCATGCGTAACCTCTATCCCGAGGATCCGGGAGCGGCCGCGGTGATCGCCGCCGTGAAGAACGGGGTTGCGGTGTACGGATGCCACACAAGTGTGGACAAAACCCCCGGCGGAGTGAGCTGGACGCTGGCCGGAAAGCTCGGGCTGCAGAATGTGAAGGTGCTTGCCCCCGAAGACGGGGTGAACGGTTTCGGCGCAGTCGGGGACCTGCCTTCCGCCCTTCCGGCCGTTGAGGCCGTGGCCCTCGTGAAGAAGGCCCTCGGAACCCCGGTAGTGCGCTGCTCTGCGCCCATAGAAGGGCCTGTGGGCAGGATTGCCGTGTGCGGAGGGTCCGGCACCTCGCTCATCCCTGCCGCCATCCGCGAGGGCGCCCAGATGTATGTCTGCGGCGACATCTCCTACCACTATTTCTTCCAGCCGGAGGGCTTTATGGTGGTGGATGCGGGGCATTTTGAGACAGAAGTTGAAATAACGAAGGTCCTGCTTTCCGTTATACGGAAAAATTTTCCTACCTTTGTATCCCTTTTATCCGAAAATATCGGGAAGGCAAATCCGGTAAATTATTTGTAATTACAATATGGCAACCAAGAAAACAGTAAAGAAAGTCGAAACCCCGAACGATTCGCGCGAGACTTTTGTCAGCCTGCAGAAGACGTTCGCAGACTCCGACCTCAGCGTAACCGAGAAGCTTAAAGTCCTCTATCAGCTCCAGGCCGCCGACAACGAAATCGGCAAGCTGGTTCAGCTCAGGGGAGAACTTCCCGCAGAGGTGGCAGCACTCGAGAGCGAGATCGAGGGTTTCAAGGCCAGGATCGAGCGCCTGAATGAAGCCATCAAGGGCGAAGAGGCCGCCATCGAGGTCAACAAGGCCAAGATCGTCGAGCATGAAGGGGATATCGAGAAGTACAAGGCACAGCTCGAGAATATCGCCAACAGCCGCGAATACGACTCGATCAGCAAAGAGCTGGAGAACGAAAACCTCCTGCTCCGCATTGCCGACAAATTCATCGGCGAAGCAAAGGAACGCATCGTAGAAGACAAGAAGCAGATCGAAGAGCTCGGAGAGCGCATCTCCGTGCGTGAAGAAGACCTCGCCGCAAAGAACGAGGAGCTTGCTGCAATCGTCAACTCGACCGCAGACGAAGAAAAAACCTACACCGAAAAGCGTGACGCCCTCGCAGCAAAGCTGGACGCCCGCACCATGAGCGCCTACGAGCGCATCAAGAACAGCGTTCACAATCACCTCGCAGTAGTTCCCGTCTACAATGGAGAGGCTTGCGGAGGATGCTTCAACACCATCACTCCCCAGCGCCTGGTAGACATCGCATCCGGCACCAAGCTGGTTATCTGCGAGCATTGCGGACGCATCATCGTGAATTCTGAAATCTAAGATCCGGCACCAATGGCAGAGCAGAAGACACGCCGCAAGGCGCAGCCGAACATCGATACCCTCGGGCTCGAGATAGGGAACAAACCCCCTCAGGCCCTGGAGGCGGAGGAGGCTGTGCTCGGTGCGATGCTGCTCGAGCCTTCGGTGGTGGATGCCTCGATGGCTGAACTCACCAAGGATTGCTTCTACGACAAGAAGAACCAGATGATATTCGAGGCGATGAGCAAGCTCGTCACCGAGCACACATCGCTGGATATCATCACGGTGAGCGAAAAGCTCAAGGCCCTGGGCAACCTGGAGGCCGTGGGCGGATCCGTGGTGCTGGCGAACTACTCCGAGAGGGTAGGTTCCGCCGCGCACATCGAGTACTACATCAAGATTCTCAAGCAGAAAACCATCCAGCGGGACCTTATCACCGCATCCTACGCCATCCTCAAGGATGCCTTCGACGACTCTACCGATGTGGACGACCTCATCGACATGGCCCAGTCGAAGGTGTACGATGCCGTGCAGAACAATGTCCGCAAGGATGTGCAGGAGATCGGATCTGTGCTCAACGATGTCATTTCCGACATCCAGGAGCGCCAGGATTCCACCGGTCTGAGCGGGGTTCCCTCCGGTTTCCCCACCCTGGACCAGATTACCCAGGGATGGCAGCCGAGCGACCTTATCATCCTCGCCGCCCGTCCTTCCGTGGGTAAGACCGCCTTCTCGCTCAACATCGCCCGCAACGCCGCCGTGGACCATCACATGCCCGTGGCGTTCTTTTCCCTGGAAATGTCCGCCACCCAGCTGGCCAAGCGTCTTGCCATCAGCGAGACCGGCCTGAGTGCAGACAAGATCAAGGGAGCCATCCGCCTGGAGCCGTATGAGTGGGAGCAGCTTGAATACAAGATCAAAGACCTTGCAAAGGCTCCTCTCTATATCGACGATACCCCCGGCCTGCCCCTGATGGAGTTCCGAACCAAGGCCAAGAACCTGGTGAAGAACAAGGGTGTGAGGCTTATCGTGGTGGACTACCTGCAGCTGATGCAGGGCCCCGCGGAGCTGCGTGGCATGCGTGAGCAGGAAGTTGCTTCCATCTCCCGTACCCTGAAAGCCACGGCGAAGGAGCTGAACGTGCCCATCATCGCACTGTCCCAGCTCTCCCGCCAGGCCGTACAGCGCACGGGCGGTGCCGGCAAGCCCCAGTTGAGCGACCTCCGCGAGTCCGGCTCCATCGAGCAGGATGCGGATATGGTCATCTTCATCCACCGACCGGACTATGTCGGCCTTAGCGAGAATCCGGAAGACAAGGAGAAGACCCAGATCATCATCGCCAAGCACCGTAATGGTGAAACCAGGGATATCGACATGGTCTTCAAGAGCGAGCGTGTCAAGTTCCTGGAGCTGGATGATGTGCTCTACGCGCAGCAGGGCCCGGTCGCATCAGCCATGAACAACGAATTTGAACAGTAGTGCCATGGCCATGCCGGAGATATCCCATATAGGGAAAATAGTTGCAATCGATGCGGACTTCATCACGGTAGAAATCGTGGCGGAGTCCGCTTGCGCTACTTGCCATGCTGCCGGTTTGTGCGGCACGGCAGACGCCACCCACAAGGCTATCTCGGTTCCTGCTACGGTCGGGAACTGGCAGGTAGGCCAGGAGGTGAAAGTGTTTCTCAAACGTTCCATGGGCTTCAAGGCCGTGTGGCTCGCCTATGCCATTCCGCTGGCGGTGCTGCTTGCAGTGCTGCTGGGACTGAATGCCGCCGACTTGTCCGAACTGGCTTCCGGCCTGATAGCCATCGGCGCCGTGGGCCTCTACTATCTTGTCCTCCTGCTTTTCAGGGACAGGCTCCGCAATGAATATTCTTTTTACATAAAGTACTTTTATGAAGAAACAACTAGTTTATAATGTTTTCTTTTCTTTGTTGGTAGCTCTTTTGGAGGGGTGTACTAGCGTTGAAATAGGAGATATTACAGATGTAAAGTGTAGCTCTTTTGATACTAAAAGCTATAGTAATCTCGTTTTTCATAAAGAAACGGGGTTGCTACTTGAACCCATGGTTGGTGGGTGTGAAGATGATTGTCTTGATAGTGATGATGAAAGGGCTACTCATATTGCAGTTAAGTTTTATCCCAAAAATACTGAGGAACAGTTCTTTATTAACCAATTAGAAGGTGTTAATGTTTCATACATTCCATTTGGTTATAAACCTATTTCTACAAGAATACAACAGGATTTTAAGGGCTCGTTTTTCCCAACATTTACTGAAATTAATAACCATAAATTATCATTTTCAGAAAAGTACGAAGAAGGTAATCAATGGGTTAATCGTGAACTTAGTCTTCCAGTTATGTATGCCATATGTCCTAAAGGAATGCAGTTCCCTCAAGGTATTGATTATGATGTTTGTTATGGATTGACTCTCTCCAAAAGAGCTCGCCCTGAGCATCTGATTGTTTTACCATTAGAAATAAAGACACATGATAACCTTCTTGGGGAGGACGTCCCTTTAGAAAAAGTTAAAGTAAGGGCGGAATATGGGAATTTGAAAAGTGATCGTTATTTGGATTCTTTAGGACATACATTTATTAACCCATATTTTTATGGTTTGACAAATACACAAATAGGTGATATAACAATATCACTTATACTTGAAAGTCCTAAATGGATCATCAATAGAGATTCTACTTCAACGACTCCCTTACATATTGTTTTGGGATCAGTAAGTGAATTATGGCCTTTTTATGAGACAACAACCTTTACATATTGTGACACGATAGCATCACTTTACAACGAATTGGAATGTCACCGTGCTGTTTCTCATTATCATTATAGCAACCACCCACTTCGAGATTCTACAAATGCATTGGAGTCAAATGTTATTATTCATAGCACATCCAATTATATATACAATTATGCCGTTTCTTACTCTTCTCAACGCAATATCATAGTTTATAATGCTGGTCAGTCTCAGAATTATACAATAGGAACCGTTTGCCACGAACTCGGTCATTTACGCCACTATTTTAAAATTAATGATTATTATTTCTATTATTATGGTGGGATAACAAAATTAATAAAGGAATCTTATGCATCTTATGTGGGGTGGATGGTTGGAGAGGATTATTATCTATCCAAAGGTTTTGTAAAGCCATATGATGGATATCTAATAAACAGACAAGGAAGGCAGTTTTGGTATTCAAATAGCAGTAATTATTCGCCTTTATTTGTTGATTTAATTGACAGTTACAATCAAGGGTATTATGATTCAATATACCCTTTTGATCAACTATCCTCGGTGCCGCCGCTAATAGTAGACACCATGGTTAAACAAGATAATACAGTAGAAGATGTTTTCGATCATCTTGATGATTATATAGGAGTTTACTATACTTCTAGTGAGTTGCTTACTTATAAAAATGCCTTTTTATGAGATTGATTTTTAGAATACTATTAGGGTTACCTCTATTGACAGGTCTTGTGTCTTGTTTTAATAAAAATAACGATGATGTATGGGACGAGATAGCGGTTAATGCCGTTGAATTGCCAGTTTTGGGGCAGCGAACAATTGTTTTTCCTTATGATGTGACGATGAGTATTAATGATTGCACAAATAATAGGCTTTCAGGAAAGATGGTTTCACGAAGTGTAGAAAGTATAGGAAATAAGAAAAGGATTTTTTTTATAGAAATACCATTCAATAACATCGATTATAAAGAGGAAAATAGCTCATTGGTTGTCCAAAGTGAATGGCAGAATACTACAATAACGTTGTTTGATCGTTCATATGATAAAGTGGAGGATGATGATTGCTGGCGAGATAACTATTCTGGAGTGGTTAGATATGTTGGAAAGATAGATTCTCGTGTGTTGCATGGAGATAGTGTTGAGGGCAGAATAGAAGTCTTTATTTGTACAGATGATAATATGTATCATTTTATCTTCACAAGATTTGTAGTTATTTAAATTTTATGATTTCTATCGTTATCTGGACTATCGTTATTCTGGCAGGGCTCGGTCTCGTGCTTGCTGTGGTCCTCTTTCTTGTGGCCTCCAGGTTCAAGGTTGAGGAGGATCCCCGCATCGAGCAGATAGAGAAGACTCTGCCGGGCGCTAACTGTGGCGGATGCGGCTATGCCGGATGCCACGCCTTCGCCGATACGGCCGTGAAGGCCGCCGACCTGAGTGCGCATTTCTGCCCTGTGGGTGGCAACGACGTGATGAAGCAGGTGGCTGCCATCCTCGGCATCGAGATGGTGGAGAAGGCCCCGCAGGTGGCCGTGCTGCGTTGCAATGGCTCTTGCGCCGTGCGCCCCAAGACAAATGTTTATGATGGTGCTGCCAGCTGCCGTGTGAAGGCCGCCCTTTACAGCGGCGACACCGGCTGCCCCTTTGGCTGCCTTGGATGCGGCGACTGCGTAGGAGCCTGCGAATTCGGCGCGCTCAGCATGGATCCCGAAACCGGCCTTCCGGTGGTGGATGAGGCAAAGTGCGTAGCCTGCGGCAAGTGCGTGAAGGCTTGCCCCAAGGCTCTGATCGAGCTGCGCCCGAAAGGCCCCCGTGGTATGCGCGAGGCGGTCCTTTGCCGCAATACCGACAAGGGCCCCGTGGCAAAGAAGGCGTGCGCGAATGCTTGCATAGGCTGCGGTATTTGCGTGAAGACCTGCACCCACGACGCCATAACCCTGGAGAACAATATAGCGTATATAGATCCTGCCAAGTGCAAGCTTTGCCGCGAATGCGAGGCGATGTGCCCGACCGGAGCCATCCACGGTGTGAATTTCCCTAAGGAGCTCGACAAGGCGGCCGTTAAGGAACGCATTGCAAAAAGAAAGGAGGTAGGTAATGAGTAAGATAACGTTTTCGATCGGCGGAGTCCATCCGGACGATGCTAAATTGGCGCGTGGATGCGCTATCGAGGTATTGCCTCTGCCTGAGACCTTGTATGTATCTATGGCCCAGCATCTTGGAGCGCCTGCCAAACCCATAGTGGCAGTAGGCGACAAGGTGAAGACCGGGCAGGTGCTCGCCGAACCCGGCGGATTCATCTCCGCCTTCGTGCATTCACCTGCGGCCGGCACGGTGAAATCCATAGGCCCCCGCAAGGATCTGGCAGGAAACAACGTAACCCATATCGAAATCGCCGTCGAGGGAGATGAATGGGTAGAGGGCGTGGATCTTTCCGAAACCCTGGTTCTCGGCATTCCCGAAGACCGCCAGGCCATCCTCGACCGGATCAAGGCCTGCGGCGTGGTGGGGCTCGGCGGAGCAACCTTCCCCACCCATGTGAAACTTAACCCCGCCCCCGGCAGCAAGGCCGAGTGCCTGATCCTGAACGGCGCGGAGTGCGAACCCTACCTCACCAGCGACTACCGCATCATGCTGGAGCGCACCAAAGAGATAGTGGTGGGCGCGGCAATCATGCAGAAGGTGCTGGGCGGATGCCGCACCGTCATCGGCATCGAGGAGAACAAGCCCGAGGCCATCGAGGCCATGCGCAAGGCCGTTTCCGAGCTGCCCTACAACATCGAGGTGCTTCCTCTCAAGAAGAAGTATCCGCAGGGCGGCGAGAAGCAGCTGATACAGGCTGTGATGCACCGCGAGGTCGGTTCCGGCGGCCTGCCCATCAGCGTGGGCGCCGTGGTTCAGAACGTGGCCACCTCGCTTGCCGTCTATGAGGCCGTGCAGAAGAACAAGCCTCTCATCACCAACACTCTGACCATCACCGGCAACTGCCTGCCTGTGGAAAAGATGCACAACTACCTCTTCCGCATCGGCATGCCGCTCAGCTACATAGCCGCGTATGCCGGGGGAGTGCCCGATGGAGCTGCGAAGCTTATCAGCGGCGGCCCCATGATGGGTCGCGCCATCGCCAATCTGGATGCCGCCACCGTCAAGGGGTCATCATCCATACTCTATCTCACAGAAGAATCCACCAAGCGCGGACAGGAATCCATGTGCATACGTTGCGGGCGCTGCTCGCAGGCCTGCCCCATGGGCCTGGAGCCCTTCCTCCTCCGCAAGCTCTATTTTGCGGGAGATGTCGAGGGCCTCGAGGCAAATGCCGCCCAGGACTGCATCGAATGCGGCTGCTGCCTCTACAGCTGCCCTGCATACATCCCTCTTCTGGACCACGTCCGCCAGGCCAAAGGCATGGCCATGGCCGCCATCCGCGCCCGTGCAGCGGCAGCTAAAAAGTAAGAATCATGGCATATATAGTATCACCTAATCCCCACATACATGCGGCTGTCAGCACCAAGAGGCTGATGCTGGATGTGATAATCGCCCTCTGCCCTGCGGCCATCGTGTCGTTCCTCTTCTACGGGCTGAGCGAAATCGCCATCATGGCGTTCAGCGTGGCGTCCTGCGTCGTGCTGGAATGGGCCATCACCAAGTACATGCTCAAGAAGCCCTCTACCACGGGCGATCTTTCTGCAATAGTCACCGGCATGCTGCTGGCCATGAACCTCCCTCCGACCTGCCCCCTGTGGGTGGTGTTTATAGGCGCTGTCATCGCCATCGCGGTTGCCAAGATGACCTTCGGAGGCATTGGGCAGAACATCTGGAACCCCGCCCTGGTGGGCCGCGTGTTCCTGCTCGTGTCCTTCCCCACCTATATGACCGACTGGACGGTTCCCGCAGGATTCATCTCCAATGTGGATGCCTTCTCCGGAGCCACCCTGTTGGGCCAGGTGCCCATCCTGGGCGCCCTGGAGGCCGATAAGCTCGTTTCCCTGCAGACCCTCTTCCACAATGTGGGAGGTTCCGCAGGTGAAATTTCCGCCCTGGCGCTTCTCGCCGGCTGGGTCTACCTGCTGGTGCGCAAGGTCATCAAGCCCTGGATCACCCTCAGCATCTTCGCCACCGTGGCTCTGGTCGCGTTCGTGTTCCACATGGCGGATCCCGCACAGTACACAGGGCCCCTCTTCAACCTTCTCACCGGCGGTGTCATCCTCGGTGCCTGCTTCATGGCAACCGATTATGTCACCTCGCCCATGAGCACCTGGGGAGGCGTCATCTACGGCATAGGCATAGGTTTCATAGTGATGATGATACGCTACTTCGGGTCCTATCCGGAGGGTATGTCGTTCGCCATCCTGCTGATGAACACCGCGGTGCCTCTGCTGGATATGAAGTTCCATCATCGTAAATACGGGAGGAAGTAGATATGGCAGCAAAATCATCCCTTATCAACATGGCGCTCTGCCTGACGGCGGTATGCCTCGTCTGCGCAGCCCTGCTGGGCTTTGTGTTCGTGGCGACCGAGGAACCTATCCAGGCCGCTGCCGCCGCCGAGGCCCAGGCATCGATTGCAAAGGTTCTGCCTGCCGGCGGGGAGATTTCGGAAGAGATCTCCAGCGAAGCTGAAGGCATAGAGGGTTACTTCGTGCAGACCGACGGCGAAGGCGCTGTCACCGCATATGCGGTCAAGACCACTACCGGTGGTTTCGGAGGCCCCATCACCCTGATGGTGGGCGTGCTTCCGGACGGCACCGTTTTCAATACTTCCGTGCTTTCGCACTCCGAGACTCCCGGTCTCGGTGCCAAGTGCAGCGAAGAGAATTCCTCATTCCGCGAGCAGTGGAAGGGCTTTTCCGGCGCACTTTCCGTGAAGAAGGACGGAGGCGATGTGGATGCCATCACGGCCTCTACCATCACTTCCCGCGCTTACACCAAGGCTGTCGCCCAGGCGGTAGCGCTTGTGAAATCTATGGAGGACTAAGCTATGAGTAAGTTTTCATTGATTACCAAAGGCCTGCTGAAGGAAAACCCGACCTTCGTGCTGGTGCTGGGCATGTGCCCCACCCTGGCCACAACCACTTCGGCCATGAACGGCCTGGAGATGGGTCTGGCGACCATGTTCGTGCTCATCCTCTCCAATATTGTGATATCCCTGATAGCCCCCGTGGTGCCGGACAAGGTGCACATCCCCGTATATATTGTGGTAATCGCTACCTTCGTGACGGTGCTGCAGCTCCTCATGCAGGCGTTCGTGCCGGATGTCTACAAGACTCTGGGCCTGTTCATCCCGCTGATCGTGGTGAACTGCATCATCCTCGGCCGCGCCGAGGCCTTCGCAAACAAGAACACCGTGTGGGATTCCGCACTGGACGGCATTGGCATAGGCCTGGGCTTCACCCTGTCGCTCACCGTGATCGGCATTGTGCGTGAGATTCTCGGAAGCGGTGCCGTGTTCGGATGGAAGTTCATCAGCGGCGACGGCATGCTGGCCTTCGTGATGGCTCCGGGCGCATTCATCGTGCTGGGCTACCTCATGGTTCTTTTCAACAAACTCGCTAAAAAATAGGACGTTATGGAATATCTGCTTATAATCATCTCGGCGATCTTCGTCAACAATATCGTCCTGGCGCAGTTTCTCGGCATCTGCCCCTTCCTGGGAGTGTCGAACAAGCTGTCCACCGCATCCGGCATGAGCCTGGCGGTGTGCTTCGTGATAACCCTGGCAACAGTGGTCACGTATCTCATCAACCAGTATCTGCTGGTGCCCTTCGGGCTCACTTTCCTGCAGACCATCGCCTTCATCCTCGTAATCGCGGCGCTGGTGCAGATGGTGGAGATTGTGCTCAAGAAGGTTTCCCCTTCGCTCTATCAGGCCCTCGGCATCTTCCTTCCCCTCATTACCACCAACTGCGCCGTGCTCGGTGTGGCCATCAACGTGGTTACCAAGGAGTTTACCTTCGGGGGAGAGGCCCACATGCTGGGGCTGGGAGAAGCCACCGTCTATGCCTTTGCCACATCGCTCGGCTATGGCCTTGCCATGGTGCTCTTCGCGGGCATACGCGAGCATCTGGCCATGAACGAGGTTCCCAAGGCCTTCAGGGGCCTGCCTATCGCCCTGATTTCCGTGGGAATCATGGCTCTGGCATTTCTTGGATTTTCAGGAATTGTTTAATATATTTGCCCAACTAAAACCTTATTGTTTATGAAAAAGATTTTGACTGTTATCATTGCAATGTTCGCCCTCGTGGCACTTGCAAGCGCACAGCCTCGCGCACTCGGTATCCGTGCAGGATGGGGTGGTGAAGTTTCCTATCAGCACACCATGGGTGGTGAGAATTTCCTCGAAGTTGATGCAGGTTGGACTGTTAATGCTGTTAATTTCGCAGCTGCCTACAACTTCCAGATCGCACCCGTAGGTCCTTTCGGATTCTATGCCGGCCCTGCTGCTGACGTGTTCCTCGTGGACGGCGGTGGAATCGGTCTTGGTGTTGGTGCACAGGTCGGTCTCGAATACATTTTCGATGCCATTCCTTTGCAGATCTCCCTTGACTGGCGTCCGATCTTCAACATTGTTCCTGCTACTGCATTTGGCTGGCAGGGTGTTGGCCTCGGCATCCGCTACATGTTCTAGCAGAGAAAGCGGTTGAACTGATTCAAATACAGTACGCAAAGGGTTTTGCGTACTGTATTTTTTTGTAACTTTACCTCCGTAAAACAATAACCCTTCATCATGTTCAAGATTCTTGAAAAGAAGATGCTAAACCCTACCATCTGCAAGATGGTGGTGGAAGCTCCGCGCATCGCCAAGGCCGCCCTTCCCGGGCAGTTCCTGATTGTGCGCGCAGATGAGCCCGGGGAGCGAATTCCCCTTACCATCAGTGATTACGACCGCGAAAAGGGCACCGTTACCATCGTTATCCAGCCCATCGGCGCTTCTACGCGCAGCATGGTGAACGATTTCGAGGCAGGGGACAGCTTCGCCGATGTGGCAGGCCCTCTGGGAAATCCCTCCGAATTCGTGAAGATGAGCCCAGACGAGCTTGCAAAGCAGAAGGTTGTCTTCATCGCCGGAGGCCTCGGCACCGCGCCTGTGTATCCCCAGGCCAAGTGGCTGCATGAGCATGGAGTGAGCGTAGATGTGATCATCGGCGCCCGCACCAAGGACCTGCTGATCTACGAGGATGAGTTCAAACCTGTGGTGGACAACCTCTACATGTGCACCGACGATGGTTCCTACGGCTTCAAGGGAGTGGGCACCGCCCGTCTTGAGGCCCTGGTGGCCGAGGGCAAGACCTACACCCAGGCGGTGGCTATCGGTCCCATGATCATGATGAAGTTCTCGGTTCTCACCTGCAAGAAGCTGAACATTCCCATCTGGGTCAGCATGAACACCCTGATGGTGGACGGCACCGGCATGTGCGGCGCCTGCCGCCTCAGCGTTGGCGGAGTCACCAAGTTCGCTTGCGTGGATGGCCCTGAGTTCGACGGTTATCTTGTTGATTTTGACGAAGCTATGAGGCGTTCAGCCCAGTATAAGGCCGAGGAGGGCCTCGCAAATGGCAAATAGAATTCCCCGTGTTCCTGTGCGTGAGCAGGATCCCAAAGTGCGTGCACACAACTTCGAAGAGGTGTGCTATGGCTATAACAAAGAAGAGGCGATGCTGGAGGCTTCCCGCTGCCTGCATTGCAAGAATCCCCGCTGCGTACAGGCCTGCCCTGTGGGCGTGAAGATTCCCGATTTTATCGAGCTTGTGGCTGCCGGAGATTTTGCCGGTGCTGCCGCCAAGATTGCGGAAGATTCTTCGCTTCCTGCAGTTTGCGGCCGTGTGTGCCCCCAGGAGACCCAGTGCGAGGGTAGCTGCGTTCTCGGCGTCAAGTTCGAGCCGGTTTCTATCGGCAAGTTGGAGAGGTTTGTAGCAGACTGGACGTTTGCACAGTCGGCTGAGGCATCCGCTTCTCAAGCCGGCCTGACGGCCCCTCCCGCCTGCAAGCGCAAGGTTGCCATTATCGGCTCCGGCCCTGCCGGCCTCGCATGCTCGTACGACCTGGCCAAGATGGGCTACGACGTAACCATCTTCGAGGCCCTGCACAAGGCGGGCGGTGTGCTGGAGTATGGCATTCCCGAGTTCCGTCTCCCCAAGGAGAAGGTGCTCAAACGCGAGCTTCAGGATGTGATAGCCGCCGGTGTGAAGATCGAGACCGACGTAATCATCGGCCGCACCGTGACCATCGACACCCTGATGGATCAGGAGGGCTTCGAAGCCGTGTTCGTGGGCACAGGAGCTGGTCTTCCCAAGTTCATGGGCATCCCCGGAGAGAATCTCAACGGAGTCTTCTCTGCCAACGAGTTCCTCACCCGCAACAACCTGATGAAGGCCTTCCGCGACGATTATCGCACCCCCATCCATGCCGGCAGCAAGGTCTGCGTGGTCGGTGGCGGAAACGTCGCGATGGATGCCGCCCGTACGGCCCTGCGCCTGGGCGCTGATACTACCATAGTATATCGCCGCACCGAGGTGGAACTTCCCGCCCGTAAGGAGGAAGTGCACCACGCCAAGGAAGAAGGTATTGACTTCCAGATGCTCACCAATCCCGTGGAGATCCTGGGAGATGAGAAGGGCTGGGTGCGCGCTCTGAAGTGCGTGCGCATGGAGCTCGGCGAGCCCGACGAAAGCGGCCGCCGCAGCCCTGTGGTGGTTCCCGGTTCCGAATTCGAGATTCCTACCGAGACCGTGATTATGGCTCTGGGCACCTCGCCCAACCCGCTGATCGCCCGCACTACCCCCGGTATCGACGTTACCAAGCGTGGCTGCCTTGTGGCCGATGAGGCCGGCGCCACCACCCGTCCCGGCGTGTTTGCCGGCGGTGATGCCGTCACCGGTGCCGCTACCGTGATCCTCGCTATGGGCGCCGGCCGCAAAGCCGCTGCCGCTATCGACGAGTATCTGCGGAGTAAATAGGCATAAGGGTGCGCTCGGGGCGCCGTTGTAGTTAACATATTGATTTATAATACTTTATCGAAAACAGGTCGGCAAATTTAACCGACCTGTTTTTGGTAAATCATTGATAGCTAAGCATATAGCCACCCACGGCATTTCATAATTATTGAGGATTGACAGAGTTTGGGGATTTGTGTATCTTTGTAGAAATGGATAATTACAAGATTATTAAGCCGGAGGCGGCGGGTGATTTTGCCGGGGCGTCGGAGAGTGTTGTCAGGCAGATGGGGGAGTTCCTGGCCGCGGAAAAGGTGGCCGGGCGCAGTCCGGTGTATGTGCGATTCTTCCTCAGCGATGCGCAGAACCAGGCCGTCGCACTGCGGGAGGCCTTACGGACGGGCAATGCCCGTACTGGCGGCCCCTTGTGGGTCACAGACGGGCCCTTTGCCCGTCGCGGAGGGGACAGCGTTTCTATAGTCGAACAGCCGCCGCTGGATGGCAACCGCATCGCTGCACTCGTGCGCACATCTTCCGAAGCAGACCAATATTTGTTCCACAGCCTGCGCCTGACCGAAGAGGAAGCCGCCGGCAAGACCAGCTATGAGCAGAGCCGGCTCCTGTTCGATAAGTATCTGGGTATCATCAGGCCCCTGGGCCTTGAACTCAAGACCCACTGCGTCCGCACCTGGATATACGTGCGTGACATCGATTCCAACTACGCCGGCCTGGTGAAGGCGCGTAACGATGTGTTTGCCGAAGAGGGCTTAAGCTTTGATACTCACTACATTGCCAGCACAGGCATCGGCGGGGCCAACGAATGCAGGTCTGCCGTGGTGGCGATAGATTTCCTTACTCAGCCAGGCATCCGCGAAGAAGACAAGACCTATCTCAAGGCCCTCTCGCATTTGAGTCCGACGCACGATTATGGCGTTGCGTTTGAGCGTGGGGTCAAGGTAGCGGGTCCTTCTGCCGATCACATCTACATCAGCGGCACAGCCAGCATCGACCATCTCGGGCACATCCTCCACGAGGGAGATGTGATCGCCCAGGCGGACCGCCTGTTGGAAAACATCGCCGCCCTGCTCGCCGAATCCGGCCAGGACGGGTGCGTAGGCATTACGCGGAAAAGCAATGCCCGTACCGGGCTCCCCTTGCGGGACACGGACGGGCCCTTTGCTTTTCGCGGATGGCAAACCGTCCCGGCCGGGGTGCCGTACTGGGTGGTGTACCTGCGGGATATTTCCGATTATGCCCGGGTGGACGCCTACATGCAATCCCGCTTCCCCGACACGCCCCGCATCATCCTCGAAGCCCGCGTCTGCCGCCCCGGCTGGCTCATAGAAATGGAATGCGAAGTCTGATAATATGAAACGATTCTATATAATAATTGCTGTAGCGACTTTGATGGCCATCCTGTCATCCTGCACCCGCACCAAGTACGCCGATAGCTTCGGCTTCCTTCCCGAGAATGACGCAATAACCAACTCAGAGGCCTTCCAGCGCTGCCTGGACGGCGGCGGGCGCATCAAGGTGCGTAAACCGGGCGAGTACAAACTCTGCCGCACCATCTACCTGGATTCGGATACCGACCTCGAATTCGTCCCGGGCGCCGTTCTGAGCCGTGCCGAGGATTCCGAGGGGGTGGCGGCTCGATTCATCCTCCTGAACCGCGGCGCCCTCACCCGGGAGTATGACGAAAACATCTGCATACGCGGCCTTCAGCTGAAGGCCAACGGCATTGATGCAGGCAAGGGCAGGCCGGTAGACATCCCCACGATCGTGGGCATGTGCTGCCACACGGGGTTCTTCTATGTGCGGAACCTTGTGCTGGATGGCTACACCTTCCTGGATCTGCCCCCGAACGACTTCGCCATCCAGATCTGCACCTTCGAGAACGTAGTGGTGGAAAATGTTCATATAGAGGGACTTAAGGACGCCGTTCACTTCGGGCCCGGGCGCGATTTTGTGGTGAGGCATGGCGTTTTCAAGACCTACGACGATCCCATCGCCCTCAATGCCCACGACTACACCACCTCCAACCCGGAACTCGGCTGGATAGAGAACGGCCTCATCGAGGACTGCGTCGACCTGGATGACCCCGCCAACGGCACTACCGGCTTTTTCGCCCGCATCCTGGCAGGCGGCTGGCGTGACTGGGAATCCGGGATGGACATCCAGTCTTCGGGAGATGCGGTTGTGTGCGGTGGGCGCATCTACCGTTCCAACGGCCCCAAGGTGAAGGTGAATTACGTCTCGACCTGCCGCCCGGAGCACACCGAAGGCACCGTGACGTACCCCGACGGCATCACCTGGACCATGAGCCAGGACCGGAACATCTGCCACAGCTGCGGCGTGCGCAACGTGGTCTTCCGGGACATCCGGCTGGAGGAGAAGCGCAAGGTGGCCCTCTGCCTGCACTTCGACCACGACCAGTACTCGCGCAGCTTCTACCCTTACGCGGAGATACCCGTGCAGAGCAACATCGTGTTCGAGAGGGTGCAGGTGCTGAACGAGATTCCCGCGCTCATCCAGAGCCGCACGCCGGTGGACAGTATCATCCTGCGCGACTCGCGCATCGGCAGCAGCGAGATCCGCATGCTGCATGCGCTGGATACGGAGGGGATGGTTTACGATACTACGGTGGTCCGCTTGGAGAATGTTGAGGCGGATGACCTTTCCAAGCTGGTGCGCACAGCCGGCCGGCCGGTTCGGGTAGTGGGTGCCTCCGCCGCTCCAGCCCTATTCGAAGAGGGTTGAGTAACCGGGGATAAGGCGGCCTGCAGATTTCAGGGCGCCTTCCTTTTTATAATCCATCCCCACCACCTCGTGTTGGGGAGTGATGGCTACGAACATGTCGGTGAAGTTGACGGTGCCTTTGTAGGTGCGGGCGCTGCCAGAGAACTTGTAGATATAGGCTTCCACCACGTCGAGGGAGTCGTTGGCGGCGAGGCGGGATTCGATGGCGGAAAGGCCTTCGAGGCGCTTGAGGTCGTTGGCGGCATCGGACCTCTTGGCGGCTTCGTTCTTTACCTTCCCGGCCGCCTCGTACTGGCCGGCCAGTTTCAGGTTCTGCTTACGCCTGATTTCCAGAGTGGTGCGTCGGCGGGCGATCTCTTCGCCGAAAGTGGTGGAATCCACCAGGGCCAAAGAGCTGAAATAAATGTTGCTTGTTTCCCCTATCTGTTCTGAAATCTTATTGGAAATAGCCGCTTTCACCGGATCTTCCTGTTTCTTGCCGCAGGAGGCAAGCGTGCAGACTAATGCAATTAATGCGATAATATGCGTTCTCATACTCGCAAAGTTAATAAGGATTTGCCATATTTTTGCTAACTTTGCGTCCGGAAAATTCGACACAACAAAATATTATGCAACACATTGATTCTTATGATTTCACCGGCAAAAAAGCTATTGTCCGCGTTGATTTCAATGTTCCCCTTAACGAAAACTTCGAGATTACCGACGACACCCGCATCCGTCGCGCAATCCCTACTCTTAAAAAGGTGCTCGCCGGCGGCGGCTCGCTGATTATCATGAGCCACCTCGGACGCCCCAAGAAGGTTGACCCAAAGTTCTCCCTCAAGCACATCGTCGCCCATGTGAGCGAATGCCTCGGAGTTCCCGTGCAGTTTGCAGATGACTGCCAGACCGCCGACGCGCAGGCTGCTGCCCTCAAACCGGGCGAGGCCCTGCTTCTCGAAAACCTCCGCTTCTACGCCGAGGAAGAAGGCAAACCCCGCGGGCTCGCAGAGGATGCCACCGACGAGGAGAAAGCCGAGGCCAAGAAGGCCGTGAAGGCTTCCCAGAAGGAGTTCACCAAGAAGCTCGCATCCTACGCAGACTGCTACATCAACGATGCATTCGGCACCGCACACCGCGCACATGCCTCCACCGCCCTGATCGCCGAGTACTTCCCCAACGACAAGATGTTCGGTTACCTGATGGAAGGCGAGATCAAGGCCATCGACAACGTGCTCAAGAACGCCAAGCGCCCCTTCACAGCCATCATCGGCGGCAGCAAGGTTTCCTCCAAGCTCGCAGTTCTGGAGAACCTTCTCCCCAAGGTAGATAACCTCATCATCGGCGGCGGAATGGGATACACCTTCATCAAGGCGATGGGTGGATCCATAGGCAACTCCCTGCATGAGGACGACCTCATCCCTCAGGCTCTCGACATCATGGCCCGCGCCAAGGAACTCGGCGTGAACCTCTCCTTTTCTGTGGAGACCGTGGTTGCCCAGGAATTCAGCAACGATGCCGCACACAAGACCGTTCCTTCCATGGAGATCCCTGAAGGATGGGAAGGTATGGATGCCGGCGCCGCTTCGCTCAAGGTCTGGAAAGATATCATCCTTGGTTCCAAGACCATCCTCTGGAACGGCCCCGTGGGTGTGTTCGAGATGGATACCTTCGCAAAGGGAACCCTGCAGATAGCAGAATATCTTGCAGAGGCCACCGCTAATGGCGCTTACACCCTCGTGGGCGGCGGCGACTCCGTTGCAGCCGTTACCAAGATGGGTTATGCCGATAAGGTCAGCTACGTTTCCACCGGCGGCGGCGCAATGCTCGAGGCCATCGAAGGCAAAGACCTCCCCGGCATCGCAGCTATCCGCGACTAAACGTTTTAATCGTTTAACCAGAAAACGGCAATACAGCGCAAGAAATGGTAAAAAACCGCCCTATTTGGGTGGTTTTTTCCCATAATATGCCGTTTCAAGCCGGTTAGTGGTAACGAATAAATCATCGTTCCAGCCGGACGTAAATACTTAAAGGCAAGACTTTGCCGAAACGGTCGTTCAAGGCCAGTTCGCCGCTCGTCAGGCCGTCCGCGCCAAGTCCGTCCGCGACGGGCAGGGAGGCCCGTCTGTCCACCCCCAAAAACGGCAGTTTTTCGGGGGCCCCGGAAGCTGTCCCGCAAGGGGCCGACAGTACGGGCATTGCCCGTCCGTTAGTCCCCAAACCGAAGGCTTCGCGCACCAGAGTTTCTCCCAAGGCGGCGGAATAGCCGTTCGAATAGAGGTTCAGCACCATAAAGGAATTCTGCGGCTTAAGAATGTGTGAAACGCTCCTGAGCAGGCCAAATAGGCTATCGTCCAGCTTCCATTTCTCCCCATTCGGGCCGTGCCCATAGGCTGGCGGATCCAGGATTATGCCGTCATAGAGGTTGCCGCGGCGTTCCTCGCGCTGCACAAACTTCATCGCATCCTCCACAATCCAGCGTATGCCGTCCAGGCCGCTGGCTTCCATATTCCCGCGTGCCCAGGTAACCACCTGCTTGATACTGTCGAGATGGGTGACGTCTGCGCCGGCCGCCTTGGCTGCAAGCGATGCACCCCCGGTGTATGCAAATAGATTAAGGACCTTTGGCCGAGTGTCTTTTGTTATCCTCTTCACCTGCCGGTAGATAAACTCCCAGTTCGGGGCTTGCTCGGGGAAGACTCCTACGTGCTTGAAGGCGGTGAGGCCCAGGCGCAGGCGGAACTGCGGGCCGTCGGGTTGGCCGGTGGCAGCGCCTGCCCCGACCGCGGCGCTGGTTCCGGCCGTTGCGCTGGCGTAGCGTATATACCACTGGTCATCCGCCTTCTTGTGGCGCTCCCAGGTGCCGCGGTCCTCGATGGCTCCGGAACCGGCATTCTTCCCGCCCTTTCCGGCATCGCGGCCGGCATTCTGGGTGCTGGCCAGCTTGAAGGAAAAATGCGCGAGACGCCGCCATTCCGTTTCCGGCATACTCCTGTCCCACAGCGCTTTAGGCTCAGGACGGACGGTCACGACAGAGCCGAACCTCTCAAGTTTCTCGCCGCAGCCGCTATCCAGCAGCTCGTAATCTTTCCAATTATTATCCGGAAATTCTACCATAATCCAGCCATTTGTCAACAAAGATAAGAAAAAACACACTATGGAAACATATATGATTTAAGTTTAGGCAAAGCATAAGATTTTTCTTATGGTGGTGTTAAAACACGCAATCATCAGCAGAAACATATATTAAAGCAAATGTTTGACGTGATTATTTGCTGGCTCCGATGTTTAGTCCCATATTAGCCGCCTGGTCAATAGCCATTAAGTATATGAATAAGGGATATTATCATGTCTATTCGTTTGGAGAAGACACTCCGAAACTTTTGATTTCGGACAAAGAGTTTGTAATGGCCATCAACCTGCTGGCCTATTGCAGTCAATTACTGGCTTGTAGCATTATCGCGTTTGTTTTTATGAATTCGCATTTCCATCTTGTTTTATACGGAACAGAGGATGAATGCCGGCAATTTGGTATGCAGCTGATGAAACTGATACTCCATCGAATCAATAGGGTACGCGAAAGGCCATATGAGATTCGAAAGGTGGCCGTATCTGCAGATTTGCTGGAGAGCAAGGAAGATGTAATGAGTGTGATTGCCTATGTACATCGTAATCCTATAGAAGCCGGATTTAAGTTTGATCCCAGGTTCTACAAATGGAGTTCAGCGTCGCTCTTTTTTGCACCGGAGTCTTTTGGAATAGGCGTGGTAGGAAAATTGTCCCGCAGGTCCAGAGTTGCCACTTTGGGAATGCATTATGAAGTGCCCGGGCTATGGACGTATTCCGAAGACGGGGCGATTTTGGCAAAGCATTATGTTGCGTGGCAGGATGCTATGAAAATATTCGGAGGCATCAAAGCATATATTGCGTTTATGTATATGAAGAAGGACCGGATTCTGGATTTGAATAAGAGCTGTGCACGGGCGAATTTCGAAGCCCTGTCGGACGATGAGCTGAGGGTGGTTGCGAGGCGGATGGCCAGGAAGGAGGAAGATGTGACGATTGCAAATATGGATCTGGCGAGGAGGATTGCTTTGGCGCAGAAACTCAAGAGTTCACGCGGTGCCGGGATCAAACAGTTGGCCAGGGTCTTGGATGTTAAGATTGGATTATTGGAATCGGTGCTGGCTTGAACGATTCGTTACCACTAACCGCCTTGAAATGGCATATTTTGGTAAAAAACCGCCCTGTTTTGGCGGTTTTTTACCATTTATTGCGCTGTATTGCCGTTTTCTGGTTAAACGATTAAAACGTTTAGTCGCGAACCGCGGAGATGTCGGGGAGGTCCTTGCCTTCGATGGCCTTGAGCATTGCGCCGCCGCCAGTGGATAAATAGGGACTACCGTGCGCGAGCAACGAGGTCTTCGAAGATAGGAAGGAAGGTGGAGTTGCCGCCGCGGGCGTAGAGGAGTTCGGGGTGGAACTGGACGCAGAGGATGCTGTCGTATTCCCAGGCTTCGACCACTCCGTCGGCCGCGCGGGCGACTACACGCACGCCGGCCCCGGGGTCTTTGACCGCCTGGTGATGGAAGGAGTTGACCATCAGCGAGTCGGCGCCCAGGATTTCATGGAGCCGCGAGCCGGCTTCAATGTAGATCATATGTGTTCCCACTCCGTCCGGCTCGCTTTGCCGGTGGGCGATGGCGGCAGTGGTGCCGTTCACTCCGCTACCGCCACGCACGGGCTCACTCAAAAAACTTCCGTGAACGGCACTACTGCCGCCATCTGCCTCGCTGCCGATGCAAGTCGGCAAATCCTGATAAAGCGACCCTCCCAGCACCACGTTCATCAGCTGCCCGCCGCGGCAGATGCCGAGAATCGGCAATCCCATGCGCAGTGCCTCGGTTGCCAGATAGAAATCTGAAGTGTCCCGCGCGCCGTTCACCTCGACCGTGGCATTCAGCACCGCCTCGCCATAGCGGGCCGGATCCACATCCTCACCCCCGGTGAGAATCAGTGCATCCACTTTGCCCAGAACAGAAGCGGCCTCCTCCATAGAAAGCACCGGAGGCAGCACTACCGGAATCCCGCCGGCGGCACGAACGGATAAGGCATAGGCATCACTCACGTCGATGCGCCCACCGTCCCATCCGCAGGAAATGCCAATCAGGGGTGCGCTACCCTTGCAGCCGGCCAGGACAAGCATCCCGGCCAGCAGCAGAGCCAAATTCCGTATCAGTCTCATTACTTGGCGGTTGCGGATTCAACCAAATCCGAGAATCTCTTCTCTATCTGCTTTCCAAGCTCCTTCTCTCCACCCTGCTCCAGCACGTCGGACAGATAGTAGATATAGTTGCCGCAGAGCTCGAATTCATCCTCGGCAAAGGCATAGAACTGAAGATAGAAAGCGGCGGCGGCAAGCACCTCGTCGGCATACTTCACGGCCAGCTCGCGACCCTTCTCGCCATGCCCCAGTTTATAGTACAGATCCACGGTCTTCACCACCATGTAGTCGTTGCCGCTGAATCCAAGAGGGATGGAGCAGACGGGGAAGTTGACCATGGCAGCCTCGCTCTGGTCCAGCATCGCCAGGGCACGCTCAGGCTGGCCGCATCCCAGGAAGGAACTGGCGCAGTTCACGTGCAGGCTGCGTATTCCCATCACTGCCAGGAAAGTATAGCAGTTCTGGTAGTCCACGAACCAGCCCGGAGCCTTCAGGGCATCGAAAGAGTAGACTTCGGTCATGTAGTGCCAGAGCTCGTCCGGATCCACCAGTCCGAAGGAACTGGAGGAAGGCCGGTTCTTGAACGGCACCAGCTTGGCCGAGAAGCCGTCGCTCATCAGATAGTCCTTGATGCCTATATTAATGTCTCCACCGTTACTGAGCACGTTGAAGGGCCTGTCCCACTGATAGTTGGAAAGGAAGTCCAGCACGAAGAGCTCGGGCTTGGTGAGGTAGTCTTTGTTGGCAGGAATCTCCAGGACTATGGTATCTGCTATGCGGCCGGCCATCGCCGGAGGCACTATCCCGCTCGCCAGAGCGTTCTCCTTGTTCACGGGAACCGATATCTTGCGGGAAGCGATGTAATCGTACCTGCGGCCGGAACTCATCTGCACCTTCACCTGAGGGTGCTTGAAGAGGGTCATCACATCTGCGATACTCATCACGCGGCCGCGCTGATCGTAGATGGGGATGTATTCGTTGGTGCCGTAGAGATACTGCTCCGGGCCCACCGTCAGAGGCAGGGGCTTGCTCTCGTTGCAGGCCCACTTCATCTGGTCTATGTGCCAGTCGGTGCCGAGAAGCGATGTGTTGGCGATGCGCACGTCTGTGCGCACATTCTCCACCTCCTGGGCATACCAGAGAGGGAAGGTGTCGTTGTCGCCATGGGTCACGAGCACGCCCTGGGGGCCGACGGACTTGAGGTAGTTGGCTCCGAGTTCGGGTGCGGTACGGCGGCCGGAACGGTCGTGGTCGTCCCAGTTCTCGGCTGCCATCAGTGCGGGCACGCAGAGGCAGACCGCGGTGAGGAAAGCGCCCAGCGAAGTGCTGAATTTCCTGTTGAGGGTCTCGTCCACGAGGTCGTAGAGGCCGAGCACGCCGAGGCCTATCCACACGGTAAAGAAGTAGAAGGATCCCGCGAAGGCATAATCCCTCTCGCGCACCTGGAACGGGGGCATGTTGAGGTAGATAACCACCGCTATGCCGGTCATGAAGAACATCAAGAAGTTCAGCCAGCATCCACGCTTATCCTTCCCGAACTGGAAGAAAAGCCCTATCAGGCCCAGGAGGAAGGGGAGGAGATAGTAGTGGTTCTTGCCTTTATTGTCGGCGAGCACGGAGGGAGCATTGCTCTGGTCTCCCAGCCTCCAGTCGTCCAGGACCTTGATGCCGCTCTCCCAGTTGCCGTGGAAGATGTTGCCCGGGGAGGGGCTGTGCACATCGTTCTGGCGCCCTGCGAAGTTCCACATGAAGTAGCGCCAGTACATCCATCCCAGCTGGAAGTCGAAGAAGTAGGCGAGGTTCGCGCCCATGCTAGGCTTGGGCGATGAGGCCCCCTTGATCTTCTTTCCCTTGCCGCGGGTGTATATCTTGTAAATATCCTTGCTCTGGGGATCCACACCGCTCCACATGCGGGGGAAGAGCATCTTGCCGGAGGCATCGTACTTAGCCTCGCCGGGGCCGTCCACCTTCTTGTACTTGCCGTCCAGAGGGGTCCAGTACTTGTTTTCCTTCACCTGGAAGGGCGCGTCGTAGTACTGCCCGTAGACGAGCGGGGTGCTGCCGTACTGCTCACGGGTGAGGTAGCGCACCAAAGTGAAGGCATTGTCCGGCTGGTACTCGTTCGTAGGGGTCTTGGCGCAGGAGCGGATGATATCCACGCTGAAGATGGAGAAGCCCACGATGATGGTGGTGAGGCACAGCAGGGCGGTGTTCCAGAACACCTTTCCCTTGTCCAGGGTGCGGAAGAGGCCCCAGAAGCAGAGACCCAGCACCGCCACCAGGAAGAAGGCGGCACCGCTGTTGTAGGGCAGGCCGAGCACGTTCACGAAGAAGAGATCCACGTATGCGGCTATCTTGGGCAGCCAGGGGATGACCATGAACACCATGATCCCGAGGATGGCTCCGCCGATGAGAAGGATCTTGAAGAGCTCCTTGACGGTGAAGGGGCCGTCTTCGCGCCGGCGGTAGTAGAACATGAACACCAGGGCGGGGATCATGAGCAGGTTAAGCAGATGGATGCCTATGCTGAGGCCCATGATGAAGGCTATCAGCACGATCCAGCGGTTGGCGTGAGGCTCGTCGGCCCTGTCGTACCAGAGGGTCATAATCCAGAAGACGAGGGCGGTGACGAGCGAGCTCATGGCGTAGACTTCGCCTTCGACTGCGGAGAACCAGAATGTGTCTGAGAAGCAGTAGGCGAGGGCTCCCACGAGGCCGGAGCCGATCACGGCAACAGACAGCCGTTTAGTCATCCTCTTTGCGAACCAGACTATGGTAAGGTAGAGGAATAGGATGGTAAGGGCCGAGCACAGTGCGCTCATGGCGTTCACCAGCACCGCGGCGTGCATATTGTCCCCGAAGAGGGTGAAAATGCGCGCGAGCACCTGGAAGGTGGGGTTTCCCGGAGGATGCCCGACTTCGAGTTTATATGAAGATGCGATGAACTCGCCGCAGTCCCAGAAGGATGCGGTGGGCTCTATGGTGCTGAGGTATGTGAACGCGGATACCACGAAAGCGAAAGCCGCGGCTATCCTGTTCCACAGTTTGAACTTCTTTTCTGTCATAGCTTACAAATATAGTCATTTCCCGCGAAATGACTATATTTGCATTTATGAAGAACGACAACGACTGGAAGCAGCGTCTGGGGGTGGTTTATTCCACCAATCCGGACTTTCAATACCAGACCGCGGCAACGGTTGAGCCGGACACCCTTCCGCCCGCCAAGCAGCGCCTCATAGTGGCCATCGACCGCCGCCAGCGTGCCGGCAAGCAGGTGACGCTGGTGAAGGGCTTCGTGGGCAAAAACGAGGATCTTGCCGCCCTGGCCAAGGCCCTCAAGACAAAATGCGGGGTAGGCGGCACGGCCAAAGACGGAGAAATAACCATACAGGGGGATCTGAGGGACAAGCTTGTAGCTCTCCTCACCACGATGGGATATAACGCCAAACGCGGTAACTGAGATGGATTTCGGCACACTGCACCTGAGTTTGGAGCGTCCGGCCGCGGCACTGCCTGCGGCCTGGGCGGATGCCCCGGTGCATGCCTGGATGCTCATAGCCTGTGCCGCCCTCATTCTTATTATCCTTCCCGAACTATATAAACTCATGCCGGCCATGATGGGATGCCTGGTCCGCAGCAGGGGAAACATAGAGGTTGAGCACAGTGTGAGCACCGCCCGCTCCCGGAATCTCTGCGCACGCGTGCTGGCCGTGCCCTTCCTGGTGGCGGCGGACCGTTATTGCCTCTATGATGCGGCCTTCCTGGCCGGATGGGCCGAGCCGTGGCTGCACTTCGGGGAACTCGCCGGAGTGGTGCTGGCTTTCCTCATCTTCCGGCGCATCATGCATGCCCTCCTGCCGGGACGCAGGTTGAGGCTGGATTCGGATTCCACGCGTGCCCTCACACGCGGGATTCTCAACTATTTTATCTGCTTCGCCATCCTGATGATGCTCAGCATCAGCATCCTCTATATGTTCAAGGCCTCCGACGAGGCTATCCGCCTGGTAATCAGTGTGGAACTTGCCGCTTTGTGGTTGCTGTCCGCCGTTCGTGAAGGGCAGATTTTACAACAAAAATGCGGTGGATTCACAACTTTTTTGTACCTTTGCGGGCTTGAATTTCTACCGGCCGGAGCGCTAGTCGCTTCCGCGTTGATTTTGTAGAAGCGAATTTGACATTTATGAGGATTCTTATATCACAGCAGGCGCCTTCAAAGATGACTGCCTACGAAACCCTGCAGGGTGCATATGAAGCAGAACTGGAGTTCCGTCCTTTCTTTAAGATAGAAGCGCTCAGTTCCCGCGAGTTCCGCGACCAGAGAATCAATCTCCCGGACTATACCGCCGTTATTTTCTCTTCTCGCCATGCCATAGACGCTTACTTCAAACTTGCAGAAGAGCTCCGTTTCAAGGTCCCCGAGACCATGAAATATTTCTGCTCCACCGAACTGGTGGCTAACTATCTGCAGAAGCACATAGTTTACCGCAAACGTAAAATTTTCTTCGGCGACGGCACCCCTTCTTCGGTTGTTGCGCTGATAGGCCCCAAGCATAAGGGGGAGAAGTTCCTTGTCACCAAGTCTGCAGGCGCCAGTGCCGATGCCATGACCTCCCTTCTGGCGAAGGCAGGTCTGGATTACAGTGAGGCCGAACTCGTCAAGAGCGTTACGCAGGACCTTCACGATCTGGATCTCTCCAGCTACGATATCATCGCCCTTTACAATCAGGCGGATGTCAAGAGCCTGTTGGAGAATTTCCCTTCTTTCAAGCAGGGGGGCATCAAGTTCGCCGGATGGGGGAAGAGTATCGTGCCTGCCATGGAGGAGGCCGGGCTTTCCATCGATATCAAAGGTCCTACTCCGGAGGCTCCTTCGGTGGCCAGGGCTATTGAGCTTTATCTTCAGCAGAACAAATAGTTATGGCTTCGGTGGGCAACACGCTGGGTAAATCCGAGCGGCTGTCCGGCAAGAAGTCGATTGCTGCCCTTCTCGCCGATGGCCGATGGGGGGCGTTGGGGCATTTCCGCTACTGCTGGCTTGCTGCCGGGGGTTCGCAGGAGGGTTGCACGCCTCCTGCTCAGCACCAGCCCACTCAAAAAACTTCCGTGAACGGCACTGCCGACCAGGCTGCTGTATCCGGCAGCGAGCGGGCAGGCCGGATACTGATATCTGTGCCGAAGAGGTTTTTCAAGCGGGCGGTGAAGCGGAATCTGCTGAAGCGGCGGATCCGCGAGGCGTACCGGGTGCGGAAGATTGCGGGGGTGGATATTCTATTCCAGTATAATTCTCCGGAGATTGCGGATTTCGCGACCATAAGTGCGGAGGTGGCGGCAATACTCGAACGTGTACAATCATGAAGTGGCTGAAGAAAATACTGGCCGCACCGTTCATCCTGCTGATAAAATTCTATCAGCTGTGCATCTCGCCACTCAAGCCCCCCACCTGCCGCTTCACCCCCACCTGCAGCCAGTACGCCCTGGAGGCCTTCCGCAAGTATGGCCCGCTGAAGGGCTTCTGGCTCTCGCTCAAGCGCATCCTGCGCTGCCATCCCTGGGGTGGAAGTGGTTATGATCCTGTTCCGTAGTCCGTTCGTATCCGAGCGGAGCGAGGGAGGGTAATAAGGAAAGCAAAGATAGCAGTTTCGCAAGAAATTGCTATCTTTGCTTTCTATGACAATGGACCGCATACGCAATTTCTGCATCATCGCGCACATCGACCACGGTAAATCCACCCTGGCCGACCGTCTGCTCGAGCTCACCCAGACTCTGAGTGAGCGGGATATGGAGGCGCAGGTGCTGGACGACATGGACCTGGAGCGCGAGAAGGGCATCACCATCAAGAGCCACGCCATCCAGATGCAGTACAAGGGCCACATCCTCAACCTGATCGACACTCCCGGCCACGTGGACTTCAGCTACGAAGTCTCGCGCTCCATCGCCTCTTGCGAAGGCGCGCTGCTGGTAGTGGACGCATCGCAAGGTGTTCAGGCTCAGACGATTGCGAATCTCTATCAGGCCATAGACCATGGGCTCGAGATCATTCCCGTGCTCAATAAGATAGATATGGATTCCGCGCAGCCGGATGTGGTGGCGGACCAGATCGTGGACCTCATCGGCTGCGATCCGGAGGACATCTTCCGCATCTCCGCCCGCACCGGCGAAGGTGTGCAGCCCATCCTGGATGCTATCATCGAGCGCATCCCCGCCCCGGTAGGGGATCCGGAGGCACCGCTCCAAGCCCTCATCTTCGACTCGGTCTTCAACCCCTTCCGCGGGGTCATCGCCTACTTCAAGATCAAGAACGGCACCCTCCGCAGGGGCCAGCAGGTGAAGTTCTTCAACACCGGGCAGGACTATGTTGCGGAGGAGCTGGGGATACTCAGGATGAAACTTGTGCCCACCCAGGAGATAGGCTGCGGGGACGTGGGCTATGTCATCTGCGGCATCAAGAGTGCCGCGGAGGTGAAGGTGGGCGACACCATCACCGACAAGGAGAACCCCTGCGCCGAGGCCATCGCCGGATTCGAGGAGGTGAAACCCATGGTGTTCGCGGGCATGTACCCCGTGCAGGCAGATAAATTCGAAGAGCTGCGGGCCGTGCTGGAGAAGTTCCAGCTGAACGACGCGTCCTTCGTCTACGAGCCGGAGAGTTCCCTCGCACTGGGAAGCGGTTTCCGCTGCGGATTCCTCGGCCTGCTGCACCTCGAGATAGTGCAGGAGCGCCTCTTCCGCGAGTTCGACATGGATGTGATCACCACCGTGCCGAACGTGAGCTACAAGGTCTACACCACCCAGGGGGAATGCCTGGACGTGCACAACCCGTCCGGCCTGCCCGCCCCTACTCTGATCGACCACATCGAAGAGCCGTTCATCCGTGCCCAGATAATCTCCAAGGCCGAATTCTTCGGGCCGGTGATGAAGCTCTGCCTCGACAAGCGCGGCACCCTGGTGAGCCAGCACTACATCACTTCCGACCGGGTGGAGCTCAACTACGACATGCCCCTTTCGGAGATAGTGTTCGACTTCTACGACAAGCTCAAGAGCATCTCGAAGGGTTATGCCTCCTTCGACTACCACATTATAGGCTATCGCAGCGCGCGCCTGGTGAAGCTGGATATACTGCTGAACGGCGAGCCGGCGGATGCCCTCTCCACCCTCATCCACGAGGACAATGCCTACGATTTCGGGCGGAAGATGTGCGTGAAGCTGAAGGACCTGATCCCCCGCCAGCAGTTCGACATCCCCGTGCAGGCGGCCATCGGGGCCAAGATAATCGCCCGCGAAACGGTGAAGCAGGTGCGCAAGGATGTGACCGCCAAGTGCTACGGCGGCGACGTGACCCGCAAGCGCAAGCTGCTCGAGAAGCAGAAGGAGGGCAAGAAGCGTATGCGCCAGATAGGCAAGGTGCAGGTGCCCCAGAGTGCCTTCATGGCAGTTTTGAAACTGGATTAATTTTTGATGCCGGCCGGTCCGGCGCCCTATAATATGAAGAATCTGTTACTGTTCCAGAACTTCGGCATTTGGGAAGTTCTCATCATCGCCTTCGTAGTGCTGCTGCTCTTCGGCGGCAAGAAGATTCCCGAACTCATGAAAGGCCTCGGAAAGGGCGTCAAGAGCTTCAAGGAAGGGATGAAGGATGTGGAGAAGGAAATCAAAGACATCGACAACGAGGTAAAGTCTGAGGAATAATGGGGGAGGAGATGTCCTTCTGGGATCATCTGGAGGCGCTTCGCTGGTGCCTGCTGCGGGTGGTCATCGCTTTCGTGATTATGCTGGTGGGGTGCTTCATCGCCCTGCCGCATATTTTCGATAGCGTGATTCTCGGGCCAGCCCATGCGGATTTCTTCCTGTACCGCGCACTGGGTTTCGTATATGGCCCGGGGGAGGACGTCAATATAATCAACATAAACGTGGCCTCGCAGTTCATGACCCATATCAGCGTGAGCATGTGGATGGCCCTGCTGTTGGTTTTCCCTTATCTGATGTACCAGATCTGGGTGTTTGTGCGCCCGGCCCTCTATCAGCGCGAGGTGCCCGGAGTGCGCGGGGCCTTCCTCGGCGGCACGGGGCTCTTCTATCTGGGCTGCCTGGTGGGCTATGTGGTGGTCTTTCCCATCATCTTCAAGTTCCTCACCTCTTACCGGGTGTCCGAGGATATAGTGAACCAGATATCGCTGAACAGCTACATGAGCACTCTGCTGAGCATGGTGTTCGTGATGGGGCTGGTGTTCGAGCTGCCTTCGCTGAGCTGGCTGCTCGGCAAGCTGGGGGTGGTGAACCGGGGGATGCTCCGGGGCTGGCGACGCTACGCAGTGGTGGTGCTGCTGGTGCTTGCCGCGCTCATCACTCCTACGGGGGACCCTTTCACCCTGATGGTGGTGTTCCTCCCGTTGTATCTGCTTTACGAGTTATCGATTGTTGTAGTTCCCGCATCTTTTTGCTAACTTTACAAGAAATATAGGAATTATGAAACGTATCCTCTTCGCTATTGCCGTGCTGCTGGCCGCGGCCTTCGCGCTTTCCGCACAGGAAAAGTATCCCAACAATCCGCTTCCCAGCAATCCCGACACCCTCCGCATCCTCGCAATAGGCAACTCCTTCTCGGACGATGCCACCCAGTATCTGCCGGACCTTCTGGAGGCCGCAGGCATCCATAACGTGATCCTGGGCCGCCTCTACATTGGCGGATGCACCCTGGAGCGCCACTGCAAGGAGTTCGAGACCAACGGCCACGAATACGTCTACCTAAAGTCTACCAAGAACAAGTGGGAGACCATCAAGAAATACAAGCAGGGCTCCTTCATGGATGGCGTAGGGGATGAACCCTGGGACATCATCACCATGCAGCAGGGCTCTCCCAAGAGCGGCCGCTGGGACAGCTACGACCCCTGGCTGGGCAAGCTGATAGAGATCGTGCGCGCCAACTGCTCCAACCCCAAGGCGGCCATAGTATGGCATCAGACCTGGGCATACGCAAGCACCTACACCAACCGCAATTTCGCCAACTACGCATACGACCAGCAGTACATGTTCGACAGCATCCAGATCTGCGTAGACAAGGCCCGGAAGCAGTTCAACATCCCCGTGGTAATCCCCAGCGGCCCGGCAGTGCAGCTGATGCGCGGCACCTCCCTCAAGACCGAGAAGGAACTCACCCGCGACGGCTTCCACATGGACTACAAGTATGGCCGCTATCTCACCGCATGCGTGTGGTTCGAGACCCTGATCAAGCCCTGCACGGGCGTGAGCGTGAAGGGCAACAGCTTCCGCAATGCCGGCACCGATAACGAAGTGACCGACAAGGAGGCCGCCCTAATGCAGAAGGTGGCCATCAAGGCCGTCAAGGCCCAGGCCAAGCGCTAACCGGAATTATCTATCAAAGCAAGATATGAAGAAGAACATTCAGGAACTAACCGACATCGCCTCCCAGGTCCGCCGAGACATTGTGCGGATGGTGACGGCCGCCAAATCCGGCCATCCGGGAGGATCCATGAGCAGTACCGACATCCTTACTGCCCTCTATTTCAACGAAATGAACCAGGATCCCGAGACCTGGACGCGCGACGCCAAGGGGCAGGATGCATTCATCCTCTCCGCCGGGCATCTGGCTCCGGTGTACTACTCGGTCCTGGCCCGCGCCGGCTACTATGATCCCAAGGAGATGGGCACCCTCCGCAAGTTCGGAAGCAATCTCCAGGGGCATCCCTGCGTAGGACACATCAAGGGTATCTTCCAGCCCTCCGGATCCCTCGGACAGGGCCTTTCCGCCGCTGCGGGCATAGCCCTCGGCAAAAAGCTGAGCGGAGATCCCAACCGCGCCTTCGTCCTCTGCGGCGACGGCGAGAGCGAGGAAGGACAGATATGGGAGGCGGCAATGTTCGCCCTCCATCACAAGCTGGACAACCTGGTGGCAATGACCGACTGGAACGGCATGCAGATCGACGGCCCCATCGAGACCGTTACCGGCATCGAGGAGCTGAACGAGAAGTGGCTGGCGTTCGGATGGGATGTGATCGTGGCCGACGGACACGACTTCGAGTCTATCCTGAACGCATTCCAGCTTGCCCGCAAGGCTAATGGCAAGCCTAAGATGATCCTCTTCAAGACCGAAATGGGCCACGGAGTGGACTTTATGGCCGGCAGTCACAAATGGCATGGAAAGGCTCCCAGCGCAGAGCAGTGCGCACAGGCGCTGGAGCAGCTCAAAGAAACCTTAGGAGATTACTAGTATGAAGAAGTATACAGATTCCGGAAAGAAAGATACCCGCAGCGGATTCGGCGCAGGCCTCGTGCTGGCCGGGCGTGAGAACCCCGATGTGGTTGCCCTCGCTGCAGACCTTAAAGGCTCCTTGAAGATGGATGCCTTTGCCGAGGAATTCCCCGAAAGATTCATTGAGTGCGGCATCGCGGAAGCCAACATGGTAGGCGTCGCAGCCGGCCTCGCCCTTACCGGCAAAGTGCCTTTCTGCGGCTCCTTCGCCGAGTTCGTGACCGGCCGCGTGTACGACCAGGTGCGTCAGGAAGTATCCTACGGCAACACCAACGTCAAGCTCGCTTCTTCCCACGCGGGAATAACCCTTGGTGAAGATGGCGCCACGCACCAGACCATGGAAGACCTGGCCCTGATGCGCGCCCTGCCCGGCATGACCGTGCTTGTGCCCTGCGACTACAACCAGACCGTGCAGGCCACTCTGGCCGCAGCGCGTATGGTGGGCCCCGTCTATCTTCGTTTCGGCCGCCCTTCCGTGCCCAATTTCACCGATCCGGACGAGCCCTTCGAGATAGGCAAGGTCTACAACCTGAATCCTGGTAAGGACGTGACCCTGGTTGCCACCGGCCATCTGGTATGGGAGGCCCTGCAGGCCGCCGAGGCCCTCGAGGCAGAGGGAATCAGCGCCGAGGTGCTGAACGTGGCGACCGTGAAGCCCCTGGATGCAGCCGCTATCCTGGAGTCGGTCGGCAAGACCGGCGCCGTGGTGGTTGCCGAGGAGCACAATGCCTTCGGAGGCCTTTCCGAGGCCATCGCATCCGTCGTTGCCGGCGGCAAGCCCGCTCCCATCGAGTTCATCAACGGTGGGGATAAGTTCGGCCAGAGCGGCACTCCTGCCGAGCTGATGGCTGCCTACGGGCTGGATGCAGCGCATATCGCCGGAGCGGCGAAGAAGGCAATCGCACGCAAGTAGCCTGCTTCGCAGCCTACGGCTGTTTATTAGGGGCGCTGCCCCTAATGTACCCTGCGGCTCTCGGCCTTAGTCCTACGGACCGGCCTCCGCCGTGCGCCCTGCAGGGCGCAGTGAACCCTGGGTGTTCCCGGTGTCCCATTTTTACGGACACCGGTGACAAAAACCCCATGAAAATGCTCCCGGTGTCCATGATTTCGGGACACCGGGAGCACTTGCAATAATCTATTGACAGGTTGGTGCGTCTATAATATATATGTACGAACAACAATTCCGGGAGTTGGTGGAGAAGTACAGTGAACCGCTGTACTGGCATATCCGCGCCTTGGTGGGTTCCCACGAGGACACCGACGACATCCTCCAGGATGTTTTCGTGAAGGTCTGGAAGGCGCTGCCGGGTTTCCGCGGGGATTCTTCCATCCAAACCTGGCTTTGGAGGATTGCCACCAACGAGGCCCTGAGCTTCCTTCGCAAGCAGAAGGTTCGGGCGGCGCTGAGCTTCGTGTCGCTGGATGCCGAGGCCGAGCGCGTGATAGATTCCGACCCCTGGTTCGACGGTGACGCGGCACAGCGCATGCTGGCCCTTGCCATAGCCAGACTCCCATCCAAGCAGCGTGCTGTCTTCTGCATGCGCTATTTCGAAGAGCTTCCTTACGAAGAGATTTCCTCCATCACAGGCACCTCCGTGGGCGCTTTGAAGGCTTCTTACCATCAGGCAGCGGAGAAGGTGAAGGTGATGGTGACGGAAGAAGATTAAACTTTTGCAACGGTTTTACATCTAATTAATCGGTATGAGTAAGAAAATCCAATACAAAGTTCCGGACGGCTACTTCGAGAATCTCCGCACGAGACTCTCGGAAATTCCTGCGCAGGAGAAGCAGCCCGGCCGGATGCAGAAATTCGCTCCTTACCTCGCGCTTGCAGCGTGCTTCGCGCTTGCGGTGCTCGTGGGCAATCTGGTTCTTAACCGGACCGCCATCCCTGCCGCCTCGGACGAAGAGATTATCGAGTACCTCATCAGTTCCGACATCACGCTCGCGCAAATAGAAGATTATTTGATTGTAAATGAGTAAAACTATGAGAAAGATTTTGATCGCAGCGGCTACCCTTTTGCTTGGCGTCGCAGTTTTTGCCCAGAATCAGGAAGGCAAAAAGCCCCAGCAGTACAAGTTTTCCAAGGAAGACATAGAACAATTCCGCCAGGGTGCAAGAGACCGCATCCAGAGCGAGCACATCGCCTACTTGACCTCCGAACTTGAACTTACCCCCGAAGAGGCCGAGAAGTTCTGGCCCGTGTACAACAAGGCTCACAAGGAGCAGATGGAGAACAATCAGGAGTACCGCAAGGCCCTGAAGGATCTGAAGCTGGTTTTAAAAGAGGGCAAGGAAGAGTCTGAAGTGAAGGCCGCTCTCGAGGCCTACAACAAGGCGAAGGACGGGCAGCGCAATGTGCTGGCAGACTACCAGAAAGACTTCATCAAGATCATCGGTGTGGTTAAGACCGCCAAGCTCTATGTGGCCGAAGACAGTTTCCGCACCCGCCAGATCCACAATCTGACCGGCGGCAGGGGACAGCAGCAGCCCGGCATGCGCCCTCAGGGCAATCGCCAGCAGAACAATGGGAAGGGAAGGCCCGGCTATGGAAAAGGCCAGCCGAAAGAAAAGCCGGTGCAGCAGCCGGAGAATATCTAGCCGTCGGCAGCCCATGGCGGCTAATGGCCTGATTTCCAGATAGTTAAATATAAGTCTCCCCTCTGTTTTCAGAGGGGAGACTTATATTTATTGCCCTGATTTACAGAGCTTTAGCCGCCATGAGCGACTAGAGATTCGGATTCAGGCTCTTCCATTCAGCCACCGGAGGAACGATGCCGAGGGAGACGATCTCGTCGCGCATCTTGCAGAGGTGCTCGTAGGAAGCCTTGAGGGCTGCCATCTCTTCTGCGGTTCCCTTGGGAGCGGTGAAGTGAACGCCGGTCTTGTCGATAATGGTGGGCATTGCCATCATCACGTTCTGGAACACCTTGTTGTTCACGTAGCATCCTGCAGGCCAAGTGAATTTGGCGCCGCCCATCGCGGCCTCGATCATCTTAACTGCCTGATATGCAGGGCTCTGGAAGGAGCTGCGGCCGCGGAGCTTGATGATGTTGCTACCGCCCTGGACGGTGCGGAGCTTGATATCTGCCCAGCGCTCTTCGCTGAGCTTCATCTCTGCGAGGGGCTTGCCGTCGATCTTGACCTGGGAGGCGAAAACTGCCATGGCCTCACCGTGTCCGCCGTAGGTGTGGGCGCCGGTGACCTTGCACTGCTGCACGCCGAATTCCTGCGCGAGAGCTTCCTGCAGACGGGTGCTGTCGAGGGCTGCGAGGCTGGTGAGCTGCTCGGGTTTCAGGCCGGAGTGGATGAGGGCGGTGAGGGCAGTGACATCTGCCGGATTGAAGATAACCACCACGTGCTTCACATCGGGGCAGTACTTCTTGATGTTGTCGCCGAATTCGGCAGCGATCTGGCAGTTGCCCTTGAGAAGATCCTCGCGGGTCATGCCCTCCTTGCGGGGAGCGCCGCCGGATGAGATGATGTATTTCGCGTTGGTGAATGCCTCGGCGGGATCGATGGTTGCGGTGACGTTTGCACCTTCGAATGCGCAGTGGTCAATCTCTCCGAGCACGCCCTTGAGGCCGGGCTCGTAGATATCGTAGAGGCATACATTGGGGGTGAGACCGAGCATAAGCACGGACTGGGCCATGTTGGAGCCTATCATTCCACCTGCTCCGACGATGACCAATTTCTCGTTAGTTAGATATTTCATGATGAATTAAGAGTATAGTCGCTTAAAGCAGCACAAAGATACATATTTTTTAGATATCTAAAAATTGATTATATTTGCATGTTGTAATTATTTATGGCACTATTTCTTACAAAAGACCTCGACGACGACGCGCACTCGCGTCTCGGTGTTTGGCATATCACTGAAACTGAGGCAGAATTAAAAGCATTATCCTCCATCCCTTCCGACGAACTGGAAGAAATCTCATTCATTAAAAGTGAATCTCTGCGCAAGCAGAAACTGGCCGTGCGCGCCCTCCTGGACGCCATGTTCGAAGAAAAGGTGTATCTTTCGCACCACGACAACGGCAAACCCTATATCGAAAACAACGCCACCAATATCTCGATCACCCATACCGAAAAGTATGTCGCAGTTATCCTGAACGACCTGGACGATGTGGGCATCGACTGCGAGAGCCTGGACCGCGATTTCTCCGCGGTGGAAAAGAAGGCTCTTTCCGAAGATGAAATCGACGACCTGGACGACGATCACCGTAACGAGCAGCTCGCCATTTACTGGTGCGCCAAAGAGGCCGTCTATAAGAAGATGAGCCAGTACAAGGTGGACTTCGCCGAGCAGATCGAAGTGGATGCCTTCCGCCTGAAGGGCGAGGGCGAACTTGAGGCTACTTTTATCAATAAGGATGGCTTCGAAGAGGAGTTCGATCTGGAGTACATCACTTTCGACCGCCACGTGCTGGTGTGGATCGCGTAGATTCCCCGTTCCCCGTTCTCCGTTTCCCGTTTCCCGTTTCCAGCAAGCATACCAGAAACCTGCCCATCCGGCCATTCCCGGTAAGTAGCTGATTTGTAGATTGTTAGATAATAAGGGATGCTGAATTTTCGGCATCCCTTATGGCGTAATCTGCTGGCTGCCAGGCTGTTGCCAGGAACGGCCACCTTTTGATATTATGCCGGCCAAAAGATTTATCCCTATACGCAAACTTAAAAATAAATCCACTATGCATAAATTTGATTGACATTGACTTCGGCATTTTCTTCTTTTGTGGAAAAAAAACATGAAAGCGAAACATGTGTACATGAAGGGCCGGAATGGCTGGGGGCTGTTCTACAGAGTTGAGGATTGCCTGGTGTTTTTTACTGTTTACAGTGTGTTGGTAAAGGAAATGGGATTATGCGTCCTTGCTTTCTCCATCATGTTCAATCACATTCACTCCTTGTTCAAAGATATATCGGAGCCAGATCTAAAGAAATTTCAGATACGCTTGGCTACTATATTCAGCCGGGAGTACAATACGGAATACGACCGAACCGGGCCGGTTTTCAATCGGAGATTCGGGCGGGCAGGGAAGCATGCGGTGAAGAAGATAATTGCATGTATTGCATATATCTTCAATAATCCAGTGGCAGGAAAAATGTGCAGGCTGGCGATACAAAACAGATGGACTCTGCTTGCATACAAGGATAATCCGAATCCTTTTTCGCACAAACTTGTGAAGCGCCGCAGCCGGCATATAGTAAGGGATGCCCTAAAGGTTGTCGATATCTTTTTTAGAGAGGGGAAATACCTGGGCTATGCGACTTTGAGAAGAATCTTTACCGGCCTGACTCCTGAAGAAAAACAGCAAGTGATCGATTATATTGTCTGTAAGTATAACTTCTTGAGCTACGATGAGTTGGAGGAAATATTCGGTTCTTTTGACAAGGCTTTGGATGTAGTGGAGAATATTGCTGGAAATGAATATGATCTGGATGATGACTGTGGCGATCACTCAGTTTATAATAAGTTGATAAAACACAGCAGGGCAATAGGATACGAAGGGCCCAATTACGATTTGCTCCCTCCGGAACTGATTCCTAAGATAAGCAGGAAACTGTATGCGAAGGTGGATGCTTCTGCCGACCAGATGCGAAAATTCCTCCATTTGCCAGACCCCAGTAGGCCCACCCATAAACTTGCTCATTCGGCAGTTCCCCGGTAAGGTCCCCATAAACCCGCTTATTTGGCTGTTCCTTATAAGTAACTGATTTGTAAATGGTTAAATAAAAAGGGATGCTGAATATTCGGCATCCCTTATGGTGTAACCTGTTGATTGCCAGATTGTTGCAGGGAACGGCAGATGCCGCCTTGACTTACTTAGTTGCGCTCCTGCAAAGATCCTGGTATAACCTTATCTATATACAGCACACCGTCGAGGTGGTCGCATTCGTGTTGGAAGATGACGGCGGTGAAGCCATGGATGCGTTCGGTGGTGTCGCGATCTACTAACGAATACTGTATGTCTATATCCCTGTAGCGCAGCACGTTACCACGGCGCCCGGGCACAGAAAGGCAGCCTTCGGGGCCGGAGCAAAGATCGCCGCGCCGGTCAACGATACGCACATTTGGATACACCTCAAAGGGCTCGCCTGGCTTGTCGAAGCGCTGCACGGCCACGACTCGCCGCGAAATCCCCACCTGGGGCCCTGCGATGCCTACACCATCTTCCGAAGGGTCGGTAACAGTGGCCATCATCAGCCTGGCCAAACTAGCGTATTCCGGCGAGCTCAGCATTTCCGGCGTGAAGTCTGCGCAGGGCGTACGCAGTATCAGCGAATCGGCCTCATCTTCAATGGTCAGCACACGCAGAATCTCAGGAGCGGCAGCGACGGAACCGGCTGCAGTACTATCCGCAGCAAGAGCCGGGGCGGTGCCGGCAATAGGATTGGCAATAATATCTAGTTCAGCCGGGGTCCATCCGGCTTTAGGCGAGCAGGCGACAATAATCAGCAAGGCAGCTGCAAGGAATTTCGCTTTCATTTTCTTATATTTGTAAAACACTGACATTAACCTTGCAAAAATAAAACAAAAATATGAAAAAGACCGTTTTCCGCAGTTTGTTGTTAACCGCAGGCCTGCTTTTGGCGGCCATCACCCTAAACGCAGCCCCTTCCCCTAACAACGCCCGGCTGAAAGACCGCATCTACTTCGACACTGCCGAGGGGCAGAGCTGGCGCATGTGCAACATCTCCGAGGCCGGCCAGGCCGAGAAGATCTCCCAGCCCGGATTCGACGACAGCGCATGGATGAAGGCCCGGGTGCCAGCCACGGTGCTCACGAACATGGTGGAAAACGGCCTTGTCCCGGACCCGTATTTCTCCGATAACAACCGCCTCTCCAAGGGCCTCATCCCGGACATCAACGAGGTCGGCCGCGGTTTCTACACTTACTGGTTCCGCACCGAGTTCGACATCCCCGCGGACTACGCGGGCAAGAAGGTCTGGCTGCACCCGGAGGGCATCAACTACCGCGCGGAGTTCTGGGTGAACGGGCATCTGTTCAGCACCCTCACCGGCATGTTCCGGGACGACGACATCGACATCACCGAATTCGCTAACATCGGCGGACGCAATGCGCTGGCGGTGCTGGTGTATCCGGTAGATTTCCCCGGCAGGCCCGGCAAGAAGACCTGGGGCGCGCCCGGCGAATACAATAACGGAGGAGACGGCAACATTGGCCTGAACTCCACCATGCTGATGAGCGTGGGCTGGGACTTCACCTTCTGGGATGCTGTGCGCGACCGCAACACCGGCATCTGGCGCAGCATCTCCCTCTACTCCACGGGTGGAGTCACCGTGAGGCATCCCTTCGTGCGCACAAAACTGGCGCATCCGGACTACGATGCGGCCGACCTGACCGTGAGCGTGGAGGTGGGCAGCCGCTATGTAGACAGCCCCAAGACCCACAAGGCCAGGGTGTTGGGAGAGATCTGCGCGCCCGGCGCCGACAAGCCCTTCGCCCGCTTCGAAAAGACGGTGGAGCTCTACCGCGAGGAGGTGCAGGAAGTGGTCTTCTCGCCCAAGAGCTTCCGCAGCCTGCACATCGACAACCCCCAGCTCTGGTGGCCTCTCGGCAAGGGTGAGCATCCTCTTTACTCCCTGAAAATCAGCGTGTTCGAAGATGATGACGTGCTGAGCGATTCTCTCACAACCACCTTCGGCATACGCGAGGTCGTGGCCACGCGCGAAACCCCGGACGAGAGCAAGCTCTTCGTGGTGAACGGCAAGCCCATCTTCGTCCGCGGCAGCAACTGGATCCCGGAGGCGATGCTGAAAGACAACGACAAGCGCATGGCGGCGGTGCTCCGTATGAGCGCGCAGTGCGGATTCAACCTCCTCCGCCTCTGGGGCGGCGGCATAGTGGAAAGCGACTACTTCCATCAGCTCTGCGACGAGTACGGATTCATGGTGTGGGAGGAGTTCTTCATGACCGGAGATACCCGCCATCCTCACGACGTGGCGACCTACTTTGCCAACGTGGAATCCAGCGTCAAGCGGGTGAGGAATCACCCCTGCGTGATGTTCTACGTGGCATCCAACGAGAGTACCGAGGTGAGCGGCACGCGCGAGCTGATCGAGAAACTGGACGGCACGCGCCCCTGGCAGCAGCAGAGCGAATGCGACGGCATCCACGACGGAAGCCCTTACGTGCAGGTGAACCCCATGCTCCACTATCTCGACAAGGCATCCCCCCGCGGCAGCCGCGTGAACGGCTTCAACCCCGAATACGGCTTCACCGGAATGCCGCACTGGACCTCCCTGCAGCGCTTCCTTCGCCCGGAAGAGATCTGGCCGATGAACCAGTATGTGTGGGACTACCTGGACGGCAGCGGCTTCGGCAAGGTGACCACCACCGTGAAGGCCCTGGCGGACAACTATGGCGAGTCGCACTCCATCAAGGAATACGGCTGGAAGACCCAGCTGCTGAGCGCGATGAATTCGAAGGCCATCTGGGATGTTTGGAACTACAACAAGCTGGGATATGGCGACCGCTTCTGCTCAGGCACCCTCTTCTGGAGCCACGCCAGCCCCATCCCCATGATAAAGAACCACATGTGGGACTGGTACCTGATCCCCACTGCCTCCCTGTTCCATACCATGCACGCGCTGGAGCCCGTGCACGTGATGTTCGACTACGAGAAGAATACGGTGTCGGTGTATAACGATATGCTGACCGCCCTGACAGACCTGAAGGTGGTGGCGCGGCTCTACGACCTGAACAGCAACAACCTGGCCACCTGGACGGTGAGGGGAGTGAATGTGAAGGCAGATGGGGTGGCCTGTGATGCCATCAGCTTGCGCCTGCCGGAAAAACTCACCCCTGTGCACTTCCTGGCGCTCGAAGTGAGGGACGCGAAGGGCAAGCTTCTGAGCGAGAATTTCTATTGGAGGTCCACCGCCAGATATAAAGAGGGCACGCTGACCGGGCCTTGCGCTTCGGGCTTCGAGTCGCTTGCATCCATGCCCAAGGCCAAGGTGAAGAGCAGCGTGAAGAAGCGTTCAGATGAGGAGAATTTCTATTTCGATGTAACGCTGAAGAATACTTCGGGCAAGATCGCCTTCTTCAACGAGGTGCTGCTGCTGGGCGATGACGGTCTGCCGGTGCCGTACACCTTCTATACCGATAATTATTTCACCCTGCTGCCGGGTGCCTCCAAGACTGTAATCCTGGAGGTTGCGCGTGGCGATGCGCCGGCTAAGCCGGTGGTGCATGTGGAGGGGTGGAATGTTGCGGAAGCCATGCTGCGCTGACAGGTAGCGGTTTACATCCGCTACCGCCACGCACAAGGCCCACTCAAAAAACTACGTAAACCGCTACCTGTCAGCGCAGTAGTACCGGTCAAACAGTTCGTGGAGCCAGCCTGGTTTCCGCAGATTCTGGCGGAAGTCCTCCAGGCGGGCGGCATTGGGAGACTGGGGAATCCACAGCTTCAGGTATCCACCGTAATCATATTTCTCTTTGAGATGGGCGCACATGCGCTCCCAGTGGCCCTTACGGTCCAGTTCCGGATAGTGCGAGAGGCCGTACTGTATGGTGCGCCGCACTATGGTTTCGCCGTCGATGATGCGGTCGGCCTCGGCCACGATGCGGCCGTAGATGCTGCGAGGTTCGTGGTCGGACGATGCCCGGTGGTCTTCCGCGGCCTGCGCCATGGTTTCTATCTGAGCAGGGCTGAACCATTCTTTGAGTCGGGCATCCTGCCGGATGATCTGGCCGGATACCAGATGATGCCGCTCGCGCCCTTCGCAGAGGCCCGTGTCGTGGAAAGCCGCGATGGCATAGACCATGTCGCGGTCCACATCATAATGCTCCGCCAGCGCCATCGACTGCTCTATCACCGTGCGGGCGTGGTCTTCCCGGTGCGCCTCGTCGAAAGATGCGTAGCGCGGGATGATTTCCGATTCTACGTAGTTCCGGAGATCTGCGTTCATACGAACTGCCCGTCTTTCATGGTGAGGGAACGGTCGCAGAGGGCAGCGAGGGCCGGGTCGTGAGTGACGATGATGATGGTCTGGCCCAGGCGGTCGCGGAGTGAGAAGAAGAGGCGGTGGATTTCTTCCTTGGTGACGGAGTCGAGGTTGCCCGTGGGTTCGTCGGCAAAGAGCACAGCCGGGCGGTTGATGAGGGCCCGGGCGATGGCCACGCGCTGCGCTTCCCCTCCGGAAAGCTCGGAGGGCTTGTGACCGGCCCTTTCTGCAAGGCCGACCTCCTGTAGCAGGCCTCTGGCGGCCTCGGCGGCCTCTTTCGCACTCCGCCCGGCAATCAGCGCGGGAATCATCACATTCTCCAGGGCGGTGAATTCGGGCAGAAGATGGTGGAATTGGAATACGAATCCAATCTTGCGGCCGCGGAACGACGAAAGGGTGCGGCTGCTGAGTGCGAGCGGGTTTTCTCCGTCGATCATGAGGCTGCCTCCGTCCGGGGTGGAAAGGGTTCCGAGTATCTGCAGGAGGGTGGTTTTGCCTGCGCCGGATGCGCCGGTTATGGCCACCACCTCGCCTTTGGCGGCGCTGAAGTCGACTCCGCGCAGCACCTGAAGGTCTCCGAAAGATTTTGTAATGCCGCTGGCTTGTATGATTGTGTTGCCTGTCATTCTGAGCGAAGCGAAAGAATCTACGCAAATATAGGAACTTTTTACTATATTTGTAAGACCTACGGGGTGTGGCGCAGTTGGCTAGCGCATCTGCTTTGGGAGCAGAGGGTCGTAGGTTCGAGTCCTATTACCCCGACGAGTTATGAAACTGTTCAGGAAAATACTGGCATCATCCCTCCTGCTTGTAGCAGGGGCGGTGAGTCTGTCGGCCGAATCCAGGAGCACGTCCGTGCGTTTCCGTTTCGGCAAGGCAGAGGCAGATGCCAGCGCACTTGAGCAGTTGCTCGCCGGTCCGGACTCTTCCCGCATCGTGGGAGTGGAAGTTCGCGCCAGTTCATCGCCGGACGGCCCCTACTGGGTAAACAAGACCCTGGCCGAGAATCGTGCCACCTTTATTATAAATAAGGTAAAGGAGCTTTGCCCTTCGCTCGGCGAAGATGCGGTGAAGAGCACGGTAGTTGCCGAAGATTGGTCGGGCGTGGCCAGATGGCTCCGCCGTTCCGGGAAGGCATGGAAAGATGAGGCCCTGAAGATTGTGACTGAGGCGAAAGCATCCGAGAGGGAAGAGAAGCTGCAGGACCTGTATGCCGGAGAAGCCTGGGACGATATGATGCGCAGTGTTTTCCCTGCTCTTCGGAGCGTTAAGGTTACAGTGGTCTATGCCGATGCTGAAACCGAAACATCCGTTTCTGAGGAAGAAAAGCCTGCATCTAAAGCAACACTTGAGGTAAATGATGCTGCGCCGAGAATTCTGTTTTCGGCGGGCATGCGATATGTTGATCCCAAATACGAGAATAACGCTGCTGTCATAGAAGCCATAGGGAAACTGTTGGCGGAAGGGAAGAGCCTGAAGATTGAGGCATTCTCTTCGCCCGAAGGAGCGCCCGCTGCGAATGCCACTCTTGCGAAGAACAGGGCGAACTGTGTCCGCTCCTTCCTGGCAGAGAAATTTGCTGTTCCCGAAAGCCGGATCTCGGTGGTTTGCAGGGGCGAAGATTGGGCTGGCTTGGCTCGCGAAGTTGAGGCGGATTACACCGGAGACAATCGCGATGAGCTCGTTAAGATTCTTTCAGATGAGAGTCTGTCCGGGCCTGGTAAGAAGGCTGCCATCCGTGCTCTGGATGGAGGTGTCACGTGGCGGAGCCTGGTAGAATCTAAGATGAAGGCTTTGCGTGCAGCCTGCGTAGAAGCTCAATAGAAGCATCTGTAATGGGGTTTGTTTCAAAACCTCATGTTGCAAATTCTTATGCGTTGTCGGTGGATGCGAGCCAGATCTTAGGTGTTGTTCCGGTCACTTTCTTGAATACCGTGTTGAACGATGAGGCGCTTAGGAACCCGCAGTTCCTGGCAATTTCGCTCTGTCTGGCTGAACGATGCGAGAGTATATACTCCTTCGCGTAATCCACTCTCATTCTGTTCATGAGTTCGGAGAAACCTTGGCCGTAGCTGTTGTTCACCATCCTCGAAACATAGGTCTTATTGGAGTGCAGTATATCTGCCACGTCTTCCAGGGTGAGATTAGGCTGCAGGAACAGTTTCTTATCGTTCATGAGGCGTTTGAAGTCTGCTGATAGGGCATCATCTTCCGTGGGGTTTTGATCGCTCTGTACGGGGCTTTCTGGGGCTTCTATTCTCTTTGCACTGTTATAGTTGAAACTGTTCAGGCTGCCGAAATCCTTCATACTTACTATTGGATGATTCCCCAGCAGGGCGTTGAAGCCGAAGAAGAAGGCCGAAAGGAACAGAAGAGTCGCTGATATAACTGCCACCGTTGTACTTTGGCTGTAAAGGTTATCACCAAAGCCTATCCTGACTGCCATTACGGCCATAGGAATCATGCCTACTCCCAACTGAAGGCGGGATAAGCCAATTCTTCTCCCTTTGAATAGGAAGCTGAAGAATGTGCCCGGAATCATCCGTTTTTGCCGTAATATTATTGCTACGAATATTAGCAGATATATGAGTTCTGCTGCCAGCACTACGTTGTAGATATCCTCCGTAATCAGATGGAAAATCTTGTGGATTTTGTCTGTTGCCTGCGCCTCAAATCCTAATATATAAAGGATGGTCCCACCCGAGAATAGCGCTGCTGGGATGATGAGCCAGATTGCGCCAATAGGGGAGTCGCTCCTGGTGTTGTGCATCAGCCGGTGCAAATACCTTATAAGCAGGGGAACTATGCTTGGCCCCGCCAGCATACCAATGAGTGTTGATACTACATATAAGGTGGAACCGTGTTCACTCAGGGCATGACATGCTTCGGCAAAGATGTAAAAACCGCAGGCCAGGAACAGGGCTATAAACACGCGGAAAGTATCTGTCTTGGATGCAATCAACAGATGGATCAGCACCCAAAGAAGGCACGTGATAACAGGCAGGAAATAATAAATGGTTAGAAGCATTTCGTGGTTCTACTGTATTCAGGGCGCGTCTTGTTGCAAATCCTAATGTTACAATTTCTATTTTATGCCCACAGAAGCAACCCAGACTTTTGGCGTCATTCCGGTCACTTTCTTGAACACCGTGTTGAACGATGAAGCACTGATGAATCCGCAGTTCTTGGCGATTTCGCTCTGCTTGGCATCGCGATGCAGAAGGATGTACTGCTCGGCATAGTCGACTCTCATGGTATTGATTACTTCCGGGAATCCTATACCGTAGAAGTTGTTCACCATCTTGGAGACGTAGGTCTTGTTCGAGGCCAGCTCGTAAGCCACGTCATCCAAGGTTAACTTCGGTTGCAGGAAGAGTTTTTTCTCGGTCATCAGAGTTTGGAAGCGGGATATCAGGCTGTCTTCTTCCAGGTCTTCTGTGTCTATTGCAATCTTTTGACCTGCAAGCTGCGACATGGGCTCCCCTTCGTATTCTCCGGGCTGCCACTCGTTATTGATGAAGCGGCCCTTCAGATTATTATATATTCTTTCAAGGGTATCATCCTCGGCTTCTTCCAGCAATTCGTTCAGAATTCTGTCTACAGTCTCATGTCTTTGTTCATCTGTGCTGTAGTTGAACCTGATTAGATCCCGGAAATCTTTCCAGGATACTACTGTTTTGGTTCCAAACAGTGCATTTGTGGCAAAAATGAACAGGCTGGAAGTAATTATGGCCGCTGAAGCTATGGCAACCCAGGATTGAACTGTATAGAGGTTGTCCGAGATGACTATTCGCAGAACCATAACCAGCAGAGGAGGGATAATCGAGTCTATCTGCAGGCGGGCGAGGCTTATTGGCTTCCCTTTAAATATAAAAGAAAACACATTCCCGGGGAGAAGGCGGTTATTGCGAAGGGTTCTGATGGAGAAAATGATCAAAACGAGCAATTCTATAGCAAGTACGCTGTGAAGCGCAGGACCGGCAATATAATCAAAGGCAAGGCCTATACGCTCCTCAAAGTTCAATAAAAACGTAAGGAGGCCGGCTGTAAACAGCATTGTGGGGATCATGATCCACATTAGCGATAGCGTATGCCTGTGCCACTGGTGGGAGATTTTTTTGATATATGTAATAATAAGGGGGATGATGCAGGGCCCGGCAAACAATGCGGCTATGAGCGCTCCGGTGTCCAGCAGGCTGCCTTTGGGCTGTGTGGCATGGCATGCGTCCGAAAACAGATATATTGCACAACTTATGCAGAGGAGCATCATTTGGGGGAATGTCTCCATCCTCGAAGCCAGCACGTAGTGTATTACCAGCCAAAGGAGGCAGGTAGCTACGGGAAGAAATATGAATAAAGTATATGCCATACCTTATATATAATAGGCTTTCTTTTGCAAAATTAACTATATTTTTCCGAAATCCAAATAATTTTCAACTTATTTCGAATTATTTTCAAAATAGAAATTTGCCCTAAATGGTTAATTTGAACCGATTTAGGAGCTTTTTTAAAGGCATGGGGGGGGGTATAACCTGCGTACACGTGCTTAGAATAAGGATTTTTACTCTGATAAGGCAACATTTTAAAAATTTTTAAAAACTATTAAAAAAGCAAGAATCCGAAAAAATTTTGAAAAAAAATCAAATTTTTGTTGGAGAATAAAAATATTTGTTATACCTTTGTCCTCGGAAACGATAAAACGCGATGTGTGTTTGAATAATTGTTGCATTTGTACGCAACGTTGGCAAAACACCCCGCATCTACAGAGTAATGAATTTTTTGACGAACACTCTCGTAACAGTCACCAAGGCAGGCCTGAAAGCTGCCCTGGTGGTTGCGTTGATGTTCGGTCAGTCTTTTTTTATACGCGCGCAGGAGTCCACTCAGCGTATCTATTATAGATTCGACAACGCCGTTGTGGATCCCGCCTATCTCTCTAATGCTGAGGCTTTTAGCGCCATCGACGCTGTCTTCGCCGGTGGTCATTCCGAGGCCCTTGAGATTGCCACTTTCTCCTCTCCTGAGGGTAACTTTAACTACAATCTCAACCTCTCCACCCGTCGTGCAAAAGCTATCGCCAAGTACCTTGTTGCCCGCTATCCTCAGCTCGATGGAAAAATCAGCGTTAACCCCAATGCGGAGGCCTGGGAGGCACTTCGTGCAGCAGTTGTGGCAGACTCTCGCCTTTCAGAGAGCGCCAAGGCTGCAATGCTCCAGATCATTGATTCCAATGACTCTGCCGATGCTAAGGAAAAGAAGCTTGGTGCTCTTCAGTCTTGGAAGTACCTCTACTCCAACTACTTCCGCACCCTCCGCTATGCTGAAATCCGATTCACCGGTTTCGCTGCAGAGGGTACTGATAAGGCAGATGTTGCTGCTCTGGACGCCATCCTCTTCGACATCAACTCTGTAGAAGTTGACAGGAACTTCGGCACCAACGCCCAGTTCCTCGACAATCTTGCAGCCACCATCCAGAGCCTCGGCGCAGACGGCATCGATTCCATCGAAATCGTTGCTATGGCCTCTCCTGAGGGCTCTGTGGCAGAAAATGATATCCTTGCTTCCAAGCGCGCGCAAGCCGCACGTGAATATATTGTTGCAAGGTTCCCTGAACTCGAAGGCAAGATCACCGTACGTTCTATCGGCGAAACTTGGGATGGCCTCAAGTCCGCAGTTAAGGAAGATGCCACTCTCTCCGCAGAATCCCGCAGTGAAATCCTTTCCATCATTGATTCCACCACTTCTGCAGACGAAAAAGAGGCTGCTCTTCGCAATCTCCCTGAGTGGAAGCACATCTCTGAGGACATCTTTCCCGGTCTGCATCAAGCGCGCGTGTGTGTTAATAAGAGTGAAGGTTCTGCTATGAAGGTGGTTCCTGCTTCTGAAGAGGATATCCTGTTCGATCTTACCTCTTCTGAGGTCGATAGGGACTTCAGCACTAATGCCCAGGCCCTTGACAATCTTGCTGCAACAATCGAGAAACTAGGCGTGGAAGGCATCGAGTCCATCGAAATCGTTGCTATGGCCTCTCCTGAGGGCCCTGTAACTGAAAACGACATCCTTGCCGCCAAGCGCGCGCAGGCTGCCTATGATTATATCGTGGCCAGGTATCCAGAGCTTGAAAGCAAGATCACCATGCGTTCCGCCGGTGAAGCTTGGGATGAACTCAAGGCCGCAGTTAAGGAAGACGTCACTCTTTCCTCAGAATCACGCAGTGAAATCCTTTCCATCATCGATTCCACCGCTTCTGCAGACGAAAAAGAGGCTGCTCTTCGCAATCGCCCCGAGTGGAAGCACCTCTCTGAGGATATCTTCCCCGGCCTGCACAGGGCAAGCGTTTCTATCAAGAAGGCCGGAAAGGCAGAGGATGGTGTGCAGCCTGCAAGCGATCAGCCTGCAAAGGACACCGTCAAGAGGGCAATCCCCACCTCCACTGAGGCTGTCTTCTTCGATCTCAACTCTGTTTCTGTCGACAGGAACTACGGCACCAACGGAGAGGCCCTCGACGAGCTCATCTCTCTTATCGAAAGCCGCGGCACCGATGAGATCGAGTCCATCGAAATTCTTGCAAAGACATCTCCCGACGGCACTGTCACCGTTAACGAGCGTTGCGCAAAGCAGCGTGGACAGGCCGTCTACGATTATATAGTAGCCAGGTATCCTGAGCTTAAAAACAAAATAACAGTACGTTCTGCCGGCGAGGCCTGGGAAGACCTCAAAGCCGCCGTTGAGAGTGACGAAGAGCTTTCGGATTCATCCCGCAGCAAAATTCTCTCTATTATCGTTTCCCCCGCTGATCCTGATGAAAAGGAAGCTAGGATGCGTGAACTCCCTGAGTGGGAACACCTCCTCAACGAGGTCTTCCCCAGCCTGCGCAATGCCCGTGCCGAAGTCAAACACAAAGAGGCACCTGCAGAACCGGCCATGCCCACCGCTCAGCCGGCAGACATTACTGTTGATGACGAACCCATCGTGGTTGCAGACACCACCCTGAGGCTCACCGAGGATGTACTCAATATTACTCCGGCACCCGCCGTCAAGTATCCTCGCTTTGCCGTTTCCACCAATCTGGTTTACGACCTCTTTGGTGTAACGGACGGATTCCGCTTTACTCCCAACGTGTCGTTGGAATTCCCCATCGGCAACAAGTGGAGCACATTTATAGATTACGCCTTCCCCTGGTGGGTTACCAAAGGCAACAACCAGGCATGGCAGATCCTCAAGTGGGACATCGGTTCCCGTTACTGGCTGTCCCGTCACAATTCCAAGGTTCCCATGGATATCCTTTCCGGCCACTTTGTCGGTATTGACCTGGGCGCCGGATACTACGATATCGAGCCTAAGCACAAGGGTTGGCAGGGTGAATTCCAAACCGTGGGCATTGAATACGGCTACGCATGGAAGCTCGGTCAGGCCTGGAGGCTCGACGCCTATGTGGGCGCAGGTTGGCTCGGAACTCACTACCGCTACTACGTTGGCGACTCCACCGACCAGCACCTTCTCTATCGCAATCACGGTAAGATGACCTGGCTCGGCCCCACCAAGGCTGGAATCAGCATCAAGTACATTTTCAACACAGAAAGGAGGAACGGACGATGAGAAAGAAACTGTGGATAATCGTGCTTGCCGCCATTGCGGTTCTCGTGGGATGCCAGCGCCGCCCGCTCGAGAATATTTACAGCAGCACCGTGCGTGTTATTGTGAAGGTCCTCTGGACAGTCGAGGCTTATCCCGAGGGAATCAAGCCCAGCGGTGTCACCATGTACTTCTTCCGCGATGGCGAGTACTACACTTCCATCACCACTGCCAACGTGGACTCCTGCACAGTGCAGCTCCCCGAAGGCCACTACAAGATGTTCATGATCTCCCAGAGCCCTGAGGAATACTGGCGTCAGCAGTTCGATCACATGACCGACTTCTACAATGCCGCCACCACCCTCCGCTCCACGGTAGCCACCTGGGCCACCCGCGGATCCGAAGAGGAAGTGGTTGAGAACCCTGAGGTGATGTGCGCCGGCGTGTCCGACGAGTTCGAGATCACCACCAAGATGACTGAGGATTACCAGTACTACTATTCATACCTCAAGAAGATGGCCGCCGCCTCCGGGAAGACCAAGACCAAGGCCGTGACGAATAAGACCGAGGACGATGACGACGATCTCGCCTACTACGAAGAGAGGGTTGAATACTATACCATCCGCATCCCGGTCCACCCGAAGAGCATCGTGAGCCAGATGTGGGTGTCCATCTACGCCAAGAATGCCGATGTGCTGAAGGCCGTGCGTGCATCCAACAGCGGTATGGCCCGCACCTTCGAGCTCACCCAGGGTGTGACCGGCAGTGAGGAAGCCATCCAGATCATCAACCAGTGGACCCTCACCATTGACGACGAAGCCAACCGCATCGGCCACGTGGACGGCATCATCACCACCTTCGGCCTGCCGAATGGCGAGGTGCCCAGCGCAAAGCGCGACTCCACTCTCAATGTGAGCGCCCTGCTGATAGACGACAAGACAACCGCCGACTATGTGTTCAACACCGGCGACAAGATTAAACTGCTGCCTCCTAATGTTGGCTACCGCGCAATGTACAGGCTGATATTCGGTAGCGCCGAGGAACCTGTGATTGTGCTGCCGGATGTGAAGCCAAGTGGAGGAGGCGGAGGAGGATTCCTTGCAGCGGTAGAAGACTGGGAAGATGAAGTTGAAGTTGACATACCAATTTAATATATAGGCCGAATGGTCGGCAAAACAGAAGAAAAGAAAAAGCAAAAAAGATATTAACAAATAAAAACACAAAAAAGTATTATGAAAAAGTACATGATCCTCGCAGCAGCAGCTGCACTCGCTCTGGTCTCCTGCGCCAAGTTCGAAACCTCTACGGTTAGCGAAAACGATGGGAACATGCCTATCGGATTCAGCTCCTATACCCCTCGTGCTATCACGAAGGCAAATACTGGTTATTATGTTGATGGTACTACTGCCACTAACCTTGTCAACAATACCACTTTTGGCGTATACTCATGGATGGTTGCGAACAACACCCTCTTTAATGGTACTGGCGCTCCCAACTTCATGAATAACGTTCCTGTTACTTTCAAGGGCGCAACTGCTGGAGCAGACGGTTCTGCAAATGTCTCTGCCAAGGGGTATTATTCTGACGGTAACCCTGTTCAGTACTGGCCTTCTGGTGACACACCTTCCGGATTGTCCTTCTTTGCATACTATCCTGCAAATGGAACCGGCATTACCATGCCCACCAATGGTCTTGGTGAGACTACATTCACTGCGCAGACTGTAGCTGCAAATCAGATCGATTTCATGGTTGCTCCCGTTGTAGCAGATCAGTATTATGGACACACTAACAGTTCATACAAATCTGGTGCTGAGGGTACTGTGGACTTTACTTTCAAGCACACGCTGACCAAGGTCCGTTTCTATTTCAAGACCGACAATACCGATGCAAATACAACTGTTAAGCTTGTTGGTGCACAGCTCAGCGGAGTTAACAAGACCAACACCCTTACTACTGCTTATACTGCGGGTGCAACTGCTAATGCCGGTTCTTTCTCGTATGATTGGGGCACAGCTACCACTCCTGCCACATTTGATGTGTATATCAATGGTGCTACTCCTGCTCCTTCAACGAATGAGATTCCTCTTAGCACCACTGCTACCGCTTGTACTCTCGGCGATAACTTCTTGATGGTTCCTCAGACCATTGCCGCTGGTACTCAGAAGATTACAGTTACCTGGACTGTCCAGACTGGAACTGGTGCCGTCGTGACCAACACGAAGACTATCGACCTTTATGATATCAAGAATGGCGATGCAAGGATTACCTGGAACAAGAACCTCCAGGTGTCATACACCATCACCGTTGGTCCTAAGCCCATCTACTTCACCGCAGCTGTTACCGGCTGGGATACTGAAAGCGCTGGAACAATCGATATTAACTAATAATACTTTTTGCCCTGGCGAACCTGACAGTGCGTCAGGGTCCAAATGATAAAAAATTATAATTATTAAAAACAATTTATTAAATTTCAAACGCGTTATGAAAAAGTATTTGATCATCGCAGCTGCTGCTGCGCTCGCCCTGGCCTCTTGCGCCAAGGTTGAATCCTACCAGGTTACTGAGGAAACCCCTATCGGTTTCAGTAACTATGCTCCCCGTACCCAGAGTAAAGCTGACGCTACTCTCGTGAACAATGGTGCTCTTCCTGCCGGTTCTAAAATCGGTATCTATGGCTATTCGAATGGAACTAATTCTCTTGCAAATAATGCAGGAGCAGTGAAGCCTGAGTTTATGGATAATGCTCTTGTTGATTATGATGCCAACACTTCTGAAACTGCTACTGCAACGGATCCTGTTCGTTACTGGCCTAAAACGACGACTAATGTTTTGTCATTCTACGGCTACTATCCGTATAACAATGCTGCAATTACTTCTAAGCCTTCTTCTGCAACTGCAGGCCTTGGAACTTTCGGTTTCACTCAGCCTACTGCTGTTGCTAACATGGTAGACTTCATGGTTTCTGATGTTGCAAACGATCAGTATTATTGGGAAAGTGGCGATGCTGAGAACACTAATGGTGTTAAGGCTGTTAACGGTGTGGTTCCCCTCACCTTCAATCACATGCTTTCAAAAGTGAACTTCAAGTTCAGCCACAATGTGGAACTTGCTTCCGGAGACAAGATCATTCTTACTTCCGTCAGCCTTGCAGATGTGAACACCAAAGGTACTCTTACTCCTTCCTATGCCGTCCCTGGAACTCCTGGAAATCTTGGAACTACAACTTTCAGTTGGGGTACTACTGCAAACACTCCTGCTGCCCATGTTATTCCTGTTTTTGATGAAGGTGACGGTGGCCAGGAACTTGTTAAGGATACTCCAAAGCTCAACAATGGTTCTGATGGCAACGCTACAAGCGCTGATACTGATTTCCTGTTCATTCCTCAGACTATTGCGGATGAAGTTGTTATCACCATTAACTATGACATCATTCAGGGTGGAAAAACCACACACAACACTGTTGAGAAGAAGCTCAATATCATTGAGTTCGGAAGCCCTGCTGCCGCTCTTACTTCTTGGGAAATCAACAAGTGGTACACTTATTCCTTCGTAATTGGTTTGAAGGAAATCAAGTTCACCGGCAGTGTTGCCAACTGGGTTGATGCTGGTACTGGTACTCTTACTATCTAAAATTTGCTTTTTGCCTCCCCGCCCCTGACCGGGCGGAGAGGTCCCAATGTAACGAGATTTAAAGAATGTTTCAAAAACGCACAACATACATTTCTTCCTTTAAGGGGCGGTTAAAGGAAACCGGCGCGATGCTTCTCATAGCGCTGGCGGCCATTGGCTGCGCCAAGGAGCACCCGCGTTTCAACGAAGAGGACTACTGGGCAGACCTCTGCGGCGACAAACCGCTGAGATTCGGCTCTTCCGTCTCTGAAACCAAGGCTACAACCGAACTTGTAGATGGCTCCACCTTTGGCGTTTTCGCTTTCTTCCAGGAGGGTGATGTTGAAAACGGCACTGTAGCTCATTGGTCTGCCACCCGCCAGCCCAACTTCATGTTCAATCAGCAGGTGGAAAAGAATGGGGGCGCCTATACATACAGTCCTCTCCGTTATTGGCCATCAAATGAAGAGAATACAATTTCTTTCTGGGCATACAGTCCATATAATGCTTCCGCTGTTCTTTACGAAAAGAATACTACAAATACTTATACCAAAACATCGCAGGATCTTCCGGACATAAAATTCAATGCCACAACTGGGCGAGATGATTTTATGACTTCCGCTCTTGTTACCGATAAGACCTATGCCAATTGCGACCCCGTGGACGGAGTCGTCGGTCTTGAATTCCACCACCGTCTTTCCTGGATTGAGTTCAAGGCAAAGACCTTTGAGGATTACGACGATGTGACACTTGAGGTTACTTCTGTAAAAATAATCAAAGACTATAGTTCCGGCGTATTCCGTCAGGGTAATTCAAGTTGGGAGGACCTTTCCAATGAGAGGGAAAATGCAAATGCCGCTGTCGCTTTCACCGGCGCTGTTGAACTTGAGTATGCTACAGCCAAATCCTGCTCTACCAATCCTGTTTTATTGATACCCCAGGATATGGATCATGGTACGGGAGCGGGAAAAGTTACCGTAATCATCAATTACAACCAGAAAGACGGCTCGTTCAATATCAATAAGCAGGCTGAAATTGAGCTTGACAGTGTGCCGGGCATAGATGAATGGCAGCAGAATAAAAAGTATGTATACACTTTCACTATAGCCACCAATGATGCTATCAACCTCAGCGTTCAGGTTCAGCCTTGGGAGTATTGGTTGGGGACTAGTGACTACACTGAGAGCGTTACCATCACGAAGCAGCTGACCTGGGATCCCGATACATTTGAGGCGGGTACCGGATCGAACTGCACTAATGAAGCGACGTTCACGATCGACGGCGTTGAAGGGACCTACAAGGTTCTTGTCCTTAAGCCGGGAACCAACCTGGTTGGCAGCTTCATTTTTGACACGCCATACCAGGGGACGTGGTATGCAATGCTGGAGTCCATCCAGGGTAGCGAAGATGGCTCTATAGTGTTCAGTAATAATAGCTTAATGGTTGAAGGAATGGTTGGCAGCGAATCCAGAATAGAGATCAAGGCAAAGGGGAATACCTCCACAAGCCAGTACGCTATACTGCGTTTTATGTGCCGCACCGTACCCGTGGACCCGAGCAACCCTTCCTCCTCGCAGTCTCTTTATGTGAATCCGATAAGTATCGGTGGTCAGTTCGTTATAAAGCAAAACATTAACTAGCGGAATGAAGAAGTTATTGACATATTGCGCCATAGCCTTTACGCTGCTAGCGTGTTCCAGAGGTGCGGAAATGGATGCTCCACAGGATGCATCCAACATCAGCATCGGCGTTGCAGTTAACGGCATTGGCACCGGCACAAAAAGCACCGTCACCCAGATTACCGCAGGTTCTCCCGGAGAGGAAAATTATAATGAGAACTACCTCAAGAGGCTTGATTTCTTTTTCTATCTTGATGGATCAGCGGATGATGACGGTGTTGATTATTTGGACAATCCGCTTCCTTCTGCCTCTGCGGTACATTATATACGTAAGGATAACGTCGGGGCAAATACTACCTATACCTTGGCAGATGTTGCAGACAGGACGGTTCTCGACAGAATCTTTGCCGGTGGCGATAGATGTATAGTATACGTCATTGCTAACTATACAGGGACTTTCTCTGGTACAGAAAAGCGCGTATATCTCCGCCAATTGGTTGCGGAGAGCAATTTCAACCGGGTTGATTCCAACCAGGACGGCATAGCGCAGGAGAGCTTTGTGATGGAGGGCAGTACTGAAATTACCAGAACCTTGCAGGCCGGGCGTTATTATGTGTCCGGGACTGTCCCGCTCTACAGGTCCGCATCCAAGGTGCGGCTGAAAGTTACCATTCCGGAGAGCGTTTATTGTGAAGATGATGGTAACGGCAACGACCTCAGGGTCAGGGATGGAAATGGGTTTATCTGGGTTCCCTATCCCGAGGGGATGAAGGCTATGCTTGTTCATGGAGTTAAGAAAGGAATCGTTTGCGCCATGGACGATAGTTATCGCTATGATTTTGCGAATACAAGCGACAACTACTTTGCAGAGGAATCTTCAAATACCTTGCTCGATGATTATGGGCATCGCATGCTCTTGACAACCGAGAATAAATCCGGAGAGGAAACCGTTTCCAAGTCTTACGAGCACACGGTTCCCATGTACTCATATCCCACCCTGGACTGGAAGAACACTCCTGCGAACGAGACGCATATGACCCTCGTGCTTCCCTGGAAGAAGTTGAATGATGATGGCACTGTGGATAAAGTAACAAATACCTATTATCAGATTCCCATTGCTGTCAATCCCACCGACCCGACCTACCAGCTCAAGCATAACCGTTACTACCGCATGGAAGTTACTGTGGGTATCATCGGCAGTTTTGAACTCGAAGACAAGGTTGACCTTTATCCCAGCACCTACATTGTTCTCGATTGGAGTACGATGAATGATGACACATTTCATTCTGAATCCAATGTCAACATGTCCCAGACATCGTATCTTGCAGTGGCGACCCACCGGGATACGCTCAACAATGTGGCTTCGCATGGTGTGGAGTATGCTTCTTCGCATCCTGTAACCGTGACGGTAGAAAAGATCGAGTATCTTAACTACAAGAATAAGATTGTCCGCATGGCGAGGATAACTCCAGATCAGCCAAACAGAATCTACTATTATACCCAAAATGCTACCACAGGGGAGTGGGATGTATATCAGAGTTACGAGACATCAACTGGTGTTTATGCCTCTTACGTTGCAAACGCTACAACTAACGAAGGTTATATTACCCTGACACATACAATTCCCGCATCGCAGTACACACCCGTCAATGTATATGTGAATGTCTCGAATGGTGTTGTGAACGACGAGGAAATCATATTCACCCAGTATCCTCCTATCTCAATCGAAGGCAATCTTTCGAATGGTGTCATGTTTGTAAATGGAACAGTTAATACGGCTGATGTAACTAATGTCTATACAGGTAATAACCAATGGATTGGCTCAATTAATGCAAGGAACGATGCTGCTAGCCTTACAGCGACCGGGACCAATACCAATCCGATGTTGTATTCCATTAAGATATCTTCTTTCTCCACCGACGAATACGTTCTTGGGGATCCAAGGGTTTCTACCGCTGATAATCTTCTGGGGAACGCCAACACGAGTTGGTCTACCGGAACGTTCTACACTTATAGTTTGGAAGAGGCTCAATCCTTCGGATCGTACACCACTGAGAATGGAACTTACTACGTTGACTATGGTGAATATTTGAGAAATCCTTCTTTGGTTACCAGGACTGAGAATACTCAGAACAATCAATATACTGGCATTGGTAATCCAAGTTGGGCCAATTATCCATCTGAGGAGAACGCATATTTCTATAATAACTATTACTATTGGCGTACTCCAAGAGGAAATGGCTACACTTATCATCGTGCTAGATACTCTTATTCACGGCGATATCGACTTACTTCTTCGGGAGTTTCCAATTATTACCCCACGGATCCTAACGGAACTTCGTCGATGATTGCTCCCGAGATTCTCATCGCATCTTCATACGGGAAGACCTCATATGATAATAACGGGTCAGATAGGGATATGACGTTGGCAAGAGCCAGGATGCGTTGCGCCCTCTATCAAGAGGACGGTTATCCCGCCGGGCGCTGGCGCCTGCCCACATATTCAGAGGTGAAATTTATAATGAGCCTGTCGACGAGTGGAACCATCCCTACATTGTTCCTAATGACGACACCGACTGATACCGATGGTTATTGGTGTGCAAATGGAAAGGTGGTTCTTCGTAATAATGTGGTTCAATTGGAACCCAATAACACTACTCCTACCGCCCCTCGCTGCGTTTACGACCTTTGGTATTGGGGCCCGGAGCACGACACATATGCAAACACCTGGCACCTTGGTGATAACGATTAAAACGGCAAACAAATGAAAAGTCTGAAATACATACTGCTTTCCTGCCTCGTGCTGCTTGCCGCATCATGCGTGAAAGAGAATATACGCTCTATTGACCGCGATAACGAACTGTCGGGGGATAAAGTGCGGGTATCCTTCGGTGTAGGCTTTGCTTCCAGGGAATCTGATAACTGGGGGGATGGAGAAAAGAGCACCAAGGCCTTTGACGAGATGGACAAAACAAAACGCGACCGTCTGAAATTGCGCGTTTATGTTTTCGACCAGTACGGCTTGTTTACTGAATTCGCCGATGCTGAAGTTCTGAGTCCGCAACCGTCCACCATTCCTCCTGACGACGATGCTGTAGCTGCAGATGAAACCGTTTTTTCAGTTGAACTCACCCGTTCCAAGAATCCCCGGCGTCTTCACTTTGTCGCCGTCGATGACGACTCGTACTCGGTTACCCAACAATACACATACGGCTCGGAAGGTACCTTCATGAAAGGTTTGACTGTCAGCAATGGTGTTGATGCCTATTGGGCACGCATTCTGGTTGACGGCATAGATGAAAGCAGTCATTTCCGCCGGGTGCCACTTCTCCGTAACTTTGCAAAGATTACGGTTAACTGTAAGGACCCGATATTCGTCCCCAATGGTTTCACTATTTTGAATGTTCCCTCATCTGGTTGTGTCGCACCGTACAATACATATTCCGGAGGTTTTGCAACCTTCTATACAACAACAAATCAGAACGGAACTTTAAACACAACAATGGCTACATATAAGGATCTCCTTAACACCCAGCACTTCAGGGGTTACCGTCCTCTTGACGTAGAGTGGACCAGGCCTACTCCGACTTCAGGGACGGGGAATTCCGGACTGACTTTCAATCCGGTGACAAAGGATGGCGACCATTATAATAGTGAGCCGTTTTACATGTATGAAAGCCCCAATGCAGATGGAGATGAGAAGGGTAAAACTTTCATGATTATCCGAGGGATATATGACGGTGGTGCCAATAATACGTACTATAAAATCGATATCACGTATAAGGAAACCGAGGGATACGGCTATACAGATGAAGAAATAGAGAACGGAGCCGGTGTTGCAACTTTCTACAACATCCTTCGTAATTTCAGTTATGTGATCAACATCAATGGTGTTACCTTCGAAGGATACAGTTCAGCATATGAAGCGGCCACGAAGCCTGCAGCTAACAACATTTCCGCGTCTATTCTTGCAGAAGGAGTAAATAACGTCAGCGATGGTAATGATAAGCGCAGGTTGTTCGTGAATAAGATTTATGCCATGTACAACGATGCAGGTGCCAAGCAGAATCTGAAAACGAAAGCCTACACTTATGATGGACTCCGTCAGGATGTGAAGCTTAAGATGCTCGAAGAAGATGATGGCATGTTCACTGTGGAGCCATATGTTGACTATAGCGTATCTCCTGATTCTGAAGATTACAACCCTATCAAATTCACGCTGACAGCGCCTACGGCGACACCTAAAACGGCTGTTATCCGCGTATATATCAATGAGTCTCCCACCTATGAGACATTGTTCCGCGATATCACCGTCGTCTCCAGATTGCCTTATTCTTTGAGGGTAGACTGCACCGACGTAGTCCCCAGCACCAGCGGGTCCACCCTGAACGCTCAGCTTCTTGTGCCCGACGGTATCAGCAAGAACTTGTTCCCCCTCAGCTTTTTGATGGAGCCGGAAAGCAAGACGATCTATCCTGATGCCACGCAGAACCAGTTGCCAGTGAATGTCGGAAAATCTATTTTGCCCGGTCACGCATCGGATAACTCGTTCCAGTTTGTCAAGACCATTACATATTCCGAATATGAGGCTGCCAGATTCAAAGTCATTAATGGTATCAGATACAAATTGGTGGATGTTTGGTACAAGACCAATACTGCATCCAGCAAGACCAGGATACATGCTTATAACGAGTATTTTGAGCAGGCATCGGATACATTTGAAAATGGTGACCCCGTGTTTGAAGACGGAGACCTTGCCGTTGTCAAGATTGTGGCTTCCGATTATTATGGAGCAGGGAACAGCTACAATTACGTTGTATTCAAGACCCGCCGTGCTACAGGAAATGTGACAATCACTCTCACAGAAACCTATAACGGAACGCCTTATACACAACAGAAGCAGAATTACAGTCTTGCATCCGCAACTGATAGGACAGGGCCGGTCGGAGGAATCTATACCTATAAAGTGCCTTTCCTCACCAAGACGTTTAAAGGAAGTGACTACACCGCTGAGGTAAGTTACAGCGACAGCTCTTTCAATCAGACTATCAGCGGCTCCGCAACCCAGGAGCGCAGGTATCTGTTCCTTCCTTTGGGCAGTTTTGCTCCCACAAACCTTACCACCGCATTTGGTTCAAATGAGCGTTTCAAGAGCGGTATCATATACGACCCGGCACACTTTGAGACAATAGATCCGGCTAACACTGGTAAAGTAGCCTTCAATGCGTCCGGAACCACGGAAATAGATAATCGTGTTGCGGATGCCAGTTACGAAGGATTCACGTTTGCGAATAACACCGGATACCATATCGGCGTATACAGGCATGCGGCATTCTTCACTTCACTCGATGAGTCCTGGAAGTTACGATTCTACCATTCCACCAGTGGTAAGCACAATGCTCCTGAGGATGGCAGCCATACCTGGCGGGACGACTGGTATGCAGAAGTATCAGTTGGAGCCTTAACGGCTGCCCATGCCAAAGACTTTCAGGCAGGTGCCACCGATAATGCGTCCGCCCCGGCTGATGGCCTGTATAAAATGGCACTCACGTTTGTGGATCCAGCTGCAACACCGTAGCCTTTTGCTGATCACTGAAAACTAGTTTTAATACGATATAATCACATTCAGCGAACTCGCACTTCAGTGGGAGATCGACAAACAGCGATTCGTGAAGAAGGCCTCTTTTGCTACATACGAGGCTTTGCTTCACACCCACGTCCTTCCTGCCTTCGGGGATGCCACCAGCATCTCCGAAGGGGATTTGCAGGACTTCGTGTTGGAGAAACTGGACATGGGCTATGGCCTGGGCACGGTGCAGCAGATTGTGCTGGTGGCGAGGATGGTGCTGCGCCACGGAGCGGAAAAGGGGCTATGCGAAAAGCCCGACTGGTGCATACGCTATCCTGCCCACCATGCCGGCCGGCCGCTTAAACAATTCAGCCTGGAAGATCAGCGCCTGATTCTGCGGGCAGTTCTCGAAAACCCCAACCCCCGTGCCTTCGGCATCTATCTGGCCCTGGCCAGCGGCATGCGCATAGGGGAACTATGCGCCCTGAGGTGGGCAGATATAGACGCTCGGGCCGGGGTTATCCGCGTGCAGAGCACCCTTTCAAGGGTCTGCCGGCCTGGCAGGGCGGGGCTCGGCACCGAGATCATCATCGGCACCCCCAAAACCCCGAGTTCATCCCGCGAGATACCCATCTCCGACGACCTCATGGGCCTCATTCCGAGGATGGCCTCCGGCCGGAAAGAAGATGATTTTGTGCTCACGGGCAGCCCCAAGCCGACGGAGCCCCGCGCGTACCGGTACTTCTTCAATGTTTTTCAAGACCAGCTGGGAATCCCGCGCAGGAATTTCCATGCGCTGCGCCACAGCTTCGCTACTCGCTGCATCGAGGCCGGATTCGATGCCAAGACCGTGAGCGTGCTGCTCGGCCATTCCAGCATCAACACCACCCTCGAACTCTACGTCCATCCGGGATTCGACAAAAAGAAAGCCTGCGTCAACAGCATCCAGCTGACGCTTTAGCCCTACCGGAGATTGTTTACTGCGGCACCGATGGCCAGGCCAGTATTTAACGAAAAGCCCCCGACCAAATGGCCGGGGGACTTTGTTGTGAGGATTACTGGATTTGAACCAGTGACCTCTTGCCTGTCAAGCAAGCGCTCTAAACCAACTGAGCTAAACCCTCGAAAGGATTGCAAAGGTACACAAATTTTCAGTAGAAAAAAATTTTTTTGCGTATATTTGAAAGTTGCGCCCTATTGTGGGCAGATTGAACATAAATGGTACAGCTTGCAATACATTGGAACATAGACCCGGTGATGTTCCACCTGGGCCCCCTGCAGGTGCGTTGGTACGGCCTGCTGTTCATCTCGGGATTCATTCTCGGATGGTACATTTTCCGCTGGTTCTTCCGCCGCGAAGGCATTAAGGAAGAACTCCTGGATCCTCTTCTCTATACGCTTCTGATAGCCACCATCGTGGGCGCACGCCTCGGGCACTGTTGCTTCTATCAGCCAGACTATTACTTCGGCTCGTGGAAGGGCTTCTGGGAGATATTCATGCCCTGGAAGGGCGGCCTGGCGAGCCATGGCGGAGCCATTGCCCTGCTGCTCGGAATGTGGTGGTTCTCAGCCAAATACGGGAAACAGAACGGTTTCGACTTCCTTTGGATAATGGATCATCTGTGCATCACCGTGGCGTTCGCCGGATGCTTCATCCGTCTGGGTAACCTTTTCAATTCCGAGATTTACGGAAATGTAACATCCCTGCCCTGGGGTATTATTTTCGACCGCAACGGCGAAACCGAGCCCAAGCATCCCACCCAACTCTACGAGGCCCTCTCGTACCTGATTCTCGGCCTGTATCTTATCTGGCGCTACTGGAAGAAGCTGGACCGCACTCACCGCGGCTTCTTCTTCGGGGCCTTCCTGCTGGGCTGCTTCGGAATGCGCTTCCTGATAGAGTTCATAAAGGAGCCCCAGGTGGAGTTCGAGAACAATATGGCCCTGGACATGGGGCAGTGGCTGAGCATCCCCTTCATCATCGCGGGCATCTGCATCCTCATTTATGCCAGCCGCAGGCGCATCCCCGCGGCAGCTGTCCATCCGTCCAGGAAAACGGGTAAATGATGCTGCGAAAGCTATTGCATATGGCGCGGATTTTGCATAAATTCGCGCCGTAATTTTTTATATATGGTTAGTTTATTGTTGATTGGTATCCTGTCCGTCGTGGCCCCTGTTTCCATGGCCCAGGCAGATACCGCGGCGCAATCGGCTCCGGCGGTCCTCAGTCTGGACCAGGCCATCCAGATTGCCCTTACCGAGAGCCCCACTGTGAAGGTTGCAGACCTTGAAGTGCAGCGCTCCGAATTCGCAAAGAAAGGCAGCTACGCCATGCTCTTCCCCCAGATTGGCGCATCGGCATCGTACCAGCGCACCATAAAAAAGCAGGTTATGTATATGGGCGGCGGCGATGACGACGAAGACAGCGGTGGCGGCGGAATGTCTTCCATGATGTCCGGCATCCTGGATCCCATAATGTATTACATCAACGAGCTCTATAAGGGCACCGGCGTGCCCTTCGTCCCTTACGTTCCGGCCCCTGCCACCACCGACAGCTCCAACGACGGAGGCATAGCGGTAGGCCGCTGGAATACCTTCAACGCGGGCATCACGGCCACCATGCCGCTCATCAACGCCCAGCTCTGGCAGAGCCTTGCCATCTCCGGCGAAAGCGTGGACCTGGCAGTGGAGAAGGCCCGCAGCTCCCGGCTCGAGATGGTGAACCAGGTGAAGCAGGCCTACTACGCGGCCCTGCTGGCCAAGGAGGCGAACCACGTCTACAAGAGCGTATACGATAACGCCGTGCAGAACCTGGAGCTCACGCAGAAGAAGTACAACGCCTCCAAGGCATCCGAACTGGATCTCGCCCGCGCCAAGACCACTGTGGCCAACGCGGTGCCTAACCTCTTTAATTCCGAGAACTCCATCTACCTGAGCCTCTGGCAGTTGAAGGCCATCATGGGCATAGACCTCGAGGCCGAAATCGATGTCAAGGATTCCCTTCTGGTCTATTCCGAGGGGATGTCGTCCGTGCTGAATGACAGCGAGCTCAGCCTCTCCGGCAACAGCACCCTGCGCCAGCTCGAGATCCAGGCCGACCAGCTCGCGAACACGGTGAAGATGCAGCAGTACGCCTATCTCCCCACCCTGTCGCTGGCCTTCTCCTACAGCCTGAACGCCATGACCAACGACTTCAAGTTCGAAGAGTATCACTGGACCCCTTACTCCTACGTGGGCCTCAGTCTGAGCATTCCCATCTTCTCCGGCGGGCAGCGCCTTAACGACCTCCGTCAGACCAGGGTGCAGGCCAACCAACTCTCGATCCAGAGGGAGAACACCGAGCGCCAGCTGCGCATCGCCATACGCCAGAGCCTGAGCACCATGGAAACGGCTGTCAAGAGCCACGAATCGGCCCTCGACGCCCTTGAATCCGCGCAGAAGGCCTACGACATCGCCGCCAAATCCTACGAGATAGGCCGCAGTACCCTCACGGATCTCGATGCCGCCCAGCTCGCCCTGACCCAGGCCCAGCTCGCCGCCAGCCAGGCAATCTACAACTACCTCGTGGCCAAGGCCGGCCTCGAGAGCACCATCGGAGCAGACTATACAGCAGAAAATACTACAAAATGAAAAAGATAAGCATAATCGCACTTGCAGCCCTCGTACTGGCGGGTTGCGGTCAGAAGAAGGATTCCCAGAGCCAGGCACAGCAGGCAGCCCTGGCCGCCCAGCCTAAGGCCCAGACCGTGAAGGTCCAGCCCGCGGCAAAGCAGGAAGTGAAGCAGGACGGCACTTATTCCGCCACCGTGCAGGCATTCGCAGTCAACAACATAGCTCCGCAGAGCGGCGGTCGCATCCAGAAGATCAACGTTGAAGTAGGGGATTATGTGGGTAGGGGACAGATACTTGCAGAGATGGACCGTGTGCAGCTCGACCAGGCCAAGCTCCGCCTCTCCAACGCCGAGACCGAGCTCGGGCGCCTCAAGCAGCTCTACGAGCAGGGAGGCCTTGCCCAGAGCGACTACGAGGCCGCTGAACTCAACTACAAGGTAAGCAAGAGCACCTACGACAACCTGGTGGAGAACACCATACTCCGTTCGCCCATCACCGGCGTCGTCACCGCCCGCTACTACGACCGCGGGGACATGTACGGAATGGCCAGTCCCATCTTCACCGTGCAGCAGATAACCCCCGTCAAGATCCTCGTGGGCATCTCGGAAGGGGATTATACCAAGGTTTCGAAAGGGGATAAGGTCACCCTGAGTGTGGACGCCCTTCCCGGCAAGACCTTCAGCGGCACCATCAAGAGAATCTATCCCACCATCGATCCCATGACCCACACGGTGAACGTGGAGGTGCAGGTGCCCAACACCGACCGCCAGCTCCGCCCGGGCATGTATGCAAAGGTGAACGTGACCTTCGGCCACAACCGCAGCATAGTGGTGCCCGATGCCGCCGTGGTGCGTCTGCAGGGCTCCGGCCAGCGCAATGTGTTCGTGGTGGAAGATGGCATCGCAGTGCAGAAGGAGGTCTCCCTCGGCCGTCACTTCGATGGCCAGTATGAGATCCTTTCCGGCCTGGAAGAAGGCGAACAGGTGGTGGTCAAGGGCGGCAGCGCCCTCCGGAACGGCGCACAGGTAGAGGTAATCGAGTAAGGATATGAGCGTAATCAAATCTGCAGTCAAGAACCCGGTGACGACGGCCCTGGTCTTCGTCGCCTTCGTGGTGTTCGGCGTGTATTCGCTCATCAACACCTCCATCGCGCTCTTCCCGGAATTCGACGCCAATACCATCATGGTGATGAGTTCCTATCAGGGCGCGAACGCCCAGGATATCGAGACCAACCTCACCAAGATCCTGGAGAACTCGCTCAACAGCGTAGAGGACCTGAAGAAACTCAGCTCCCAGAGCAAGGAGAACGTCAGCATCCTCACCCTCGAATTCGAATACGGCACCGACATCGAAGAGGCCACCAACAACGTGCGCGACAAGCTCGACATGGTGAATTCCGTGCTGCCGGACGGCGCCACCACGCCCGTCATCTTCAAGTTCAGCGCGGACGACATGCCCATCATGATGTTCACCGCCTCCGCCACCGAGTCCGTCTCCGGCCTCGACAAGATACTGGACGAGCAGGTGGCCACCCCTCTGGCCCGAATCAAGGGCGTGGGCACGGTCAGCATCGACGGCGCCCCCACCCGTGAGATCCAGGTCTACTGCGATCCCGGCAAACTGGAGGCCTACCACCTGAGCGTGGCGGCCATCTCCCAGATAATCGCCGCCGAGAACCGCAACCTCCCTTCCGGCAACATCGACATCGGCTCCGGCACCTACTCCCTGCGCGTGCAGAAGGAGTTCGAGGACCCGTCCGAGCTGATGGACATCGTGGTCGGTTACAACGGCAGCCAGACCATACTCCTGAAGGATGTCGCCACCATCCGGGACGGCAGCCAGGAGCGCGAGCAGGAGTCCTACACCGACGGCATACGCGCAGCGCGAATCGTCATCCAGAAGCAGGCCGGCGCCAACACCGTGAACGTCAGCCGCGGGGTGCACAGGCAGCTCGAGCAGATCAAGAAGACACTTCCCTCGGACATACAGATCAACCAGATTTTTGACTCTTCCGAGGAGATCGTGGATACCATCCACTCCCTCATCGAAACCATCCTCATCACCTTCACGGTGGTCATGCTGGTGGTGTTCATCTTCCTCGGCAGATGGAAGACCACCTTCATCATCATCCTCTCCATCCCTATCGCACTGCTGGCCTCGCTGGTGTATCTCTTCGCCACCGGCAACACCCTTAACATCGTGTCGATGGCCTCGCTTTCGCTGGCCATAGGTATGGTGGTGGATGATGCCATAGTGGTGCTGGAGAACGTCAGCACGCACATCGACAGGGGAGAGAAGCCCGTTGAGGCGGCCATCCACGGCACCTCCGAGGTGGGTATCTCGGTTATCGCATCCACCCTCACCATGCTCTGCGTCTTCCTGCCCCTTACCTTCATAAAGGGCATGACCGGCGTGATGTTCCAGCAGCTGGGTTGGATCGTGACCATCATCATGGTGGTCTCCACCACCGCGGCCCTCACCCTGGTGCCCATGCTCTGCGCCCAGTTCCTGGGTGGCAAGCGCAGCGATTCCAAGCTCTACCGCCTCTTCTTCACCCCCATCGACAAGGCCCTGAACGGGATCTCGGCGGGATATGCCCGCCTGATCGGATGGGCCACCACTCACCGCAAGGCCGTCATCTTCGGTGCCTTCGGCATACTGATGGCCACCCTGGTCTTCCTCGCCCCTCGCCTCAAGACCGAGTACTTTCCCAAGGGAGATTCCGACCGTATCGTGGTGAACGTGACCCTGCCTGTGGGCACCGCCCAGAGCGTGACCGCGGAGCTGGCCAGCAACATCTACACCGAACTGGTGGAGAATATTCCGGAGATTACCGTGTGCAACGTCACCTACGGCCAGGCGGACTCCGACAACCTGCTGGGTTCGATGCGCAGCAACGGCACGCACATCATCGCCATCAACATGCACATTGGCACCAAGAGCGAGCGTGAGCGCTCCTCCGGCGATATCGCCGACCAGGTGCGCGGCATCCTGCGTCACTATCCCGAGATCCGCAAAGCCACCGTCAGCGAAGGCGGCGGCATGATGGGCGGTGCTTCGAGCGTGTCGCTGGAAATCTACGGCTACGATTTCGAGGAGACGGATGCGGCCGCCAAGGCCATCCAGACCAAGATGCTGGAGTGCCCCGAGTTCGCACAGGTAATCCTCAGCCGCGATGAGTACACCCCTGAATTCAAGGTCGACTTCGACCGCGAGAAGCTTGCCCTGAACGGGCTGAATTCCACCACCGCCGGTTCCGCGTTCAGCGCGGCCATGAGCGGAAGCGTGGCATCCTACTACCGTGAGGACGGCGACGAATACTACATCCGCGTCCGCTATGCGCCCGAGTTCCGCACCAGCGTGGAGGACATGGAGAATATAATAGTCTACACTCCCACTGGCAAGGGCATACGCCTCAAGGAGCTGGGCAGGATAGTGGAGACCGAGGTGCCTCCCACCATCGAGCGCCGCAACCGCCAGCGCTACATTACCGTCACCGCCCTGGTGGCCAACAAGGTGGCCCTTTCCGAGGCAGTCGCGGTGACCAACCGCATCCTCGACGAGACCCCTCTGCCCGCCAATCTCTACAGTGTCATCTCCGGCGACTATGAGGATCAGCAGAAGATGTTCTCGGACATGGCCGTGCTGATGGTGCTGATGATCATGCTGGTCTACATAGTGATGGCCGCGCAGTTCGAGAGCTTCCTGAGTCCCTTCGTGATCATGTTCAGCCTGCCCTTCGCGGCGGTCGGCGTGATTCTGGGCCTCTGGGCCACCAATACCGCGCTCAGCGTGATGGGCATGGTGGGTATAATAATACTGATAGGTATAGTGGTGAAGAACGGTATCGTGCTGATAGACTACACCATCCTCTGCCGCGAGAGGGGAATGAGTGTGCTGGAGGCCTCCGTGACCGCGGCCCGCAGCCGTCTGCGCCCTATCCTGATGACCACCCTCACCACCGTTCTGGGTATGCTCCCCATGGCTCTCGGCAGGGGAGAGGGATCCGAAATGTGGAACGGCCTGGGTATGGTGGTCTGCTGGGGTCTGTCCATTTCGACCCTCGTCACCCTGGTGCTGATTCCGGCAGTTTACTGTGTGTTTGCAACGCGGCAGGAGCGCCGTGCATCTAAAAAGTACGAGATCATATGAAAGCGGTATTTATAGTTTATAATCAGGCATATGGCGACGAAATCGTTGCCATGGTCGAAGGCCTCGGCCAGCGCGGTTTCACCCGTTTCGACGGAGTGGGCGGGCGTGGCTCGGTGGACGGAATCCCGCATCTGGACAGCCATGCCTGGCCGGAATACAACGATGCTCTGCTGCTGATGGTGGAGGATTCCACCGTGGCGCCGCTGCTTCAGGCGCTCCGCGAAAAGGACGCTCAGACACCCGATCTCGGCATCCGTGCTTTCTCCTGGAATTTGGAACAAGTTTTATAAATTTTTGTATCTTTGTGATTATGATAGTTTTAGACGAGAATAACTTTGAGTCCGTCATCGCTTCCAAGAAGGTTGCCCTGATCGATCTCTGGGCTGCATGGTGCGGCCCCTGCCGTATGCTTTCTCCCACCGTGGATGACATCGCCGCCGAATATGAAGGCCGTGTTGAGGTCGCCAAGTGCAATGTGGACGACAACGAGCAGATAGCTGAGCAGTTCGGTGTGCGCAGCATCCCCACCCTGCTTTTCTTCAAGGATGGCCAGCTCGCGGAGAAGACTGTCGGTCTCGTGTCCAAGCAGGAAATCGAAACAATACTTAACAATTTACTATAGTATGAAAAAATTAGTCATTGCAGCAATTGCATCTTTCTTTGCAATCAGCGCGCTCGCCCAGCCTGGTATCATTGCCGGTATCACCACCATGGAAACCGATTATGAAACCGCATGGGCAAATGTTAAGGATGTGAACCAGTACCACGTTGGTGTCACCTTCAAACTCCCTCTTCCTCTCGGCTTCGCCGTGCAGCCCGCCATCCTTTACAATGTGAAGGGGCAGAGGCTGGAAGATACCGCTACCGACGGTTCTCTCAAATCTATCGATATGAAGACCGGTTTCCTCGAGCTGGCCGCCCAGGCACAGTGGGGAATCAATCTCGCCGGCGTAGTGCGCCCTTATGCTTTCGCTGAGCCTTTCGTCGGCTACGGAATCACCAACGAAGAGAAGGTGAGCAACTTCACCGGAGAGGATTCCAAGCAGGCATGGGACAATGTCAAGAGCCGCCTCGAGATGGGTGTCGGTATTGGTTTCGGTATCGAGATCCTGAACCATCTGCAGGTTGCAGTGCGCAAGTACTGGAACATGGGCAACCTCTACGACGAGGAAGGCGGAACCTTCAAGAGCTTCAAAGAGGCTATCAATGCCGGCTCGAAGACCGTTGAGGAGGGCAATGCCTCCGGAATCATGGCATCTGTAATCTTCCTGTTCTAAACGAAGAGTATGTCGGAAAAAAAGGCGGTGTTTTTTTGCTCCGCCAGCAACGATATAGACCCTAAATACAATCAGGCCGCACGGGATACAGTCCGTGCGGCTTGTTTGGCTGGATACAGCATAGTGTCCGGTGGGTCTTTCCGCGGGACCATGGGTTCCGTTTGTGATGCGGCGAGGGATTGCGGCGCCCCCAATTACGGGGTGATGCCCGATTTTATGCATGGCCTTGAGTATAAAGGCCTTACCGAGCTCAAGTGGGCGCCCACAATGAGTGAACGCAAGGAGCTCATGCGGGAGGGTGTCTCCCTGGCGGTGGCACTTCCCGGCGGAATCGGCACCATGGACGAACTTTTCGAGACCATGGTCCTGGTGAAACTGGGTCGCCTGCACTGCCGCATAGGGGTGCTTAACTTCGAGGGCTTCTACGACCCTCTGAAGGCCCTGCTTGAGCATTTTGTAGAAACAGGGATGCTGACAAAAGAAGACTTTGCCCTCGTGCACTTCGCGGCTACCCCCGAAGAACTTTCAAAGATTTTCTGATGGACAGGAATTCGATCATAGCATTTCTCGGAAAGGATTGGGAGGCGATGCAGAAGCTTATTTTCAAAGCTCTCGGCTCCGATGTGCCCATGCTCGACGAGATAAACCGCCGCCTGCTCGACAATGCCGGAAAGATGCTCCGTCCCAGGCTCACGATGCTCTTTGCGCGCATCTGCGGAGGGCCGGAGCTGAAGGAGGAAAGCTTGCGTTATGCGGCTGCGGTGGAGGTGCTGCACAATGCCACTCTCCTGCATGACGACGTGGCCGATGAAGCCATGACACGCCGCGGCAAGCCTACTGTGATGTCTTATCTTGGAGCCGTTCCTGCGGTGCTCGTGGGGGACTTCTGGCTCGCCAGGGCAGTGGGGCTGCTTTCGGATTGTTCCGACATGAAGTGGACGCTCGATTCGTTCACCCGCACCCTTACCGACCTTTCTGAAGGGGAGATGCTCCAGCAGCAGAAGGCGTTCACTTCCGATACCACCATGGAAGACTACCTCCGCATCATCTATTGCAAGACCGGCAGCCTGTTCGTGACCGCCTGCGAGAGCGGAGCAAAGTCGGTGAAAGCCTCGGAAGAGATGATTGCTGCAGCCGGGCGATACGGCAAGGCCCTCGGCCTGGCTTTCCAGATACGGGACGACATCCTCGACTATGCCGGGGGAGAGACCACAGGCAAGCCCGTGGGCATCGATCTCCTGGAGCAGAAAATAACCCTGCCCCTCCTGGGGGCTCTTTCCAACTCGCCCGACGAGGCCAAGTGGAGGCAGATGATACACGAGATCCCCCTGCACCCCGGTAACTGCGATGCGATTCGCGATTTCGTGCTCTCCAACGGCGGAGTTGAATATGCCGAAAAGAAACTTAAAGACTATGTGAGCGAGGCTGAGCATGCCCTGGATATCTTCCCGGACTGCCCCGAAAAGGAAATACTCGCCGGCATAGCCCACTTAAACTCAGTCCGCGACAAATGAGCGCACTTCTGCAGACCCTCTGCGGGATGGTCGATTCCGGCCGCATCCCCCATGCCATCCTCCTTCATGAAGAGGATGGAGGCGGAGCCGTGGCATTGGGAATAAAGTTCCTGGAGCATCTCTACGGAGCCAATCCCCGGGTGGCAAAGATGATACATCCGGACATCCATTTCGTGTTCCCGCTCATCCTCACCGGGGATTCTGTGTCGGAGCAGTACGCAAAGGAGTGGAGGGCGCTGGTGCAGGAGAATCCGGGTTTCAGCGAGGGGGATCTCTACGAAGCCCTAGGTTTCGAGGGCAAGAATACGCTTATCTCCGTGAAGGAAGCCAATGCGTTGCTACAGGTGCTGAGCCGCTACTCGCTCGAGGGTGGCTACACCACCGTGATGATTTATCTTCCGGAGAAGATGAACTCAGTGGCTGCCAACAAGTTGCTGAAGATATTGGAGGAGCCTCCGCAGCAGACGCTTTTCCTGATGGTGACCCATGCGCCCGAGCGGCTGCTGCCCACCATCCTGTCCCGTTGCCAGATGTTCCGTCTGGAATCTTCCGGGAGCGCCGAGGTTACTCTGCGTTACGACGACGGCGGGTTGCTTTCTTCGCTGATGCGCTCCGTTATCTCCCGGGACCTCTCTGCCGCCCTGGAAGTCGGGGAGCAGCTTGCGGCCCTGCCATCCCGGGACAGCATGCGTGCGTTCTGCCGCTTTGCAGCCGAGAAGATGCGCCGGGTTTTCCTGGTGCAGCAGGGGCTCGCGGAGTTGGCCGGGGATGATGCAGAAGTGCGGGAATGGGCATCCGCATGCAAGAAGACTTTCCCGCGCAAGGCCCTGGAGGCTTTGGACAAGGCCTCTGCCCTTATTGGAAGGAATGTGAATCAGAAGATCCTCTTCACCGACATGGTGGACAGGTTCTACGTTAATATATAGGATATGGATAATGAATCTATAAGGATGGACTGCAACCGTGGCTGTGTGGTAAGCACCGACACCGCTACCGGGGAAGACCGTTTTACATACCGCGAGGGCTGCTGCAAGCTCCGCGACCATAACTATCTGGCCGGCATCCCGGACCAGAGTTTCAAGGATATCTTTGAGGTGCGCTTCAAGAACACCCGCAAGGCGTTCTACCGCAATGCTTCCGGGCAGAATGTGAAGCTCGGGGATATGGTGATCGTTGAGGCTACCACCGGATGCGACCTCGGCATCGTGACGCTGGAGGGGCCTCTGGTGGGCCGCCAGCTGAAGTGCAAGGGGGTTGATCCTGAGGCGGTTGAGCTGAAGAAGATCTACCGCAAGGCGAAGCAGTCCGATATCGAGAAGTGGCAGGAGGCCATTGCCCGCGAGCAGGATACCATGATCCAGGCCCGCCGCATTGCTGCGGAGATGGGGCTGGAGATGAAGATTGGTGACGTGGAGTTCCAAGGAGACGGCAGTAAGGCCATCTTCTATTACATCGCCGACGGCCGCGTGGACTTCCGCCAGCTGATCAAGGTCTTTGCCGAGGAGTTCCGCATCCGCATCGAGATGAAGCAGATTGGTGCCCGTCAGGAAGCCGGCTTGATCGGCGGCCTTGGCGTGTGCGGCAGGGAGCTTTGCTGCGCCAGGTATATTACCAATTTCAAGAGTATTTCCACTTCCGCCGCCCGTGTGCAGGACCTTTCGCTGAATCCCCAGAAACTGGCCGGGCAGTGCGGAAAGCTGAAGTGCTGCCTGAACTACGAAGTGGCTGTGTATCAGGATGCCCAGAGCCGTATTCCCCGTGTGCAGGAGCCTCTGGAGTTCGAGGATGGTTTTGCTTATCTGCGCAAGACCGATATCCTGAAGGAGGTGATGTATTTCTCGTATGACAAGCATTCGGATGCGGATCTTTATGCGCTGGATGCGGCCGATGTGATGGAGATCATACGCATGAACCGCAATGGTATCAAGCCTGAATCCCTGAAGAGTGAGCCGGAGCCTTCTGCGCCTGAGTTCGTTACTGCTGTCGGAGATGATAGTATTTCGCGTTTTGATTCGCCCAAGCGCAAGAAGAAGCGTAACAAGAATCGCCGGAAATAGAAATGTTCAGTAGAGCTGGAGTATCCCCAATTGCAGCGGAGGCAGAGCTGCGCCCCTTCGGGAGTTCGCTTCGCTCACCCCACCATTCCTTCGGAACGGTCCCCCCGCTTCCGTGCCGCGGGTGGCACGTCCCTCAGGGGCGCAGCTCTGCCTCTGCTGCACGCTGCCTTGTTTCGGCAATTCTGCTGGTTATGGCCGTGGCGTGCAGCCGGCCGGGGTCGTGGGAGCAGTTCATCCGGGTGGAGGATGCGCCTGGCGGCGTGTATGAATTTGCCATTCCGTCTTCTTCTGTTATTCCGAGCGAAGCGAAGGAATCTACTTTCGACCTATCCTTCTACACCTCCCCCCTTGACGAACCCCTGCAGTTGGCAATCACTTGGCTTTATTCTCCCGGCGAAGAGTTGCGCAGTACCTACGGTCCCGACAGCATCCTTTTGACTGAAAACGTCTGGTTCCCGGCCGGGGAGCACCGCGCCCTCTACCGCAGCGGCATATGCTTTTCGGATGACCTGTCGGGAAATACCCCAAAATCTCTACAGGTACCCCCTAAAAACCCCCTACCTGTAGAGAATATTGCGGAAATCTCTACAGGTACCCCCAAAAACACCCCTACCTGTATAGAAAATGGGGAAAATCTCTACAGGTCCGCTGTAACAATCCAAGTTACCCCAATTAATCCGCCGGAGGATTTCAGGGGGCTGGGAATAATCTGCAAGACAAACGATGGGACACGGTAAACTACGCAAATTCGCTGAGAACGAGACGTTCAGCTGCCTTCTGCAACCCAGTGCCGAAGAGGTGCTGGCAGATGGCTACTTCAATCTGGCCGATCATCCGGTGAAGGGCCGTTGGATAGAGCAGATGTTCGGCGGTCATGAGGGACCCATCGTGCTGGAACTTGGCTGTGGCAAGGGGGAATACACCCTGGAGCTGGCCCGGCGCAATCCGGACAAGAACTATATAGGCGTAGATATAAAGGGTGCGCGTCTTTGGCGCGGTGCCAAGACTGCCACGGAGGAGGGGCTGTGCAATGTGGCTTTCCTTCGCACCCGCATTGAGTTCATTACTGCGTTTTTCGGCCCGGGCGAAGTTTCCGAAATATGGCTGACCTTCTCGGATCCGCAGCTGCGAGCGAGCGAGAACAAGCGTCTTTCTTCGGCCATGTTCCTGGAGCGTTACCGCCATTTCCTTCGGCCCGGCGGCATAATCCATCTCAAGACGGACAGTCGCTTCCTCTTCGAATATACCCGTGCCGTTGCTGTCGTCAATGGCCTTCCCATCCTCGCGGAGACTACTGATTTGTACTCTGACGGTCAGGGGTATGGTACTGCCCCTGAGGGACGTGCCACCCGCGGTTGTACCCCAGTAAACTTTCGTTTTCCGGGGGCCCCACGCACGGAAGCGGGGGGACCGTTCCGAAGGAATGGTGGGGTGAGCGAAGCGAACTCCCGAAGGGGCAGTACCATGCCCCTGCCGGACGAAGTCCGGGAAGTTAAAACCTTTTACGAAACCATGTTCCTGGAAATGGGCCTCCCCATAACCTATTTGGAATTCTGCCCGGACCATGACGGCCCCTATCTGAACCCCCGGGACCCCGAAGACTTCGACTCCGCCTTCTGGCGCACCGCCGAAGGCCCCCGCCGCTCCTTCTCTCATCAATAATTATGGTTGTAAAAAAGGATTAGTTTAATTACCTTTGTGAATTATGATGAAAGAAGCCAAGTGGATAATCGGAGAACCCGCGCCTTCAGACAAGGTCAACCGCCTTGCCACGGAGGTTGGGATCGACCGCGTGCTGGCAGAATTGCTGGTAAAACGCGGCGTCGAGACCTTCGAGCAGGCCCGTGCTTTCTTCCGTCCCAGCCTGGAAAATCTCCACGATCCCTTCCTCATGAAGGATATGGACAAGGCTGTGGAGCGTCTTCATCAGGCCATCGCCGGCAACGAAAAAATACTTGTCTACGGGGATTACGATGTGGACGGCACCACTGCCGTGGCACTGGTCTATTCTTTCATCAAGCGCTATACCGACCTGGTGGACTTCTACATCCCGGACCGTTACGACGAGGGTTACGGAGTGTCCGGCAAGGGTATACGCTGGGCTGCCGATAATGGTTTCGGCCTGATTATCACTCTGGACTGCGGCATCAAGGCCATAGAAAAGGTTGATCTCGCCAAGAGCCTCGGGGTAGATGTCATAATCTGCGACCATCATCTCCCGGAGCTGGAACTTCCCAAGGCGATAGCCGTGCTGGATCCCAAGCGGGAAGACGATTCCTATCCCTTCGACGACCTCTGCGGCTGCGGGGTGGGGTTCAAGCTGGTGCAGGCCTATGCGCAGAAGTTCGAGATTCCCTTCGAGACCCTTATCCCCCTGCTGGACCTGCTGGTGGTGAGCATCGCCTCGGACCTGGTTACGGTGGTTGGGGAGAACCGCATCCTTGCGTATTATGGCCTCAAGCAGCTGAACGAGAGCCCCCGCAAGGGCCTTCTTGCCATGATCAACCTCTCCAAGCTGGAGCCCGGGCATATTACGGTAGATGACATAGTCTTCAAGATCGGCCCCCGCATCAATGCCGCAGGGCGCATGGAGACCGGCCGCCTGGCCGTCGAGCTCCTCACCGCCACCGAAACCGGCAAGGCCATGATCGTGGGAGAGAAGATCAACAACAATAACAACGAGCGTAAGAATGTAGACCGTGAGATCACTGCCGAGGCGCTCGAGATGGTGGAATCCGGCAAGTGCCTTGCACGGGAGAACGTGACCATAGTCTACAATCCCAAGTGGAACAAGGGCGTTGTGGGCATTGTGGCTTCCCGTCTGGTGGAGGCATATTTCAAGCCCACGGTTGTGCTCACCAGCAGCAACGGATTCGTCACAGGATCGGCCCGCAGTGCCGGTAAATTCGATCTCTACGCAGCTATCGAGAGCTGCGCAGACCTCATGGAAAACTTTGGCGGCCACACCTATGCCGCCGGCCTTACCCTCACGGAGGACAAACTCCCCGAGTTCGCAGCCCGCATGGACAAGTTCGTGGGCGAGCACATCAATTCCGATATGCTCACGCCTGTGGTGGACATAGATTCCGAACTCAATTTCTCACAGATTACCCCCAAATTCTTCCGCATACTCAAGCAGTTCCAGCCCTTCGGCCCCGGCAACCATAACCCCATCTTCATCACCCGCAACGTCTACGACGCTGGCGACGGACGGAAGGTTGGAGCCGGCGGTGCGCACATGAAGCTGGACCTCATCCAGGAAGACCAGCCCTACCACAAGGTGCCGGCCATAGCATTCAACCTGGCGGACTACTACGAGTACGTGAAGGAGGGCAATCCTGTGGATGTCTGCTACGCCATCGTTGAGAACTACTTCGCAGGCAATACCTTCACCCAGCTTCGCATCCGCGATATGCGCAAGGGGGAGGATATTATATGAAAAAGATTCTGGCAACAGCCCTTTCCCTCCTGTGTCTGTCGGGCGTATGCTTCGCCCAGGGCTTCAAGGAGGCTATTGAACAGGACCCTGCCAAACTGGCCGGGAATTTCTATGTGTATGACAGCGATGCGGTGCCTGCTGTCACTCCTGCGCCGGAGGGCTACAAGCCTTTCTATATCAGCCAGTTTGCAAGGCACGGAGCCAGATATTGCACCAGTGAGTACGATGCCATGCACGACTGGCTCGCCAAGGCGGCCGATGCCGGTGTGCTCACCGACGAGGGCAAGGCATTCCGGAAGCGCTTTGAATCTTTCTACAAAAAGGTGAAGCTCTGCAAGGGGAATCTGACCGACATAGGGGAGAATCAGCACCGCGACATCGCTGCACGCCTCTTCGGGCGTTTCCCCGAGGTGTTCGAGGGGCCTACCCATGTGGAGGCCGTCTCCACCGAATCCCCGAGGGTAATCATGAGCATGTGGTCCTGCCTGTCAGGCCTGCAGGCGAAGGATAAGGATATAGATTTCAGCGCCGACGCATCTGCCAAGTATGCATCCTGGCTCCAGCCCAGCCTGGGCTCGAATCCTTACTACATCAAGGGTGGATTCTCCAGCGGCAGGGAGGCCGAAGATGCCTTCCGCGCTTACTTCGACAGCACGGTTCCCTGGAAGGAGATAGCGGGAAGATTCTTTACATCTGCTGATGTTCTCAAGGGCGTGCTGGACATTACTCCGGTCAGATTCATAGAGTACCTCCATTCCATAGTGCTGGGCACCCGGTACTGCCTGGACGAAGACCGCGACTGGTTCGACGGCGTTTTCTCTCCCGAAGAGCTGTTCCAGGTATGGAAGGGCGTTTCTGCCCGTTACTTCTACTATATAGGCAGATATGAAGAGTCGAAGAACCTGATGCCGGATTACGCCGGTTTCACCCTGGGGCACATAATCGAAACAGCCGATGCCGATATGGCTTCCGGTCTTACCCAGCTGCGGCTCAGTTTCGGCCACGATTCGGGCGTATCCCCGCTGATGGTCCTGCTGGATGCCGATGGCGCCGGGCACTTTGCCTCATCTTTCGAGGAAAGCCTGGATATTATGCCCAGCTACCGTATCCCCATGGCTGCATCCGTGCAGTTCGTGTTCTACCGTAATGCCGGCGGCGATATCCTGGTGAAGGTGCTGGTCAATGAGAAGGAAGCCGTCCTTCCGCTCGAGGCGGTGCAGGGGCCGTACTATAGCTGGAGCGCTTTCAAGGAGCACTATCTCCCGATCGTGCGTGCCTGCAGGCATAAGATAATCAACTATGAGTCCCTGGCCACGCTGAAGGCTACAGACTGGGGTTGGCAGAGCGTGAATGGCTCCAAGGTTGAGGTCGGGCATGCATCCGTGAAGGTATTCGGGAGCGTGCAGGATATCTCCCTTGCCCGCTTCCCCATGAAGGACCATGCAGTTTCAGTAGTGGAATCCGATGGCCCCAAGGCGGCCATTACCAGCCGGTTCGGCAAAGATAACAAGGCCCTGGCGGCAATCAACGGCAGCTATTTCAACGTGAAGACCCTGATGCCGGTAACCTATGTTAAGGATGAGGGCAGGGTGCGTTGCGATGTTACTACCGACGGGATCTACCGCAACAACGGCATGTTCCGCATCAAGGACAAAAAGGGCCGCATGGTGGACATTCTGACCATCGACTCCCTGAGCACTCCGAAAGCCGCGAAAGGCTGGCGTGAGGCCATAGTCTCCGGCCCCGTGCTGATGGAAGAAGGCAAGGTACCTATCTATGAGAACGATGGTTCCAGGCACTTCCGGACATTCTACGCCAGGCGTCATCCCCGCACCCTTCTGGGCTACACGGCCGATGGCTGGATCTACTTCATGGTGGTTGACGGGCGCTTCCCCGGGCAGGGCGAAGGCATGAGCATAGAAGAACTCCAGGTGCTCTGCGAGTCCCTCGGGCTGTACGAGGCCATGAACCTGGACGGCGGCGGATCCTCCACCCTATGGTCCGCCCTGGACGGAGTAGTCAATCATCCCTACGACAACCAGCGCTTCGACCACGACGGCGAGAGGGTTGTGCCCAACGTGATAATAGTTAAATAGTATACCCATGAAATGCCCCGCCCTGCTGGCTGCATGCCTACTGGCGTGCGCCTGCACCCATCCGACAATCCAAAGTACTACCGTTTTTGCCGAGGGCAGCGACTCCTGCCACTTCTACCGCATTCCGGCCATGACCCTGGATGCCAAGGGTAATATAGTTGCCGTCATCGACCGTCGCTACGAGAACCTGGCGGACCTGGGATACCGCAACACCAGCATCGACATCTCCTGCAAGCGCAGCACTGACGGTGGCCGCAGCTGGAGCGCGCAGTCCTTCATTGCCCGTGGGGACACCTCCCGCGTGCTGGGCTATGGCTATGGAGACGCATCGCTCACCACCCTCCCGGACGGCCGTATCCTCTGCCTGTTCGCATGCGGAAACGGCACCAAGGGCTTCCGCCGCGGGCTCAAGCACACCACCGTCTGCACCAGCGACGACGGCGGCATTACCTGGAGCGAGCCGCGCCTGGTGGCCTTCCCGGACAGCATCCACAGCGCCTTCGCTACCTCTGGCAAGGGGATAGTGGATGCGGATGGCGACATTCTGTTATCCGCCTGCGTGCTCCCTCACGACTATCCCGACCCCATGCCCGTGCCCTGGCCTATCGAGGCGCATCTTTTCTATTCGAAGGACGGGGGAGAGAGCTGGACGCTTCAGCCAGAGCCTCTGTATTCGCTGGCGGATGAAAGCAAGCTCGTGCTGCTTCCGGACGGCCGCCTGCTGTCCAGTTCCCGCCGCCCGGGCTTCTGCCCCCGTGGACTGAATACGGCCGTGAAGGGCCCCGACGGCATCTGGCGCTGGGAAGGGGAGAGGTTCACCGAGGGCCTTGATGCCAACCCCTGCAACGGAGATATCGTTTTATGGCGTGACGGCCTGCTTCTGCACTCATATATCAAGGAAGAGAAGGCCCGCCGCGGGCTTACCCTGGCGGTGAGCTCCGATAACGGCGCCTCCTGGAAGGATGTACTGACCCTGCAGCCCGGCCCCTCCGCCTACTCCACCATGGTAGTCTTCCGGAACGGCGATGTGGGCGTCCTCTACGAGGATGGCTCACGCAGCACCGACGACGGCTACGACATCGTCTTCAGCCGCATCCCCTGCCGTCTGCTCCGGCGCCTGATAAAGTAAAACTTTTGATATCATTTTCTGTTGTTTGATATCACCTTTTTGCTATATTTGCAGAAAGGTGATATTATTATGGAAAGAGTGCAAACCATAGTCCGGCTCCGTCCGGAATTGATGGCCCGGGTAAAACGGGCTGCCAAGCGCGAGAACCGTTCGGTGAACAGTTTCCTCGAGCACACTATCGAAAAGGCCGTCGGCCTTGAATTCCCCAAACTCCCGAAAGACTTCAAAGTTTCGGATGAGATACTTGCTTTGGGAGGCACAATTGCAGAGCCTACCCAGGAAATGCTGGATAAAGATGCAAAACTCGCATATCTTTGGGGGAAATATGGCAGAGCTTAAACAACGTGTCTTTTTCGACACCAATGTCTTGGTAGACGTTCTTGTAGGGGCTGTCCGCCCTTCCTATATCCCCTCGTTAAGGCTGTTTGAAGCTGCCAGCAAGGGCATCTTCGAAGCCTTTATAACAACTCAAAGCATTATCGATGCGGAATTTATCAGCAATAGAAGCCCGGGAAGCAAAAACCCGGATTTCCATAAGAAAATGTTGTACATCATGTCTTTCGTGAACGTTACCCAAATCGATGGCCTCTCCATCCGCGAGGCACTCAAGAACCCAACGGGAGACTTCGAGGACGATGCCCAGTTCGCCCAGGCAGATTCCGAAGAATTCGACATCGTGGTCACCTCCGACCGTAGTTTTCTTGCCCGTCAGAGCGCCGACGGCCCCCAAATCCTGACCCCCGAAGGCCTTATCGAGAAAATGAGTTGAGGATATGGTAGGTGAAGTGGCTATCTATAATCCGGATGATTCGATCCGTTTGGAAGTTCGTTTGGATCAAGATAATGTATGGTTGGATCGTAACCAATTATCTTTATTATTTGACCGCGATATAAAGACAATAGGGAAGCATATATGCTCTGCTCTAGACGAAGAATTGAAAGGGCTCCCAACTGTCGCAAATTTTGAGATAGTTCAACAGGAAGGAAACCGCCAGGTAAAAAGGACCAAGGAGTTTTTTAATCTTGATATGGTATTGTCCGTTGGTTATCGTGTGCATTCCTCTAGAGGAATAGCATTTCGTCGCACAATGCGCAATATCCAGCTATCTCAGTTCAAGAATTTGACAAGTCCCATGATCGCTTCCTCATCATTGATGATAAGGTCTACCATATAGGTGCTTCTATCAAGGACTTGGGGAAAAAGTGGTTTGCAGTGCTAAAGATGGAGAATCAAGATCCAGATGACTTGATGCTAAGGATCTGCCGGGCTGCTTGTTCGTAGCTGAGGCCGTCGATGTCGAGGATGATGTCGGCGGCTTTTTCGTAGATGGGGCCGCGGGCGGCCATCATCGTGGCGATGTGGGATTCAAGGCTGTCCGGGGCATCTGCCGGTGCTGCCAGGTTGGCACCCGCGAGCATAGGCCGGCCTTCAGTTCCGGCTTCCCGCAGGTTCGCTGCCAGCGTCTCCACTGTAGCCCTCAGGTAGATGCATTTGCAATTCTTCTTCACCAACTCCCGGCTCCCCTCATCGGTAAGAGTTCCTCCTCCCAGCGAAATCAGCATGTCTGACGGCAGCGGGTCATTTTTGAGCTGAGCGCGATTGGGCAGTGGGACTTGCCCCTGAGGGACGTGCCACCCGCGGCACGGAAGCGGGGGGACCGTCGGCTTCAGCCGATGGTGGGGTGAGCGAAGCGAACTCCCGAAGGGGCAAGTGCCCACTGCCGAGAGCAGTTGAGCCAGCGTTTCCCGCTCGATGGCGCGGAATCCCGCTTCGCCACCCTCGGCAAAAATCTCCCGGATCGAACGCCCATTCCGCGCCTCGATCTCAGCATCCAGATCTACAAATACCAATTGCGCGGGCAGATTATCGCCCAAATACCTGCCCGTGGCTTCGGAAAATGCTTGCGCGGGCAGATTATCGCCCGAATTCCTGCCCGCAGCAAAGGTCCCGTTGCCGTCCGGAGCTTTTCCGGCTGAGCCGTTTTCAGGCGAAGAAGGGAATGACTCCGGCGGCAGCAATGACTCCGGGCAAGCCGCCATCCGGGCAACAAGCCGCCCGATCGACGACTTGCCGCACCCCATGAACCCTATGAGCGCCCAGACCGCCATCAGAACAATGTCGGCTCCTCGATAATCAGTTCCGGAACATCCTCGCCCATAGGAGGCAGCACAATCTCCCCGGTAGGGAGCGCCAGATCATCCTCCTCCGGCAGGATCACCTCGATAGGCTCCGCAGAAAGCTCTGCAGGCGCCTCGGGTTCAGAATCCTCCGGCTTCACGAGAGGCTCCACGAACTCCACCTTCTTCACCTGCTCCCGGTCGTGGCACTTCTTGCCCTTGGCGGTGATGCCCTTCTTGCCAATCCACTCTTCCGCATCTATGCACTCAGGCTCCTTGTGCGCGGACTTGCCGCCGAAGGTGCACTTGTACTGGGGATGTTTGTCGTCCGAAAGGGCCACCAGGTAGCTCTTGGGAGCATCGGAGATGAACAGCATGGGGGAGTTGTCGCTCTCCACGAAGGAGAAACGCTTTACGTAGAAGGTCTTGGCGGCGCCATCGTAATAGAGCGCCGTGTAGGTCTTGGAAGTATCCAGCTTGCAGATACTGAGCACATCGCCCTGATACTTGTTCACCAGGTCGAAGGAGGTGGTGTAGAAGCTGCCGTTCCTGAAGATGCAGAGCACCTTGTCCTCGCCCTCAAACTGGCCCAGGTAGAGCCCTCGGCCGTCTTCGTTCAGCTTCTGGATATCGGCATCATACCAGATGTCCTTTCCGGCGATGGTGCTGACACCCTTGCTCTTGAGGGTGATGCGGGCGATCGAATTCTTGCTCACCAGATTGCCGCGAGCGGTCTTGCTCTTGATGGCAAGCTGGGCGAAATCGTACTCGAGCGAAGTCTTCTTGAGTTTCGGTTTCGGGCGCAGGGCTATGCGTACGGTCTCCGCCTCGCCGTTATGGTTGGCGGTGAACCACATTATCTGCGATCCGGCGGCGCCGGTGGTGATGTCGTACTCTTTGTCGCGGGTGATGGAGGTGATTGCAAAGCGCTTGGCGTAGTAGACGCTGGTCTTGCCCTCGCGGTAGATCACATTATATATGGTGCGGTCGTCCCCGCGGTTGAAGATGCCCACATAGAGCAGGTCCTTGCCGAAGAAGGCTTTGTCTTCTACTTTGGTGATGCGGTACTTGCCGTCCTTGCCTATGACTATGATCTCGGAAAGGTCGGAGCAGTCGCAGATGTAAGTGCCGTTGTCGTCGCGCTTGAGGCCGATTCCAACGAAGCCCTCCGCCAGGTTGGCGTAGAGCTTGGCGTTGTTGTTGATGACCTTGGTGGCGGCGATGGTCTCAAAGCCGGTGAGTTCGGTGAGGCGGGGGAAGTCTTTGCCGTACTTCTTCTTGAGCCCCTTGAACCACTCGATGGTGTAGCCGGTGATGTTATCGATGTTCGCCTGCACGGCGGCCATCTGCTCTTCCAGGCCGGCTATCTTGTCTTCGATGGCCTTCACGTCGAAGCGGGAAATCTTGCGCACGGGCTTCTCGACCAGGCGGTCGATATCTTCCATGACGATGTCCCTGCGCACCTGAGCGCGGTACTCCTGCATCTTTGCGAGGATGGCCTCCTTCTGCGCCTCCCAGCTGGGGAAGCTCTTGTCTTCGAGCAGATGGTACACACCCTCCTCGAAGAAGATGCGCTCGAGGCTGCTCCAGTGCCAGTCGTCCTCGAGGCCCGCCAGGCGGATGCGGAGCTGCTGCTCCAGCAGGTCCCTGGTGTGGAAGGTGTCGTATTCGAGGATATCGTGCACGGAGAGGAACTGGGGCTTGTTCTCCACGATCACGCAGGCGTTCGGATTGATGTTGGCCTCGCAGTCGGTGAAGGCATAGAGCGCGTCGATGGTCTTGTCCGGCGACACGTCGTTGGGCAGATGGATGATGATGTTCACCTTGTCGGTGGTCATATCCTCTATCTTCTTGATCTTTATCTTGCCCTTGTCCTTGGCCTTGAGGATGGAGTCGATGAGCATGTGCGTGGTCTTGCCGTAAGGGATTTCGGTGATGGCCACGGTGTTCTTGTCCAGCTTTTCGATGCGGGCGCGCACCTTGACGGAGCCGCCGCGCCTGCCCTGGTTATACTTGCTGCAGTCGGCAAAGCCGCCTGTGGGGAAGTCGGGATAGAGCTCGTAGGACTTGCCCTCGAGTATGCGCACCGAGGCGTCCAGCAGCTCGTTGAAGTTGTGAGGAAGAATCTTGGACGCCATACCCACGGCGATGCCCTCCGTGCCCTGTGCGAGCAGCAGTGGGAAGCGCACCGGGAGCTCCATCGGCTCCTTGTTGCGCCCATCGTAGGAGTTCATCCAGTTGGTGATGTCCGGATCGAAGACCACTTCCTTGGCAAACTTCGAGAGGCGTGCCTCGATGTATCGGGGCGCGGCGTTGGAATCTCCCGTGAGGATGTTACCCCAGTTACCCTGGCAGTCCACGGTCAGGTTCTTCTGGCCGAGCTGGACTAGGGCTCCGAGAATGGACTGGTCCCCGTGCGGATGATACTGCATGGCCTGGCCCACTATGTTCGCGACCTTGGTGTAGTTGCCGTCATCCATGCGGTACATGGCATGCAGCACGCGCCTCTGCACGGGCTTCAGGCCGTCCACTATATGGGGAACGGCGCGCTCCAGGATCACGTATGAGGAGTAATCGAGGAACCAGTCCTTGAACATGCCGGAAAGTTTGTATTTGCGGCTGTCGCTCTCCAGGAGGCGGTTGAATTTGCCGCCGCCCTGGCCGTCTTCTTCCTCGGTCAGTTCGATCTCCTGGTCCACCTGCTCTTCGAGTTCCTCGTTCTGTATATCTTCGTAGTCTTCGCTCATAACCGTTTAATTAGATTCCTTCGCTTCGCTCGGAATGACATTAATGGAATGACATTAATCTTCGTAACCGAATTTACGGAGTTCCCGGCGGCTCTCCCGCCAGTCGGGATCCACCTTCACCAGCAGCTGGAGGAAAACCTTCTTCTGGAAGAAGTCCTCCATGTCGATGCGGGCGGCGGTGCCGGTCTTCTTGAGGGCGGCTCCGCCCTTGCCTATGAGTATGCCCTTCTGGGAATCCCTCATCACGTAGATGACGGCCCCTATGTCGTAGCGCTCCTCTCCCTCCTTGAAATACTCTATCTCCACCTGGCAGCTATAGGGGATCTCATCTTTGTAGTTAAGCAGTATCTTCTCCCGGATGATCTCCGAGGCGAAGAAGCGGAGGTTCCTGTCGGTGAAAGTATCCTTGTCGTACCAGGCGGGGGATTCGGGGAGATTCTCCACCACCGTGTTCATGATGGTTTCGAGGTTGAAGCGCTCCTGGGCGGATGCGGGGATGATGGTGGCGGCGGGAACCTTCTCCTTCCACCATGCCATCAGCTCCTGCACCTTCTCCTGGGTGCTGATGTCTATCTTGTTGATGACTATGATCACCGGGCACTGAAGCCTGGAGAGTTTCTCAACGTATTCGGTGTTCTTGTCCGGCTTTTCCACGGTGTCGGTCACGTAGAGGATGATGTCTGCGTCGCCGATCGCGGTGTCCACGAAATTCATCATGTTCTGCTGCAGGCGATAGACGGGCTTGAGGATGCCGGGAGTGTCGGAATACACTATCTGGAAGTCCTCGCCGTTAACGATGCCCATGATGCGGTGACGGGTGGTCTGGGCCTTGGCCGTGACTATGCACAGTTTTTCGCCCACCACGGCGTTCATCAGCGTGCTCTTGCCGACGTTCGGGTTGCCTATGATATTAACGAAACCGGATTTATGCGCCATTACACGTATGCCCCCATTTTAAGGATGTTGACTTCGCCTTCGGTAAGATAACGCCATTCGCCCTTCTTGAGGCCCTTCTTGGTGAGGCCCGCGAAATAGACGCGGTCCAGGGTGCGGACTTCGCAACCCACGGCCTCGAAAATGCGGCGCACCACGCGGTTCTTGCCGGAATGGATCTCGATGCCGAGCTTGCGCTTGTCTTCGGGGTCGATGAACTCCAGGGCGTCGGCCGCGATGATGCCGTCGCTGAGTTCCACGCCTGCGAGAATCCTCTGGCGGTCTTCCTCGGTGAGGGGCTTGTTAAGCACCACCTGATAGATCTTCTTCTTGTCGTAGGAAGGATGGGTGAGGCGCTCGGATATCTCTCCGTCGTTGGTGAACATCAGCACGCCGGTGGTGGCTTTGTCCAGACGCCCTACGGGGTAAACCCTGCTGGGGCAGTTCTTCAGGAGATCCATCACGGTCTTGTCGGCGTGAGGGTCGGAGGCGGTGGTGACATAGCCTTTCGGCTTGTTCATCACGATGTATACCTTGGCCTCTCCGCGAAGCGTCTCTCCATTGAACTTGACTACATCCTTGAGGATGTTTACCTTGGTTCCGAGTTCGGTGACCACCTCTCCGTTCACGGTTACCACGCCGGCCTGGATCATGGTGTCGGCCTCGCGGCGGGAGCAGACTCCCGAATTGGCGATGAACTTGTTGAGGCGGATTTCTTCCTTCACCTGGCTGGGTGCGGAATCGAAATCGGATATCTGTGCCTTGGGGCTGGCCGCTATCATGCGGTTGATGCCCTCGTTTGCGGTTTTGTTGAAATTGGCGGGGTTGCGGCGGGGGCTGAACTGCTTGCGTTCGCCGAAGCTCTTGTGGTCACCGTAATTCTTGTGCTCGCCGAAGCTCCTGTGCTCGCCGAAACTCTTGCGTTCGCCGAAACTCTTGCGCTCACCGTAGGGTTTGCGCTCGCCGTACGTCTTGTGTTCTCCATAGTTGCGTGTCCCGCGGTTCTCGCCGTAAGAGCGGCGTTCACCGTTATCGCTGCGAGCGCTGCGTTCGGGGCGCTCGGAACGTTCGTGGCGGTCCGACGTGCTGTACGCGGGCCTGCCCTGTGCCGAAGCCGACCTTCTCGGCCTGAGCTTGCGACCATCTTTACTGAAATCTGCCATTGTCTTGAATGTTTGCGCGACCGCGACTCACGTCGCAGAACTGCGCGTTTGAATTATTGTAATGTGTAAATGTATGTTATGGTGCCTTCCTGCATCGCAGGGGCATCGATTTTCTGATCGAAATGCGCTTTCATCGCCGCGGCTCGCGCCTCTGCGATAAGCTTGGTGCTGGAAATGGTTGTGCCGTCGTCCACTATGGCCTTCTTCACGTTGCCGTAGTTGTCTACCCATATCTTCATTACTATCCTGCCGCTCTCCTGGAAATCGTTGCTGGGCTTGATGAGGGTGGATTTGTTGACCTTGCGGCCCTCCAGGTGGGCGTTGGCAACGCCTTCGGTCTTGGCGCCCTCGGCGTTTCCGGTGGCCTGCCCGGCGCGGAAATCGGAGGAAGCCTCACGGGCGGTATGGGGGGATGTGATGGAAGTGTCCTTCCTGGCCATTCCGGGGAATGCGGCACGAGGGTCGAGCTTGGGCTCCTCCTGCCTCGGGGGTTCAGGGGTTTCCACGTCGCCGAAGGCATCCGGCTTTGCAGCCGGGGTCAGGTTCTCGGCCAGGCTCTCATTGGGGGATTCGCTCTTCTGCACGAATTCCACATCCTTTTCGAGGTCCACATCCTCACCCACGGGCTCGCGCCCGTAGTAGGTCTTCATCTCGAACTCCTGGTCTTCGGTGTAGTCCACAAGGAAGGAGCTCTCCTCCGGCGGCGGATAGATGTACTTCAGCCCCGAGAAAGACACGACGCACAGCGCCACGGCGTGCAGCAGCACCGTGAGGGTGATGCCTGTCACCTTCGACCTGTCTTCGATGCGCTTTCTTTCGCGGAGATACTCTTTCATCTGCTATTCGGGTTGGGTTGCGAGTATGACCTTGTAGTGGTTGCGCTTGGCGATGTTCATCACCTGCACTATCTCGCCTATGGGAACGCTCTGGTCGGAATAGATACTGAAGGTAGGATCCTCTTCGTTCTGGAGAAGGCCCACCAGGTCGTCTTCCACCTGGGCCAGGTTGTTCTCTGCAAGCTCGTTGCCGTTGATGTGGTAGGTGTAGTTGCCTTCTCCCCAGTCTTTGATGCTAACGCTCACGGTGGGCTTGGCGCTCACCTGGCCGGTGCTCTTGGGGAGCAGGAGCTTGAGGGCGTTGGGGTTGATGAGGGTGGACGTCACCAGGAAGAAAATGAGCAGCAGGAACACGATGTCGGTCATGCTCGACATCGAGAACGAAGCGTCCGCCCTGGTTGTTCTCTTGATTGCCATTATTCTTCTGTTTTAACTGTGGCTGCGGATTCGGGATCGTTGAGCACGTCCATGAAACCGATGGTGGCGTTCTCCATGGTGAAGACCACGTCCGAAATCTTGGAAGTGAGGTAGTTGTATCCGAAATATGCGAGGATACCCACGATCAGACCGCCTACGGTGGTGATCATGGCCTCGTAGATGCCTCCGGAGAGGAGGGTGATGTCGATGTTGTTGCCGGCGTTGGCCATGTTGAAGAATGCCCTCACCATACCGAGCACGGTTCCGAGGAATCCGATCATAGGGGCGCCGCCAGCGATGGCTGCGAGGAAGGGGAGGCCCTTCTCGAGGCGTGCCACCTCAAGGTTACCGGTGTTCTCTACGGCAGTCTGGATGTCTCCCAGGGGCCTGCCGATGCGCTCGAGGCCCTTCTCCACCAGGCGTGCGGTAGGATTGTCGTACTTGCCGCAGAGGGTGATGGCGGACTTGGTCTTGCCGTCGTGGATATAGTCGCGGATGTCGTCGATGAAGTTGCGGTCCACCTTGGAAGCGCGGCTGATCTGCACGAGTTTCTTTCCGAAAATGTAAATTGCAATGATGGAGAGTACGAGGAGGACTATCATCAGCCATCCGCCCTTCATCGCCATATCGATGAGGGAGTAAGACATCTCCTGAGGAACCGGAGCGGCCTGTACGGCATTGAGCGTGTCGGCCTGGAGTAAAGTAAAGAGCATAATTCCCATAAGTTATAATATCATGCAAATGTAACATTTTTTATGGATTTTTTTCTTTGAAAAACCGACATTATGTAGTTATTTTGCACCAAAATGAAGTTCAGCCGCATATTTGTGATCCTTATGCTATGCCTTTCGGGCACGCAGATGCTGTGCGCGCAGGTACAGGACGAGCGTCGGGACAGCCTGGACGCCGCGGTCCTGTCCGGACGGAGACCAGGCAATTATCTTTCGAAAGGGAAGCCCCTGAAAGTTGAGGTTATCTCCTCGGACGGTCTCCAGAAAATGGCATGCTGCAATGTGGCTGAGGGCTTTGAGAACTCTGCAAGCGTGACCGTCGGGTATTCCGATGCCGTTACGGGCGCACGCCAGATCCGCCTGCTGGGGCTCAGCGGAGTCTATACCCAGATGCTCGACGAGTCCCGCCCCGTTATGCGTGGGATCGCGGCGCCTTTCGGCCTCACGTACATGCCCGGGCAGTGGCTGGAGAGCATCCAGATTGCTAAAGGAGCCGCATCGGTTACCAGCGGCGTGGAATCCGTCACCGGACAGATCAATCTCGAGCACCGCAAGACCACCGACGAGAAGCCCCTCTTCCTGAGCCTCACGGGCATGAGCGACTCCCGCATGAGCGGAGATGTGGTGTCATCCCTCCAGCTTGGAGATAAGCTTTCTACCGCTATCCTGGGGCATGCGGATGCCAATTTCCGCTCTTTCGACATGAATGAGGACGGTTTCATGGACGATCCTATGGTGCGCCAGCTGAACCTGGCCAACCGCTGGCTCTGGTACGACCCTCGCTTCCAGGTCCGTCTCGGCGTGAATGCCGTCATGGACGACCGCATGGGCGGGCAGCCTGGTTATTCCAAAGATTCAAATGCGCCAGGCCGGCCGTGGGGAAGCGATATCTCCAACCGCCTTCTGGGGGCTTACCTTAAGGTCGGAGTGCCTCTGAGGGAGGACCAGAGTTCCAGCGTTGCTCTGGTTGCGGATTATACTTCACAGGAGATGGACGCCTGGTTCGGGGATGCATCCTACCTCGCGCGGCAGCGCTCTGCCTACCTTAATCTGGTATGGCGCAACCGGGTGGACGAGCATCATGATTTCACCATCGGCGCGAGCGGCCTTTTCGATTATCTGGATGAGGATCTGGACAGGGGCCCGGCGGCCTTCGCCGGCGCTACACCGCTTTCGGATCTCGCCCTTTACGGAGAGTACACCCTTCATCTGCATGAGACGTTCACGGCCGTGGCGGGCGCTGGGCTGCATTCCTACAAGGGCTTTACCGGTGCCCAGGGGATGCGTTTCGTGCCCAGGGCGACGGTCAAGTACCAGCCTTTCGAGGCGCTGGTGCTCCGCTTGAATGGCGGCCGCGGCCTGCGGGCGGCCATGCCCCTGACCGACAACATCGGGGTCTTTTCTACCGGCAAAACCTGGACGGGGGTTTATGATTCTCACATCCTGGAAGATGCCTGGACCTGGGGAGGAAGCGCCACCGTGTATCTTCCTTTCGGGGCCGATCCGGATAACGCATACCTGAGTTTCGACTACTTCCATACAGCATTCGGGCAGCAGCTTATTGTTGATTATGAGCACTTTGCGAATGGCATAGATTTCTATGCCTCCGCTGGTGCTCCGTCCTATACCGATACCTTCCAGGCGGATCTTTTCCTGGAGCCTTTCCGCAGGTTCACTGTTAACCTGACCGCCCGCTATACCGATGCCCGCGTGTCGCTGCTCGGAAAGGGGCTTGTGGAGCGGCCGATGACATCCCGCTTCAAAGGGGTGCTGAATCTTCAGTACAAGACCAATCTCAGCCGCTGGATATTCGACTTTACCGCTGCGATTAACGGCAGTTGCCGCGCATATGACTTTATGAGTATGCCGGGCGGACGCACTCCGGTTTACCCCATGCTCTATGCACAGGTGACGCGCCGCTTCAAGGGAGTGGATGTATATGTCGGTGCAGAAAATCTGACCGGATTCCGCCAGAAATCCGTAATTTTGGGTGCTCCCGGCACGGCGGACTTCGATGCGAGTGCCGTATGGGGGCCGCTGATGGGCTTCCGGGCAGATGCCGGGCTCAGGATAACGATTTGGAAAACCAACTGATTATGAAAAAGATAGTTTTTGTTTTGATGATTGTTTTGGCCTCCATGGCTTTTTCGTCTGCCGCTTCTGGCATGGATTCTTCCGCCTCCGGCTATCATCCGTCCGCCGCTTTATCTGCAAAGGCCAAGAAAAAGACAGCCGTTGTTACATTCAAGACCAGCATCCGCTGCCACAACTGCGTCAAGAAGATCACCGAAAACATCTCCTTCGAAAAGGGCGTCAAAGACCTCTCCGTCTCCCTGGACGAAAAGCTGGTCACCATCACCTACGATCCCTCCAGGACCGATGAGGCCACCCTCGCCAAGGCCCTCGAAAAACTCGGCTACACCGTCGAGAAGGTAAAACGCTGAATCTTTATTGCCATATGTCAAAGACCCGCTACGACCTTAATCCCAATGTGCAGAAGGCATTGGAATTCATGAAAGCCAACGACCTGAACCAGCTCGCTGTCGGGAAACATGTCATCGACGGAGACAACCTCTGGGTGAACATAGTGGACTCGGATCTCAAATCCAGCAGTGCCGCCCGGCTCGAAGCTCATGCGCAGTACATCGACGTGCAAATTCCGCTTTCCGGCCCGGAGACTTTCGGTATCAAGCCGGTCGCAGAGTGCACCAGTCCCGACGGGGAAATGAACCTCGAAAAGGATATCTTGTTTTATAAAGATCCTGTTGAGGAGACCGTAACCGTCCAGCCCGGCGAGGCTGTCATCTTCGGCCCCGACACGGCACATGCTCCCCTGATCGGCGAGGGCCGCATCCACAAGGCGATTTTCAAGGCCCGGGTGACAAAGGGCTAGTACTCCACTTTCGACAAGAAGAGGGCGTGGCCGGGGACGGATTCGCCGGCCAGGGAACGGTTGGGCCCTTTGCTTTTCTCGGATGGGTTGTCGGCCGGCAGAATCAATCCTGCGAAGTCGTCGAGGCTGCGTTTGCCGCGCCCGACTTCGATCAGCGTTCCCACTATGGCCCGCACCATATTCCGCAGAAACCTGTCGGCAGATATGCGGAAATACCAATACCGGCCGCCGGAGGCAGGGAGCCTCTCGGCGGAAGTTTTTTGAGTGGGCCTTGTGCGTGGCGGTAGCGGAGCCGAGAGGCTACCCTGCTCCGGCGTCATAACGGCATAAAGTGAGGGTGTGTACTGTGCCCAATAGGCTTCGAAAACCGTACAGACAGAAGTCTTGTTATCCGCCCCGACCTTCTCGAAACAGGAAAAATCATGCGTCCCGACCAACATCCCGGCAGCGGCATTCATCGCCTCGAAATCCAGCCCTGGATACCCGCACTGCCACGAAAAAGCCTCCACGAAAGGGTCTTTCTCCCTGTGTATGAAGTAGGTATATTCCCGCCTCACGGCATCGAAGCGTGCATGAAAATCCGGGGCCGCCGGAACCACTTGTGAAACCACGATCGAACGGGGAAGGATGGCATTTAATTTGTAGCGGAAATCATCTGCCGCAAGGCCCTCGGGGCCGTCGAAACACGCAACGTAACCAATAGCGTTCACGCCTGTGTCCGTACGCCCCGCCCCGATCACGGGAACCTCGCCTCCAAGAAGCTTTCCAAGGGCATCTTCGAGGCACTCCTGCACGCTCGGGTCGGAGGGTTGGCGCTGCCAGCCGCAGAAGCCGGCACCGGCATATGAAAGTACGATGGAATAACGCATAGAATGCAAATTTATTAAAATATATGGAAAGTGTAAATATCAAGGAACTAAACGACCGCATCCAGAAAGAAAGCGGCTTCGTGGATATCCTTTCTCTCGAGATGGGCAAGGTCATCGTGGGGCAGAAGCATCTGGTGGAAAACCTGATGATAGCCCTCCTGGCCAACGGCCACATCCTCCTCGAAGGCGTGCCGGGCCTTGCCAAAACTCTGGCGATCAGCACCCTCAGCAAGGCCGTCAATGCCAAATTCAACCGCATCCAGTTCACTCCGGACCTCCTCCCTGCCGACGTGGTGGGAACCCTGATCTACTCTCAGAAGAAGGAGAGCTTCGAAGTGCGCAAGGGCCCCGTCTTCGCCAACTTCGTGCTGGCAGATGAAATCAACCGTGCCCCCGCAAAGGTGCAGTCCGCACTTCTGGAGGCCATGCAGGAGCGCCAGGTTACCATCGGCGACAGCACCTTCAAGCTGCCCGAGCCCTTCCTCGTGATGGCCACCCAGAACCCTATCGAGCAGGAGGGGACCTATCCTCTGCCCGAGGCCCAGGTGGACCGCTTCATGCTGAAGGTGGTGGTGGACTACCCGAAGAAGGAGGAGGAGAAACTCATCATCCGCATGAACAACAGCGGCGAGTTCCCCAAGCCCGACCCCGTGGTGAGCCCCGACGACATCGTCCGCGCCCGCGAAGTGGTGCGCGAGGTCTATATGGACGAGAAGATAGAGCGCTACATAGTAGATATCGTTTATGCCACCCGCACCCCTGAAGAGTATGGCCTGAAGGGCCTCAAGGACCTCATTTCCTACGGAGGATCCCCCCGCGCCAGCATCAGCTTGAGCGCTGCCGCGAAGGCCTACGCATTCATCAAGCGCAGGGGCTATGTGATTCCGGAAGATGTGCGTGCCGTCTGCCCCGAGGTGCTCCGTCACCGCATCGGCCTCACCTACGAAGCCGAGGCTGAGAACGTTAGCTCAGAAGAGATCATCTCCCAGGTGATCAATGCAGTAGTGGTGCCGTAATGAGTCCGGAAGAACTGATAAAGAAGGTCCGGAAGATAGAAATCCGCACCAAGGCTCTCTCGCATCAGATATTCGCGGGGGAGTACCATTCCGCGTTCAAAGGGCGCGGCATGGCCTTCAGCGAGGTGCGCGAATACCAGTATGGGGACGACGTTCGCAACATGGACTGGAATGTTACCGCCCGCATGCGCGCCCCATACATAAAGGTGTTCGAGGAAGAGCGCGAGATGACGGTGGTGCTGCTGGTGGACGTGAGCCGTTCCGGCCTTTTCGGCACTCAGACCCGCACCAAGCGCGAGCTGCTGGCGGAGATAGCCGCCGTGCTCAGCTTCAGCGCCATCCTCAATAACGACAAGGTGGGAGCCCTCTTCTTCAGCGACCATGTGGAGAAGTTCATCCCCCCGAAGAAGGGCCGCAGCCATCTCCTTCACATAATTAGGGAGATGCTGGAACTTCAGCCCACTTCGGACGGCACCGACATCGGCGCTGCGCTGCAGTTCCTCACCGGAGCCATCAAGAAGAAATGCACCGCCTTCCTGCTGAGCGACATGCTGGATGCAGATGCTGCCGGGCACCCCCGCTACGAGGATGCCATGAAGGTGGCGGCGGGCAGGCACGACCTCTCCGTGATCAAAGTCTTCGACCCCCGCGAACGCAGTCTTGCGCCGGTAGGCCTCATCAACATAAAAGACAGCGAAACCGGACGTTCCGCGTGGGTGAATACCGATAGCGCGGCTGTGCGGAGGGCCTATGGGCAATGGTTCACCACTCTGGCCGGAGCCGAGCAGCAGCTGTTCAACCGTTATAAAGTGGACCATGTGGAAATCGCCACAGATTCCGACTATGTGAAGGGACTGATGGCATTGTTTGCAAAGAGATGAAGCTTCTGTGCATCATATTGATAAGCCTGCTGGAAGTGCTCCCCAAGGGCCCTGCCTTCCTGAATCCTCTCCAGAAGAGGGATTCCGTAGTGGTGGCAGACCAGCTGGAGTACGGCTTCGAGATGAAGGGCGTGAAGGCCGGCACCCGCTTCGGCCTGCCGGACTACAGCAAGACCGGTAACGAAGATATAGTGCTGGTGAAAAACTGGGAGTTGGACACTACCAAGATTTATCTCCGCACCATGACCTACGACCTGAAAGCCAGGGTCGTGATGGCCTTCTTCCAGGAGGGGGAATACCAGCTGAATCCTATAGTCGTAGTGCGTCAGGAAGGTGAGCAGGCAGATACCCTGATGTTTACCGGGGCCAAGCTGGAGGTGAAGACCATGCCGGTGGATACGGCCACCTTCGTGCCGCACGACATAAAGGGCCAGATACGTTATCCCGTGACCTTCGGGGAAGTGCTGCCATGGATAGGCGCAGGCCTGCTGCTGGTGGCTCTGGTGGTTGCATTGGTATGGTGGCTGAGGAGGCGCAGCGGTGCGAAGGAGGCGGAAAAAGTCCGCGAGCCCGCGCATATCACGGCTCTCCGCAATCTGGACAGGTACCGTGGCGAAAAGTTCTGGGCTCCGGACAAGCAGAAGGGCTTCTATTCCGGCGTAACGGACACGCTCAAGACCTATATCGAAGCCCGTTTCGGGGTGGACGCTCCCGAAATGACGACGGCAGAGTTGTTCGGCGCCCTGAAATCAGAAAAAGACATTACTCCGGAGCTCTACACAGATGCAAAGGAACTGTTCGAGATTGCCGATTTCGTGAAGTTCGCCAAGCATTCCGCCCCGGACGATTATAATGCGAAGGTGGTGCCCGTCGCGGTGCGCTTCGTAACAGAAACTTACCAGACAACGCTTGAGGAGGAGCCGAAGGAAGATGTTCTTTGAGTATCCCAAAGTGCTTTTCCTGCTGGCTGTGCCGCTGCTTCTCATCCTCCACTACCTGTGGTTGGAGTTGAGGGGCCGCCGCCCGCACATGAGGGTCAGTGCATCCGCCCCCTGGCTGTCCTCGGGGCCTTCGGTGCTTGCATGGCTGCGGCATCTGCCCTTCGCCCTGCGCATCGCCGCCCTCAGCCTGATAATTGTGGCGCTGGCCCGTCCCCGCTCATCTACCGAAACGGAAAAGATAGATACTGAGGGTATTGACATAGTGCTGGCGATGGACGTTTCCACCAGTATGCTGGCCCGGGATTTTGAGCCGGACCGCATCAGCGCAGCGAAAGACATCGCCATTGAGTTCATCGCCCAGCGGCCATCGGACCGCATGGGAATCGTGGTGTTTGCAGGCGAAAGCTACACCCAGTGCCCCCTGACCACCGACAGGGCCACGCTTATCAACCTCATGAAGGATGTGCAGACGGACCTCATCGAGGATGGTACGGCCATAGGAAACGGCCTTGCCACCGCGGTGGCCCGCATGAAGGACTCGGACGCCAAGAGCCGGGTGATCATCCTGCTTACAGACGGTGTGAACAACCGTGGCGAGATAGCTCCCGCTACGGCGGCGGAGATCGCAAAAACCTATGGCATAAGGGTTTATACTATAGGCTTGGGCACTAACGGGGAGGCTCCCTATCCGGTGATGACCAACTGGGGGGTCGAACTCCGCAAGATGCCGGTGGAGATTGACGAGGCCCTGCTGAAGAGCATTGCGGAGGCTACCGGCGGCCGCTATTTCCGCGCCACCGACAATACGAAACTCTCGGAGATATACTCCGAAATCAACCAGATGGAGAAGGTCCGCACAACGGTGGACAGCTTCCCTGTGTATAAAGAACTGTTTGGCAAGTATGCCGTATGGGCGCTGGTCTGCCTGCTGCTCGAACTGGCTCTTCGCCTGTTTATAAGGAGGCTGCCGTAATGTTGTTATTCGCAAATCATCAATATCTGTATCTGCTTTTCCTGGTGCCGCTGATGCCGCTCCTCTACGCCCTGGTGCGCTATCTTCGCCGGGAGCGCCTTCGCCGCATAGGGGATGAGAGCCTGGTGCGGCAGCTGATGCCTTCCTGGTCTGCATCCAAGGGCTGGGTGCGCCTGGTGCTCTTCGATCTGGCCTTCGCATTCTTTGTGATCGGCCTGGCAAGGCCGCAGATAGGTGCCAAACTGCAGGAACGTGAAACCCGGGGCGCGGAGATCATGATATGCCTGGACGTATCCAACTCCATGCTCGCGAGGGACTATTCCCCGAACCGTCTGGAGAGGGCTAAGCTCGCCATCTCACGCATCACCGACAAGCTGCAGGACGACCGCATAGGCCTCATTATCTTTGCAGGTTCATCTTTCGTTCAGCTGCCCATCACCAACGATTATGTGTCGGCAAAGATGTTCCTTTCGAGCATCAGCACCGAGTCCGTGCCCGTGCAGGGAACGGCCATAGGGGATGCCATACTCACGGCGGCCCGCGGTTTCAGCGCCCAGAGCGAGAAGAGCCGCGCCATCATAGTGATAACCGACGGAGAGAACCATGAGGATGATCCGCTTGCCGCAGCAAAGCAGGCGGCCGAACTCGGCATAAGGATATACACCGTGGGCGTAGGGTCGCTCCGCGGGGAGCCTATCCCTATGGATGGGGATCTGATGAAGGATAAGGACGGCAATATAGTGGTCACCCGCCTTGATGAAGACACCCTACAGCAGATTGCTGCTGCAGGAGGAGGTGCCTACGTGCATGCGGGCAATGAGGAATTCGGCCTGAATCCCATCATCAACGACCTCAGGCGCCTTGAGGCAGAGACTTTCAATTCTGTGGTGTTCGAGGAGTATGACGAGCAGTATATGTATTTCTTCGCGGTGGCACTGGTGCTGCTGGTGATAGAGATGCTGATAGGCAGCAGACGCTGGAAAAGGAGGATGTTCTGATGAGAAGACTTATATGCATATTGCTGATGCTGAGCGCATTGCCCCTGTCTGCGCAGGTGGACAGGAAGGAGGTGCGCGAGGGCAACCGCAAGTTCCGCAAAGGGGATTTCAAGAATTCGGAGATAGATTATCGCCGGGCTGTGGTGAAGGACAGTCTGTCGGTGGCGGGGGAGTACAACCTTGCATCTTCCCTCTACCGGCAGCAGAACTACGATGAGGCCGGCAAGGCCCTGGAGGCTGTGAAGGATGTTGCACCCGCGGGCGTGCATGCGGCTGATTATTATTATAATATGGGTGATGTGGCCCTCCAGAAGAAGGATTACGGTGCTGCCGTTAAAGCATTCAAGGAGAGCCTGCTCCTGCGCCCGGACGATATGGATGCGAAGGAGAATTACATCTACGCCAAGAAGATGCTCCAGAACCAGCAGCAGGGCGGTGAAGGCCAGCAGGACCAGAATCAGGACCAGCAAGATCAAAACCAGGATCAGCAGGACCAGAATCAGAACGAAGATCAGAATAAGGACCAGGACCAGAAGAATCAGCAGGATCAGCAGGATCAGCAGCCGCAGATATCTCCCCAGCAGGCGCAGCAGATGCTACAGGCAGTGCAGGCCAAAGAAAAGGAGACCCAGGATAAGGTGAACAAGCAGAAGGCTGCGGTGCTTCAGTCCCGGCAGAAAGAAAAGAATTGGTAGTATGAAACGTCTTTTAACCATATTCGCGTCCATGCTGGTGGCAGCAGGCATGCATGCACAGTCCGTGCGTGTCGAAGCCCCCAACCTAGTGGCAGCGGACGAACAGTTCAACGTGAGTTTCTCGGTGGAGGGAGAGCACGCCCCAAGCGAGTTCGAATGGGAACCCGGGGACGGATTCCGTCTGGTTTGGGGCCCGCAGAAAGGCACTTCCACATCTATCAGCATAGTCAATGGCAAACGTTCAAAGAGCGTTACCAATTCCTATACCTATGTGTTGATGCCTGTGCGCACCGGCACTTTCACCCTTCCGGCCGCGGTGGCCACCATTCAGGGAAAGAAGGTAAGCAGCCGGAGTTTTTCCATCGAGGTGGTATCCGGAAACGCTTCCAGAAGCAGCTCCGGTGCGGCAGCGTCTTCCGGGAACTCCGGAGCCAGGCAGCAGCAGGCCACCGGAAGCATCTCTTCGGACGATATCTACATGCGTCTGATAGTCAATAAGACCCGGGCGGTCGTGGGAGAAGGCATCTCGGCGAGTCTCAAACTCTACCAAAGGGTGAATATTGCAGGATTCGAGGATGCCAGGTTCCCCACCTTCAACGGCTTCTGGAGCCAGGAACTGCAGGCCCCTTCGAGCATAGAGTTCAAGCGTGAGAATGTGGGCGGGGAGATCTTCAATACCGCGGTCCTCCGCAGTTGGAACCTGATTCCGCAGAAGGCGGGAGATGTGACCATAGAACCGGCCGAACTGGTTTGCCTGGTGAACGTAAGGGCGGCCTCATCTTCCTCGGGAAGCATATTCGACAGTTTCTTCCAGGACAGCTACCGTCAGGTGCGCAAACGCGTTACCTCACAGCCGGTTACGCTGCATATTTCGGCCCTTCCAGCAGGAGCTCCCGCCTCGTTCGGCGGCGGTGTCGGCAAGTTTGAGATGAAGGCGGAACTCACCAGGGATTCGCTTAAAACTCACGATGCCGCTTCGCTAAAGGTGACGGTTTCCGGCACCGGCAACCTGGCCCTTCTAAACGCACCCAAGGTCTCCTTCCCCCCGGATTTCGAGGTGTACGACATGAAGTCGTCTGATTCCGGCCGCAGCCGCGTGTTCGAATATCCCTTCATTCCCCGCAGCCACGGAGACTTCGAGATAGGGCCGGTGGAGTATAGCTACTACGATATCTCCTCCGGGAAATATGTTACCCTCAGTTCCGGCCCCCTGCATCTGGCAGTGGCCCGCGGCGCGGATCTGGAAAGTGCCGTGCCTGCCGGCGGGCAGCTGGTTCAGAACCGTAGGGACGTGAAAGATCTGGGGAGCGATATCCGCTTCATCTACAGCAAGTTGCCTTCTTTGTCCGGAGCCGGACGCTTCTTCGTGTGGTCCCCTCTGTTCTGGGGGCTTGCCGTGCTTCTGCTGATGGCGGCGGCAGCCGTGTGGTTCATCCTCCGCAGGCGTGCTGCACTCCGTGCCGATGTGGCCGGCAGCCGTAACCGCTCTGCCACCAAGATGGCCCGCAAGCGCCTGGCCCTCGCCGGAGACTTCCTCCAGAAGAATCTATACACTGCATTTTATGAAGAGCTGCACAAGACCCTGCTGGGCTTCATCTCAGACAAGCTGAATATGGATGCGAGCGAGATGAGCAAGGAGAATATTGTTTCCAGGCTATGTTCCGAGGGTGTTTCCGAGGGCCTGGCGGCTGATTTCTCATCGCTTCTGGATGCATGCGAGTATGCCCGGTATGCGCCGGATGCCGGCCATGAGGCCATGAACAGCCACTACGAGAGCGCGGTCTCGGTGATTTCCGCGATAGATTCTTCCATGAAAAAGAAAAAGACTTCCGGCGGAGCCGCCGTGCTGGCCCTGCTGCTGATGCTTGTTCCTTTTGGCGGGCGTGCCGCCGATGCATATCCTGATTCCCTCTGGAATGCAGGTGTGGCGGCCTATACCGACGGCCGCTGGCAGGATGCCTCGCAGGCTTGGGCTGCCATCGAAAGCATCGGCCTGGCATCTCCGGAGCTGTATTGCAATCTGGGTGATGCCTTCTTCCGGCAGAATATGCTGGCGGAATCCATACTCTATTATTCGCGTGCCCTGAAGCTGGACCCTTCCTATGCCGATGCCCGCTACAATCTGGAATTCGCCCGCTCGCTCACTCAGGACAGGATTGATTCCGTGCCGGAATTCTTCCTGCGCAGCTGGATGCGTAAGCTTTGCTGGACCCTTCCTTCGGATGGCTGGGCCTGGATATCGCTGGCACTTCTCGCAGTGCTGCTGTCGCTGGTTCTGGTGTTCCTGCTTTCGCGCAGTTCCGCTGCACGCAAGCTGGGATTTTTCTGCGGCATTGCCGCGCTGGTGCTGATGGTTTTCGCGCTTGTATTCGCTTCCTGGCAGAGGAGGGACTACCTCCGGGCGGACGATGCCGTGGTGATGAGGCCGGTTGTGCCGGTGAAGAGTGCGCCCTCGGGAGCCGATACCAAAGACCTGTTTATCCTGCATGAGGGCACCTGTGTTGAGGTTTTGGACAGTGTTGGGGACTGGTGCAACGTGAAACTTTCCGATGGGCGTGAGGGCTGGCTGAAAAAGGATGGAATCAGCATTATTTAATGTGGATAAATTGTTGATAATGTTTGTTTATTGAGGAATTCTTTCTATATTTGCAGCGCAATATGCCCTCTACCGGGAAATTGACAGTTTAGTTTGTAGTTAAATTTTTAGTTAACTAAATAAAAAAAAGTATGAAAAAGTTTTTCGCAATTGCTGCCGCTATTCTGATCAGCGTTGCTTCCTTCGCACAGGAAACCAACCGCGATGAGAACGGTAATCTCAAGTTCGGTGGCTATGAAACCAACGGTTTCTGGGACAACTGGGTCGTTGGTTTGGGTTGGAATCTTCCTACCACCACCACTACTCCTCTCTACATCCCCAAGACTCTCGGTCAGGTCGGTGACTTCACCAAGATGTTCCCCGGTGGTGTCGAGCTTTTCGCCCTTAAGTGGATCGATCCTTGCTATGGTGTCCGTTTCGGCTGGACCGGCATGCAGACCGTCTCTCCCGTTGAGGATACGAAGGTAAATCTCAACTATGCACACGTAGACATTCTCTGGAATATCTGCAATGCATGGTGGGGCTACAAGGAAGGAAGGAAATTCGAAGTTTCCCCTTACTTCTCCCTCGCTCCTTTCATGAGGTCCGGTAAGACCCTCGGTGCCGGCGCAGGTGCAGGTATCTTTGCAGACCTCGCCCTCGGAACTGAGTGGGCTCTCTTCGCAGACCTCGGTGGAATCCTGTCCGATGGCAATCTCCTTGGCCACGCTGGTGACACCTACAACTACTGGAAACTCGAACTCGGTATCGCCAAGAGCTTTGGCAAGACCAACTGGACCCGCACTGCCACCACCGCTGCCGCCGCTGCTGCTGCTATTGCTGCTGCAAAGGCCGCTCAGGAGGCTGCTGAGGCAAAGGTCGCCGGCGCTCAGAAGGCTGCTGCCGATGCACAGGCTGCTGCCAAGAATGCACAGAGCGAAGCCGCTCAGCTCGTAGACGAGGCTAAGAAGGCTGCCGGTGCAAATGTTGATGGTCTCTTCGATGAGCCCGTCGTGGTTTACTTCCAGATTGGCCAGAGCACTCTCTCCAAGGCTGAGAAGGCACACGCCGAGTATGCTATCAAGAACATCATCGCCCGTGGCGAGAACGTTAAGTTCACCCTCAATGGTAGCGCAGATACCGGAACCGGTTCCAAGGCTCGCAACAAGCAGCTCTCCAAGCAGCGTGCACAGACCGTTTACAACCTCGTTGACGAACTCGGCGTAAGCCGTGAGAACATCACCGTGGTCGAGTGGGATGGCACCGAGAGGTTTGCAACTCCTGAGCTCAACCGTGCTGTTATCATCGAGAAGCAGTAATCAATCGATTCGGTAAAAAGTAAAAAAGCCAGCCCACGTGGTTGGCTTTTTTCAAATGAAGACGTCATGAAGGAATTATTGTTCGGTATTTGCTGCCTCTTTGCAGGTATGACGGCAATGGCTCAGGAAGAGATTGTCACCTACTACGACAGCAGCTCTTCTGTGAAGGTTGACGGGTTTACATGGAATGTGAGTTCCATTACCCTGGCCGATACCCTCACATATGTGACCATCAATCTGGTGCCGTCCAAGGTGCTGCCTAGGCTCGAGTATTACACCGATCCGCCCGCAGTCATCTCTGCAGGCTCCATCGAGCTCAGCTGCATCGGGGCCCTCGATCGTCAGAGCGACCTTGGCAAATGGCATCCCAGTGTGCGCGGACGCGCATACGGATGGGCCAATACCGAACCCGAAGCTGTGTATTCCTACACCCTTGTGTTCGGTGGGCGTGTGCCCTATGGGCTCAAGGATATCAAGATTTCGAATGTGCGTGCGGGCGGCTATGCCTTCAGTTTCTCCACAAAGGGAGACCTTGAGAATCCGGACCCCTGCGAGAGTGTGGATATCACCGAGGCGGAAATACGCGAACTCGCCGCATCCGACAAATATGGAATCGCCGGAGTGTACGAGTCCCTGTCCGGCGTAACTATTGGCATCATGCGCTACGCATCCAGCTACAGGATCGTATGCCTTGTGGCCGGTGAGGCCATGCCCTGGTGGCATGCCGGGGATGTGAAGGCCACCACGAGCGGCCTCCGGATGAGTGGAGAAACAATCGTTGGCAAAGCCAGCTGCTTCATGGCAGACAAACGCCTTCGTGAAGTTGACGTGGTGTTTGAAAAGACGGGCTGCAAACTCATATCGCCCGAAGGAACGGAAAGTTATTTGAAGAAGTAAAATGCAGGAAATCAGGAATATAGCAATCATTGCCCACGTCGACCACGGCAAGACTACCCTGGTAGACCGTATGATCTATCAGGCCAATCTTGTCCGCCAGCCGGAGAACCTCGGGCAGTTGATACTGGACAATAACGACCTGGAGCGCGAACGCGGAATCACCATCCTCGCCAAGAATGTTTCGGTCACATACAAGGACGTAAAGATCAATATCATAGATACGCCCGGGCATAGCGATTTCGGCGGAGAAGTCGAGCGCGTGCTCAACATGGCAGACGGCGTGCTGCTGCTGGTAGATGCCTTCGAGGGCTGCATGCCCCAGACTCGTTTCGTGCTTCAAAAGGCCCTCCAGATGGGTAAGAAAGCCATCGTTGTTATCAACAAGGTGGACAAGCCCAACTGCCGTCCGGATGAGGTGCAGGAAGAGGTGTTCGACCTCATGTTCAATCTGGATGCCACCGAGGAGCAGCTGGATTTCAAGACTGTGTACGGCTCTGCCAAGCAGGGCTGGATGTCGCTCGACTGGCGCAAGCCCACCAGCGACATCACCCCTCTGCTGGACGTCATCCTCGAAGAGGTGCCCGCCCCCGCCGTGGTGGAAGGCACTCCCCAAATGCTGATTTCCTCGCTGGAGTACTCTCCCTACGTAGGGCGTATTGCTGTCGGAAAGATTACCCGCGGGTCGCTCCGCACCGGGCAGCAGATCAGCCTCTGCAAGCGCTACGACATCATCCAGAAGCATAAGATCAAGCAGCTCATGACCTTCGAGGGCCTGGGCAAGGCAAATGTAGATGAGGTCGGATGCGGCGATATCTGCGCAGTGGTTGGAATCGAAGGCTTCGAGATCGGCGATACCATCGCGGACCTGGAGAATCCCGAGGCACTCCCGCCCATCGCGGTGGACGAGCCTACCATGAGCATGCTCTTCACCATCAACAACTCTCCCTTCTTCGGCAAGGACGGCAAGTATGTGACCTCCCGCCACATCAAGGACCGTTTGGAGAAGGAACTGGAGAAGAATCTCGCCCTGCGCGTGAAACCCGGCCTGAGTGCGGATTCCTTCGTGGTGTACGGGCGCGGCGTGCTGCATCTTTCGGTGTTGATCGAGACCATGCGCCGAGAGGGCTTCGAGCTTCAGGTAGGCCAGCCGAAGGTGCTGGACAAGACCATAAACGGCCAGCGCTGTGAGCCTATCGAAGAGATGAGCATCGAGGTGCCGGAAGAGTTCGTGGGCGCCGCCATAGAGATATCTACCCGCCGCAAGGGCGCTCTACTGCGCATGGAACCCCGCGGAGACCGCACCCTGCTGGAATTCGAGATCCCTACCCGCGGACTCATGGGCCTGCGCAGCAATCTGCTGACAGCAACCCAGGGTGAGGCCATCGTGGCCTACCGTTTCAAGGATTATCAGCCCTTCAAGGGCGAGATCGAACGCCGGAACAACGGCTCGCTGGTGTCTCTCGAGACCGGTGAGGCCAAGGCATACTCCATGAACAAGCTTCTGGACCGCGGCCGCTTCTTCGTGGAGCCGGGCGAGGAGATATATGCCGGACAGGTGGTAGGAGAGCACACACGCGAGCGCGACCTTAATATAAATATATGCAAGGCCAAGCAGCTCACCAACGTGCGCGCTGCCGGTTCCGACGAGAAGATCCTTCTTCCTCCGGCCATAAAGTTCAGCCTGGAGGAGGCTCTGGAGTATATTCAGGAAGATGAGCTTGTGGAGGTGACTCCTCATTTTATGCGCATACGCAAGATTTTGCTGGATCCGCTGGCGCGTAAAAGAAATAGTGATATCGCTGATTGATAATAGAAAAAAAATTTGTACCTTTGCAACCCTTTGTTATACCCTTAAGTGGATTGGCACAAGGCGGCACGCAATTTAATTGGCGTGCCGACGGAAAGTTCTTTGGCAATTCCGGTAATCCGGATATCATCGATGCGGATCTCGAGGTGGATGTTCACGTGGAAAAAGCCTTGCGTTTTTTTTGTGTGGATGCTGCCATTTCCGGTTGGGTGAAGGTGCTTTGCGACAGATGTCTCGAAGAGCTGGATCTCCACGTGGATACGGGATTCAAGTTGAGCGTCAAATTCGGTGAGAATGCAGAGACGGCCGATGCGGGGGACAGGGAAATCGTCATGATTCCTGAAGGCTCCCAGGAGCTGGACCTCGCGCAGTTCGTCTACGACTATACCTGCATTTTCCTGCCGATGCGAAGGGTGCATCCCGAAGGGGAGTGCAATCCGGAGGCGCTGAAGTATCTGGTTTCTGAGGAAACTGCAGGCGAGGCTCCCGCAGCCGGGAGTCCGTTTGCAGCGCTGAAGGACATTTTGAAATAACAAATAATATAATATAGTACAATGGCACATCCGAAACACAAACTTTCAAAGCAGCGCAGGGACAAGCGTCGTACTCACGATTTCGCTCCCGTTCCTACCCTTGCAACTTGCCCTAACTGCGGTGCAACCGTAATGTATCACAGGGTATGTCCTGAGTGCGGCTACTACCGCGGACGTCAGATTATCGTAAAGGACGCGCAGTAAGCACGTCCTTCGCTTTGGCCTCTTAGTTCAACGGATAGAACGGAGGTTTCCTAAACCTTAAATACAGGTTCGATTCCTGTAGAGGCTACGAAAAAGGCTTGCAGATGCAAGCCTTTATTCGTAGCCTGATGTCTTTTTAGGGGCTCTGCCCCTAAAGTACCCCGCGGCTCCCGGCCTTAGTCCTTCGGACCGGCCTTCGCCGTTCGCGCTGCTGCGCTCATCATCTTTTGGCGGGGGAGGGATCCCCCTGCGCCCCCTCGGTCGCTTCGCTCCGAAAGCAGCGTTTTACGCAAGTACTTGATTATTAATGCTTTACTAAAACAGGTCGGCTTTTTTGAACGACCTGTTTTAGCAATCTGCTCACTATCAGCCATTTAGCTGCAACAGTGTAATCAGTTACTTTGAATCCCCGAATTTTCGCAAAGTCAATTCCCCGTTTTGCGGGGTATAAAGCACAAGTATATTAAAATCCAATAAAACGCCAAGTTTTGCCAACGCCAAAGATGACTGCTTTTTCGGGTGATTCTTTGTTTTTCTGCCTAATATGATTTATTTTTGTAACATGGTATCAGAAATACAATCGGTCAACGCCACTGCTGTCAGCCCTGCAGATAGCTCAATGTGGATTGCAACTTCGGCTCGCGGGCTCGTCCGGGTGGGGAGGAACGGAAAGGCGTTCTGCTATTCGGTCGAAAAGGGGGACTTTTCATGCAACAATGTTGTTGCCCTATCCTTTGATAATGATGGTGTTCTATGGATAAAAGACGCTGAAGGCGCCGTTTATTCCTACACTTCTTTTTCTGGTTTTGTAAAGCAGACCGGGCTGCCTCAAAGTGTTGCCGATGCCCTGTCTGCACCTGTTACAAAAGAAGAAACCGTGGTGGAGAAGCCTGCTCCGGAGCCGCTCCAGCGCCCTTGGTATGGCTCGTGGTGGATGCCCTCACTTACAATTCTGTTCTTTGCATTGTTCATCTGGCAATTTCTCAGGAACAGGCGCAATGTTACAAAATCACCTGCTATTCCTGCTGTGCAGCCGCTCGCTGACAATTCTGTTACTCCTCATTCCTCCGAAACCCCTGCGCTGGCAGAAAAACCAGTTGAAATCTGCCCGCGTCCTGCCAAAACAACCGCTCCGGCAGAAAAACCGGCTGAAATCAGCCCGCGCGTAAGCGACGGTGAGTTTGCCGCCAAAGTGCAGGAAATCATAAAAGCGAACTTCACAAATCCGGACTTCGGAGTGGAAGATGTGGCTGCCGCCCTTGGCATGAGCCGCGTGCATCTGAACCGCAAGCTTAAGGCAGAAAACAGTCCATCCCCATCTGATATTATCAAAAAGATGAGGATGGATCTTGCTGCCGGAATGCTGAAGGAGGGATCTGCAAGCATCAGCGAAATAGCTTCCAGATGCGGCTTTTCTTCAGCTTCCTATTTTTCCAGCGCGTTCAAGGAGTACTTTGGAGTTGCTCCTGCCGCGTATGGCAAGTAACTACTTGTAAATCTGCTTGAAAGCCTTTCCACGCCAGTCTTCGGGAATCTTTGCACCGAGGATGTCGAGGATGATGGCCGGGGTGTCGTACTGCATCATGGGTGCGGTAATCTCATATCCGGCCTTGATTTTCTTTCCGTAGACGATGAAGGGGGTTTCGAGCTCCAGCATGGTGAACTTGCCGTGGCCCTTGCCCTTTCCGCCATGGTCGGCAGACATAATGATGACCGTGTCTTCGAAGATGCCTGCATCCTTGAGAGCCTGGATGAGCATGCCCACACCCTTGTCGAGCTCTTTCTGGCACTGCATGTATTCGGGTCCGTACCAGCCTTTGGAATGGCCGGTATGGTCCAGCACACCATAGTAGAAGGTGAAGAAGAAGGGCTTCTTTTCCTTGATGTAGTTCACGCCCAGCTTCGTATATTCTTCCACGCTCACATCATTGCTTCCGTAGGTTCCGATGTACTTCCAGTAGTTCACGGCATTCGTGTCGCAGACCGCGCCGATTCCGTTCCAGTCGAAGACGATGCCGGTCTCGGCATTGGGGAACTGCTCGCGCAGCACGGTGAATACGGTGGGAGGGATGCCGTGTCCGTTGTCGGAAGTGGAAGGAATGGTCCCCTTGGTAGAGTTCCACTTGTCGAAGCCGTGCATCTCGGTGGGCACTCCGTTGAACATGGATGCCCAGTTGATAGCGGATGCGGAAGGCATCACGGAACGCTTTGCGAGCGTCCAGCTGCCGTTATCCATGAGAAACTTGATGTTGGGCAGTTCGGACATGTCCGCCTGGCGTATGCCTTCGGCGGCCCATCCGTCTATGCCTATCATCACGACGTGCTTCGCCTTCTTGCGGGCGGCGTCCGAATCAAGCGAGCTGATGCAGCAGAGGGCTACAAGCAGGAAAAGTATCTTTTTCATATTAGAAAATGTAATTCAGTCCGATATTGATGCCGAGACCTGTGCCGTCGTTGGGATCGAAGCACTTGCCGAACTCGAAGTTGATGTTGAAGTTCTGGTTCATGATCACGTGCAGGCCGATACCGGCGCTGTAGTGCAGCTTCTGGGCAACATCGTTGTAGAAATCGGCGGCCAGATAGGTCTTGGGGGTGGAAGATGCCTTGTCGGTGACTGTGTTCACGTGGGTGAAGTCGGCCGCAAGGTTCTTCATCGCATCGGCATTGTAAGGCTTGACTATCATACCCATGTCGAAGAACGGGTTGGTAGCCAGGGTCCAGTTTTGGTTGATCCAGCGGAACTTGGCGAAACTCCAGCGGAATTCGGTGTTCATCCAGGCGTAGCTGTTGCCCTGGAGGCGGTTGTTGATGGTGCCTCGGAGGGTGCAGGTGGAACCGAGACCTTCGGTGTTGATCTGCTTCATATTGATGCTCTGGATGGTCTGGAGCATATAATAGGGTGCATTACCTGCAACAAGGCCCTGGAATGCCAGGTGTGCTCCGAAGGTGAGTTTATCCTGGATGACGGGGAAGAACTGCTTGAAATGCACCGCCAGTTTGAGGTAGGAGTTGTCGTGGTGCGAGATGATGTCCGGGGAACCGAACATGTAAACCTCGAGGTTGGTGCCCCTGGTAGGATTGTTCTCGTGATCGCGAGTGTCGTAGACCACACCGGCCTTGAACTCGAGATGCTGTCCGCCGTTCTTTTCGGCATCGGGAATGATTCCGTGCTTTACGTAGAGATCATACAGAGACAGGGTGCCGTCGGTCAGCCCCTTGTTCTCCGCATGGCCGGTCTTGATGTTCCAGTAGGTGATACCACCGGCCCATCCCCAGTTTCCTCCGATCTCGCCCTGCACGCAGGTCTGGATGCGGAAGATATCCCTGCGCATCAGATAGAAACCCTGTCCTTCGGGAATATACCCGAAGTCTTTGGCATCGGAAGTGATTCTGTCAAGTTCGGGCACGTAGACCGAAGATGCACCGTTGAACCCGTAGAAGCTGGTAGTCTTGTTACCAAACCAGGAAATGGCGCCGGAAACACGCAGCCCGGGCACGAGGTACTTGCTATCGAAGAAACTATGCAGTACGGTGTTGCCTTTTGAATATCTTGAGACCTCCACGTTGGCCTTCCATACATATTCAGGATAGGTGGAGCCATCCCCATACCAATAAATATCTGACAATGCCCCATAATGCCATCCGAGATCCGAAGAATAACCCACTGCGGGGAGGGGACCGAAATTCAGGCCGGTCTTGGCGACTTCTCCCTGAGCGGCTGCGGAAAATGCTGCAGCGCAGAGAAGAATGATAGAAAGAATTCTTTTCATTGAATAGTGTTATTGATTAGCGTACAAATTTAGAAAAAATACTTTGTATATTTGTAAGTTATATGAAAACTGCGCCACTACTTGTAGCCTTGATGCTGGTTTCCTGCGCCCGGGTATCTGCCCCGGAGGAGACTCCATTGCTGCGCACCGTCCCTTCCAGGGCGGTTGCGGTGATGCATTTCGGCCACTGCGGGCACGCCCTGGAGTTCCTTCTGGATTCGACCTCGGTGTTCCGCCAGCTGGATTATGGCCGTCTGGAGGGGGCCGAGATGATTCTTTCATACGACTACAGCGCAGGCCTCATCCCCCTTCTGGCCCTGGATGCAGGGCGCTCGGATGCCGACACGTCCTCCGCTGTGCGCAAGATCCTTCTGCAGGCGGAAGAACTCAAGTTGAGCGCGCTTTACACGGGAGACCTTCTTCCAAAGAGGGCGGCGCTTCTTCTCAGCCCTTCCCGTGCTGCCATCGACGAGGCGCTGATGCACATAGAATCCGGAGTGTCCGTGCTGGATGCGGCTGATTTCGTGGAGGCTTCAGCCCTTGCGGACGGATCCGCAGGATGCATAATCCTGAAGAATGAAAATGCCGGCCGCTGGCTGCCTGCCAATCTTCTGAAAGGGCAGGTGGACCGCAGGGAGATGGTTAAGTTCGTGAGTGGTGCCGCCAAGTGGATGGTGCTGAGTTTCAAGGACTTGAGCCGTGAAGGCATCTCTTTCCGCTGTTATACCGGCGGCAGCCGGAAGTATCTTGCCGAGCTCTTCTCCGGCCTTCCCTCAGGGGATAGCAAACTCGCGTCGGCACTGCCGGATACGGCCCATTTCGTGGTGGACCTGCCGCTCAAGGACTATAAGCAATACTGCGAAGCCTGGAAGGAGTGCCTGGACGCCCGGGCAGATCTTTCCAAATACAAAGGGCGTCTCGCAGGATTGAAGAAACGCTTCGGGAAGAGCCCGGATGCATGGCTTGCGGAGATGGCTCCCAGGGAAATCGCCCTGGTGCGCTGGGAGTCCCGCGAGTTGCTGCTGTTGAGGAGCGGCCGCAAGCTGAAGGGCGGGCCGGCGGAGAATCCCTGCCCCGGTTTCATCCCCGCCATCTTCGGGGATATCTTCCGCATTGCGGATGATTCCTGCTCCTCTCCCTGGGAGGGCTGGGTGCTCTTCGGGTCGGAGGATGACATCGCCGCCTGGAAAGATGCTGCCCGCAGCGGAGCCTTCAGGGGCATCCCGAGGAGCGCAAGGTTCTATATGAAAAACGATGCCCTCTGCCTTGCGGCAGATGGTAAAAACATATTGCTGAATGTTAACTGAACTGGATTATAAATCTGTAAACAAACTCTTTGAAAACAGCTTCAAGGAGCATTGGGACCGGGATGCCCTGTCCAACTATCAGGGCCGTACGTTAACTTATCGCGAGGTTGCCGAGCGCATAGCCATGCTTCACATCTGCTTCGAGCAGTGCGGCCTGCAGAAAGGGGACAAAGTAGCCCTCTGCTCGCGCAACCAGGCAAACTGGGGCGTGTGCTTCCTCGCTGCGCTCACATACGGAGCAGTCCCTGTGCCCATACTTCATGAATTCAAATCCGCCAACGTCCACTATCTGGTGAACCATTCAGAGTCCAAGGTGCTCTTCGTGGGGGAAACAGAGTGGGAAGGCCTGTCCGAGGCGGAAATGCCCGGTCTGTCGGTGGTGGTTCTGATGAACAACTGGAACTTCCTATATTCCAGGAACGACTCTCTTTCGGCCGTCCGCGACAACATCTCCAGGACCTTCAACGAGAAGTATCCCGATGGCTTCAAGCCGGATGATATCAATTATTATGAAGACAGCCCGGAAGAGCTGGCGCTTATAAACTACACCTCCGGCACCTCCGGCTTCTCGAAGGGAGTGATGCTGCCGTACCGCTCGCTCTACACCAACATCAACCTGGCATTCGCGGCCGAACCGCAGATGAGCTGCGCGTCGGAAGTGGTGGCCATGCTGCCTTCCGCACACATGTACGGGCTGATGTTCGAGCTGATGTACGAGATGGTGATAGGTGCGCACGTGCACTTCCTCACCCGTCTTCCCAGCCCCAAGATCATAATGAAGGCCTTCCAGGAGATACACCCGGACATCATCATCGCGGTGCCCCTGATTATGGAGAAGGTCTACAAGACCCAGCTCAAGCCCATTGCAGACCGCACCAGGACCATGATGTACGTGCCTCTGCTCGGGCAGGCCATACAGAAAAAGATACGGGACGGCCTCATCAATGCCTTCGGCGGTCGTTTCGAGGAGGTAATCCTCGGTGGCGCGGCGTTCAACCCTGAGGTGGAAGCCTTCCTTCGCAGGATTCACTTCCCCTTCACCGTGGGCTACGGCATGACCGAGTGCGGCCCCATCATCACCTACGAAAAATGGTTCCGCACACGCCGCAACTCCTGCGGAAAGGCCATCCCGGGCTGTGAGATACGCATCGATTCCGCCAATCCCCACAAGATTCCCGGTGAGGTGCAGATCAAGGGTGGCAATGTTTTCCTGGGCTACTACAAGAATCGCGAGGAGACCAGAAAATGCTTCACCAATGACGGATGGTTCAAGACAGGGGATATGGGAGTGATGGACACCGACGGCTACCTCTACCTGCGCGGCCGCTCCAAGTGCATGATCCTTGGCGCGAATGGGCAGAACGTGTATCCTGAAGAGCTGGAGGCCGTCATCAACAATGCCTCCTACGTGGTGGAATCCCTGGTCATCGAAGATGCAGGCGGGCTCACTGCGCTCATCTATCCGGACTACCAGCAGGGGCAGAACGACGGCATGGACCGCGAGCAGCTGGAGCAGAGGCTTATGGACAGCCTGCCGGAATTCAACAAGCTCCTGCCTGCCTATGCACAGCTCAAGAAGATAGAGCTGATGCCCGAGGACTTCGAGCGTACCCCCAAGAAGAGTATCAAACGTTACCTTTATCAGAGAAACAAATGAACAAGTTCGACGATAAATACATAAGGATGGCCAAGATCTGGGCCACCAACTCCTACTGCAAGCGCCGCCAGGTAGGTGCTCTGCTCGTGAAGGACAAGATGATTATCTCGGATGGCTATAATGGCACTCCTTCGGGTTTTGAAAACGAATGCGAAGATGGAAATGTTACAAAACCTTATGTGCTTCACGCAGAGGCCAATGCCATTACGAAGGTCGCAAAATCCGGCAACTCGTCCCAGGGGGCCACTCTGTATGTAACCGCCTCCCCATGCATCGAGTGCTCCAAGCTGATTATCCAGGCAGGCATCAGCAGAGTTGTCTACAGTGAAGAGTACCGTCTGGACGATGGCATCCGGCTGCTCCGCCGTGCCGGTATAGAGGTGGAAAAAGTGGACGCGGAATGAGAAAGTATTCATCTGTATTCGTCGCTCTGCTGGGAGTGCTCGTAGGTGCACTCGCCGTGCTCACATTTCAAAAGGCACAGCAGAACAGGCGCCTGATGGTCTCGGAGCTGCGGGATTGGCGTAAGCTCAATCTCGTGCTTCAGTCCCTGGACGAGCATTACGTGGACACCGTGGACCGCAAGGCGGTGACGGACGCTGCCATTACCGCCGCCCTGGGCGCTCTGGATCCCCATTCCGTCTATATGCCGCCGGCAGTGCTGGAGGAGTCTGAAACGGAGCTTGCCGGGAATTTCGATGGCATAGGAATCCAGTTCAACGTTCCCAACGATACAGCTATAGTGCTGGAAGTTATCCCTGGAGGCCCTTCCGAAAAGATTGGCCTGCAGCCCGGGGACCGCATCCTGAAAGTCGATGAGAAGAACATTGCTGGGGTCAAGTTCCCTCAGGACAGCATGGTGCGCAAGATGCGCGGCCCGTCCGGGTCGAAAGTCACCATCACGGTCCTGCGGGACGGCGAAACCGTTCCCTTCGAAATCACCCGTGGAAAAATTCCCATGAACAGCCTGGATGCTGCCTTCATGGTGGATGATACAACCGGATATGTGCGCCTCAGCAAGTTCGCGCGCACTACATATGAAGAGGTGGCGCAGTCTGGCGAAGCCCTTCTGAAACAGGGCATGAAGCGTATGATATTCGACCTTCGGGACAATGGCGGGGGCTTCTTCGACCAGGCCTTCCTTCTCGCCGACATGTTCCTCCCGAAAGGTGCCGAGATCGTTTATCTCGAAGGCCGCAACCATCCCCGTCAGGACTTCAACGCCACCGGCAAGGGGAAACTGCAGGATGTGGGCCTGGTGGTTCTGATCAACGAGAACTCCGCTTCCTCCAGCGAGATCTTCGCAGGAGCCATCCAGGATAACGACCGGGGAACCATCGTTGGGCGCCGTTCCTTTGGCAAGGGCCTGGTGCAGGAGCCTCTCTATTTCACCGACGGCAGCGGCCTTCGCATCACCGTAGCCCGCTATCATACCCCTTCGGGCAGATGCATCCAGAAGCCGTATTCCAGCAGTGAAGAATACGCCTACGACATCTACTACCGCTATCGCGACGGTGAGATGCTGAACGCAGACAGCGTCAAGGTTGACAAGAGTGAGGAATATCACACCCTGAGTGGCCGCACCGTGTACGGCGGGGGCGGAATTGTGCCGGACGTGTTCGTCCCCATCGACACCACACGCGCTTCCGACTTCTACCTTGCCTGCAACAGGAAGGCCACTGCCATGCGCTTTGCCTCGGCCTATTTCGATTCACACAAGACAGAGTTGCAGCAGATAGACGACTTCCGCAAGCTTGAGCGTTACCTGGATTCCGCCGGCCTTGAGGGTAAATTCCTGGCTTTCGCCGCATCCAAAGACGGCCTTCGTCCCAAGTCGGCGGCCGAGTGGGCTTCGGAAAAGGAATACATGATGACTCAGGTGCGTGCGCTTGTCGGACGCTATTCCAAACTCGGAGACAAGGCATTCTACCGCATATACCTATATATAGACAACGTTTTTAAAGCAGCAATATGAAAATGGACGGACGCCGCGAGAGCGGCAATGTAGAAGACCGCAGGCGACTTAGCGGCGGCGCGGCAACCGGGCTCGGCCTGGGCGGCGTGCTCATTGTTGGCATCATAACCCTCCTCATGGGCGGGGACCTTGGCGACGTGGTGAAAAACGTCGGCAGCATGGGAGGAACCACTCAGGTCACCGAAACTACCAGGGAATTCACAGCCGAAGAAGAGGCCCTCGCGCAGTTCTCGCGCCAGATTCTGGCAAGCACCGAGGACGTGTGGACCGCCTACTTCAAGGCCGCAAAAATCGGTGCATACCGCACCCCGACCCTCGTGCTGTACACCGACGCAACCGCTACCGGATGCGGCACCGGGCAGGCCGCGATGGGCCCGTTCTACTGCTCTTCCGACCAGAAACTCTACATCGACCTGAGCTTTTTCTCATCCATGAGGAAGAAGCTCGGGGCAGACGGGGATTTCGCCTACGCCTATGTGATTGCCCACGAGGTCGGTCACCACGTGCAGAATCTCCTCGGCACCCTTGGCCAGGCACATCAGCAGATGGCCCGCATGAGCAAGGCGGATGCCAACCGGGTCAGCGTGCGAATCGAGCTCCAGGCGGACTTCTACGCCGGCGTGTGGGCGCATTACGAGAAGCAGATGTTCAGCTCCATAGAGCGCGGAGACCTTGAAGAGGCCATCAACTGTGCCTCGGTGATAGGAGATGACTATCTTCAGAAGAAAGCCCAGGGCTATGCGGTGGAGGAATCCTTTACCCATGGCACCGCCGCCCAGCGCATGCGCTGGCTCAAAAAGGGAATGGATACCGGGGATCTCTCCCAGGGAGACACGTTCTCATTGAGAGACAATCAATTATAGTGGATATGGATAGGAGAGACTTCCTTAGAATATCGGCTACCGGCCTTGCCGGCCTTTCGATACCGGGGTTTCGCCTGCAAGCCTCGGAAGGTCCGGAAAAGGACAGGTATTCCATTGTGATTCTTGGCGACACCCACTACGACAATCCCGACGTGAGTGTCTACCATTCCGGTTACACCGACCCTAAACCTGAGCGGGAAGAAGCTCACAGGAAGGAATTCGTGCGCAACGGAAAGATGTGGACCGGCCGCTGCCGGGACCTCGTGAAGCGCGCTGCCTGCCTGGTGGACGACGACACCCGCTACGTTTTCCAGGTGGGAGACCTTATCCAGGGTGATACTGCTGATGCCGAAGTGCACAAGCGCTTCCTCGATGATGCGGTTACCATGCTCAAGGGCGCTATCGCCGCCGAGCTGCCGTTTGTAACCGTCACCGGCAACCACGACGTTCGCGGAAAAGACGACTCCGTGGCCCGCAAGGCCTATGTGGAGTATATGACCGACCGTATGTCCAAGGAGTTGGGGCAGGATATTTCCGACGTCAATTTCATGTTCCGAAGCGGCCCGGATGCCTTTGTGGTGATAGATTTCAACAAACCCAAGGTGGACCGCATCAAGGCTCTGCTCGAAGAGGCCCGCGGCTCCAGGCACATATTCGTCCTGGTCCACGCGCCCGCTTTTCCCTTCGACAGCCCGAATTACTGGTACTGGTATCTGTTGGGCAACAAGAAGGATTCCCGTGCTGAGCAGCGCCGCGAAATCCGTGCCCTTATGGCAAGCCTGAACGTTATAGTGCTGTGCGGCCACTCCCATACTACCGAGTTCCTGGATTGGCGGGGCGATGGCGGCCGCATCACCCAGATGACAATGAGCAGCGTCTGGAGCTCGGAAGCCCGTGGGCATTACAAGGTAGATGCATCCGGAGCCAAGGAGTATGGCAATGCCAAGGGGAAGGCCATTTTCGATGAATACCGCCCCGGTGTGGTTAAATACAGCAAGTCAGACGCCGCAGGCTCATACAAACTGGTTGTCGACGGCTCCCGGGTATACGTGGATTTCTATGCGGGAGACTCTGCCCGCCGCAGCAAACGCTTCATACTTCGCTGACCATGGTAAAAAAGGAGTTTCGCATCCTATCTGCCGCTCTGCTGGCACTGTTGCTTGCGATGGGCGCCTGCAACAAAAACGCCGAGCAGCCTCAGCCCGTGCCCGATGATCCCGTAAACGAAAGGGAACTCCCCGATGTAAAGGATCTTGTATCAAAAGCTAA
>CACXKV010000001.1:0-315882 GCA_902768365.1 uncultured Bacteroidia bacterium | reverse complement strand
GGAGGAGACCCACATTGTCACCAGCCTCACCCTGATCGAGGAGCTTGCGGAACATCTCGACGCCAGTGACGACGGTGTTCTTCGGCTTGTCGTTGAAACCGACGATTTCAGCGGGATCGTTGACATGGATGGTACCAGTCTCGATACGGCCGGTAACGACGGTGCCACGACCGGTGATGGAGAAGATGTCCTCGATAGGCATCAGGAACGGCTTCTCGTTCTCACGGACGGGGAGCGGGATGTACGAGTCAACGGCATCCATGAGTTCCATGACTTTCTCCTCCCACTGGGGCTCGCCATTGAGGGCGCCGAGAGCGGAACCGCGGATGACGGGGGCGTTGTCGCCGTCGAAGTCATACTTGTTCAGAAGGTCGCGGACCTCCATCTCAACGAGGTCAAGCATTTCCTCATCGTCAACAAGGTCGACCTTGTTCATGAAAACGAGGATCTTAGGGACGTTGACCTGACGGGCGAGAAGGATGTGCTCGCGAGTCTGGGGCATAGGACCGTCGGTGGCAGCGACCACGAGGATCGCACCGTCCATCTGGGCGGCACCGGTAACCATGTTCTTCACGTAGTCAGCGTGGCCGGGGCAGTCGACGTGTGCATAGTGACGGGTCTCGGTCTCGTACTCAACGTGAGCGGTGTTGATGGTAATACCACGCTCTTTCTCTTCGGGAGCGTTGTCGATCTGGTCGAAGGACTTGATCTTGCCTTCGTTACCCTTTACGCGGGCTGCCAGCACCTTGGTGATAGCGGCGGTAAGGGTGGTCTTGCCGTGGTCAACGTGGCCGATAGTACCGATGTTGACGTGCGGTTTGGTTCTTACGAATGTTTCTTTTGCCATAATATTATGATATAAAAGTTTACTACATATTAAAAAGAGCCGATGATGGGATTCCTGAGCTACATCGGCAATATTTTGGAGCGGGGTAGGAGAATCGAACTCCCATTTCCAGCTTGGAAGGCTGGCATAATAGCCATTATACGAACCCCGCTATTCAAGGGAGGAAGACTCTGCTTCCGCTCTAATGCGTGGGAGGAGGTGGACTCGAACCACCGAACCCGAAGGAGCGGATTTACAGTCCGCCGCAATTGCCGCTATGCGATCCTCCCAGATTGGTGCCTGATATTGTTCAGGGCCAGTTTTGAGCCGATAGGGGGATTCGAACCCTCGACCCCGAGATTACAAATCACGTGCTCTGGCCAACTGAGCTATATCGGCAATATTTCAAGCCTTTCTTGCAAAAGGACTGCAAAGATAGAGATTTTTAGTGATTCTCCAAAAAAAATTCAATCTTTTTCTTCACAGATTGTTCATCCATTCCGCAGATGGCCCACTCTTCTTCTTTGCTTGCATGCCGTATGAATTCATCCGGAATGCCGATTCCTTCCACTGCAGGGGCCTTTTCCATGCCAGCAAGCTCTTCTGCCACGACCCCGTAAAGCCCGCCCTTCAGGCTGCCGTCCTCCAGGGTGATGATGTGGGCGTACTGCCCTGCGATCTTGCGAAGCATCTCTGTGTCAAATGGTTTGACGAAGCGGAAGTTGTAGACTCCCACCTCATCTCCGTAGCTTTCTGAAATGCGAAGGGCGGCAGAAGTGATGGGTCCGGTGCATATGAGGGCCAGTTTTCTGCCGGCCTTGAGCTCCACCGCCTTTCCGGAGGGGAGTATCTCATAAGGAGCGTCCTTCCACTGCACGCCTTCCCCGCACCCGCGCGGATACCTTATTATAAATGGCCCACGTTCAGTGCTCAGCGCTGTATACATGAGCTGCTTGAGCTCGGTTTCATCCTTCGGGGAGCTTATTATGACGCCGGGAACCGTGCGGAGCGCTGCCATGTCGTAGCATCCGTGGTGGGTGGCGCCGTCTTCACCCACCAGGCCGGCACGGTCGAAGCACAGCACGACGGGGAGGTGCTGCAGGGCTACATCGTGCACTATCTGGTCGTATGCACGCTGGGAGAAGCTGGAGTAGATGTTGCAGAACGGGCGCAATCCTCCTGCAGCAAGGCCTGCCGAGAAGGTCACCGCGTGCTCTTCCTCTATGCCGACGTCGAAGAATCTGCCCGGGAAGGCGGCGGCGAACTTGCTCATGCCGCAGCCGCTGGCCATGGCGGGGGTGATGCCCACCACCCGTGAATCCTTTTCCGCCAGTTCGCAGAGAACCTGCCCGAACACGTCCTGATACCTGTCGGCAGGATACGGCCCGTTCAGGCGTTTTCCTGTCTCGGGATCGAACTTGCCGGGCGCGTGCCAGGTGTAGGGGTCTGCCTCCGAGGCGGCGAAACCCTTGCCTTTCAAGGTGTGACAGTGCAGCACGCGGGGCCCGTGGATGTTCTTGATCCGCTGGAGGGCATTGATTACGCTGCCCAGGTCGTTGCCGTCTATGGGCCCGAAATAGCGGAAGCCGAGAGACTCAAAAAGGTCCCCTCCGGTCTTCTTGACCGCCCAGGACTTGAGACTGCGCCACCAGCGCTGGATGAAGTGCCTTATGCTCCTTTCTCCAAGTACGTTCCAAACCTTGTTCTTGAAGGAATTGTAGCGGCGGGAGGTGGTGATCCTCAGAAGATAGTTGTGGAGGCCTCCGAGGTTGTGGTCGATGGAGATTTCGTTGTCGTTGAGGATGATGAGCAGGTCTGCCTTAGCTGCACCGGCGTTGTTGATGCCCTCGAATGCAAGGCCTCCGGTGAGGGCACCGTCCCCGATCAGGGCGGTTACCTTCTCTTTGCGGCCCTGGATACGGGCTGCCTCGGCAAGCCCGAGGGCTGCGGATACCGAGGTGGAAGAATGCCCGACGCCGAAGCTGTCGTAAGGGCTCTCGTCCATGCGCGGGAATCCGCTGATGCCTCCGGCCTTTCGCAGGGTGCGGAACGCCTCCCGGCGGCCGGTGAGTATCTTGTGGGCATAGGCCTGGTGGCCAACGTCGAAGACTATCTTGTCTTCAGGGGCATCGAAGACGTAATGCCATCCCACTATCAGTTCCACTGCGCCCAGACTGGACCCCAGATGCCCCGGATTGGTGGAGCAGACCTCGATGATGTATTGGCGGAGCTCGTTGCAGAGTTGTTTCAGTTCTTCGATGCCGAGATTCTTGATGTCGGCCGGGGAATTTATTCTGTCCAGAATGGGGTACATCTCAGAAGCTTAGTTAAGTTTGGTTTTATGCAGAAGACCGGAAGTCAGCAAGGCGACGATGCAGACACCTACGAACATGAGTTCCACATTCACGGGGCCGCTGCCGGCCACAGCCTTGCCCAGAATCACGCCGGCCAGCATCTTGAAGAGCATGAGGCCCAGATTCTGGATCCAGTAGATGAGAGAGTATGCGGTGCCGAGCACATTCTCCGGGACGATTTTCGGCACGGAGGGCCACATGGCAGCCGGTACAAGGGAATAGCCGAATCCAAGGAATACCATGCTCAGATAGCCCCAGATGGGCACTCCGGCCGGGGCGAACGCCAGCAGCAGGTGTGCGGCCAGGGCAAGCACCGCTCCGCCCAGCATCCAGCGTGTTGGATGACCCAGTTTGTCGACCAGGATGCCGAACAACGGCGCGAAGATCACCGTCGCAAAGGGGAGCATGCTCACCATCCAGCTGGCCGCCTCGGCTGGGATGTCGAAACGGGGAACCAGGATTGCGCCGGCGAATTTCTTGAATGCGATAATGCTGCTGTAGAAGAATACGCAGAGCAGGGAAATCAGGATGAAACGCTTGTTGGTCAGGATCTTGCCAACATCGGCGAGGCGGAATCCTTCGCTTTTGTCATCGGTGCGCCCGGAAGGAAATCTCTTCGCATCCAGCGCCACGAAAACTGCCCACAGGATGCATCCGAACAGCAGCAGGCCCAGGCCGAAAAAAGCAGGTTTTGCCGTTTCGGCAAGAGTATAGAAGTGCTCCGGGTCCCTCGCGCTCACGAGTTTCGGGGCCATGATAAGGGCGAAGGCCGTTCCCAGTCTTGCGATAGCAAGTTGCAGGCCCATGGCAAAGGCCATAGGCCCGTCCTTGAACCATCGGGCTATACTGCGAGTGACTGCTACTCCTGCAATTTCACTGCCCAGCCCGAACACCATACATCCGGCATAGGCCAGGGAGAGCGAAGCCTTCGGATTCATCCCCGAGCTGACTGCGCAGGCAACCATCGCCGCCCCGGCAGCCATCAGCCCTACGAAGATGGACCCTGTGATGCGCACGCCCCACTTGTCGAGGAGCATTCCGCAGACAATCAGCCCGCCGAATACGCAAAGCACGGAGTAGCCGCTGGTGTAGAGCCCGTAACCAGCAGCGTCCCATCCCAGTTCCAGGCGGGACGGGTCGCTGAAGAGGAACGATATGCTCGAGAACATATCGTCGAAGAAGTACGAGCCGAACATTGGCACCACCAGACAGGCGAGTGCCACCCACGGCATCCACCTGCCTTTATTTCTCATTCTTCACTTCAGGCAGCTCCAGGCCGAAGCCCTTGCGCTTGTCTTCTAGTTTCAGCAGGAAGGTGAGAAGGAATGCAAGCACTCCGAAAGAGGAGAATACCAGCATGGGTACGGTGTATCCGCCAGTGCTCTGGCGAAGCGAGCCGATGAGCAGCGGAACGAGGCAGAGGCCTATGTTCTGCACCCAGAAAATGAGGCAGTAGGCGCTGCCGAGCACCTTCTTGTCTATGATCTTGGTCACGCTCGGCCAGAGTGCCGCGGGCACCAGCGAGAATGAAAGACCGAGCAGGAGTATCAGCACCACGGCAAACCACTTGTGCGCGAAAACAGGCAGCACGAAAGCGAAACTCAGGTGGCAGATTATCATCAGCAGCGAGCCCGCCATCAGCATGCTCGCTCCCTTGCCCTTGAAGGAGATGAATCCTCCGAGGAAGGGGGTGAGGGCCATTGCGAGGATGGGGAAGAAACTGAAGAGACGTGCGGCTGAGGTCGCATCGATGTTCAGGGTTTCCTCCAGAAAGTTGGGGGCGTACCTCTGGAACGGGAAGATGGCGCTGTAGTAGAGCACGCACATGATGGCCACGATCCAGAACATCTTGCTGCCGAACACTATTCCAAGGTCCTTGATTTTGAATTCGTCCTCCGGGTTGGGTTCTTCCGCCATCTTGCCTTCGGCTATCAGTTGCTTGTCCAGCTTCTTGTCCATGAAGGTGAAGACGATGAAGGTGATGAGGCCGATGAGCAGTAGGGCGGTGCAGAACGCGAGAGGCGCCACCACGCTCTGGTTATGGGCGTTGGCAATGATGGGGGATATCCACATGACTGCAAACACGCCGATGCGGGCTATGGCCATCTCTATGCCCATGGCAAGCGAAAGCTCATGGCCGTCGAACCACTTGGCTATGGCCTTGGAGACAGTCGTGCCGGCCATTTCGCAGCCGCATCCGAAGATCATGAAGCCGAGGGATGCCATCTTGGCACTGCCGGGAAGGGCAACCCACCAGCTGTCTAGCCAGCCGCAGAAGGCGGTGGTTTGGAACCAATCGGAAATGCCTATGTATTTGATGATTGCGCCACCCACCATCAGGGATGCGGACAGGGTGCCGGTGAAGCGTACACCCATCTTGTCGAGGATGATGCCTGCGATGATGAGGAATCCGCAGACGTTGAGGATGTATTCCGACGCGGCGTAGGTGCCGAACACGGTGCTGTTCCATCCGCGCTGGGCTTCGATCATGCTCTTGAGAGGGGACATCACGTCCACGAACATATATGCGAAGAACATCATCGAGGCGATGAGTATCAGGGCAGTCCAGCGAAGCACCGGATTGTCGTTCATCAGTTTGTAAACTTTTTCTGCCATTTTGCTCAGTTGATTTTAGAACGGAAGATCATCGGAAGGGTCGCCGCCGAAGCCTGCGGGGGCCTCGGGCTGTGCGGGTGCTGCCACGCTCTCATTCTGCACAGGAGGTGCGGGCTGGCTGTATTGGGGCTGGACGTACTGGGGTTGAGGAGCAGGCTGGGAGTAGCTCTGCTGACGGGGCTGCCCGCCATACTGCGGCTGGCCCTGGGCGCCCTCTTCTTCCTGACGGCGGCCGAGGAGCTGGATGTTATCTGCTACAACCTCGGTGGTGTATTTCTGCACGCCGGCCTGGTCTGTGTACTGGCGGGTGCGAAGGCGCCCTTCGATGTAGATCTGCATTCCTTTCCGGATGAATTTTTCTGCCAGGTCTGCGGAATTGCGCCAGGCCACGATGTTGTGCCATTCCGTATTTTCTCTGGTCTCTCCGCTGCGATCTCTGTATCTCTCAGTGGTTGCAAGGGTGAATGTGGCTACTTTGCTGCCGGGGCCACCGCCGGAATTTCCATCAAGGTAACGTACATTAGGGTCGCGTCCAACGTTACCGATCAGCATAACTTTATTCAGGCTCATATCTCAAATTATTTAGGACTTGCAATATAGGAATTTTCGGCCAAACTCCGACCTCTTTCGTTCGAAAAACTTCAGATGAATTATAGCAGACACCGTACGGCTTGCACCGGTGTCTGGACGTCCGTTTTCGTCGTTGCAGACACGAAACGGGGGCTGCCGGTGTCTGGGCGGTCGAATCTTGCGCTCCAGACACGGAATGAGGGCTGCCGGTGTCTGGACGTCCGTTTTCGTCGTTGCAGACACGAAACGGGGGTCGCCGGTGTCTGGACAGTGGTCAAAGGCCGGCGACCGGGCAGCCGGTCATCAGTGGATAGCCGGTAACCGCCTGGGCGCGATGCCATTCCGTGCCCGGGATGTACCCCGGGCGGCCGGCCAGGCAGGGAGTGCGGTAGTTCGCCTCCAGGACGGCCATCCCTCCAGATGCGCCGTCCGCGCCGCCGTCCTTCAAATCGCCATTGCCGGGTAGGGTATCCAGTTCCGGAATAGGGAAGGGAAGGGTGTAGATGAGCAGATCCGCCACGCCGGCGAGAATGGGCAGATCCTCCAGGGGACGGATGTCCGGAGTGTGGCGGGTGCGGTTGCAGATTACCACATCGCATCCAAGGGCCTTTCCGGCTGCTGCTGCCGCCTTTCCTGCACCCCCGAATCCGGCCACTACCACTGTGGATTCCGGCCCGAAACCGTGGTCGCGGAGGACCTTCAACACCCCGAGATAGTCGGAATTGTAGCCGTGGATCCGGCCGTCGGCCTCCTTGACGGCGATGTTGATGGCACCTATGGCTTGTACCTCTGCATCCATCACGCCGTTGGCCAGCACTTCCCGGAAAGCCGGCTCCTTGAATGGAGCCGTGATGTTAATCGCCTGATACTCATCTAGAAAGCGCTTCCACGAAACGTTGAAATCCGCTCCTTCAATCAGGTCGTAAGGCCAGCGCCCGCCGTAGGCTTTGGCAAAAATCTCCGGGCTCACCGAGTGCCCGATGGGATGCCCTATCAATCCAAATCTACTCATACTGGGCGAAGTTAAGAAAAAAATGCTATTTTTGCATAATGAGCAATTGTGCCCGTGCACGAATAACTAAATAACACTACATATGGCAAATCTATTTTCCCTTGAAGGCAAGAACGCCTGGATTACCGGAGCATCCTACGGAATCGGTTTCAACATCGCCAAGGCATTTGTGGCCGCCGGCATCAAGAACATCATTTTCAACGACATAAATGAAGCGGCGCTGCAGCGCGGTCTCGACAACTACAAAGAGGCCGGCATATCCAACGTCAAGGGTTATGTATGCGACGTTACCGACGAGGTTGCCGTGAAAGCCCTGGTGGAGAAAATCCACGCCGAGGTGGGCCAGATCGACATCCTGGTGAACAATGCCGGCATCATCAAGCGTATCCCCATGCACGAGATGGAACGCAAAGACTTCCAGCAGGTTATCGACGTGGACCTGGTGGCTCCGTTCATCGTTTCCAGCGCAGTCCTTCCCGAGATGATGGAGCGCCGCGAGGGCAAGATAATCAACATCTGCTCGATGATGAGCGAACTCGGCCGCGAGACCGTTTCTGCATACGCTGCGGCAAAGGGCGGACTGAAGATGCTCACCCGCAACATCTGCTCGGAATATGGCGAATATAACATCCAGTGCAACGGCATCGGCCCCGGCTACATCGCCACTCCGCAGACTGCCCCGCTCCGCGAGAAGCAGCCCGACGGCAGCCGTCATCCCTTCGACTCCTTCATCTGCGCCAAGACCCCTGCCGGGCGCTGGCTCGAACCCGAAGAACTCGGCGGCCCCGCGGTGTTCCTCGCTTCGCACGCCTCCGATGCGGTGAACGGACATATATTATATGTAGACGGCGGCATCCTCGCCTATATCGGAAAACAGCCTAAATAGATTCCTTCACTTCGTTCGGAATGACAGTCCAAGAACGTCAGGAAGACACAAAACAAACAAAGATATGAAGATGAATTGCCAAGTGCGTCAGGCGTCCAGCAACGTCGACGCAAAACACTACGACACGGAACGCATCCGCAAGGAGTATCTGGTTCAGAACCTGATGGTTGCGGACGAAATCAATATGGTATACTCGATGTTCGACCGCATCATCGCGGGAGGAGCCGTTCCCGTGAAGGAAGAACTGCTGCTGAGCGCTCCGGAAATCCTCCGCGCCGACTTCTTTACCCAGCGCCGCGAACTCGGCATCATCAATGTCGGCGGAGCCGGCACGGTGAAGGTCGGGGAGGAAGAATACCATCTAGAGTATAAGGAGGCGCTCTATGTAGGCCGCGGCAACCGCCACGTCACCTTCTGCAGCGACGATCCCTCAAAGCCCGCGCATTTTTACTTCTGCTCCGCCACCGCCCACCGCGAGACCGGAGTGAAGAAGGTGAGCAAGAAGGATGCTGTTGTGATGCATCTCGGCAGCCTCGAAGAGAGCAACGAGCGCACCATCAACCGCCTGCTGGTCAAGGAGGTAGTGCCTTGCTGCCAGTTGCAGATGGGTATGACCGAACTCGCTCCCGGAAGCACCTGGAACACGATGCCCGCGCACACCCACGACCGCCGCATGGAGGTCTACTTCTATTTCGAGGTTCCGGACGGTGCTGCTGTCTGCCATTTCATGGGCGAGCCCCAGGAGACGCGCCACATCTGGATGCACAACGAGGAAGCGGTCATCTCCCCTCAGTGGAGCATCCACTCTGCATGCGCAACCCGCAACTATACCTTCATCTGGGGTATGTGCGGCGAGAACGACGATTACAACGACATGGACTGGGTCGCAACCGATCAGCTGAAATAGAGCCGTCCGTTCCGAAAAACCATATCAAACGGGAACATAATGAAAAGAATTGTAGTTATAGCGTTGGCGTTAACGCTGCTGGCCGCCTGCGCCGGGAAGCCGAAGGAGCAGAAAGTGATGGCCCGCGAGGTGCCTGAGAGGGCAGATGACTTTGTCTTCGAGAACAATCTGATTGCCGGCCGCTTTTACGGAAAGGCCCTGGAGGGGAATCCGACCTCTCCCGGAATCGATATCTGGGTCAAGATGCCCGGCGCGCTGGTGGCCAACGACTGGTACGCCGAGGCCGTGAAGCCCGGCAACGGCAACTACTACCACAAAGACCATGGCGGAAAGGACTGCTACAAGGTGGCCGTCAGCCTCGGAGGAGGCGGGTCGGTGCCTTTCATCGACAGCACTCTCTGCTATCCGGCCACGAACTACCGCAGCAGCGAGATCCTTTACGAATCCCCCTCTGAAATCAGCTTCGTCCTCCATTATCCGGAGTGGCTGGCGGGAGATGTGAAAGTTGCTCTGGACAAGACTGTTACGGTTTTTGCGGACAGTTATTTCTGCAAGGTTGAAGACACTTACACCTTCGACGCTGATTCGCTTACCATCGCTGCGGGCATCTTCCGTCACAAGAAGCAGAATACCATCGAGGCGGAGGCTTTCGGAGAGGATTATTATGCGATTTGGGAGCATGCATCCGACCAGAGCGTGGAGCCTGAAGACGGAATGCTCGGCGTTGCGGTCATCATGCCCGAGGCCGATGCTGTGACCCTCGTGGACGGTGGCAAGCACGGAGTGTGCCTCAAGAAGGTCGCATCCGGAGAGCCCCTCGAATACTGGTTCGGTTCTTGCTGGAGCAAGGGAGAAATCGCTGGATTCAACCAGTGGTTCGAACTCGCTGCAAATCTCTGAATATGAAAAGAATAGCCATCCTTTTGATTGCGCTGCTGCCTGTGTTGGCGGCGGCGCAAACGCGTTTCTCGAATCCCATCCTTCATACGGATTACTCCGATCCCGACGTGTGCCGCGTAGGGGATGACTATTATATGACGGCATCCTCATTCAATTTCTTCCCGGGGCTGCCGATCCTTCATTCCAGGGACCTGGTCAACTGGCAGCTGGTGGGAGCAGCCCTGACCTACTATGAGTTTGCGTTCAAGCCTCTATCTCCGACCCGGGTTCAGCACGGGAACGGCGTCTGGGCTCCGGCAATCCGATATCATGACGGTTGGTTCTACATTTATTGTGGGGATCCGGACCGGGGAATCTTTATGGTTCGCACCCAGAACCCCCGCGGGGAATGGGAAAAACCGGTGTGGGTATATAAAGGCAGTGGCTTTATCGACCCCTGCCCCTTCTGGGATGAGGATGGAAAGGCCTATCTGAGTCACGGTTGTGCCGGGTCGCGGGCGGGGGTTAAGAGCGTGTTGTTCGTGGCACCGATGTCGCCGGACGGCACGAAACTCATCGGCCCTTCGCGTTTGGTTTTCGACGGGCATGCCACCCAGCCGACCATCGAGGGTACGAAGATGTACAAGCGCGATGGCAAGTACTACATTTTCGCTCCCGCCGGCGGGGTGAAAACCGGATGGCAGACCGTCCTGCGTGCAGATAATCCCTTCGGGCCCTATGAGGAACGCATCGTGATGGCTCCGGGCGAGGGCACCATCAACGGCCCTCACCAGGGCGCCTGGGTAGATACTCCCAAAGGCACGCATTGGTTCATCCATTTCCAGGACAAAGGCGCCTATGGACGCATAGTCCACCTCCAGCCCATGGTCTGGAAAGAGGACGGATGGCCGGTTATAGGGGATGATCCTGACGGCGATGGCTGCGGCCTGCCCGTGGAGAGTTGGGAGGCCCCTTTCGGGGTGACCAACATCCCTTATAACGAGTGGGACAGACATCACAACGGTGCTGATTTCAAGCCTTACGGACTAGATCTGGAATGGCAGTATCCCTGCGTTCCTTCTCCCTACTGGCATTATGCTCTTCCAGATGGGGGAGTCCGTCTTTTCTCCGTATTTCAAAAGCTTCCTTCCAAGAACCTTCGCGGCAGGAAAAACCTGCTCACCCAGAAGTTTCCGGAGGAGCGTTTCAAGGTCTTCGCCAAACTGACCTTCGTTCCGCATAAAGACGGCCTTGGAGAGGATGCCGGAATGGCGGTTATGGGTAATGATTATGCCGCTCTCCGGCTGGTGGACAAAGGTGGACTTGCAGAACTTCAGTATGTTGTTTGCAAGAGTGCCGATAAAGACTCTACCGAGCAAATAACGAAGATAGCCGACCTCCCTTATGTCGACGGAAAAGCCGTGGTCTGGACAAGCATACAGGTATATCCGCGCCTTGCGGAAGGCGAAGTCGTGGCGCGCTTCAGCTATAGCCTGGACGGCCGGGAATATGTGAAGATGCCGAGCGGCTTCATCTGCGCCCCCGGGCAGTGGGTCGGGGCCAGGTTCGCCTTCTGGTGCGCCCGTTCGAAGCAGAAGAATGACGGAGGCTGGCTGGATGTGACCGATTTCCGCATCACCCGGGAACTGGGGGACCATAAGAGCTATCAGTACGACGAGTCCAAAGTGCCATCCTATGAACTTCCCAATGCGCTTACCCTCAAAAACGGAAAGAAAGTAAAGGATGTGAAAACCTGGGAGCGCAGGCGCAGGCCAGAACTGCTGGAAATGTTTGCGAGCGAGATCTATGGAAAGGCGCCAGTCGGGCGCCCTTCGGAAATGCATTTCAAGTTATTGGAATCGGGGGATGCCTTCGGCGGAAAGGCTGTTCGCAAGCAGGTGCGCGTCTGGTTCGATGCTGCTGAAACACAGGGGCTTACGCTCCTTATGTATGTTCCCAAGACCGACAAGCCCGCGCCTGTTTTCCTCGGCGCACACTTTACGGACGATTTGACTCTCAAGGCCTACCGCTGGCCGTTCGAATACGCGATAGACCACGGATATGCAGTGGCCACATTCTGCTACAACGACGTCGATCCCGACTTTGATGACGGCTTTCGCAACGGAGTAATAGGCTATTATGGACCCGAGCAGCGCCAGGGTGATTCCTGGGGCAACATTGCAGCCTGGGCATGGGGGCTCTCCAGAGCCTTGGATTATCTGGAAACGGATCCCCATGTGGCGGCAGACAGAGTGGCCGTTCTGGGCCATTCCCGCCTCGGAAAGACCGCCCTCTGGGCAGGAGCCACCGACCAGCGCTTCGCGCTTGTAATCTCCAACGCATCCGGCTGTGGCGGAGCAGCCATCTCCCGCAGGCATTACGGGGAGACACTCCGTAGGATTGGAAGCAGTTTCCCGCACTGGTGGTGCCCCAATTTCTACAAATATGCCGACAATGAGCAGCTTCTGCCTATAGACCAGCACGAGCTCCTTGCCCTGATCGCGCCCCGTCCGCTCTATGTACAGAGCTGCTCGGAGGATCTCTGGGCGGACCCGACCGGGGAAGAACTTTCGCAGAAAGAAGCTTCCAAAGTATATGCTTTGTATGGTGCGGAAGACCGCCTGGGGCGCCACATCTGCCCGGGCAAGCACGACATTACACCCTACGACTGGGAGCGATACATAGCTTTTGCCGACCGGTTCCTGAAATAAATCTCATTATCCTCACAGATTTCCGTGCACGGGCACGGTTTTTCGGAAAATGTTTCTATCTTTGCAAGATAGAGACATTAACTGATAACCGATGAAAGCCCGCAAACTGATGCTTCTCTTTGCCGCAATCGCCATTCTGGGTGCGTGCAAGGCAGAAAACAACCTTTACAAAGGCCTTCCCTTCGAGATGTCGGAGGTTCAGGCTCCCCGCATTCCTTCGCGCAGCGTGAACCTTTGCGACTTCGGCGGAGTGCCGGATGGCAAAACTCTGAACACCCAGGCATTCGCCGATGCAATCGCCAAGCTCTCGGAGCAGGGCGGTGGCAAATTGATTGTGCCTGCCGGCATCTGGCGTACCGGCCCCATCGGCCTTCAGAGCCACATCGAACTGAACGTCGACAGGAACGCCATCATAGTGTTCGATCCTGATCAGGACCTTTACCCCATCATCGACACCAACTTCGAGGGGCTTGACGTCCGCAGGTGCCTCAGCCCCATCCATGCCGAGGGCGCGACGGACATCGCAATCACTGGCGGCGGAATCATCGACGGTAGCGGGGAATTCTGGCGCGAGGTAAAGCGTCGCAAGGTTTCCGACGACCAGTGGAAAGAAATCCTCAAGCGTGGCGGCCTGGTGAGCGAGGACGGCAAGGTCTGGTTCCCGGACGAGGGATACGCCAAGGCACGAGCTACCGCAGGCAGCCTGAACTACCCGGATCCTTCGCTGGACGAGCAGGAAATCAAGACCTTCCTCCGCCCGGTGATGGTCAGCCTGCGGAACTGCGAGCGCATCCTCCTCCAGGACTGTACCTTCCAGAACAGCCCCTGCTGGAACCTTCATCCCCTTTGGTGCAAAGATCTGACAATCAAAGATATAACCGTTCGCAATCCGCACTACTCCGCCAATGGCGACGGCATCGACATCGACGCCTGCGAGAACGTTATCCTCACTGGATCTTCTTTCGATGTGGGGGATGACGCCATCTGCATCAAGTCCGGCAAGGATGCCGACGGCCGCCGTCACGCACGCAAGTGCCGCAATCTCATCATCTCCGACTGCACAGTCTATCACGGTCACGGAGGATTCGTGATCGGCAGCGAGATGTCCGGCGGCGTGGAGAATATCAAAGTGAGCAACTGCCGTTTCATCGGCACGGACGTGGGCCTGCGCTTCAAGAGCACCCGCGGCCGCGGCGGCCTGGTGAAGGACATCTGGTGCGACCATATCTACATGAAAGATATTGTAAGTTACGGAGTTATCTTCAATCTCTATTATGCAGGAGTTGCTGCTTCAGATATGGCTGACGGCGTAGTCGAGCCCATTGTCGAAGTAGACGAGACCACTCCCGAGATGCGGGACGTCCACTTCTCGGACATCACCTGCTCCGGCGCAAAACAGGCCATCTTCATCAACGGCCTGCCCGAACTCCCCGTCAGCGGCATCTCCTTCGAGAATTCGACCTTCTCTGCCGAAAAGGGCGCGGAAGTGCATTATGCAAAGGAAGTTACATTCAAGAACGTAGTTGTAAATGGTAAGGAATTATAGTAAAGCCGGGCTGATCCTGGCAATCTGGCTGCTTTGCAGCGCATTCACGATCCACACCATAGGAGATTCCACCATGGCGGAAAAAGACCTTGCGAAGGCGGGGCCCGAACGCGGCTGGGGAATGATGTTCCAGAACTTCCTGGACGATGGAGTGAAGGTTATCAACTATGCCCAGAACGGGCGCAGTACCAAGAGTTTCAGGGACCTGGGCCTCTGGGACAAGGTGGAAGCCAACCTGCAGCCGGGGGATTACCTGTTCATCCAGTTCGGCCACAACGATGCCAAGAAGGATGATCCGGCCCGCTATGCTCCGGCATTCGGGGCCTATCAGGACAACCTGCGTTTCTTCGTCAGGACCGCCAAAGAAAAGGGCGCCAGGCCGGTTCTGCTGACTCCTGTGGCCCATCGCTGGTTTAAGGGTGGCAAACTGGACCGCGACTGCCACACCGACTATCCCGCTGCGATGAAGCAGGTCGCGGAAGAGGAGAACGTGCCTCTGCTGGACATCACCAGTTCCACTCTCGACTGGCTCGAGAGCCTCGGGGACGAGGGCTCCAAACCCTACTTCATGATCAGCACCGGCAAGAACGACAACACCCACACGGTCGCCTGCGGAGCCAGGAAGGTGACGGAACTGGTGTGCGAGAAAATCAAGGCGCAGCTGCCGGAAATAGCGGAGCATCTGACCAGCTATGACATAGTGGTTTCTTCCGACGGCCACGGGGATTATATGACAGTGCAGGAAGCCATCGACGCCTGCCCCGACTACTCGCACGAGCGCGTTACGCGCATCCGCATACGCGCAGGTATCTATAAGGAGATGGTAACCATCCCTCACAACAAGTTCCGCCTGCACATCAGTGGCGAAGGCGCGGAAAAGACAGTCATCACCTACGACAAGTACGCCCGCAAGCCCTGGGCCTTCGGGGGATTCAATATGGGGACCTCCGGCAGCGCCAGCGTCTACATCCACTCCAGCTATGTGACCATGGAGGATCTGACGATAGAGAACAGCGCCGGCGAGGGCAAGGAGATAGGCCAGGCCGTGGCTCTCTTCACCGACGGGGACTTCCTCTTCTTCCACCGCTGCCGACTGGTAGGCAACCAGGATACTGTCTACACCTACGGCCGTTATGGCAAGGAGGGGGGAATCAAGCGCAATTATTTCCTGGACTGTTACATAGAGGGCACTACCGACTTCATCTTCGGCCCCTCGATTGCCTTGTTCGAAAACTGCACCATCCACAGCAAGAAGAACAGCTATGTGACGGCAGCTTCCACCCTGCCCGGGCAGAAGTATGGCTACGTGTTCAAGAACTGCAAGCTGACCGCCGCTCCCGGCATCGACAAGTGCTATCTCGGCCGCCCCTGGGGCGCTTATGCAAAGACGGTTTTCCTGGAGTGCGAGCTTGGGAATCACATTGTGGCCGAGGGCTGGCACGACTGGGAGAAGCCTGGCAAGCCGGACACCAAGAAGAACTCCTATTATGCTGAGTACAAGAACTTTGGCCCCGGTGCCGCATCCAAAAAGGAACGCGTGAAGTGGAGCCGGCAGCTAAGCGACCGCCAGGCTGCGGAATACTCCTTCGAGAAGGTGATGTTCCAGGAGCAGGACGGCATAAAATGGAATCCTTTCGACAATAAATGAGACGCTTTGTTTTGATATTTGCGACGCTGAGTGCGTTGTTTGCCTGTGATCGCCAGCCGCTGTCGCAGAGGATGGTGGAGTCGGAGATGCGGCGCTGCCCGACTGCGGCGGATCTTGACGGCATGGCCGGCAAGCTCAAGTGGAATTATACGCCAGGTCTCGAAATGTTGGCATTTCTGGATGTGGGTGATAATGTTGAGTACGTCGATGCCTGGTACGATGCGATAATCCGCGAGGATGGAAACATTGGGGCGAACTACAAGCGTGGCAATTACAACGTCGACCACATCTGCCCCGGCCGCACACTGTTCAAACTCTACGACCTCACCGGAAAACAGAAATACCGCGCAGCGCTTGACAGTATCTACATGCAGGTAAAAACCCAGCCCCGCACCGAAGCGGGAGCCTTCTGGCACAAGAAGATATATCCTTACCAGGTGTGGCTGGACGGTTTCTATATGGCCCAGCCTTTCTATGCGCAGTACAGCGCCCGCTATCTGGACCAGGAAGCGGCGGAAGCGAACTTCAGCGATATCGCAAAGCAGTTCACCGTGGCTTACGACAAGTGCATGGACCCGGCCACGGGCCTCCTGCGCCACGCCTGGGATGAAACCCGCAGCATGTTCTGGGCTGATCCGGCCACCGGCCAATCCGCCCACGCCTGGGGCAGGGCGATGGGCTGGTATCTGATGGCCATCGTTGATGTGCTGGACTGGATGCCGGAGAATCATCCAGACCGCGAAGGCTTGATAGGCATCCTCCGAACCCTTCTCGACCGCCTTCAGGAATACGACGATCCCGCTACCGGTATGTGGTATCAGGTGCTGGACTGCCCCGGGCGCGAAGGAAACTACATCGAGTCCACCTGCTCCGCCATGTTCACCTACGTCTATCTCAAGGCGGCTGCGAAAGGATATGCTCCGGAATATGGCAAATATGCCCGCAGGCTCTACCGGAAGCTGGTCAAAACCTTCATCCGCGAAGAGGCCGACGGCACCATCACCCTAACCGAATGCTGCGCAGTGGCAGGCCTTGGCGGCAAGGAGAACCGCAGCGGCGACTACGACTACTACATCCACGAAAAGAAATGCGAGAACGATCCCAAGGGCGTAGGGCCCTTTATCTGGGCATCGCTCTACAACGAAAACAGAATATGAATCATATGAAATGGATATGCTGCCTGGCAATGGCGGCCTGCATCGCTGCCTGCGGAGGAGAAAAGACGCCCACAGGGCCTTCGGTGCCCGATGTGCCCACAGGGCTCAAACTGCACAGCACTGGAGACGATTCGTTTACCTTCCAGTGGGATCCGATGGAAGGCGCCCTCAGCTACGACTGGCAGCTACTGAGCGAGACGAACGCGGTGCTGCTGAACGGCAACGTGACCAAACGCAACGTAACCGTCTCTCCTGTGGACAAGGGCGTTAACTACGGTTTCCGCGTACGCAGCGTCAATGAGGAAGGGTCATCCGACTGGTGCGCTTCGGTGGCGGCGAAGATAGAAAAACCCGACAATCCTCCGGGACCCGGCCCCGAACCTCCCGTGGAGACCTTGACTTACGAAGATCTGAAGATTCCCGCTTGTGAGGAAGACGGCAAGGCCAGGGCGTTCCCCGGAGCGGAAGGCGGTGGCATGTACACCACTGGCGGACGCGGTGGTAACGTGTATCATGTGACCAATCTCAACGACAGTGGCGAGGGATCCCTGCGCTACGGCATCACCAATGGAGCGCGTCCTCTGACCATAGTGTTTGATGTTGCCGGCATCATTGAGCTAAACAGTACCCTGAACGTGTCCAAGGGCGACCTGACTATCGCTGGACAGACCGCTCCGGGAGATGGAATCTGCCTCAAGAACTACACCTTCCGCATCAGCGCAAGCAACGTTATAGTGCGCTTCATCCGCTGTCGTATGGGCGACGAAAAGAAGGTTGAGGACGATGCGATGCAGATTCTTTCGCACGACGACAACAAGTACAAGAACATCATAATCGACCACTGTTCCGTGAGTTGGTGCACCGATGAATGCGCCTCATTCTATGGCATGCAGAACTTCTCCTTCCAGTGGAACATAATCTCCGAGAGCCTTCGCGTGTCCGTGCACGGAAAAGGAAATCACGGCTACGGCGGCATCTGGGGAGGTGAGAATGCGAGCTATCATCACAACCTCCTGGCGCATCACGACAGCCGCAATCCGCGCATAGACCACGATTACGTTTCCACCCAAAAAGGCCCTCTGAGCCTCGTAAACAACGTGATTTACAACTGGATGGGTAATACATGCTACGGAGGCGAGAGTGCTAACACCACCAATACCTACAGGAAATACAATATCATAAACAACTATTATCGTCCCGGTCCGGCCACAAGCACAAGCAAGATCTGGTTCCTGGATCCGACGACCTCATGCAGCAACTGCACGACCGAGATGAATGTGGGTACCGTGGTTCCCGGACACTTCTACATGACCGGCAATACCATGCATGGCTACAACGCCATGACATCCGATAACTGGACGGGCACAACGAAGTCTGATTTGGTATCTACCATCAAGTCGAACGAGCCCTTCACATATGCTTCCAATCCTTCGTCCATTAGCATTCAGTCCGCGGCGGACGCGTATGCCGCAGTTGTTGCCAATGCAGGCGCGAGTTATGCCCGGGATGCCATCGATACCCGTGTGGCGAAAGAGGCAAATAACGGCACTCACACCTATATAGGCAGTAAAGGTAGCACAAAAGGAATCATCGACACGCAGTCCGATGTGGGCGGATGGCCGGAGTATACAGCCACCGCAGAACAGAAATCCGCGCTCGCCGACACCGACGGGGACGGCATGAGCGATGCCTTCGAAGATGCCTTCGGCCTGAACAAGAACAGCGCCGCGGACGGCAAAACCGTGAGCATCGACAAGCACGGCCGCTACACCAATCTGGAAATGTATCTACACTATATAGTGCGTGAAATCGTAGCTTCTCAGAACGCCGGCGGAACATATACTCAACTATAATGGAAAATATTTTCGTGCCCGTGCACGGAAATCAATTTTTTCTTCTTATATTTGACGCCGTAACTAATTTAGTAACTACTATTTTAATCAAATAACCAATGAAAAGTTTAGCAAAGAAACTCGTTGCTGTACTTCTCTGCATTGGTGCCGGACTGTCTCTTTCCGCGCAGACGACCATCAAGGGTATCGTGTCGGACGAGAACGGCGAACCGCTGATGGGAGCGGGTGTCTTCGTTGAAGGCACCACCATCGGAACGGTCACCGGGCTCGATGGAGACTATCAGCTCACGGTGCCTGCAGATGCAGCCAATCTCGTTTTCTCTTTCATCGGTCTTGCAGATCAGACGGTCGCCATCGGCGGCAGGACGGAAATCAACATCGTCCTCAAGGCGGATGAAACATTCCTCGACGAGGTAGTCGTTGTGGGTTATGCGACGGTCAAGCGTCGCGACCTCCTTGGCGCTGTCTCGTCCGTGGGATCCGACAAACTGACCGAACAGCCTGTTACTACAGTCAGCCAGGCGCTTTCCGGTAAGATGGCGGGTGTCTCCGTCGTCACGACCGAAGGTGATCCCGACGCAGACGTGAAGATCCGCGTCCGCGGCGGCGGTTCCATCACCCAGGACAACAGTCCTCTTTACATCGTGGACGGCTTCCCGGTCGAATCGATCAACGACATCCCTTCCTCCGAAATCGCCTCCATCGACGTGTTGAAGGACGCTTTCTCCACCGCCATCTATGGTAGCCGCGGTGCAAACGGCGTCATCATCGTCACCACCAAGAGCGCAGAGCGCGGGCAGAAGATCTCCGTCAAGTTCAACACTTATTACGGACTCAAGAGGATGGCCAACGCCGGCGCGATCCAGGCGATGGATGTAGAGAACTTCGTGAAGTTCCAGTATGAACTCGGAACCATACGCGACAATCTCAAGAACGACTATATCCCCTTCTTCGGAACATTCGACGATATCGACCTCTACAAGGGGCTGAAGGGCAACAACTGGGTGGACGCCGTGTTCGGCAACACCGGTTCCACCTTCAGTGCGGACTTCTCGATATCCGGCAGCGGCGAGGGATACAACTGGACCGTTGGCTACGCCCACATGGGAGACGATGCCATCATGGCCGGATCGAATTACGGGCGCGACAACCTCAATTTCAAAGGCAACTACAAGACTTCCAAGAAGACCTCGCTCGACGTGAATGTCCGTTATTCCAAGGTTAACGTGCGCGGCTCAGGTGCGAATGGCATCAAGGATACCGGCACAACCTCCGGCAACGGACGTCTGAAGCACGCCGTTTCCTATTCTCCCATCCCTCTCGCCAACACGGTCGAGGGCGTGGACGAGGAGCAGGACTATGGCGACAACGCTCCGCCGCTCCTTTCCGTGGCCGATAACGATTCCCGCAGGATCCGTGCGACGCTGAACACCAACGCCGCCCTCAACTGGGATATAATCGACAACCTCCGCCTCAAGATCGAAGGCGGTTACGAGGATTACCGTCAGACCGACGACCGCTTCTATGGTCTGACCACCTATTATGTGGCCAACAACTCCACCATCAAGAACACTCCTTCCAACCAGCATAAGGAGGCGTTCCGTACCAAATACCGCAACACGAATACCCTGAACTACGATTTCAAGGATATGATCGGAAGCGAAGACCACAGCCTCACCGCCCTCCTCGGACAGGAACTTACTATCACCAAGAGCAACACCCTTGAGATGATGGTGGACGGCCTCCCCACCTTCTACGGTGCAGAGATGGCCTGGAACTTCCTTTCTTCCGGCACCCCGTCATCTGCCAACAACTACTACAATCCGGACGACCGCCTGCTTTCCTTCTTCGGGCGCGTGAACTATGATTATAAGCATAAGTATTCCCTCGGTGCCACGCTCCGCGCCGACGGCAGCTCCAAGTTCGCTCCCGGCCACCAGTGGGGATTCTTCCCGTCCGCGGCCGCATCCTGGACCATCTCCAACGAAGACTGGATGGAATCCACCCGCGGCTGGATCGACCAGCTCAAGCTCCGCTACAGCTTCGGTACCGCGGGTAACAACAACATCCCTGCCGGCCTGCTCGTAAAGCAGTATTCCTCGGTGAACACCACATGGCTCAGCCAGAGCCCCAACTACTGGATGGCCGGCAAGGTGATGAACAATCCCGACCTCACCTGGGAAACCACTTATTCTCATAACCTTGGTCTGGACTTCAGCCTCTCCAACGGCGCCGTTTCCGGTAGCCTCGAGGTTTACCAGAACGACATCAAGGACCTCCTCATCAACTTCCCGATCACGGGCTCCGGATACGACAGCCAGTACCGCAACATCGGTTCCACCCGCAACCGCGGTATCGAGCTCACCCTCAACATGCCTATCATCCAGAAGAAGGATATCTCCCTCAATATCTCCGGCAACATCGCCTACAACGTCAACCGTGTGACCGACCTCGGCGGCCTGAATTCCATCACCGCCCAGTCCTACTGGGCATCCACCGAAATCGGTGACGACTACATCGTGCAGGTGGGTCAGCCCCTCGGCAACATGTACGGCTACGTCGTGGACGGATTCTATACAGCCGACGACTTCACATGGAACGGCAGCAAGTGGGTGCTCAACGAAGGTGTGGTGGATGATTCCGCCGTCATCGGCGCAAGCTACCTGATGCCCGGTGCCATCAAGCTGAAGAACGTGGACAAGTCGGCCGACAACAAGGTCACCGTAGCCGACCGCACCATCATCGGAAACGCCAGCCCGGACTTCACCGGCGGCTTCTCCTTCAGCGGTTACTACAAGGGCTTCGACTTCAGCGCCAACTTCAACTACATGATCGGCAACGAGGTCTACAACGCCAACAAGATAGAGTTCACATCTTCCCGCAAGTTCCACAACCGCAACCTGCTTAACAGCATGGATGTGGACAAGCGCTGGACCAATATCGACTGGACCACGGGCGAACTCATTACCGACGCCGCCACCCTTAAGGCCGTCAACAAGGGCAAGACCATGTGGAGCCCCGCGGTCGGCAGCGCCGTCTTCTCCGACTGGGCGGTAGAGGATGCATCATTCCTCCGCCTCCAGAGCCTCACGGTCGGATACACCCTTCCCGAGAAACTCACCGAGAAGTATCATGTCCGCCGTGCACGCGTCTACGTTACGGGAACCAACCTGTTCTGCCTCACCAACTACTCCGGATACGATCCTGAGGTCGATACCCGCCGCGCCACTCCGCTTACTCCCGGTGTGGACTATTCGGCATATCCCAAGTCCATCGGCTGGGTCGCAGGTCTCAACATAACTTTCTAAACGGACAAGGAATATGAAAAAGATACATTTATATATCGTCTGTGTGCTGGGCCTCATGATGGCCGCACCTTCCTGCAGCAAGCTGCTCGAGACATCGTCGCCTTCGGCGTTCGATGCAGCCACGGTCTATTCCAACTACGCTCTGGCAGAAGGCACGATCTTCGGTATCACCGAAGCGTTCTGCGAGGTCAACTCCTATCGCGGAAGGTTCCTTCCCTGGTACGGATTCAATACCGATATCGAGTGGTACAACACATACAAGCCCGGTGACGGCAAGTCCGACATCGCAGCTTACCAGTGCGAGCCCAACAACTCCCAGCTCAACCTTTCCAACGGTCCGTTCCCTCTCATGTACATGGGAATCGAGCGCGCCAACCTCGTAATCGAGGGCATACGCGAATACGGCAGCCCCGCCACCAGGCCCGAGATGGCCTATCTGCTCGGCGAGGCCCTGACTCTCCGTGCGATGATCTACTACGACCTCATCAAGGCATGGGGAGACGTTCCCGCCCGTTTCGAATCTCTCACCTCCGGCACCATCTATGCCGCCAAGGAGAGCCGCGATGTCATCTTCAAGCAGATTCTCGCCGACCTGGAAGAGGCTATTCCCAACCTCTACTATCCGGGCGTTGAGGCAGCTGCTACCACCGACCGCGTGAACAAGGTGTTCGCTGAAGGCCTCTATGCAAGGATCGCCCTCCTCGCATCCGGCTACGCCCTCCGTCCCGATGACGGAAAGGTCGGAACCGGCGACCTGGGCACCATCCGCCTCTCCAGCGATCCCGCCCTCACCAAGGACGTCCTCTACCCCAAGGCACTCACATACCTGCAGGATGCCATCGGCAAGGCCTCCCTCGAGAGCGACTACCGCAACTACTGGTACAAGGTCAACAATATGGATAACCTCACCGCAGGCACATCCTACGAGACCCTGTTCGTGATTCCGTTCGGAGCAGGCCGCGGCAGGTGGAACTTCACCTTCGCAATCGCTTCCGAGGGTGCATCCATCTCCAACGGCGTGACCCGTGGCGGAGATGCCGGCCCGCTTCCCACCATGTACTTCAAGTATGGTGCGAACGACCAGCGCCGCGACATCACCTGCGTCAACTACAAGTGGCTCAAGGACAATTCCATAGAGCCTGCCGGAATCGCCAAGTGGTACTTCGGAAAATACCGTTTCGAGTGGATGGACGCACAGCCCTATACCGGCGGTAACGACGATGGCATCAAGCCCGTTGTGATGCGTTACTCCGACATTCTCCTCATGGCTGCCGAAATAGCCAACGAGCAGAACGATCTCACCGCTGCAAAGACCTATCTGAAAGAGGTTCGCAAGCGCGCATACAAGGGCCATGAGGCCGAAGCCGAAACCTATGTGGACGGCCTGGCCGACAAGACCGCGATGTTCAACGCCATCGTGGACGAGCGCGCCCTCGAGTTCTGCGGCGAGTTCCTCCGCAAGGCCGATCTCATCCGCTGGAACATGCTGAAGACCAAGCTGGACGACGCTGTTACCGACATGAAGGCCCTCCGTGCCCTCAGCGGCAGCTATGCGACGCTCACCGGCGACATCTACTACACTTTCGCAGACGACGAGAAGTCCATCGACATCCACTTCCTCAAGACCGGCGAGGCAGCGCCTGCTGGAGCAGAGGTATCTGCCGAGTATGTCACCAAGTTCGACGATGCCAAGAGCAGCGGGTTCTACACCAACCGCATCGAAGGCATCTACTACCGTAACCCCGAGCAGTACATGTTCTGGCCTATCTTCAACGATACCATGACCAACAGCCAGGGGCACATCAAGAACGATTACGGTTACGACAGCATCTAATCCGAACGCGTTATGAAATACAAGAATATAATCAAATTCACAGTCGCTTCCATCCTCATGCTCGGTGCAGTCGCATGTGCCACCGATCAGTTCGAGGAGATCAGCGAAATAAAGCTTTCCCGCTGCCTTGAGCCCACCAACCTGTCCGCCAAGGTCAACAGCTCGCTCGGAGATGTCGTGACCTTCAGCTGGGACGTGGCCAAGGGCGTGGACAACTACATCCTTACCGTTTATACGGATGCGGACCTGACCGCCCAGTATCTTACCGAGAACCTCGACCCTTCACAGGTGCCTTACCAGAAGAAGCTGGAGGCCGACAAGACTTACTGGTTCACCGTGCAGGCAACTGCTGACGGCAAGAAGGACTCCAAGGTTGCCGCTTACGACAAGTCCATCAAGACTTACGCCGTGAAGGATAACCTCTACCTCAAGGTGACCGCCCGCACAGCTAACAGCATATCGCTGGCATGGTCGAAGGATGTTGCCGACTTCGGCGACGTCACCCATGTGGAATATGCGGTGACCGGCTCCGAGGAGACCTCCAAGTACGACCTGACCGCAGAAGACAAGGCTGCCGCGACGGCAACTATAACCGGCCTCGCCGCCTCGAAGGAGTATACCGTGTCCCTCTTCTATCTCTCCGCCAGCCGCGGACAGGTGGATGCATGGACTACTCCCGACGTCACCGGATTCACCGAGGTGTCCACCCTCGCAGCTCTGCAGAACGCAGTGCTTACCGAGGATGCCCAGATCGTCCTCAAGATGGCAGGCTCTCCCTATGACATCGAGGCTATGGACCTCTCCAAGGGTGTCACCATCGTGGGTGAGGAGACCGCCGACGGCACCAAGCCGGTGCTCACCGGTGAACTCCACATCGCCGACACCTGGGACGGTTCCGACCTTTACTTCGAGGGAGTCGAGTTCAACGGTGCTCCCACCGCCACCAGTCCTTCCGGATTCGGTTTCGCCATCCAGAACAAGAACGGCGGCGCCGTGGCCGACAAGAATATAGGCAACATCACCTACAAGAACTGCGTCATCTGCAACTATTCCAAGGGCCTCATCTACGAGTGGGGTAAGGCGATGAAGCTGGGTGAAGTGACCTACGACAGCTGCGACATCCACGACATCAACTCCGACGGAACCGGCGGCGGCGACGTGTTCGATATCCGTAACGCCACCACCATCGCAAAGCTCTCCTTCGTGGGCAACACTATCTGGCAGGGCATGCGTACCTTCATCCGCATCGATGCCGGAACGATCGACGCTTTCGTGTTCGAGAACAACACCCTCCAGAACCTGAGCTTTGTAGACAACACCAACAACGCCGGCATATTCGGATTCCAGATCGTTCCCGGATCCTTCTCCTTCAAGAACAACCTGTTCCTGAACATGACCGGAAAGGCCGTCCTGGCCAGTTCGAACGCCAAGTATACTCCCGCGTCCGGAATGACTCTCACAGCGTCCAACAACTGGTTCTACAACCTGCCGAAGGACGATGCCGGAGCACTCACATACTTCACCGACAACTTCACCATGGCCCAGGCAAACGGTACGATCCTGGCTACAGACCCTTGCTACAACGCTCCCGGCGGATACTATAACATAGTGGCCGACAGCGAGATCGCAGGCAAGGAAGTCGGCGCGCCCAAGTGGTGGACTCCTTATGTCGAGGAGCCCGAAGACCTGACCCAGGGCGTCATCACCGAAGCCCACACATGGGATCTCGGCAACGCCAGGGACTTCTCCGGAACCATCAAGAAACAGATGGTGCGCGACGGCCTGCTCGTCTCCGCATCCGAGAGTTGCCCCATCGAAGCGGCGGACGGAACCCTGAAGTTCACCGTTCCTACCGTCACCGACCGTAACAAGGTTCCTTCCGACGGATATCTTGCATTCAAGGTAAATGCTCCCGGCTCCGTGGTAATACGTGCTGCCGGCAGTGCAGCGTCCCACGTCATCGTGGCCACCAGGCCCGTTGCCGGAGGCGACCTGATCGTCAAGGGCGGTGTATCTCCTGTGGCAGATGCTCCCGCACCCCAGAAGATCCTCATCAGCGATATTACCGAGGAATCCTGGGTCTACATCTATTCTTCCGGCGAGATCGCAGTCGCCCAGCTTGCCTGGTCGAAGGATGTAAGCCTCGTGAATACGGCTCTGCCCGCACCTTCACCCAAGGCTACTCCTTCATCCTTCACCGCAGGCGAGGCCACCGACATCAAGATCAGCTGGGAAGCTGTGACCAACGCAGCCAGCTATTCCGTGGTGTTCAGCGGCAAGACCTATGCTGTGGACGGCCTCGAATACACTATCGAAGGCAAGACCACCAGCATGCTCGACGCCGGCAGCTATGAGGTTTCCGTGTTCGCGAATCCTTCCGACAAGGATATCTACAACACCCAGTCCGAAGCCGGTATAGCCGCATTCGCAGTGCTGCCTAAGGGCGGCGGCGAAGAAAGCACCGAGTTCATCGTGGCCAGTGTGGATGACCTCCTCGCAGCCATCGCCGCAGGTAAGGACTTCATTACCCTGAAGTACAGCGACACTCCTTATGTGCTCGCCGATCCTCTCACGCTCGTCGCTCCTCTGCACCTGAGCGGACAGACCTCCGGCGACAAGAAGACCGCCATCACCGCCAGCATCACCCTCAGCGGAGAGATAGGCGGAAGCGTAGTGTTCCGTAACCTCGACTTCGTTGGAAGCGGTGCCTCGCTGCTCATCGAAGACAAGACCACTGCAGCACCCGTTGCCGACACCGTGGCTATCTACGACAGCAACATCCACGGCATCAAGGCCCTCTACGACAACTCCGGAAAGGCCGTGTCGAACGTGCAGTACGTCATCTTCAAGGGCAACCTCATCACCGACAGCTCAGCGGAAGCCGACTTCATCGACATGCGCAACGGCGCAAGCCACAACTTCGTGTTCGAGAACAACACCGTGGCCAACAGTTGCCGCACCTTCGTGCGCACTGACGCCGCCCATGAGATGAACTCCACGGTAATCCGCAACAACACATTCTACAAGGTGGCCACCAACTCCTCCAGCAAGGACAACAATGGTATCTTCCACATCCGCAGCGCTGCGGGCGCGGGCCTGAACGAGTATCGTGTGGAGAACAACTTCTTCTACTCCATCCTCATCGACACCGAGCCTTCCAACGCCGCTGGATTCCCGAAACTCCGCAGCAAGAGTGGTATTACTCCTTACACCGTAGCCAACAACTACTTCTACAACTGCGAAGACCGTGAAGGCAAGGAAGCCTATTCCTTCTGGGCTAACATGACCAAGGAAGAAGGTACCGCCGGCGGTGGTGCAATACTGCCCGCAGATCCTTGCAAGGATGCCGCCAACGGCGACTTCACCCTCACGAACGGTGTGATGATGAACGCAGGCGTGGGCGATCCTCGCTGGAACATCATGGCAGGCAGCACTCCGAGTTCCGAGATCACTGTGAACGATGCCGACGGCCTCCTCACCGCCATCTCAGCGGGCAAAAAGGTCATCACCCTCGCTGACGGAACCTATGACCTGACCGCAGCTGCTACCGTGCTCAACGCTCCTCTCACCCTCACCGGTGGCAAGGGCGCTATCGTGCAGGGCAAGTTCGAACTCGGCGCAGGCGCGACTTCCTTCACCGTGAAGGGCATCACCATCGATGGCAACAACGCTCTCGACAATGCATTCTATGTGCAGGACGGTGCTGCAGTGTCTTCCTTCACTCTCTCCGGAGTGGATGTCAAGAACTTCAAGAACCGTCTGTTCTATCAGGATAAGGAAAGCTCGACGGTGGGCAGCCTCGTCATCGACGGAGCCCTGATTACCGGCATGGGCACCAGCGGCGACTTCATCGATGTCCGCAAGGGCGGCCTCACCGCGGTCAAGGTGGTTAACAGCACCTTCGCCAACGGCATACGCACCTTCGCCCGTATCGATGCAGCGGTCGTCTGTAGCTCCATCCTGGTGCAGAACAATACCTTCTACAACCTCTGCTCCGTGGACAGTAAGGACAACAACGGTATCTTCCACGTTCGCAGCACCTCCGTCACCGACGCAAAGCAGGTTGTCGTGAAAGACAACCTCTTCGCAGCCATGAAGAAGACTGCTGACACTCCTTCCAATGCCCAGGGCTTCCCGAAACTTGTCAGCAAGACTTCTTCAACCATCTTCGTTCCTGTGTTCAGCCACAACTACTTCTATGATGTGGTAACCACCGAGAACAACCTCGACACCGAATACAGCTGGTGGGCATATTCCGCACAGGATGTGGCTACCGCCGGATACGGTGTGGTGCTCACTGCAGATGTGTTCAAGGATGCCGCCGCCGGCGACTTCACCATCGTCCACGACCTCGTGGCGAGCGAGAAGGTGGGTGATCCCCGCTGGATCAAGAGCGCCGCTCCCGCAGGAGCCGCATTCAACGTGAATAACGTCGAGGAACTTGTGACCGCTATCACCGCCGGCAAGGACGTTATCGCCCTCGCGGCAGGCACTTACGACCTCACTAAGGTGGACGGTGCATCCTCCGGTGTCGTGACCCTGAGCAAGGGCGTGACCTTGAAGGGCGTGGCCAAGAACGGTATCAAGCCCGAGGTTATCGGCGGCATCAAGCTCGCCGCAACGGAAGGTGATTTCGTGCTCGAGAACCTCCGCATGAACGGTGTCTACGACAACGCAGGCAGCGAGGCCAAGGTCGGCAACATGATCGACATCGACGCCTCTTCTGTCCTGGGTGCGATGACCCTTAAGGATTGCGACATCTACGGATACTCCAACCGTCTCATCTCCGGATCGGGTGAGTCTTCCATGGGACCTCTCACCATCACCGGACTGCTCGTGCACGATTTCGGCACCAGCGGAGACTTCATCGACTTCCGCAAGGGCACGGTGTCCAGCGTGAAGATCAACAACAGCACCTTCTACAACGGCATCCGCACCTTCCTGCGTATGGATGCAGGCGTAAAGGTGGGCGCAGTCACAGTAGAAAACAACACCTTCTACAACCTCTGCTCCGTGGATAGCAAGGATAACAATGGTATCATGCACGTGCGTGCCACTACCGGTGTTGCTCCCGCATCACTCAGCGCGGCCGCCCGCCGCATACTCGTGAGAAAGAACATCTTCGCGGCCATGAAGAAGGCAGTGGATGCTCCCACGCAGTCCAACGGCTTCCCGAAGCTGGTCAGCAAGACCTCCGAGACCATCAAGCATCCTTACATCACCGACAACATCTTCTTCGACATCGAAGCTACCGGCACCTACAGTTGGTGGAACACCATGGCAGAGGAAGACATCACCGCGGCTGGTACCGTGCTCGACGAGACTCCTTTCGCAGGAGATCCCACTACGGGCAAGTTCACCGTCAAGGCTGCATATAAGGGTTATGGCGATAGTCGCTGGTAATAAAAGGATATGAAAGAATTCATCAACAAAGACTTCATGCTCACAACAGGCGCAGCCCGTGAGCTTTATCACGGGCACGCCGAGGGTATGCCTATCATAGATTACCATTGCCATCTCGTGCCCCAGCAGATCGCAGAGAATATCCAATTCCGCGACATTACCCAGCTCTGGCTGGTGGACGGCCACTACGGCGACCATTACAAATGGCGCGCGATGCGCGGAAACGGTGTGAGCGAGGAGTATCTCACCGGAGGCACCAAATCCTCATGGGAGACCTTCGAGAAGTGGGCTGAGACCGTTCCTTACCTGATGAGGAACCCCCTCTATCACTGGACTCATCTCGAGCTCAGCCGTGTATTCGGCATCGACAAGGTGCTGAGCCCCAAGACCGCCCGCGAGATTTACGAAGAGTGCAATGCCAAGCTCGCCACGGAGGAATTCCGCGGCCAGGCCCTCATCCGCAAGTTCGGAGTGAAGGTGGTATGCACCACCGACGATCCCGCCGACGACCTCCGCTGGCATCGTGAGATTGCCGAGCACCCCTTCGGCACCAAGGTGCTGCCTGCATGGCGTCCGGACAAGGCAATGGCAATCGAGGATCCCAAGTCATACAAGGAATACCTGAAGAAACTCGGAGAGGCGGCAGATAAGGAAATAGATTCCTACGCAGACCTCATCGAGGCCCTGCAGAAGAGGCACGATTTCTTTGCCGCCAACGGCTGCAAGCTCTCCGACCACGGCCTGGAGACCTTCTATGCCGCCGACTACAAGCAGATCGAAATCGAGGCCATCTTCAAGATGGTGCTCCTCGGAAAGCGCCCTTCGGAGGGAGAGCTTCTGAAGTTCCGCAGCGCATTCCTGCACGATATGGCAGTAATGGACGCAGAGTCCGGCTGGGCGCAGCAGTTCCACGTGGGCGCCATCCGCAACAACAACTCGAAGATGTTCAAGCTGGTTGGCCCCGACACGGGCTTCGACGCCATCCACGACCTGCCCACCGCAGCGGCCGGCCACAGGTTCTTCGACCGCCTCGCGTCCGAGGACAAGCTCGCCAAGACCATACTCTACTGCCTCAATCCCAAGGATAACGAGGTGATGACGGTGATGGCCTACACCTTCAACGACGGCACCTTCCCCGGCAAGATGCAGTTCGGTTCCGGCTGGTGGTTCCTGGATCAGGAAGACGGCATGCGCAAGCAGCTGAACGCCCTCAGCGCCCTCGGGCTCCTGAGCCGTTTCGTGGGCATGCTCACCGACAGCCGCTCCTTCATCAGCTATCCCCGCCACGAGTACTTCCGCCGCATCCTCTGCGACGTGCTCGGAAAGGATATCGAAGAGGGACGTCTGCCCGCATCTGAGATGGATTTCATCGGCCAGATGGTAGAGGACATCTGCTACAACAACGCAGACCGCTACTTCGGATTCTAATAGTACTCCGCGTTATAGCGCGTGAGTATGTCCATAGGCATGAAGTTGTCCCGCTTGGCGGGGGCTTTGCCGAAGACAGCATACTCGGTGAGGGCGCTGATGGCGCTGAACACCTGAACATCGGGGCGCTGGGCAATAAGGGAAGTTACAAGACCCTTCTTGAGCGCCAATAGATTTGCCGCGAGGTTGTCGAATCCGACCACGCGGCATTTCTTTTCCGGATGCTTCTCCAGGAAGCGCGTGATTAGGTAGATCCGGGAGTTGAACATCGCAACGCTCTGAATGCCGGGATTCTCGGCAAAGAAGCCGGCGAGAATTCCATCTATCTCCCTGGGCTTGTTGGGGTTGATGAAGACGTTGCTTATCCTGCACTTGGGGAAGTGCTCGGAGATGTAGTCTATGAAGCCCTCGCGACGGTTGATGGTAGGGTCGGACTGGCCGTGCTTGTCGCGCTGGATACGGATGATGCCTACTTCCTTCATATCCATCTCGTCGGAGAGGATGGAAGCGCATAGGTATCCGCTCTGGTAGATGGGCATGCCGTAGTAGGCCAGATAGCCGTTGTCTTCCAGTTTGGAATCGAAATACACATAGGGGATGCCCGCCGCACGGAGCTTGGCCGTGAACACCAGGGTTTCGTTCTTGAACATGGGCGGAAGCGCCACGCCTGCGGGCTCCAGCGCAAGGACTTCGTCGCAGGCGCTGCGGAAGGATTCGATGTCGTACTGGTCGTAATCCACCTTCTGCACCTTGATGCCGAAGTTCCGCCCGAAGTCCATGCCGCGCACGATGCCGGGCTCGGCGAGTTCCCAGAAGTCCCCGTCCTTACTGCGGGGGAGAAGAACGGCGACCACGCGCTCCTTGTTCTGCGCAAGCAGCGAGGCATAGATATTGGGCTCGTAGCCGAGATCTTCTATGACCTTCATCACCTTTGCGTAACTCTTCTTCGACACACCTTCGCGGTTGTGCAGCACACGGTCCACCGTGCCCTTGGAAAGGCCGGTCAGACGGGCTATATCCTTGATGGTGATTTTCTGCTTGTTTTCCATGTTTCTATGCGCTTCAGTAATTGTTTTCAAATATAGTAATAATTTTTCCGTTACCGTGCACGGAAACGAAAAAAATATATTAAATTTGTGCGTTATTAATAATAGTATCATGCCCAGAATAATCACTTTCGGCGAGATCATGCTCCGGCTTGCTACGCCCGGCTATCTCCGTTTCTCCCAAGCTGACACTCTCAATGCCACTTTCGGCGGCGGTGAAGCCAACGTTGCCGTATCGCTCGCAAACTATGGATGCGAGGCTGAATTCGTTACCCGTCTGCCCGAAAACGACATTGCCAAAGCATGCGTTTCCGATCTGCACAAACACGGTGTAGGCACAAAGTACTGCGTCTACGGTGGCGACAGGCTCGGAATCTATTTCCTCGAAACCGGCGCAGTTGCCCGCCCCAGCAAAGTCGTCTACGACCGCGCCCACTCCGCAATCTCCGAAATCCAGCCCGGAATGATAGACTGGGACAAGGTGCTCGAGGGCGCCGACTGGTTCCACTGGACAGGTATCACCCCTGCCATCAGCCAGGGTGCAGCAGATGTCTGCCTCGAGGCAGTCAAGGCTGCGAACCGTCTGGGAGTGACCGTCTCCTGCGACCTTAACTACCGCAAGAACCTCTGGAAATATGGCAAGAAGGCGAGCGAGGTCATGCCCGAACTCGTAGCCTGCTCCGATATCATCCTCGGCAACGAGGAAGATGCCGACAAAGTATTCGGCATCAAGCCCGAGGGCTTCGACGTAACCGCAACCGGCGGCCAGGTAGACCAGAAGCGCTTCCAGAGCGTGGGTGAGCAGCTCATGGCAAAGTTCCCCCGTGCAAAGAAGGTCATCATCACCCTTCGCGGCAGCATCAACGCCAACCACAATACCTGGGGCGGCGTGCTCTGGGATGGAAAGACCCTCTACCAGTCTCCCCGCTACGATATCACCCACATCGTGGACCGTGTCGGCGGTGGCGACTCCTTCATGGGAGGCCTCATCTACGGCCTGCTCAACTTCGACGACCAGAAGGCCCTGAACTTCGCCGTTGCGGCATCCTGCCTCAAGCACACCATCTACGGGGACTACAACCTCGTGACCGTGGCGGAAGTGGAAAACCTCATGAAGGGCGACGGCTCCGGAAGAGTATCAAGATAACGAAATATGGAACTTAAGAAGAATTGCAAATATGCCCTCCTGGTGCCCACCAGCATGGGTTTGAGGGTGACCCCCGAAAACGGCCAGCCGGTGCAGTGCAGCGACGTGCTGCATCTCTATGCCACCAGCGCCGAAACCAACGTGGCCAGCATCGCTTCCTATCTCGGGATGCCCGTGAAGGTGCTCACCGCCTTCGTGGAAGGAAGTCCTTTCGCCGCTTTCATCAAGAGCAATCTCCGCTCCCGCGGAATGGATTTCGAAGGCCCTGAAGTGCCTCAGGGAGGCCCCTGGGGATACAGGCACCAGATCAACATCGCCGACAGCGGATACGGTTCCCGCGGCCCGCGCGTGTGGAACGACCGCGCCGGGGAAGTGGGCAGGCTCCTTAATGTAAAGGACTTCGACCTCGAGCGCATTTTCGGCCAGGAAGGCGTGCAGATAGTGCATCTGTCCGGCCTCATCGCGGCCCTCAGCCCCGAAACCAGCCGCTTCTGTCTCGAGATAGCCCGAGCCGCAAAGCGCCACGGCAGCCGCATCAGCTTCGACCTTAACTACCGCGCATCCTTCTGGGCAGGCCGTGAGCAGGAACTCCACGACGTCTTCTCCGAGATCTGCTCGGTGGCGGACATCCTCATCGGCAACGAGGAGGACTTCCAGCTCTGCCTGGGCATCGAAGGCCCCGAGGCCGGCGGAAAGGATATCGCCGCAAAGATCGAGGGATTCAAGGAGATGATCCGCCGCGTGAAGACCCAGAACCCTAACGCTCAGGTCTTCGCCACCACCCTCCGCCAGGTGAACAACACCAACAGCCACAACTGGGGCGCCATCATGCTCGAAGGCGACACCTGGCACGTGGTCGAACCCCGCGAAATCCACGTCCTGGACCGCATTGGCGGTGGAGACGGCTTCGTAGGAGGCCTCCTCTATTCCATCCTCAAGGGCTGGGAGAGCGAGAAGTGGATTCAGTTCGGATGGGCCACCGGCGCACTGGCCACAACCTTCCTCACCGACTACGCGCAGCCTGCCGACGAAGAGCAGGTCTGGAGCGTATGGAAGGGTAATGCAAGAGTAAAAAGATAAACAGACATACAATGAAAGAATTATCGGATATCGGACTCGTAGGTCTTGCCGTGATGGGCGAGAACCTGGTCCTGAATATGGAAAGCAAGGGATTCCGCGTGAGCGTTTTCAACCGCACAGTGGAGAAGGTCGACAAGTTCATGGAAGGCCGCGGAAAGGGCAAGAACATCTATGGAGCCCATTCCCTGGAGGATTTCGTGCAGTCGCTGAAGGCACCCCGCAGGGTGTTCCTGATGGTGAAGGCCGGTCAGCCCGTGGATGATTTCATCGAGAAACTCATCCCCGTCCTGGATCCCGGCGATATCATCATCGACGGCGGCAACTCCCACTTCCCGGACACCGCGCGCCGCACGGCGTATGTGGAAAGCAAAGGCCTGCTTTATGTGGGCACCGGCGTTTCCGGCGGTGAGGAAGGCGCCCTCAAGGGCCCTTCGATGATGCCCGGCGGATCTCCTGCCGCGTGGCCTCACGTCAAGTCCATCTTCCAGGGCATCTGCGCCCATGTGGAAGGCGGCTCTCCCTGCTGCGACTGGGTAGGAGAAGGCGGCGCCGGCCACTTCGTGAAGATGGTCCACAACGGCATCGAATATGGCGACATCCAGCTCATCTGCGAGTGCTACCAGATAATGAAGGACATCCTCGGCATGACCAACGAGGAGATGCACGAGACCTTCGCCGAGTGGAACAAAGGGGACCTGGACAGCTACCTCGTGGAAATCACCCGCGACATCCTCGCCAAGAAGGATGAGGACGGCCGCTACGTGCTGGACTACATCCTCGACACCGCCGGCCAGAAGGGCACCGGCAAGTGGACCGCAATCGCCGCTCTCGATCAGGGCGTGCCGCTCACTCTCATCGGTGAATCCGTTTTCGCCCGCTGCCTCTCCGCACAGAAGGAGGAGCGCGTGGCTGCGTCCAAGATCCTGGAAGGCCCCAAACCCGCAAAGTTCACGGGGGACCGCGCCGCCTTCCTGGAGGATCTCCGCAAGGCCCTATTCGCCGCCAAGGTGGTATCCTACGCCCAGGGTTATGCCCTGATGCGCGCCGCCGCCAAGGAGTACGGCTGGAACCTTAACTATGGCGGAATAGCCCTGATGTGGAGGGGCGGCTGCATCATCCGCAGCGTGTTCCTCGGCAAGATTAAGGAAGCATTCGACAAGAATCCCGCCATCGCCAACATCCTGCTCGATCCTTACTTCAGCGGCAAGCTCGCCGAGGCCCAGCAGGGATGGCGCAACGTGCTCTGCGCCGCAATGCAGAATGGAGTGCCCGCCCCTTGCATGACCGCAGGCCTGCAGTACTACGACGGCTACCGCACCGAGCGCCTGCCGGCGAACCTGCTCCAGGCACAGAGGGACTTCTTCGGAGCACACACCTACGAGCGCACCGACAAGCCCCGCGGAGAGTTCTTCCACACCAACTGGACAGGCCACGGGGGAGATACGATTTCCACCACCTACAACGCATAAAACACTGAAACATATGAAGATAGGCAAATACTCATTCGGCGTAGGCGACCGTTTCGCCCACGAAGGAGTCAACCAGCTCAAGGCCCTCATAGAGGCCGAGGAGCGCTTTGGCGTGCACTTCGTTCCCGTGTGGAACAAGAGCAACCGTGAGCACCAGATAGTGGGCACCGAGCCCATCGAGACCCGCCGCGAAGCCGATGCAGCCGTGAAGGCCCTGAACTACAAGGGGCAGTACTTCGTGGATGCAGACCATATCAACCTGACTAACGTAGACCGTTTCATCGACTCTTCCGACTTCTTCACCATCGACGTGGCCGACTATATCGGCAAGACCGGAAGCATCGAAGAGAGATTCCTGCCCGCCATCAAGGAGGCCGGAAAAATCTACCGCCATATTGCGGAGAAGAAGGGTGCGGACAATTTCGTGACCGAAGTCTCCATGGACGAGGTGGACGAGGCCCAGACTCCCGAGGAGTTGAGGTACATCCTCCGCGAGATCGCCCGTGAGGGCATCCCCGTGCAGACCATCGCCCCCAAGTTCACCGGCCGCTTCAACAAGGGAGTGGATTATCGCGGGGACCTGGCCCGCTTCGAGCGTGAGTTCGAGCAGGACCTGATGGTGATCGAAGAGGCAGTGCGCGAATACGGCCTTCCCGAAAACCTGAAGCTCTCCATCCACTCCGGATCGGACAAGTTCAGCATCTACCCCATTATGGGCCGCCTGATCCGCAAGCACGACAAGGGCATACACATCAAGACCGCTGGCACCACCTGGCTCGAAGAGAACATCGGCCTCGCCGTTGCGGATCCCGCCGCGCTGGAGCTTGCCAAGAAGATATATGTGAACGCCCTCGGGCGTATGGCGGAACTCACCGTTCCCTATGCCACCGTCATCGACGTGGACACCACCAAACTGCCTACTCCCGAGGAAGTTGCGAAGTGGGATGCGGATACCTATGCCCGCACCATGCGCCATAACCAGGAGGATCCCCTCTACAATCCTTCTTTCCGCCAGCTGATCCACGTGAGCTACAAGATCGCGGCCGAGCTCGCCGACGAGTTCCTCCCCGCCCTCGAGAAGCACACCGACGTGATCGGCGAGCAGATCACCGCAAACCTTTGCGACCGTCACATTGCCAGATTATTCAGTAAGTAAGTTATGAAGTATTCATTCGAAGACCTGAAAGGACGCAACTGCGTCATCACCGGAGGCTTCGGCGTGCTGGGCATGGCCCTCACCCGCGGCCTGGCAGAAGCCGGAGTCAACCTCGCGGTCATCAGCCGCAGCAAGGATAACCCCGCCAAAGGCGAAGCTATTGCCAAGGAGTTCGGAGTCAAGTGCCTCGGCATCAGCGCCAGCACCCTCGACAAAGAGGCCTTAGTGGCCGCACGCGACCTCATCCACAAGGAACTCGGCAAGATAGACATCCTTATCAACTGCGCCGGAGGCAACTCTCCCAAGGCGACCTGCGCCGTGGAGCAGATGGATGCCGACACCGACCTGGCCCAGAGCTTCTATGGCCTGGATATGGAAGGATTCCAGTTTGTCTACGACCTCAATTTCAAGGGCACGCTTCTGGCCACGATGGTGTTCACCACCGATATGATCGAGGCAAAGAAGGGCGTGGTGCTGAACATCTCCTCGATGAACGCTTTCCGTCCCCTGACCAAGATTCCCGCATATTCCGCAGCCAAGGGGTCGATCAACAACTTCACCCAGTGGTATGCGGTGCACGTGGCCCAGCTCGGCATACGCTGCAACGCCATCGCGCCCGGATTCTTCCTCACCGACCAGAACCGTTTCCTGCTCACCGACGAAGCCACCGGAGCCCTCAAGCCCCGTGGCAAGAAGATCATCGCCAACACGCCCACCCATAAGTTCGGCGAGCCCGAAGACCTGGTGGGAACAATGCTTTATTTACTTAGTGACATCTCATCTTTCGTCACCGGCATAGTGATTCCGGTAGACGGCGGATACAGTGCATTCGGAGGAGTTTAATATGGCAAAATACGATAAAATTCAGGTCCTGACCGCCATCCGTGAGACCGGCATAGTGCCCGTCTTCTACAATGGAGATATAGAGATCAGCAAGAATGTGCTGAAGGCATGCTACGAAGGCGGCATCCGCGCCTTCGAGTTCGCGAACCGCGGCGATTTCGCCCAGGAAGTGTTCAAGGAGTTGGTAAAATATGCCAACGCAGAGCTTCCCGGAATGATTATGGGAATCGGCTCCGTGGTGGATCCTGGCACCGCCGCCCTCTATCTGCAGTTGGGCGCCAACTTCGTGGTGGGTCCTCTGTTCAACCCCGCAATCGCTCCCATCTGCAACCGCAGGAACGTTCCCTATGCTCCCGGCTGCGGCAGCGTGAGTGAAGTAGGTGCGGCCCAGGAAGCCGGATGCGACCTCTGCAAGGTCTTCCCCGGCGACGTCCTCGGCCCCGCATTCGTAAAGGGCCTCCGCGCTCCTATGCCCTGGAGCAAGCTGATGGTCACGGGCGGCGTTAAACCCACCCGCGAGAACCTCGAAGGCTGGTTCAAGGCCGGTGTCTACTGCGTCGGAATGGGCAGCAACCTCTTCCCCAAAGATGCCATCGCCGCCGGCGACTGGGCCCGCATCACCACCCTCTGCCGCGATGCCCTGGATATAGTTGAAAAAGTAAGATAATTGGTTATCCGATGAATAATCTCCTAAGAATTGTAAGTGCAGTAATGCTATCAGTCATTTCTGCAGTAGGTTGCAAAGAGGAGACAGGAATAGTATTACAGTCTATCGAACTATCTCAAAAGTCTGTAGATGTTGCTATCGGAGATACACTCTTTTTGGACGTTGTATTCTTTCCTTCGGAAGCATCGGGTGAAGGATTAATTTGGGAGAGCTCTGACCCGAAGATTGTTCGTGTGACTGGCGATACGTTGCTATGTGTCGGACCAGGAAATGCTACTATCAAAGTGGCAACAACAGATGGCAGGTTTTCCGATGAATGCAAAATAGGTGTTGTTCACACCGATGATACAATCATCTATGAAACAGTTAATGGAAAGCCAGTTCAGTTGTGCAAAACTCCAAACAATCTTATTAGGAATGATTATTTTGGTAATCTTGGAATACTCAAGTTCTCTGAAACGCTTTTGTCTGTCCCTGAACAGTTAATGATGGTTGACACGACTGTATCAAGAATAATACTGCCTTCAAAGATTAAACGTATTGATAGTTATGCTTTTGACGCTTGTTATTATTTGCGGGAAGTATTATTGCCAGATGGGTTAGAAGAACTTTTCCCATATTCCTTGGCGATTTGTGGCAGATTTACTGAAATCACTCTGCCCGCATCTTTGAAGCATATCCATGAAGGTGCTTTTTTTGGCTGTTTTGGTTTGAAAAGAATAACACTTCCGTATAGCATCGAAAGCATTGGCATACTTGCTTTAAAGGGTTGCAAACGGTTGGAAGAGATTCGTATTGATTCCACTATTCCTCCAAAAGGCGGGGGTGAAATGTTTGATGATACCGGAAACTGCCCGATTGTTATTCCAAAGGGGAGTTTGGAGGTTTATGGCAAAACTGAGTATTGGAAGAACTACACGGACCGGTTTATCGAACGATAGTATTTTTGCGCGCAATATTGCAATTCAATAAAGAATTTGTACCTTTGCAGCAGGATTCGTTGAAGGGGATTCGCTTAAGGGATGACAACCCTTTCAAGACTACTTGATTCGAGCCTCATTCTAAAGTCGCTGCCTGGCGGCTTTTATTTTTTATCCCCACCTCCTACATAGTATTGTACAAGATGCCCAGTTGATTTCTGTAGACCAACGACGAGTTTGTATTTCCCATACTTCATCTTGTAGACACGTCCGGAGGTCTCATTCATGGAAGAGTACTTAACATGAATATCTGCATGTAACGCTTTGTTCCGAACCACCTGATCAGGGTTGGCCGAGAACCAATTATTGTAAAAATCTTTGATGATTTGTCTCCGGGCTTTAGTATCTTCCCGGCTGTTTCCCCTCGGAATCTCCATATCCATAATTTTTACAAATTTATGCATCATTTATTGTAAACTAATAAGACTGGAAAAGAAATAATTAATAAATATTACTTATCTTCAGAGGATTACGGAAGCAAACAATTAATTACTTGACTTTTTCTCTATCTTGCGTTATCTTTATGTAGATGGCGCAAGATTTTTCGATATTCCTGGACCTCCGCCCCGTCCTTATACGCGTGGCTTATACTTTTTTCCGCAATTGGGAGGATGCGGAAGATGTGGTTCAGGATGTTCTTCTGAAGCTCTTGCAAAGAGGTTTCAAGGAAGGCGACAATATTGAGGCTCTTGCCGTCAAGGCTGTAAAGAATGCCTGTGTGAGTATCTGGCGGAAACGCCGTGGGCACAGACTTGAGGAACTTGGTACTATGCATATCGATATCCCCGCTATAGAGCGCTCGGATGCGATGCTCGAAGCCAAAGACACGCAGGTCTCATTGATGAAAGCCATCTCCCTGCTGCCACGTTCGGAAAGGCGCCTTATCCTGCTATGGCAGTCAGGGATAGAATCGGAAGACATTGCCCTGATTACCGGCATCCCGGTACGATCTGTACGCACAATGCTTTCTTCCGCACGCAGGAATTTGTTGGACAAAATGGGAAAGGAATTATGAAAAAGAGTAAAGAATCAATGGATCCGGACTTCGATATCTTCGAGGTTGATTATTCCGAAGAATTCGACCGAATAGTCGCAAAGAGGCGTGCTGTCCGCTGGGTATCTGTGCTTATACCTGCAGTCGCCGCCTGCCTGGCCCTGATACTTTTCCTGTGGCCGGACAAGCCTGATGCTGCCATTCCTGTCGACTTGCTCGTAGAGACGCCTCCCGAGCCTGTCGATACCGTTTCCATCCCATCCCATCCTGAATCTGATGTGAAAACACCGACTCCTTCCGTAAAGAAGAGAACTCCTTCACGTCGGGTTGTCCAGACACCTCCCGCAAGGCCGTCTATTATTGCAGATGCTCCTACTCCCAAAGCTCCCGAAATAGACTACGATGAGATCCTTGCAGTTGAGGAGGAACTCCGCTTGAATATGATGCGCGAAAGGCTCAATGCCGAAATCGAAGAAAGAACAAAAGAATTATCCCAAACCCCAGACGCTTACATTTTATGAAAAGGATATTGATTATGCTCGCGCTTGCAACAGCCGCCGCTTTTGCACTGGATGCGCAGATATTTCCCCTTATGGAAGCCCGCAAAGTTTTGCAGGGCACGAAAGGATTTATCGTTACCGGCCAGGTCACACAAAAAGAGGTTGATACGAACGATTCAACCTGCCGGCTCGGAATTGTTTCTTTTGAACTGCCTGCCAAGCGGGCGAAAGTATTCGACAAAGTTGTTGAAGAATACAATCGCGAATCTACATCGTCGGACGGAAGCCATTCTTTTGTGGCCGATCTCGGAATACCGGCGGCTGAGCGCGATGCTGTACCCGGAATAAAGGCGGTCAAATTCTATTATTTCCAGGGCAGGCCGTATATCAGGACGGGGGACGGCCACAATTTCGTCAGTGTCCGGCGCAATCTTGACAATCCTGCGTACCGCACTACCACCTGCATCGAATGGTGGCCTGAGGACACTCTGGGCTTTGATGGTGACCGACTGCTATATGGCAAGGTTGCAGGAAGGATCATTACGGTGAAAGGGCCTATAGGAGATAAAGCCTATGTGCAGAAGTCCAAGCCTGTTGTAATAAATAATAATGCTAAAACAGATGATGGCGGTTCAGCAAGTTTTATTGCCGTAGAGGAGATAAAGGAACTGACGAGAATGTATGTACTTGAGGATAATCCGACCAAAAAAGCGGCAATCATAAGCAGCATAAATGAAAGGGTATTTTTGGCGGTGTCTTGTATTGGCCGGGAAGGTGGCATAAAGCGCTTGAATTCTCTTTTCCTCTCTTTGGAGAAATTGGGAGGATACAGGACCGATATTCTCTTTGAAGAAAACAGTGCCGTGGAACCGCTTTATAATCGCCGGCTGTATTCCTTCGACCGATATGATGTATATGGTGTCGCTTTTTATCCCTGGAGTGAGAAGTATGGGGAGGATTCAAGAAATGGACTATTTGTCTGGTATTCACATACACACCGTCTGGATGCCTCTGCTCCGCCCCTGAAGGCCCCGGTTCTGGTCAAGGGAACGGACAATTATGATCCAAAGAAATGGCAGACCTTCCCGGTTTATTCCGGGTTTTCTACGGTCTTGTTCCCGAATAACCTTGAGGGAAGTAACAAATATGCGATATGGTGTACGAAAGACTCGACATACCTTGTTGAAACAATACTTCACCGAAGGGGTGTATATCGTCAGGAGAGCAGAGACGGAATATGCATACGTGTATGCAATTCCGGGGAGACCTTATATCCAAAGTCCTGCTGGGGTATTCCACAGGATACCAAATATATGATATCGGGGCACGATAATGACTATATATGTCTTGTTACCGTATTTGACGCCCTGCCTCCGGGGGCTTCCAAAATCGATATTGTCAGGGGCTCCGGAGAGACTGTATCCCGCAATTCCTGCTTCAATGTGCCCATTGCAGAACTGCAGGACAATCAGCAGTGCGTGGTGGGGAAACCATGGATATTGAACATGCCCGACAAAGTTCGCAAATATATAATCGACGGACGTACCGCAACGCGTGAGGAAGCGAATGCTGTAAAAGATATAAATGCCATCAAACTATGTCCGGACGGACAGTTGTTCATCTTTTCCAAACAGCCGGAAGGAGTAGATACCGAGCCGTATTATTTTGTTTCATTCGGCGAGAGGGACAATATGCTAATATTGGTAAAAATGCTCCCGAAGGGGACGGATGCCGATGCCTCTTATTCTTTGGAGCAGATCGGCAAAATGCTGAGTGTACATAATGGGGTAGTTCCCGATTACGGTATTGAGATCTTTGAAGAAGACTGCAGTATGGGATTGTTGGATGAAATCAGGGGAGCCCTGAAAAGATATAGGATGGCAAAGGCAAAGACAAACCGGGAAGATATGTGGTCGGAGTCTTCTACACCTGCCCCTAATGATTGTCCGGGGCATACCCTTGTTGAACATACCGTTCATCTGGACGGCCGGAACCACTTCATACTTGACGGAGAAGATATTGAACCGCGCTCATTGTACGGCAGGGTATTGAAAATCGTCGGTAGAGAAGGAGGCAAGTCACTTTGTCTTTTCAAGATAAGTTGCGATCCCACTTCTTCCTTCAATTATTATTGCCAAATTATAAAAAATATGTCCAGAGCGGAAGGAACTCTTCAAAACAATCTCATAGACCATTATAGCAAGAATAATCTCACGTCTCGGGCAACCTTTGCCTTTGCTAAAATGACCTCCATAAGAATTGTCGAGGACTTTTATTATGACCCGGAGAGAGGTGACAGGAAAAATATTTTTACTGAATATCACGTAGATCATCTGGTAATAAGCATCGATGGGGAACAACATCCGGAACTTATGAATCTGGCTGACGTGTTCAATTATCTCGACAAATACGATCTTGTGATAAACGAAATGTCTTATTATCAAAAAGGCGCCAAACTGTCTGGCGATACGACTTTTTTTGATTTTACAGACAGCAAGCCCTTGGAACTCCGCATTACCACAATTGAGCGCTAAGAACCATAATAATGAGCATAATATGAAACATTTATCCCTGATAGTTTTTGCGGTGCTGTGCACAGCCTGTGTGTCGCATAGAGTTTGGGAGCAGCCTGCGGTGCTGCATGCCGATAAAAACATCGAAGTCAGAGCCATTGAATTTCACTCCGATTCCACAGTCGTTCATTTTACTGCAAGCGGGCGCCCTGGCTCCACCTTTAGATTAAAGGAGAATGTTTATCTCGTCGGTGACAAGCTCGAAAGGGGACGCGTCATGAAAATGCATGGCATAAGTCCTGCCAAATGGACTCCTTACCCCGCAAGCGGAAAAGCGGATTTCAGCGTGTGTTTCTCTCCCGTGCGCGGCGATACGAAAGCGGTGGATTTTATAGAACCGGGTGGCTGGATGGTTTATGGAATCCATGATTCGGGCAAGCCACTCAAGATAAAGAGCGTTGATGATTCCCGTATGGCTGTCCGCGATGAAAACCGTTTCTTCATGGAAGGAACCGCCCGCGTGAGTGGAAGATATGAGGGGAGGAAGCGTCCTATGGTAATAAAATACTATGGGGGTAATGCTTTTCATGACTTAAATGTGCAGGCATCTCTGGTAGAGGATGACGGCTCTTTTTCATTCGAAATCCCCGTTGAGCATCCAGTGCTGTCGTATCTGCAAGACGGGCAGGGGCTGTGGCCATATTTCTATGTCCGTGCAGGGAGTTCTCTTCAGATGACGATAGATTCGCTGGGCACCGTGCATTATCCGTCCGGAACATGTTACGGGCGTCTTCTCGAATGGATGTCCAACGCAAAGCCATGGATTGATGGGCACGAGTCCCTGTCCTTTGCCGACTATATCATACGGAGATACCGTTTTTCCAGGGAAGAGGCACATCTGTTAAAGCATTTTTTCCGGATGAAGGCTGCAACCGATGAACTGTCGCAGCATCTCGGGCACTCAAGGTCGGGAAGTGATGAAGATGCATTGGAAAACCCTGCCAATTACCCTGCCACGCGGGCTCTGGATCCGGAAGACTGGTCGTATTTCACCTTGGCAGACGAGGCATATATCCTTGTGAATTATTACACCTACTCGCCACTGGTTTACGACTATACGTCAGTCAATCTGGCAAAGTCAATGGCCGAGGCCGACAAGGCGGTATTTGGAACCGACGAGCCCTCAGTTTTCATCCAGGCTTCAATAGCCAACAAGCCTGGTGCAAGAATTCTGGTTTCGCAAACTGGAGAGGCTGCCGATTCGCTGCTGAATCTCAGGAAGGCAGAAATCACATCGCCCTATTTGCGCCAACGCTTCACATCCTATGCCGACAGGCTCCTTTCCGGAGAGGAAAAATACTACGAACTCCCTGAGTGCAAAGGAAGCGAAATCTTCCGCAAGTTGCTGGAGCCGTTCAAAGGTAAATGGGTGTATATTGATTTCTGGTCAACATCCTGCTATCCCTGCGTGAAGGGTATTGAGGCTTCTGTAGAACTCCGCAGGCAGATTAAAACCATGGAAGATTTCGAATTGGTATTCATTACCAGCGACTACATTACACCCAAAAAGGCCTACAATGAATATGCTGCCGCACATCTGTCCGGAGAGAACAGTTATCGCATCCCCGGCGCCCATTACAGCCTTCTCGAGGCCCTGTTTAATTTCTCGACCATGCCTCATAATGAACTGGTAGCCCCCGACGGCCGCATATTGAATACTCCGTGCCTGCCCCGCATCGAGGATCACTCCTTCCTGCAAAGGCTGGAGGAGATGAAATAATTTCGTCCACTCGCAAATTGAAATAATTTCGTCCACTCGCAAATAATTACTATATTTGAAAGATTTAGAAATCAATCGTTCAAATATGAGTAATACACAAGCTAAACTGATGACCAATTGGCGCTGGTGGCTTTGCTCGCTGCTTTTTGTGGCGACGACCGTGAACTACCTCGACCGTCAGGTGCTTTCGCTGACCTACGAGAACTTCATCAAACCTGAGTTCCACTGGACAGACGACAACTACGGCACAATCACCGCTTTCTTCTCCATTTTCTACGCAATCGCATGCCTGTTCGCGGGCAAGTTCGTGGACTGGATGGGCACGAAGAAGGGATATCTCATCGCCATCGGCGTATGGTCCGCCGGCGCCTGCCTGCACGCTGCGTGCGGATGGGCCACCGGACTGATCGTGGGTGAGGACCTCGTAGCCCTGAGGGGCATGGAGGTGGCATCCAACGTCGCCCTGGCCATATCCACGACATCCGTCTACCTGTTCCTGCTATGCCGTGGCATTCTTGCCCTCGGTGAGGCCGGAAACTTCCCGGCGGCCATCAAGGTGACGGCCGAATACTTCCCCAAGAAGGACCGTGCGTTCGCGACCTCCATCTTCAACGCAGGCGCATCCGTGGGCGCTCTCGCTGCACCCCTCTGCATCCCGCCGCTGGCCATGAAGTTCGGCTGGGAGATGGCCTTCATCATCATCGGTGCCCTCGGCTTCATCTGGATGTTCTTCTGGGCATTCATGTACGAGAAGCCCGAGAAGAGCAAGCACGTGAACGAGGCTGAGTTGGAATACATCCATCAGGACGATGCCGCTGAGGCCGCAGCATCTGCCAAACCCGCCGCCGAAGAAAAGCAGATCTCCCTCTGGAAGTGCTTCTCTTTCAAGCAGACCTGGCAGTTCATCACCGGCAAGTTCTTCACCGACGGTGTGTGGTGGTTCTTCCTCTTCTGGGCCCCTTCCTACTTCAGCAACCAGTTCAACGCCCCGGTTACCACGCCCCTTGGGCAGTGGCTGATATTCACTCTGTATCTGATAGTTACGGTGGTTTCCATCTTCGGAGGATATCTTCCCAAGATCTTTGTGGAAAAGAGGGGAATGCACCCATATCCCGGGCGTATGCTGGCAATGCTGATCTTCGCCTTCTTCCCTCTCTGCGCCCTGCTTGCACAGCCTCTGGGAATGAAGTTCGATTCCGCCTGGATCCCTGCGATCCTGATCGGCCTCGCCGCCGCAGGACACCAGGCCTGGAGCGCGAACCTCTTCTCCACCATCGGCGACATGTTCCCCAAGAGCGCAATCGCGACCGTGACGGGAATCGGCGCCATGGCAGGAGGTGTGGGATCGATGTTCATCCAGAAGATCGCCGGCCGCCTGTTCACCTGGTCCGAGCAGATGGGCGACGCCTTCACGTTCATGGGATTCAGCGGCAAACCCGCCGGATACTTCATCATGTTCTGCTTCTGCGGTGTGGCCTACCTCATCGCATGGGCTATCATGAAGAGCCTCGTGCCCAAGTACAAGCCTATAGAGGTCTAACGGTTGTCAAACATGATTCTAATCGACATGAAGAAACTGGTAATCTTTATCTTCCTGGCATTGTTCTCATTCTCGGCCTTTGCTCAGAAGGAACTTGGTTTCGGCTACGGCATCTCCCAATTATTCTATCAGCAGAATCAAAGCGGAACTGCAGTGAACGCACAGACGCCATATAAAGGTGCATACGTGTCCCTTACAACCAAACTGGCTGATTTGTTCCAGGATGTAACGCTTCGTGGCGGCGTCACGGCCTCATACGGTGTTTACAAGGATGATTCCGAAATAGACAAGGAAGCTTATTTGACTATCCCTCTTGATTTCCGCGCTGTAGGCAAACTTGGAAATGCGGAATTGTTTGCCGGGCTTGGCCCCCGTATTTCTTACGGACTGATGTCGACAGTTTCTCCTGCCGGCGGAGGAAATGTGAGTGTAGATGTGTACAAGAGTGCTGATTACAAGAGGTTCGATATAATGTTCGGCTTCAATTTCGGGGTAGTGCTTGCCCAAAAGTATTTACTGCAACTCTCATGGGACAGAGGGTTGGTGACCCGCATGGAAGACTCCACGACCAAGATGACGCGTAATTTTCTGGGCATAGGTGCCGGGATCCTATTCTGATATGAAACGATTCGTTTTAATAGCGACCGTGTTGCTTTCAGCGTCCTGCTCGACATTCCATTATGTGTCGGAAGATGCTGTTTCTGTTGACGACATCACGTTGATCCTGCCGTACAGCCGCGTTTTTTATATCGACAAAGAAGGTGAATCCTTCGACGAGGAGCAGTCTGCCCAGCAGCAGAAGATTCTGACAGGACTCCTTTATGGAATGGGGCTTCCTATCAAAGATACCCTGAACGTGGTGGGCCTGCCCAACCAGAAGGATCTCGATGAAGAAATATCCTTCCTCCCTGCAATCAATCCCAAGGAAGTGGGTAATCTGAATTCGGACGGTCCCGTTGACAAGTTGCTTGAAAAGAATGGAGCCAGATACGGCCTCATCATCTTCTCCGAGGGATTTGTCAAAGACAAGGCCCTTTATAAAAGCGAGGTTGCCAAAACGCTGATTGTAGGTATAGTCGGAGGTCTTGTCGGTGCTGCCGTAGGCGGCGCTATAAGCGGATCGGCAGTCGGCATGAGTTTCTACGCAACACCCGGGTGGGCTTACGGTTCCAGCGTCTATGCCATGCTGATTGATACGCAGACAGACAAGGTGTTGTACTACAACAGGGTCAACCCGGAGGAAAAGAACCCGATGAAGAGTGAAGTTCTTGCATCCCAGCTTGAAAAACTCCTCAAGAAACTCCCCAGGTAGAAAATGCTACCCCGGTGGAGCCACCGCCCGCCCCATCATGTTCTGCTTCTGCGGCATCGCATACCTGCTTGCCTGGAGCATAATTAAGAGCCTTGTGCCCAAGTACAAGCCGATAGAACTATAAAAATTGCTATATTTGCAGAATAATTGTTCATACTATGAAAAAGATTCTGATAGCTGTAGTGGTGGCGCTGGTTACAATGGCGTCGGCAAATGCCCAGGTGGCTCCCGGGATGAAGTACAAAGATCTTAAGGGGATGTACGATACCAAAGAGTATGTGCAGCAGGCAATCGATCCCTATCGTGTTGGCTGGACCAAGTTCTTCTCCTTCTTTACCCCCGGCCTCGGCCATATTATGATGGGCGAAGTGGGTCGTGGATTCATTTTCGTCGGAGCGGAGGCAGTTTGCACCTCGATTATCCGTGATTCCTGGGATGGTCTCAAGCCGTATCTTGTCTATGATGAGAATGGCACAGTGACTGGTTTCTCCGACAGGGACGCTGCCGGGAAGCATATTACCGGGGTTCTCGTTGGTCTGGCCGGTACGCTGGCAACCAGCATCTGGGCCTGCATCGATGCAGGAAAGATTGCCAAGGTTAAGAATATGTATTATCAGGATATGTACGGAGCCCGTGCATCCCTGAACGTCGGCCTGGAGCCATACTTCTCCTTCACGCCTTCTCCCGCCACTCCGGTCGGCTCATCCCTGACCCCCACCGCCGGGATGTCGCTGCGCGTTAGCTTCTAGGGAATACAGTCAACTTGTTATTTGTCCGCAGATTTCTTAAATTTGCGGACAAATTTTTATATAATGGCAAACATCGAGTACAGCGAACAGGAATTGATACGCAGGGAGTCCCTTGCTAAATTACGTGAACTTGGCATAGAGCCTTATCCGGCAGCATTATATCCGGTAAACGATACCACCAAAAACATAAGCGAGAACTTCGATCCCGAGAAGGGTAACTTCGCGGACGTGTGCCTCGCAGGCCGCATCATGAGCCGCCGCATAATGGGCGCGGCGTCGTTCGGCGAACTTCAGGACGAGAGCGGCCGCATCCAGATCTATGTCAAGCGGGACGAAATCTGCCCCGGCGAAGACAAGACCATGTACAACACCGTGTGGAAGAAGCTTCTCGACATCGGCGATGTGGTGGGCGTCAAGGGTTATGCCTTCATCACCCAGACCGGCCAGCTCAGCATCCACGTCAAGGAACTCACGGTGCTCAGCAAGAGCCTCCGCGTGCTTCCTATAGTGAAGGAAGTGGACGGCGTCGTGCACGATGCATTCACCGACCCTGAAATGCGCTACCGCCAGCGCTATGTAGACCTTATCGTCAATCCGCAGGTGAAGGACACCTTCATCAAGCGCGCCAAGATCGTGGCCACCATGCGTGAGTACTTCAATGCCGCCGGCTGCCTCGAGGTGGAGACCCCCATCCTCCAGAGCATCCCCGGAGGCGCCACCGCACGCCCCTTCATCACCCATCATAACGCCCTGGACATCCCCCTGTATCTGCGTATAGCCAACGAACTCTACCTCAAACGCCTCATCGTGGGCGGCTTCAACGGAGTGTATGAGTTCGCGAAGGACTTCCGCAACGAGGGTATGGACAAGACCCACAACCCCGAGTTCACCTGCATGGAGATCTACGTGGCCTACAAGGACTACATCTGGATGATGGAGTTCGTGGAGAAGATGCTCGCGAAGGTCTCGATGGCCGTGAACGGTACCACCAAGGTGAAGATAGGAGAGAACGAGGTGGACTTCGGCGGAGAGTACCGCCGCCTGCCAATCCTCGATGCCATCAAGGAATACGCCGGAGTGGACGTGAGCGGAATGGACGAGGATGAGCTCCGCGCGACCTGCAAGAAGCTGAACGTGGAGGTCGAGCCCTCCATGGGCAAGGGCAAGCTGATCGATGCAATTTTCGGAGAGTTCGCCGAGAAGAACCTCATCCAGCCCACCTTCATCATCGATTATCCCGTGGAGATGAGTCCTCTTACCAAGCGCCATCGCAGCAATCCCGCCCTCACCGAGAGGTTCGAACTCTTCGTCTGCGGCAAGGAGCTTGCTAACGCATATTCCGAGCTGAACGACCCTATCGACCAGCTGGAGCGCTTCGAGGAGCAGGCCCGCCTCAAGAGCAAAGGCGACGACGAGGCGATGTTCATCGACTTCGACTTCGTGCGCGCCCTCGAATATGGCATGCCTCCCACCTCCGGCCTCGGAATGGGTATCGACCGCCTCACAATGTTCATGACCGGCCAGACCGCCATCCAGGACGTGCTCTTCTTCCCTCAGATGAAGCCCGAAAAAATTTTGAAGGACAGTAAAACGGAAGAATAAACTTGTCATTCCGAGCGAAGCGAAGGAATCTATGAAACTGCAGATACCGAATAACTATTCCCCCCTGCTGAACCCGCGGCAGACGGAGGGCGCCATCAAGGAGATCAAGGACTTCTTCCAGATGAACCTGGCCTCCGAGCTGCGCCTGCGCCGTGTGACCGCGCCCCTTTTCGTGCGCAGAGGCACCGGCATCAACGACGACCTTAACGGCGTCGAGCGTGCGGTGAGCTTCCCTGTTAAAGATATGGAGGGGCAGGTGTGCGAGATAGTGCATTCGCTGGCCAAGTGGAAACGCCTCACCCTGGCGGAGTACGGCATCGAGCCCGGCTATGGCATCTACACCGATATGAACGCCATACGTGCGGATGAGGAACTGGATAACGTCCACTCTCTCTACGTAGACCAGTGGGACTGGGAGCGCGTTATGCTGCCGGGAGAAAGGAATCCGGAGTATCTGAAAGATGTAGTCCGCCGCATCTGGTCTGCCATCGTCCGCACCGAGTTCATGGTGTGCGAGAAATACCCCGTAATCACCCCCTGCCTGCCCGAGGAGATCCACTTCATCCATGCAGAGCAGCTGCGGAGGATGTATCCGGATATGAGCCCGAGGGAGAGGGAGGATGCCATCTGCAAGGAGTTCGGTGCGGTGTTCGTGGCCGGAATCGGCTGCGCTCTTGGCGACGGGCTCAAGCACGACGGGCGTTCTGCCGACTACGACGACTGGAGCACTCCCGCCCAGTGGGAAGGGGAGATGCTGCCCGGCCTGAACGGGGATATTCTGGTCTGGAATCCTGTGCTCGGGCATAGCTTCGAGCTGTCCTCCATGGGCATCCGGGTGGACCGCGCCGCACTTCTGCGCCAGCTCTCCATCGCCGGAGAAGAGAAGAAGGCTGAGCTCTACTTCCATCAGGAACTGCTTTCCGGGCGTCTGCCCCAGAGCATCGGCGGCGGCATCGGACAGAGCCGCCTCTGCATGTTCTTCCTGCGCAAGGCACACATCGGCGAGATCCAGGCTTCCGTCTGGCCCGCCGAGATGATCGCCTCCTGCTCCGAAAACAACATCCCCCTCATATGAGAAAGATATTGCTGCTTTGCCTGCTCTCCGTGGCCTTTCTGGGCTGCGGGCGCAAGACCATCATCGGCGTCAGCTTCCCCGAAGCGCCCATTCAGTTTGCCACGAATGCGGATTTCGGGATGGAACTAATCAACTACTACAATATTATTCAGTTGCCGGACGGTACCTACAGAATGTATTTCTCCGGCAATCCCATCGACGGGGTGGCCGAGAACGAGAGGAACCAGAACCTCTATCTTGCAGAATCCACCGACGGCTTCCACTACGAGTTGAAGTGCAAGGTGATGGATATGGTAATCGAGCAGTCGGTGTTCATGGTGAAGGACAAGGAATACCCCTACCGCATGGTCGGCTGCCAGTGGATAGGCGAAAAGAGCTGGGAGCGCGGTGTGTTCTTATGGAAGTCGAAGGACGGAATCGAGTTCACCGACCGTAAGATGCTTTACGACAAGATCCACGACACCCAGAATGTGATGGTCACACGCGGCAACCGCTGGAAACTCTATTCCAGGATTACCCAGGAGCACTACAAGAACCGCCGTATGACCGTGGCGGAATTCAATAAGAGGGGAGAGCAGTTGAGCGATACCGAGATTCTGGCGGGAGATTTCCTCTATAATAACGCAGCCTGCAAGGTGGACAAGCGTTACGACCTGCTGTTCCCTACATATTATAATACCCACGGCGGCACCACCGATGCATGCTTTTTCCGCTGTTATCTGACAGACGGCCCCTTCATCCGTGAGTTCCCCTGCGAGCTTAACCGCTGGGTGGAGGCCGATGAGCACTGGGTGCTCGCCAGCCCGGGGTTTGTCTTCATCAATGGCGAAAGATATCTTGCATATAATTCCCGCACCCGTTCCCACGAAACCAGCGAAACGGGTATGGCCAGCCGCTATAAACTGGTCAAGGCCGTAATCGAATACGAATGACCCCGGAACTGATCACATCTGCCCAGAATCCCAAGCTGAAGCGCCTCCTTGCCCTTCAGGAGAAGTCCCGTCTGCGCCGTTCGGAAGGGGTTTTTGTGGTCGAAGGCCGTCGCGAGTTGGAGCATTGCCTCGCCGCCGGCTTCGAAGTAGAATCTTTGTTCATTTGCCCGGAAATATGCGATGCCGCATGGTTGGGGATTCCCCTTGAGGGACGTGCCACCCGCGGCACGGAAGCGGGGGGACCGTCCCGAAGGGATGGTGGGGTGAGCCCGAAGGGCGAACTCCCGAAAGGGGAATCCCCCAACCTGCGGCAGGTGAAGGTATTCCAGTTGTCAAAAGAAATTTATTCAAAGGTGGCGTATCGAGAGGGAACAGAGGGAATAATCGCCGAGGTCAAGGCGAAGTATCTGACACTGGACGATCTGGCCCTGAAGGAGAATCCGCTGGTGATGGTGCTGGAAGGGGTAGAAAAACCTGGAAATTTGGGCGCCGTCCTTCGTAGCGCCGATGCCGCCGGAGCCGACGCAGTCATCATCTGCGACCCCCTCACCGACCTCTACAACCCCAACCTCATCCGCGCCAGCATCGGAGCCGTCTTCACCGTGCCTGTCGTCTGCTGTTCATCCGAGGACGCCATCGCCTTCCTCAAGGCCCGCGGCATCCGCATCCTCACCGCCCAACTGCAGGATTCTTCCCCCTATTATGATGTGGACATGACCTGCGGTACCGCCCTGGTGATGGGCACCGAGGCCACCGGCCTCACCTCTGTCTGGCGCATCGCCGCCGACGCCCACATCCTCATTCCCATGCTCGGCCGCCTCGACTCGCTGAACGTCAGCGTCTCCGCCGCCATCCTTCTTTTTGAAGCCGTCCGGCAACGACAGTAGTCCTGTCTGGTGCGTTTTGTTTAACAGGTTGATAATCAGGTGATTATCTAAAACTGGTCGGTGAAAAGCGACGACCTGTTTTAGGAAATAATTGATATTCAGGCACTTGGCTGCAACGCACTTTTATCATAAAAAATGGCTAACTTTGCGGCCGATATGAAAAGAGTATTATTTGCACTTATAATATTGTTCATCACTCTGCCGGCAGCCGGTCAGCGCATCAACCCGAACGCCTTCACCCGGGAGTTGAGTTTCGGCATCGGCGCAGGGGCGACATTCGAGAATAACTTTGGATCCGACGCCAATTACTGGCTGAACTACAGCCACTACTACAGCCCCCATATGGGCGCTCGCTTCGGTGTTCAGTATATGCCTGAATATCTGGGAGTTGAGGATTTCGTGCGATTCCCGATTGCCTTTTCTCTGCGCACCGGTATGCGCACTCCAAACGAGGCCTACACCTACGGAGCCCTGGCCGCCATCGACCTGATCGATGCGTTTGTATGGGACAGCGACAATCTGGTGGTGGATATGTTCGCGGTGTTCCTGCTAAGCATGATCAGCCGCGCGGAATTCTTTGTCGGCATCACCCCTGGCTTCATTCAGGGAGGAGACAATATCCATACTGCCTGGTACACTGGCCTTGACGGTAATACCTATAAGGAATATCACGGCATCAATAAATCCGGGAGTTTCTTCTGCTCTGCAGATGCAGGCGTGAATTTCTCCTGGCGTATCTGGCGCTTCACCATCAATATGAGCCCGGTAGTTCACTATAATGTGACGGGTAATTATCATATTTACAGCGCCAACGAAAGCACCGTTCATCCGCAGGATACCCCCATCCGCTGGCTGTTTTCGATGAATTTCGGTCTGGGGTATTTGTTTTAGAAAAATTATTTCTATCTTTGCAGTCCCAATCGGGGGATTAGCTCAGTTGGTAGAGCGCTTGCATGGCATGCAAGAGGTCAGGGGTCCGAATCCCCTATTCTCCACAAAAAAACGCAGACCGAAAGGCCTGCGTTCTGTTTTTATCCCCTCTCCATCTCGCGGCGGGCGTCCTTCTCTTTGATGGACTGGCGCTTGTCGTATTCCTTCTTGCCTCTGGCAAGGGCAATGTGGAGTTTGGCGTAACCGTTGTCGGCGATGTAGAGGCGCACTGCTACTATGGTCAGGCCTTTGGTCTTGACTGCCTGGGCGAGATGCTTGAGTTCGCGTTTGGTGAGGAGGAGTTTGCGGTCCCGCATCGGCTCGTGGCCGTTCCAGCTGCCCCAGAAGTAAGTGGCGATGTTCATTCCCTTCACGTAAAGTTCTCCGTTCACGAAGTAGCAGAACGCGTCCTGAAGGGATGCCTTGCCGGCGCGCAGGCTCTTGATCTCGGTGCCGACCAGCACTATGCCGGCGTCGTAAGTCTCGATGAACTCGTAATCGAAACTTGCGCGCTTGTTGCGGATCTGTATGCTGCTCTTTGCCTTTGCCATAATAAATGGACTGCAAAGATAGAAATTCTATCGCAAATTCGCATAGAAGGGGTTAAAAGGATCCCCCTTGAATTGCAACATCGCCTTGTCGATTTGTACGCCATCCTTGTCTACGAATAGCAGGACTTTCCCGATAATGGAATTCCATCTTTTATAAGAAACGGAAGCGTTCTTGTAATCCAGTGTTCCCTCGCTTGCGAAACGACAGGAATAGCCTTCGTCTTCCACTCTGTTGCCATCCAGGCTTATATTCCAGTTATAGTGGTTGGGAGTAACGACATTTGTTGGTGCCATCTTGGCGGTAATAGTGTAGGAGGTGGGAAAATTGATACCATTTATCGGATAATCTCCGCTTCGCGAAAGTGTCCAGGTGCTGTCTGCACTTGTTTTCCGCACGGTTACACCACTTATGGCCAGTTCGTTGTCCAGTTTTTGTTCTACCCCATCTGTCCACAGTTGATCTTCGTATAGGGCAAGCACTGTTTCGAGAGCCTGCAGGTTCTGGATAATCAGGTTATCGCAAATCTGTTGGAGGTATGCCCTTGTGTAGGCGCCAGTATATGATGACGTCCCGTCAAATCCGCGGTCTATATAGTCGTAATCCCTGCTGCATGAGAGCAGACATGTTATAGCTAGTATGTATATAAGCAGTTTTTTCATAGCGGTATTAATATCTGTATTTAACTCCAATTCTAACTCCGTTCACCACAGAGCCTACGACTCCCTCGACAAAAAAGCCGATTCTTCCGGGACCGTAGTTCATGCCTATGGGTGTGAGTTCATATTCCGCAAGCATCCGATTTGCTGTCTGATAGCTTCTTTGGAAGATTATTTCGGCATGTGAATATCCCAACCCAAGAGCAGCTCCTCCATAAAGATAGAAATCGCCACCATTGTAATAATAATACTTGGCGCTCGCCATCAGTGAATAATTATGGACTCTTTTCTTATACAGGTTGTTCACGTTATTCACACCCCGTTTGAATCCTGTGCCATTTGCTATGGAGAGGCTGACGCCAACCAGAATCCTCTCCCGTAGGGTTTTGCTTACCTCCAACTGGTAGGAGGGGGAACAACTGTCGAGTACATATAGATCTCCGTAAATACCATTGAGGGTTTGGGGGCGGTCCAGCACAAAGTCCTGGCTGGTAGATGCCATAAGGCCTGGGACGCCGCCGGCTGAAAGGCGGAAAATGACCTGGGCATCCATGCTGAATGCGGAGAGAATGCCCGCTATGAAGAGTATAATGAGTTTTTTCATGGCATCAGAAGTTTATCTTCAGTGACATCGGCCCCATGCTGACACTGGCCTTGTGCCTGCTTTGGGTATCGTTGATGTACATATTCTTGATTATTGCCACTCTATTTGCATCGTATATGTTCCATATCCACAGCCCAAAGGCGGCAATGCCTAATATGGCTCCGGTTTCATCGCTAAAATCTCCGAAACCCGCTGCGCAGGCTAAACTCCCCATGGTTGCAGCTCCAATGCAAATACCGCGGACGGTCTCTCCGCACAGGCATTGCCCAAGCCCGGGGATGAAATAGGATGCGAGGCTCATTGTAAAAGGAGTGAAGTATTCCGGTTCCAATCTGCTGTATTGGCTTAGCCTGTATTTATCTACATACTCCCTGAATTGCATTCCGGCGGCAATGCCATCTGGTATTTCCCGTTGGAGCGGGAACCCGGCATTCCTTGATTGAAACTGGGTGAATGAATCTATTTCGCCATTATTATATTGTATCGTCTGGATGTTCCTCTTGGATTCGGTGTAGACGGGGCCGTCGAGATTGGAGTATTTCTTGTAACGGACATCGTTCAGGTTGACTTCAAGCACCTGGGCCTCGATTTCAGATCCATCCTTCATGGTGATTATGTCCTGCGCGCCGGCCCGGATGCAAGCGCCTGCCAGAATGGCAAGGATGAATAACAGTTTCTTCATATTGAAATATTAGTTTTGCTAATATAATCCAATTTTTTCGGAATCTTGCGTATCTGGAGATTGAATTTCATATATTTGCACAGTTATGCCAAAAATCCGTAAACCCCTGCCGGCCGAGTTGCCGGAGCCGGAAATAATCGACCTGGATGCGCTTGCCGCCGACCTCCGTTCGGGGGCGGTGGATCTGGTGTGCGTGCTGGGGCCGACGGCTTCGGGCAAGACGAAGTATGCTGTCCGACTGGCCCGGGAGTTGGCGGGGCGTGGGCTCCCTGCGGAGATAATCTCCGCGGATTCGCGGCAGGTCTACTGGGGAATGGATATCGGCACGGGGAAGGATCTTTCTGAGTATCAGGAGATTCCGTATCATCTGATAGATATCCGCGAGGCGGGCACGCAGTATAATGTTTACGATTTCGCGCAGGATTTCCAGGTGGCTTTTGCGGATATCCGCGCCCGTGGCAAGGTGGCGATTCTCTGCGGCGGCACCGGACTGTATATCAACGCCGTTACGGCGGGTTATGACTTCCGCTCAAGGAAGCCGCTGAGTATGCCGGTGTCGGAGGGGCTTTCCGCGAGAAGCAAAGGGCCCGTCTGTGGCCCACAAGGGGCCGCCAGTACGGGCATTGCTTCTCCGACGGCCTCCCCACTGACATTCTATATCGGCACCCTTGTCGACCGAGAAACCCGCAATGCCCGCATCGATGCGCGGTTGAAAGCGCGTCTGGAAGAGGGGATGATAGACGAGATCCGGGGCTTGCTGGAACGCGGCGTGCCGGCCGAAACGCTGATAGGCTACGGCCTTGAATATAAATTCGTTACTGTCTTCCTGCAAGGGCAGCTGACCGAGCAGGAACTATTCGAAAAACTCTCCACCGCCATCCATCAGTTCGCCAAACGGCAGATGACCTGGTTCCGTGGGATGGAGCGCAGTGGGGTCATCATCCATTGGGTGGAGGTCTAACTCATTATGACTATGGCAGATACAAAACTGATATATTTCGCTGGCGGATGCTTCTGGGGCACCGAGCACTTCTTTTCCGGAGTGGACGGCGTGGTTTCGGCCGTGAGCGGTTATGCCCAGGGTTCGCCGGAGTTCGACGGACGCCCTTCGTATGAACAGGTCTACACCGACACCACCGGCTTTGCCGAGACGGTGCGGGTGTGCTATCGGCCCGAGCGCATCTCCCTCGAGACACTGGCGGATCTCTATTTCAGCATAATAGATCCCCTCAGCCTGAATCGGCAGGGGCACGATGAAGGCACCCGCTACCGCACTGGAATCTATTACTCCGATCCGGCGGATCTGCCTGTGCTTCAAGGAGTTTACTCTGCTGTAGAGGCTCGTATCGGCCAGCCGCTGGTGGTTGAATTGGAACCGCTTCGGAATTTCTTCGAGGCCGAGGAGAGGCATCAGCTTTATCTGGACAAGAATCCGGACGGCTATTGCCATCTGCCTGCGCGGGTGTTTAAGTATCTGCGTCTGTATCAGGATGTTGTAGCTCTCCTTGGGGATGAGCCGGATCCTGTTGCCCGTATGGCCGAGACTGCTGCGCTCATCTACGAAAGGATGAAGTTCTTCTGGGTGGGATTCTATGTAGTCCGGGATGCCGTTGGCAATGGTTCCGGCCTTGGTCGTGAATTGGTGTTGGGGCCTTTCCAGGGGCCGCCCGCCTGTCTTCGCATCGCCTATGGCCGCGGGGTTTGCGGCACAGCCTGGAAAGAGGCGCGTACCGTGGTCGTTCCCGACGTCGAAGCCTTCCCCGGCCACATCGCCTGCAGCTCCCTTTCCCGCTCGGAGATTGTGGTGCCTGTTTTTGCCAGTACGGCACCCACATGGCTTTCCGCGACTGGCGATGGCGGTCACTCCGCTACCGCCATCGCCAATACGGCACCCACATTGCCATCCGCGGCGGACAAAGGGCCCGTCAGTGACCCGCAAGGGGCCGACTGTACGGGCATTGCCCGCCCGAAGCCTATTGCCGTGCTGGACATCGACAGCACCTCCCTCGCCACATTCGATGCCACCGACGCCCTCTGGCTCGAAAAAATCTGCCGGGTGCTGTAAATCCCGTTTTTAGCTGTAGCAATGCGGCCATCTCCAGTCATACCTGTAGAGAATAACCGCATTTTCTATACAGGTGCCCCCAAAAAGACCCTACCCGTCGAGGAAAACCCGTAAAACCTCTACAGGTCGGCCATTTTTTGCCCTACCTATCAAGGAAATCGGCCAAAACCTCTACAGGTCGGCCATTTTTTGCCCTACCTATCAAGGAAATCGGCCAAAACCTCTACAGGTCCTATTGAGTTAACGATAGCTGACCGAGCAAAAAGCTATAATAATGCAGCCAAAGCATCTACGGCTTCCGGCTGAGTGGCCCAGGACGTGGCGAAACGGGTGACGAAACGACCGTCCGGGAGAGGCTCCCAGATTTCAAAAGCCACTTTCCCTTTTAAAGAGTCTATCTGCCCTGCGGAGAGGATGGGGAACTGCTGGTTAGTGGGAGAATCCTTGAAGAAAGGTATTCCTTTGCTGGCAAAGATTTCCTTCACGCGCATAGCCATTTCAATAGCATGGGCGCTGATTTTCAGATAAAGCCCATCGGTAAATAGCGTGTCGAACTGAATGCCGAGCAGGCGCCCCTTGGCGAGAAGGGCGCCGTGCTGTTTGATGGTTGTGAAGAAGTGAGCAGGAGCGTTTCCGCGAGGGAAGACTACCGCCTCTCCACATAATGCGCCGACTTTGGTGCCGCCGATGTAGAAGACATCACAAAGCGATGCCAAGGTAGGGAGATCCACATCCGCCGCCGGGCTGGCAAGACCATACCCAAGACGGGCGCCGTCTATGAACAGCGGGAGTTTATACTTCTGGCAGATGGTATGGATGGCCTCCAATTCGGAGCGGGTGTAGATGGTGCCGTATTCAGTTGGAAATGAGATATATACCATCCCCGGCTGCACCATATGGGGATAAGTTTCATCGGAATAAAAACCCTCAAGCCAGACCTCCAGATCCCCAGCATCCATCTTTCCTTCGTGCTGAGGCAGGGTCAAGACCTTGTGCCCGCTGAACTCGATGGCACCGGCTTCGTGGACAGCGATGTGCCCGGTTTGCACAGCTAAAACCCCCTCGTATCCGCGGAGCACTCCGTCGATGACGGTGTAGTTGGTCTGGGTGCCTCCCACGAGGAGGAATACGTCGGCCTCGGGGCAGCCGATGGCTTTACGGATCTTGTCTTTTGCGGAGGTGCAGAAAGAATCTTCTCCATAGCCGGCCTCCTGCTGAAGATTTGTTTCGGCAAGACGTTTAAGGATTGAGGGATGGGCCCCCTCGGTATAGTCGCAAGTGAATGAATACATAGCGGTGAAAAAGCTAGGCATCCAGTTCGAAGGCGGAGCGGAGCAAGTCTACGGCGTCGAGTTTTTCCCAGCCGAAGAACTGGATTCCGTCCTTCACATAAGGCTCGCGGCCGAAGTGCCCGTAAGCGGCGGTGGGGGCGTAGATAGGGTTCTTGAGGCCGAAGCGTCGAACGATGGCGGCGGGACGGAGGTCGAACAGTTCGCGCAGGCGAACAGCAATCTCGGCATCGCTGCAAATTCCTGTACCATAAGAATTTACATAGACGCTTACCGGTTCAGCCACGCCTATGGCGTAGGCCAGTTGCACGAGGCATTCGGAGGCCACGCCGGCGGCGACCAGGTTCTTGGCGAGCCAGCGGGCGGCGTATGCAGCGCTGCGGTCGACTTTCGAAGGATCCTTACCGGAGAAGGCGCCGCCGCCGTGGGCTCCGCGTCCTCCGTAGGTATCGACGATGATCTTGCGGCCGGTGAGGCCGGTGTCTCCGGCAGGGCCGCCGATCACGAACTTGCCGGTGGGGTTGACGTGAAGGATAAACTTGTCGTCGAACAGGGTGGCCAATTGCGGTGGCAGACTGGCGATCAGGCGGGGCAGCACTATCTCGCGGACGTCCTTCTCGATCCTGGCGTGCATTGCTTCGTCGGTGTCGAATTCGTCGTGCTGGGTACTCAGGACTATGGTGTGGACGCGCACCGGGCGATGGGTCTGCCCATCGAACTCCACCGAGAACTGCGCTTTGGCATCCGGCCGCAGATACGGAATCTCACCAGAATGCCGTATATCTGCCAACACCTGCAGCAGCCGGTGCGACAGCGACAGGGCCAGCGGCATATACTCGGGAGTATTCTTGCAGGCGTAGCCGAACATCATGCCCTGGTCGCCGGCACCCTGATCCATTTCGTCGGAACGCACGACCCCGCGGTTGATGTCCGCGCTCTGGCCGTGGATGGTAGAGATAACCCCGCAGGAAGCGGCGTCGAAGCCGTATTCTGCCTTGGTGTAGCCTATGCGGGCGATGGTTTCGCGGGCAACGCGGTCGATATCGACATAAGCGCTGGACTGGACCTCACCTCCAACTACCACCAAGCCGGCGGTGCAGAAGGTCTCGCAGGCAACTTTCGCCTCCGGGTCCTGGCGCAGGAATTCATCTAGAATCGAATCTGAAATCTGGTCGGCAACCTTGTCAGGATGCCCCTCCGAGACACTCTCGGATGTGAAGAGATAATTCATTTTAGCATTTTTTTAAAGTTACAGGGGTTGCAATCAGTCAAATCTTTCCCCTTCGGGGTGCAAAGATACAAGAAATTATATTATCTTCGCACCACGAAAAAACATATTCACACAATAAAGTTTATGAAAAACATTTTTAAAAGACTGTCGCTGAGCCTCTTAGCGGCGCTTTTCGTTGTCTCTGCCTATGCGCAGGTAACGACATCATCGCTCGGCGGCCGAGTCGTAGATCAGGCCGGTGAGCCCGTGCCCGGCGTGGCAGTGGTTGCCACCCATGTTCCTTCCGGAACCACCTACGGAGTGGTGACCAACGGCGAAGGCCGTTACACCATCCAGGGTATGCGTACCGGCGGCCCTTACACTGTGGAAGTGAGCTGCCTTGGATTCGCTCCCGTCAAGTATTCCGACGTGACCCTCTCCCTCGGTGAACTTTATAGCCTGAACGCAGTCATGAAAGATGATACCGAACTGCTTCAGGAGGTTGTTGTGACTGCAAGCCCCACTTCGAAATTCGCTTCTGTAGAGAAGACAGGTGCTTCTACCAACATCAATTCCCGTCAGCTGACGGAACTGCCCACCGTGAGCAGGAGCATGTCCGATGTTGCAAAGCTTTCACCTTTTGGAGGCAACGGACTCAACTTCTCTGGATCATCCGGCCGCAGCTCCAACTTCACCGTGGACGGTGCGAACTTCAACAATAACTTCGGTCTGAGCACTGCTCTTCCCGGCGGTGGCAACCCCATCTCCATCGATGCAATCGAGGAGGTTCAGGTTGTGGTTTCCCCTTACGATGTTCGCCAGAGCAACTTCATCGGCGGTGGCATGAACGCCATTACCAAGTCCGGTACCAACACCCTTAAGGGCTCCGCTTACGTCTACCACCAGAACGAGAATCTCCACGGCTCCCGTATCGACGGCGTGGATCTCGAAAGGAGCAAAGACCGTGAGACCACCTACGGATTCACCCTCGGCGGCCCCATCGTCAAGAACAAGCTCTTCTTCTTCGTGAACGCAGAGTATATCCCGAATCCTACCGAGATCAACAGATGGCGCACTTCCGAGGACGGCGTCGCCGATGAAGACCGCATGATCACCCGCGTAACCTCCGCAGAGGCTGAGACCATGCGCAACTTCCTCAAGGATACCTACAACTACGATCCCGGTTCCTACACCAGCTACAACAAGGATCAGAGCAACATGAAGTTCCTGGGCCGTATCGACTGGAACATCAGCCAGAAGCATCATCTCGCTCTCCGTTACAACTACACCAACTCCAACACCTGGAAGACCCCTTCCACCTCCCGTTCGGACTTCGGCACCAGCATGACCTACGACATGGTCAGCAAGTATGGCCTCTTGTTCAGCAACACCATGTACAACCAGATGAACAAGATCGCCACTTATTCAGCCGACCTCAACAGCCGTCTCACCGACAATCTCTCCAACCAGCTGCTCGTCACCTACTCCAACATCCAGGACGTGCGCGGTTCCGATTCGGATTTCTTCCCCTTCGTGGAGATTTTCGCAGGCGACCTTGGCGAGGATCACGCCAGCGAGCCTTACATGGACTTCGGATATGAGCTCTTCACCTATCGCAACAATGTTCAGAACACAACCCTGAACATCAAGGACGATGTTACCTACTACAAGGGAGACCACAAGTTCACCGCAGGTGTCAGCTTCGAGTCCCAGATGGCACTCAACGCCTACATGCGTAACGGCACCGGTTCCTACCGTTTTGCCAGCCTGAGCGATTTCTATGCAGGAAAGGCTCCTATAGAGATGGCATTCGACTGGGGCTTCGACGGAGAGGAAGAGCCTGCAGCAAGGGTGCACTTCTACCAGATCGGCCTCTATGCACAGGATGAGTGGAACGTCAACGACCAGCTCAAACTCACTTACGGCGTGCGTTTCGACAACCTTTCCTTTGACGAGAGCGACGTTATGACCAACAATGCCGCCTATGCAATCAACTACGGCGGACGCAATGTCGATACAGGTAAGTGGCCCAAGACCCACATCCAGGTCAGCCCCCGCCTTGGCTTCAGCTACGATGTCTTCGGCGACAGGCGCTTCAAGATCCGTGGCGGTACCGGTCTCTTCGCAGGCCGTATTCCTCTGGTGTTCTTCACCAACATGCCTACCAATGCAGGTATCGTGAAGGGCCGCGCCACCAAGATCACCGATGCTGCCACCCTCGCAGCCATGATGCCCGGCGGCAAGATGATTACTGACCGTTGGGATATCCTCGATGCCCTCAATGGCATCAACGCCAGCAAATATCCCAAGACCATCACTCCTGAAACCGCTCCCGCCCCCAGTGAAATCGCAGGCGTGGACCGCAACTTCAAGATGCCTCAGGTTTGGAAGTCTTCCATCGCTTTCGACTGGACCCTTCCCGTCAGCTTCCCTGTCACCATCACCGGTGAGTACATCTTCAACAAGACCATCAACGGTGTGATGCTCGACAACTACGCCATCTATCAGGACAACAGCGGTTGGCCTACTTTCAACGGCGCAGACAACAGGCACATCTATCCTGCAACCTACAAGTACAACAAGACCAACGCCTTTGTGCTCACCAACACCAACAAGGGCTATGGTTCCGTTGCCACCATCTCCATCAACGCAGAGCCTGTCAAGGGCCTGGACTTCACTGCCGCATACACCCACACCGTCAGCAAGGAAATCACCGGTATGCCCGGTTCCAACGCTGCCGCTGCATGGCAGTACATCCCTTCGGTGGATGGTCCTAACTTCAACGTGCTTCACAACTCCAGCTACAACCTGCCTGACCGTCTGATGGCCTCCATCAGTTACACCGACAAGGCACACAACCACTGGAGCCTCCTTTATGAGGGCCTCCGCTACGGCGGCAACAGCTACCTCTATTCCAACGACTTCAACGGTGACGGCTATGCCTACGACCTGATCTACATCCCCACCGATGACGAGATTGGTGTCGGCGCCGGTGCCCAGTTCCGTTTTGCAACTCAGGAGGATATGGACAAGTACGTCGAATTCGCAAAGCAGGATGAGTATCTCAGCAGCCACAAGGGCAAGTATGCCGAGGCTTATGCAATCACCCAGCCTATGCGTCACATCTTCGACTTCCGCTATGCACACGACTTTATCGTCAAGGCCGGCAACACCAGGAACATCCTCCAGCTCAGCCTCGACGTGCAGAACATCGGCAACCTCTTCAACTCCCAGTGGGGTGTCAGCAAGACCTGGAACACCGATGTACCTCACGATACCAACGGAAACGCCAAGTTGTTCAAGTACGAGCGTACCGATGCCGACGGCGTGCCTGTATTCTCTACCAATGTGGGCAAGGGCGTAAGCACCTGGGACTACACTCATACTCTTGCCAACTGCTGGTATATGCAGATCGGCGTCAAATACATGTTTAACTAATAAATCAGGTTCGATATGAAATTGAGATATTTACTTACTTCTCTCGTTGCTGCCGCTGCCATGCTGGTCGGCTGCACCCAGGAGGAACCTGTTTCCAAGCTCTCAGGGCTGGAAGTCGACAACGACTACGTATCCGTTGCGGCTGACGAAGGTTCGGCCGTTACCATAAAGGTCAAGGGAGATGATTCCTGGACCGCTGCTATTCCCGACACAAAAGTCGACTGGCTTACTGTCAATCCCACCTCCGGCGCTGCCGGACAAGAAGTGACCGTGACCTTCACTGCTTCCAAAGCCGCCGCAGCGGCCCGTGGCACCGAGGTCCATTTCACCATGGGCTCCAAGGTCAAGATCGTAAAGGTCAACCAGCAGGCCCCCGCAGGCGTCGAGGTCAAGGCCTCGACAGTCGCTGAGGTTCTCGCCGGCGATGAAGGCAAGACCTACCGCGTCACCGGAACCGTCGTCAGCATTGCCAATACCTCTTATGGCAACTGGTATATGAACGACGGCACTTCCGAAACCAACCTCTACATCTACGGAACCTTCAACGCCAAGAGCCAGTATCCGAAGGATGCTGAAGGCGGCTGGGCAGGCTTCGGAATCGAAGTCGGCGACAAAGTGACCGTGGAAGGCCCCAAGACCGTCTACAGCGGCACTGTCGAGCTCGTCGACGTGAGCATCATCAAGATTGAGAAGTCCCTCATCGATGCCTCCCTCACCACCGAGAAGGTCGGCCCCGCAGCCGGCACCGACACCCTCGTGGTCAATTCCAAGGTTCAGCCCGTGCTCGTGACCGTCGATGCAGACTGGGTAAAGGTTACCGATTTCACCTCGGACGGACAGTACATTCTCGAATATGAAGAGAATATCTACACCGCACCCCGCACCGCCGTGTTTACCATCAAGGCTCCCGGTGCAATCAAGAGTCTGACCCTCACCCAGGAAGGTGTGCCCGCTACCGGCGCAAGCATCACCGACATCATCAAGGAAGCCGACAATTCCCAGGTTCAGACCCTGCCTTCTACCGTAGTTGTGGCACTCACCACCAAGGGTGCGGTCCTTTCCGACGGAACCTCCGCAATTTACGCTTACGGTGACAAGGCCGCCGCTCTCAAGATCGGAAACGCAGTAAGGCTTTCCGGTACCAAGAAGACCTTCAACGGCGTTCCCGAGATCGACACCATCACCGAGGCTTTCGTCGACAACGAGAGCAGTAGCTTCAGCCATCCTACATCCAAGGACATCACTTCCGAGGTCGAGACCTACAAGGCAGCCGTTGCCGAGTATGTCAAGCTTTCCGGTACCCTTGCAGTATCCTCCGACGGCAAGTACTACAACATCACCATCGACGGTGTTGATGCCAGTGTCAAGCAGGGTAGCATCGTATATCCTACCGAGGATCTGAACGTCAAGGCCCTTGATGGCAAGAAGATCACCGTGACCGGCTACTTCAACGGCCTCTCCAGCAAGGACAAGTTCGTCAATATCATCGCCACCAAGGTTGAGGAGTATGTCGACAATCCGAAGGGAACGGCAACCAATCCTTACAGCGCATCCGAGATTGCAGCCCTGCTGACCGGAGGCAAGACCTTCGATGAGGATGTTTACGTCAAGGGTAAGGTTTCCGCCATACTCTACACCTTCAGCGCCAGCTACGGCACCGGTACTTTCTGGATTTCCGATGACGGCAAAGCTTACGGTGTGTCCGCTGACAAGAAATCGACTACAGAACCCACCAAGGACTTCGAGTGCTACAGCGTGTACTGGTTCGGCAATGAAAACAAGTGGGCCGAAGGAAATGGCCAGCTTGAGATCGGTGACGAGGTAATCGTATGTGGAAAGACAACTGTTTACAATGGTATGGCCGAGACTTCCAACAAGAAGGCATGGGTTTACAATGTGAACGGTGTAACGACCTCCGCCAACGGCCTCGGCAATGTCAATGCTCCTTTCAATGTGGCAGGTGCAGAGGCATGCATCGACTACCAGCAGGCAGCCATCGCTGCTGCAAAGGCAGCCGACCAGGAAGCTCCCGTGTTCCCCGACGTATGCGTAAAGGGCAAGGTTTCCGCAATCCTCTACGCTTTCAACGCTGACAAGGGTACCGGATCCTTCTGGATCTCCGACGACGGCACTGCTCATGGCGTGTCCGCCGACAAGAAGAAGACCACCGAGCCCACCAAGGACTTCGAGTGCTACAGCGTCTATATGTTCGGTATCGAGAAGCCTTGGGTTGATGGAACTTCTCCTCAGCCTAAAGAAGGTGACGATGTCATCGTGAAGGGCCAGCTGACTCTCTATGGCACAACCTACGAGACCTCCAGCAAGAAGGCTTACATCTACTCCATCAACGGAAAGACCGAATAAGCCCGAAACTCTCCATAAAGGCGCAGCTCCGCAAGGGGTTGCGCTTTTTTTTGATTTATTCCGTAGGAATACCTATATTTGAAAGCTATAAAGGCAACGAAGCAACATAAATAAATTAACACAATAGCTATTATGAAACTAAGATCCATTCTGGCTGCTGCTGCACTTGTATTGCTTGCAGCTCCCGCATGCGAACAAGTGGCCAATCTGGGAGAAGCCCAGATCAGCGTCACCCCCAACACCGTGACTCTCCCTGCTTCCGGCGAAAAGTCCGAAACTGTCGCACTCCTCGCTACCCGCGAGTGGCGCGTAGATTACAAACCCGACTGGGTAATCCTGGACAAGACTTCCGGAAAGGCTTCTACAGTCGAGCAGCTTGTCACTGTTTCAGCAGATCCCAATAAGGGCAATAACCGCGAAGATGAGATCCTCTTCACCATCGGCCTTGCCAAGGCATCCCTCAAGGTTGTCCAGGAAGGTGAGAAGGGTGTGATTGAAAAGGGTGACGGCACCCTCGAGAAGCCCTTCAGCGTGGCAGGCGCGATCGAGTATTGCCAGAGCCTCGGCGCCGATGTGCAGAGCACGAACAACGTCTATATTCATGGCATCGTCTCTTCCGTCACCACTACCTATGAGGCAAGCGGCACCTACGGCAATGCCACATTCTACATCGTAGACAACGAGGGGGATACCGACCAGTTCTATGTGTTCCAGACCCTCTATCTCGGCAATAAGAAGTGGACGAGCGGCAATCCTGATATCAAGGTGAATGACGATGTGATCATCTGCGGCAAGGTCGTCAATTACAAGGGCAACACCCCCGAGACCGTGAGCAAGGGCGGCAGCTTTGTCTACTCTCTCAACGGAAAGACCGAGGGCGGAAATGTGGAGCCCGAGGATCCCAGCAAGGTGGAGCAGATTACCTGCGCCCAGTTTATAGAGAAGGCTGACCCCAACACCACTTATCGTCTCGTTGGCAAGGTCAGTTCTACCGTCAACACCTCCTACTGCTCGTTCGACCTGAACGACGGCACCGCCACCGTGGTGGTCTGGACCGTAAACAACAAAGACGAGTGGAAAGATAAGGTGAAGCAGGGCGGCACTGTAACGGTGCGCGGCAAGTATCTCAAGTATGAGACTAACGGCAATGTAAAGCACGAAATGGTTGATGCTTACATCGAGAAATTCGAAGAGGGCGCAGCCGTCGATTACAACAATGCTCCCGCAAAGACCATCGCCGAATTCATTACCGCCGCCGACAAGACCACTTACTACAAGCTTACCGGTGTGGTCAGCGGATTCAATTCCAACTATTGCAGCATGGACATCACCGACGCTTCCGGCACCATCTACGTATACAGCGTTGCCAACAAGGCCGATTGGGCATCGAAGATTTCCAACGGCGGCACCGTGGTGCTTGCCGGTCAGTACGATTACTATGCTGCAAAGTCCCAGCATGAGGTTGTGAACGCATACATCCTTTCCTTCACAGAAGGTCAGGCTGGCGGCGAAGCCAAGGGCACAGGCACTCAGGCCGATCCCTTCAATGCCGACGGAGCTGTTGCCTATGTCAAGGCAAACGGCGACAAGGAAAGCACCGACGATGTATATGTCAAGGGTAAGATCTCTTCCATAAAGAACGCTTTCGACTCCAACTATGGCACTGCTATTTTCAACATCTCTGACGATGGCTCCGCCACTGCCACCCAGTTCACCGCATACAGCGTGTACTATCTTGGTAACAAGGCCTGGGAAGATGGCGACGCCCAGATCAAAGTCGGCGACGAAGTAGTGCTCTGCGGAAAGGTAACCTGCTACAGCGGCACATACGAGACCTCCAGCAAGAAGGCCTACGTCTATTCCATTAATGGCAAGACCACCATCGAGCAGACCGAGGTGTTCGGCGTGGAGAAGACCGAAATCAGCGTGGGTGCATCCGCAACCACCGCCACTATCAATGTGACCGGCAATGTGGCATGGACCGCAAGCAGCACCGATGCCACCGTGGCTCCCGAGTCCGGCACCGGCAAGGGCGCAATCACCGTAACCTTCCCTGCCAACGAATCTACCGAGGCCGCCAAGACCTACACCGTTGTCGTGAGTACCACCGCTAACGTGGACACCAAGAGCTATACCGTCAAGATTACCCAGAACAAGAAGAGTGCAGGTGGCGAGCCTCTGACCGTTGTCATCGACGATGTCAAGAATTCCTTCAGTGCTGAAACCGATGGAACTTACGGAGCCGGTTTCTCCGCAACTGTAGAAGGCGTCAAGATCGGCTACTACAAGTATAACAGCACTTCCGCTGCCGTTGCAGCCACCGACTTGATGAAGGTTTACAAGAATTCCGCTCTCGTGCTTTCTTCCAACACGAAGATTGCATCCGTTGTACTCTATTGCACCAGCAACTACTGCAAAGACATGACCCCTGTTGTTGGAGAAGGCACTGCCAAGGCAGATGAAACAGCCCTCACCATCACCTGGACCCCTGCAAGCCCTGCGAATACTATCGCTGCTGCGGCAACCAATGCGCAGGTCAGGGTGAACAAGATGGTGATAACTTTCGCTCAGTAAACCTGTCGATATGCTCAGGAAAGCCTTGCAGGCAGCTCTGCTGCTGATGATGATTGGTCTCGCCGTATCCTGCGGCGAGACCATTGCCCCCGTCACATACGACCTGGCCATCTCCACCAAGGAAAGCCAGGTCAGCAGCGACGACGGGTTCGTCTATGTGACGATTAACGCGCAGGGCGACTGGACCATAGACCTCCAGTATCCTGAAGGCGGGCCGAGCGGATGGGCGACAATGGACCCTGCATCAGGAACTGGAATCCCTCCGGTCGCACGTCTGCGCTTCAGCCAGAATGAGTCCGAGGAATCCAGGGTCGTGATCCTGGTCCTCAAGGCCGACGGCATGCAGGCCAGCACTTCGGTGGAGCAGCTCGGGCAGGCAGCCGTTCCCATCACGCCCCAGACCGGGGCTCCGGATGTGGCCACGGCCGACTGGCTCGAACTCCCGGAAACCAAAGCCAACGACGGCTGCGCCTTCCTCGCACACGATATGGAAGGCAAGGCCTACATCAGTGAGGCCAAGAGCGGAGTGCGCAACTGGTCCTGCTACTGGTGCTTCGACGAGCACGTCTCCTACTGGGTGGCCTATCCTCACAACCAGGCCCTGATCGGTAAGGGCAGCAGGACGGATGTCTGGGGAATCTTCGATCCTATGATCCCCGTGAGCATGCAGCCCAACATGGGCAGCACCTACGGGGGAGGGTGGACCAGAGGTCATCAGATTCCTTCTGCAGACCGTTACAATACGGCAGCGAACAAGTCCACTTTCTATCCTACGAACATGACTCCGCAGGAGTACAATTTCAATGCGAAGATCTGGGCAAACCTGGAGCAGAAGATACGCGAGTACGCCTCATCTTCTGACACCCTCTATGTAGTGACAGGATGCGTGCTTGAGGGTTCTACCACCTATTCCGGCAACAACTCCGGCTTCACGGTAAAAGTGCCGGCTGCGTATTTCAAGGCAGCCCTGCAGAAGAGCACCAGCACCTCCGTCGGGCGCAGCGGCTGGCGTGCCGCGGCGTGGTACCTGCCTCACGATGCAGGAATTGCCGGCGGAAGATTCACCGATTATGTTATGACCGTGGATGCCCTTGAGGCAAAGCTCGGATACGACCTGTTCGTCAACCTGCCCGCCAAGGTGGGCAAGACCCTTGCAGACCAGATTGAGGCAGACTGCAACTGGGCCAAATAAACAGAATCAAAATACAGAAGCATGAAAAAATACATCTACCCCCTGCTTGCGATCATCCTTCTGGCCATGCCCTTCAGGGCTGAGGCCGGCAAGCATCGCAGCTATGTCATAGGGTTCTACAATCTTGAGAACCTCTTCGACACCTACCACGACGAGGGAAAGAATGACTACCAGTACCTCCCCGACGGGCAGAATGAGTGGACGGAGGCGAAGTATGCCAAGAAACAGCGCAACATGGCGCAGGTGATCCGTGCCATGCACGACGACAACAAGTGCTGGCATGCGGTCCTGGGCGTGAGCGAAATCGAGAACCGCCACGTACTGGAAGACCTGGTGTCCGAACCCGCCATCGCGGAAGCTAACTACCAGATAGTCCACTACGACGGACCCGACCGCCGAGGGGTGGATGTGGCCCTCCTGTACAAGCCGGAAATCTTCAAGGTGATTGCCAGCGAGAGCATCCCCTTCAAGTTCACTCCTTCCCGCATCGACTGGAGTCAGTGGACCCAGGAAGAGATGGATAACTTCAGGACCCGTGACGTGCTGATGGTGCGCGGCACGATCGACGGCGAGATGTTCGCCTTCTTCGTCGCCCACCTTCCTTCCCGTCTGGGCGGAAAGGGTGCAGACCTCCGTCCCCGTGGAGCGGAGATAATCTACATGCGTGCGATGGAACTCCAGAAGGAATTCCCCGGCATCAAGATCGTGGTGATGGGTGATATGAACGACAACCCCACCGATGCTTCGATGACCGATTTCCTCCGTGGCAAGGAGTTTATCTCCGATGTTACCGACGAGGATTTCTTTGATCCTTTCCTCAGCATGATCAAGGCCGGATACAGCTCGCTCTATTATCAGGGCGCCGGTAACATCTTCGACATCGTGATGGTGAACAATGCCATTGCAAATGCCCCCAAGGGCACTTTCAAGATTCAGCCCATAGTGCAGAAAAAGTACTACGGACGTGTGTTCAGCAAGCCCTTCATGACCAACCAGAGCGGCCAGTATAAGGGCACACCCTTCCGCACCTTCTCCGGTGGCGCATTCGTGGGCGGCTACTCCGACCACTATCCTACATATATTGTAATCAGCAAATGATGAAAAGATTTTTATTGATAGTCCTGTCCCTTCTGGCGGTCACCGCACTCGGAGCTCAGCCTACCGGCGGTGTCAAGGGAACGATTGTCAACCGCAACGGCCGCCAGCCGATCGAGAAAGCACATCTGGTCCTCATGCAGGGAGCCGCAACAGTAGCTGAGGCATCCTCCGCAGAGGACGGCAGCTTCTACATCCCGGGTCTTGCTAACGGCATGTATACCCTGGTGATCGATGCTCCGGAATTTCTGGAGAGCCAGGTGCAGGTGACGGTGAACGACGGATATGTGAAGAATATGTTCAATATCGGCCTCACCGGCATACAGCGGGTTGCCGAGGTGGATGATGACAGCTTCGCACAGTTCGACATGGACGACTCCGGCTACAACGACAATCCCACCATCCTCTTCGGATCGAACGACGTGTTCAACAACATCGCCGGCTACAACTTCAGCTCCGTGCGCTTCCGCGCCCGTGGTTATGCATCTGAAACACAGGATGTTTACCTTGCCGGCGTGAAGATGAACGATGCCATCACCGGCTACTCGCCTTTCTCCCTTTGGAGCGGTCTGAATGAAGCCATGCGCACCAAGGAGACCACCAACGGGGCCGAGGTGTCCGATTATGGCTTCGGTGGATATAACGGTGTGACCAATATCTTCGGCAACGCCAGCAATGTGCGTAAGGGCCTCCGCGGAAGCGTGCTCACAAACAGCACCCTCTACCGCCTCCGCCTCATGGGTTCATATGCAACCGGCATGATGGACAACGGCTGGGCCTTCGCGGTAAATGTATCTGCCCGACTGGGCGGCAACGACTGGATCGACGGCGTGTACTATCGTTCGTTTGCATATTACCTCGCTGCGGACAAGGTGCTGGGGGATGCCCACAAGCTGAGTTTCGTCTTCTTTGTCACTCCCGGCCAGCGCGGTGCCCAGAATGCATCCACCCAGGAAGTGTATGATCTGGTTGGCGACAACATGTACAATTCCAACTGGGGATACCAGAACGGAAAGGTGCGCAACGCCCGCGTCCGCAAGACCAACGAGCCCATCGCGATAGTAAAGTATGACTATACTCCTTCCGACAAGTTCAATGCCTATGTGACCGCGCTCTATCGTTTCGGCAAGAACGGCTACACCGCACTCGACTGGTACGATGCCCAGGATCCCCGCCCGGATTACTACCGCAATCTTCCCAGTTACTTCTACGATGCGAATCCGGACATGAACCGCAACAACGGCATGAAGAACGGATGGGCTACGGAGGTCTGGACACATGCGTACAGCTATCCCACTCTGACTCACGTGGACTGGGACCGTTTCTACTATGTGAACCGCATCCAGACCGACGAGAACGGGCTCAACCGCTCGAAGTACATACAGGAGCAGCGGCATGTAGACCAGAACGACTTCAACCTTGCCGCGACCTTCAAGTACCGTCCCCAGGACAACCTGACCGTTACCGGCGGACTCAACGCCCGCATCAACCGCACGGAATACTACAAAGTGGTGGCGGATCTGCTCGGAGGTGATTATTATGTGGACGTGGACAACTTCGCCGAGCGCGATTTCGCAGCCACGCCCTACAAGCTCCAGAACGATCTAGACTACTATGTGAAGCATGGCTCCGCCCAGATTCTCCATAAGGGGGACAAGTACGGCTATGACTACTATGCCCAGGTGCGCAATTTTGGCGGATGGGTGAATGCAGAGTACACAGTCGGGAATTTCAGCGCCAACCTAGGCGCCCGTGCCGGCTATGAGTCCTTCTGGCGTGAAGGCCTAGTGAGGAAGGGCCTGTTCCCGGGTCTGGATGAAAACGGAAACAAACTCGTCGTCGACGGTGTTACCGTTGAACCCACTTACGAGAACGATGGCTCCGTGGTGACGTCTTACGGCAAGAGCAAGGTCTCCAAATTCCTTACCTACGCAGGGAAGCTCGGTCTCAATTATGTAATTGGCGGAAACCAGAGGGTATATGCCAACCTGGGCTACTTCAACGATGCGCCCCGTTTCAATCAGGCATTCCTCTCCCCGCGCACGCGCAACTCCATCGTAGACGACCTCAAGACAGTGAAGACATTCTCTGCCGACATCAACTGGCAGTATTCCGGCAACGGGGTGAATGTGCGCACTACCGCATACTACACCACCATCAAGGACCAGTCCAAGGTGATGAGCGCCTTCGACGACCTGCAGAACGCCTTCTCCAACTTCGCAATCAACGGAATCGACCAGTGCAATATGGGTATTGAAGCCGGCTTCAAGTTCCCCACCTACATAGTCCCCGACCTTTCGGTGCAGGGAGTTGTGGCGGCCGGCCGCTATATCTACACATCCAATCCTGTGATGACCCAGACGGTGGATAACAGCGCTGAGGTTGTCATGAGGGATGTCGAAGTTCCCTACTGGAAGAGCACCCTGCTCGCCGATGGCACCATCAAGCAGCATTATGTGCCTTCAACCCCTCAGCTTGCCCTCAGCCTTGGCCTTGCATACAACCACAACTACTGGTTCATCGACGGAGATGTGGAGTACTTCGGCAAGTCTTACCTCGACATGAATCCTCTCTACCGCACCGAAACCGCCGTGGCGGGTCCGGACAATCAGGTAACGGCAAATGAACTTGCCTATATGACGGAACAGGAGGAATTCGCCCCTGCAGTGCTTGTGAACTTCTCGGTAGGCAAGAGCTGGTACATCCACTACAAGTATCAACTCGGCTTCTCACTCAACGTAAAGAACCTGCTGAACAACCGGAACGTGAAGACCGGCGGTTACGAGCAGACACGTATGGTGGACAACACTGTCAGCAAGAGCCAGTACTACCGTTTCGATTCCAAGTACTTCTATATGGCCGGAACCAATTACATGTTGAACGTTTATTTCAGATTCTAAGCATATGAAAAAGATTATCTACGCAATTGCGGCTCTCGCCGCCATCGTTTCCTGCCAGAGTCTGAAAGAGGAATGGCAGCCGGTTTTCACCTTCGGCGACAATGAACCCGCCGAAATGAAGATATGGACTGAATCCGACCTTACCAAATACGGATTCAATGGCACCATCACCACCATCCGGGACATGAAGGACCAGTACGAGAAGAAGACATCTCTGGAGAAGAAGATGACATCCGGACACACCATCACTGAGAATATCTGGATCAAAGGTCAGGTGGTTTCCGACGACAGGTCCGGCAATCTCTATCGCGAGATCTACCTCCAGGATGCCACCGGCGGCATAGACCTCAAGCTCGGCAAGTCCTCGCTCTACAGCGACTACAAGCTCGGTCAGTGGGTGTTTGTAAGGTGCTCGGATCTCTGCATAGGCGCCTACAACGGAATGCCCCAGCTCGGCTTGGAGCCGGATAACACCAGCACCAACGAGTACGAGACGTCCTACATCGACAATCAGTACATCATCAACACGCATGTGTTCCGCGGAGCGTACGACACGCCCGTGGCTCCCAAGGTGGTCACCGAGGCCGAGGTCAAGGCCAGCATGTCCGCCGGATTCAAGGGAGACCTCTGGGGTACGCTGGTGACGGTGAAGGGCCTCAAGTACGGCAACCAGATCTTTGCCCTTGTCTATCCCCACGGAATCCTCGGACACAAAAAGGACAACCCCTACAACCGCCTGTTCCTTTCGGATGCCGGCACCTGGGGGATCAATACCTGGAGCATGTCCAAGGCCAAATACATAGAGTATATACAGGCCGGCAACTTCGATGAGGGGGTAATCGGCAGCGGTGCCACCAAGTACGGCAACATCCTCACCAAACCCATCGACTACAAGGCTCAGATGGGAAATGAGGTAATCACTGCCTTCGGCCCGGACGCATACATCACCTATAAGGATATGATGATCAAGTACGCCACCGCCAACTATGTCTCCCACTACTTCAAGATGGGCTCCACCGACATCCAGGTGCGCACCAGCGGCTATGCCAAGTTCGCCGACCAGGAGCTCGATTCCAGGATTACCGGAGGTTCCAGCGTGGACATCACCGGAATCATCACCATCTACGACGGCAGCGCTCAGATGTCGCTGGTGACCGCTCCCGACGATGCCGACAACCCTTCAGTAAAGATTAACTAACAAATGAAACGTATATTCACCCTTATAACGCTCGCCCTTTCGCTTATGGCTTGCAACCGCACCAACCCCTTCCTCACGGAGTGGGACACCCCTTATGGAATTCCTCCCTTCGATAAGATAAAGACCTCCGACTACATCCCTGCAATCAAGGCCGGCATAGCCGAGCAGCAGGCCGAAATCGATGCCATAGTCGCCTGCCAGGAGGCCCCCAGTTTTGAGAATACCATCGCCCCGCTGGAGTATTCCGGGCGCATCCTCTCCAAGGTCAGCGGAGTGCTTTACAACGTCGCCGAGACCGACCGCAGCGATGCCCTTGATGCCGTTGTCGAAGAGTCCATTCCGCTGATGAGCGAGCACGAGGCCAACATATCCTTCAACAAGGCCCTCTACGAGCGCATCGCCGCCATTTGGAACGGTGACCAGAGCGGCCTTACCCGCGAGCAGCAGATGGTGCTCAAAAAGCACTATGAAAGCTTCGAGCGTGAGGGTATCGGCCTGCCCGAGGAGCAGCAGAACCGCCTTCGCGAGATCAACTCCGATATCGCTGCCAAGACTCAGAAGATAGGCAACAACATCCTCGCAGAGAGCAATGCTTTCAAGGAGAAATTCGGATTCAGTGTGAGCGCATTCCCCGACAAGATGACCGCTACCGCCGACCGCGAGCTCCGCAGGCAGTACTATGAGGCCTACACCACCCGCGGCCATCACGGCAACGAGAACGACAACGCCCTGCTGGTGCTGGAGGTGCTCCGTCTTCGCCAGGAGAAGGCCAAGATGCTGGGATTCCCCAACTCTGCCGCCTACACCCTCGATAACAAGATGGCCAAGGACCCCGCAACTGTCGATGGGTTCCTGCGTGGCATAATCAAGGCTTCCACCGCCAAGGCCCGCGAGGAAATCGCCGATATGCAGAAGGTTATGGACGAGGATATCGCCGCTGGCGTGCTGCCTGCCGGCTCCAAGATCGAGCCTTGGGACTGGTGGTACTATGCCGAGAAGGTCCGCAAGGTCAAGTACGACCTCGACGACGAGGAGGTGAAGCCTTATTTCCAGAAGGATTCCGTGCGCAACGGTATCTTCAAGGCCGCCAAGTGGCTCTACGGAGTGAACTTCGAAAAGCTTGAGGGCGTGCCCGCCTACAATAAAGACTGCGTGGATACCTGGAAGCTTACCTACGACGATGGCTCGCTGATCGGAATCTTCACTACCGACTATCTGCCACGCGACAGCAAGCGCGGCGGCGCATGGATGAACAATATCCGCGAGCAGTATGTAGATGCCTCAGGTAACGACATCCGCCCCATCATCGTGAACGTTGGCAACCTTGCCGAGAATATGAACGTGGACCAGGTGCAGACCGTCTTCCACGAATTCGGCCACGCCTTGCACGGGCTACTGACCAAGTGCCATTATCCTTCGGTGAGCGGCACCAATGTCACCCGCGACTTCGTGGAGATGTTCAGCCAGTTCAACGAGAACTGGGCTTTCCAGCCTGAGCTGCTGGCACTGTATGCCAAGAATGCCGAGGGTGAGATCATCCCTGCAGCCCTCGTGGACAAGATCAACAACTCCCTCAAGTTCAACCAGGGATTCATGACCACCGAGCTTTGCGCCGCCTCTATCCTGGATCTCAAGTGGCACGAGCTTGCCGATATTCCCGAGGGACTTGAAACCCGTGAGCAGGCTACTGCGTTCATCGATGCATTCGAGGCGAAACTCGCCGACCTCATCGGCCTGAACCCGGAGATTACCTATCGCTACCGTACCACCTACTTCAATCACATCTTCTCCAGCGGCTACAACACCGGTTACTACGGCTACCTCTGGAGTGAAGTGCTCGACAAGGACGCCTTCAGCATCTTCGAGGCATCCCCGAACGGTCCTTTCGACCTCGAGCTTGCCAAGAAGTTCAAGGAAACCTTCCTCGAGAAGGGTGGCAGCGAAGAGCCAATGACCCTCTTCAAGGCCTTCGCCGGCCGCGAACCCGACTCCCACGCATTCCTCGTCGGCCGCGGCCTGCTGTAGTGGCGTTTTTGGTAATCAATTGACATTCAATATTTTACAGAATCAGGTCGGCAAAATTTGCCGACCTGATTCTGTAAATTGCTGTGATTCAAATCGTTGAGAAAAACGCTTACAATCCGACATCAAGATGCAAGAACTTCTTTATCTGGTACTCGCTGGCATCTGTATGGATAATGAGTTCAGTCAAAAGACTCATCCTGTTTCTTTCGGGGAGTATCAAAACATCCTTTGCCCGCTTATATCCATAATCCTTTTCAAGAAAATGTGCGATTGTAGAATAGGCCTTGTCGGAAAGAGCTTTGTTCACTTTCTCGCCTATGTCGTATTCCGCTCCGGTTGTTGAATTCATGGCAGTAAGCATTTGTTCCGGAGATTTCCAAAACGAGAACAATTTCTGGTAGTCAATGGCTGAGTATGTGACTACAATAAAGTCCGTAAGTTGTAATCGTTCCCTGGTGCCCAGATTCTTGAACATCCTGTGTATTATTCTCTGATTCAGGTATTTGTTCTGTGATCTCAAATATCTCACTTCCGTGATGCATTTTTTCATTGGCGTAGACGCTTTCCTTATTATGAGTGGCTCTGAAAACGGATTTGGACTGAAACCATATGCGAGGAAATTCCATCGGGCGTCTATTGCCTTGTTGCAGAGATGCTTTTCTACAGGATTATTGTATAGGTATATTAAGCTGGAACGTATCTTTTTCAAGTCTTTTCTGGCGGCAAAACTATATGAATGCTCAAATATAGGGCCTTTCGTTCCTGTATCGATATTGAATTCCACGGCGTAAGCCCTGTTTGTCGCACCTTCGAATTTCGACATCATTTCTTTGCTTGGCGGGATAATCATACCGTGTACGTGGTCCCGCATAGGGCAGACACCCAATACGGTTATCTCGAACAGACGCGCATACGTCATATATATGGTAAAGTATGTGAGAACATCCGCTGCAGTATAAAAGAGCAGCCCTCTGTCGAATGATCTCTGGTACACATGGTGCGGCTGCCCCGGTAATATCGTTTTCATGAGGACAAAATACGCATTGTCCTAGTGACTATCGTAGGTACAATAGGGGGTAAAAACTGAATCAATAGTTCCGTTATATGTAAGTCGCTGACTAATAAGGATATACCAAATCAGGTCGGCATTATTTGCCGACCTGATTCTGTAATCGATTGAATATCAACGATTTGCCAAAAACGCCCTGAGCGACGGCGTTCTTGATTACTTCGCTTTTCCCTGATTGGCGACTGCGGCCTGCTTTGCGGCGAGTTCCTCGGGATCTGCAAGGTAGTAGTCGCGTACGAGATTAAGGTCATCGTCGAACTCGAACACATACGGGGTAGCCGTAGGGATGTTCAACTTGACGATATCTGCATCGGAGATGCCTTTGAGGTGCTTGACCACACCGCGGAGGCTGTTGCCGTGGGCGACTACGATGATGTTGTCGACAGTCTTGAGCTTGGGGAAGATTTCGCACTCCCAGAAAGGCATTACGCGCTCGATGCACTGCTTGAGAGCCTCGGTGCGGGGCACATACTGGTCAGGAACGTCGGCGTAGCGGGGATCCTGTGTTGCGGAGTTGGGATCGGTATCGGGGAGAGGGAGGGGCTCCACATCGTAGCTGCGGCGCCAGATGAGCACCTGCTCGTCACCGTACTTGGCAGCGGTCTCGGCCTTGTTGAGGCCTTGAAGCATACCGTAGTGCTTCTCGTTCAGGCGCCAGGTCTTCTCCACGGGAATCCAGTCGAGATCCATTGCATCCAGCACATTGTTCAAGGTCTTGACTGCCCTCTTCAGGTATGAAGTGTAGGCAATATCGAATTTGAATCCTGCTTCTTTCAAAGCCTTTCCGGCATCGAGGGCTTCCTGAAGGCCCTTCTCGCTTAAATCAACATTGGTCCAACCGGTGAATCGGTTCTCTTTGTTCCACTGGCTCTCGCCGTGGCGCACTAGTACGATATTTTTCATATATGAATGAGATTAATAATCAAATTGCAGCGCAAAGATAGTCAAAAATAGTCGAACAGCGAAGCAGGCACGTGAAAATCCGGCTCCGGAGTATGCGGGTCTGCCAGAGTGAACCAGTGTATGTCGCCGGGGCCCGTTGCATCCGCACGGTAGAGGCCTATGTGAAGGGGCCCGTCCGGCTCGATGTCGGCAGAGCGTAAAAAACTGTAAGGAAAGGATACTTCCACGCGGTAGCCTTCCGGCAGGATGGTGGAAACAGGATTGATGCCCGAATCCCAGCCATAGTCGAACTGGCGGTAGAAAGAATTCCGATAGTCCATCATCTTCCCTTCCGGATCCATCTCGAAGCCGTAATACCGTTTCATTTCCGGGTCGCAGCTGATGAACAGTTCCGCCCGGTCGCTGTTATCTACGGTCCGTTCACCCTCGCCCCGGCAGACTGTGAGCGTGGAATCCTTCACATCGAAACGGACATTAATCGCATCGGCGCTGCGGCAGAAGGAAACCTTTGTGGCATCTTCCCAACCATACCAGGGATCGTTCAGGTGGTGGAAGTGCCGGAAAGATTTCATCATCCGCCCGTATTCTTCGATGGGCGCAGTCGAGGGGAAACGCTCGAAGTACCCGGCGTCCATATAGACCGCGAAGGAGGTGACATTCCGCAGGCCATAGCCGGCGTAGGTCGCGAGGTCGCTGGCGCAGACATCCGGGTGCCAGGGAAGTTCCACGGCAGGCCGTTTCCAGCGGCTGAAAAGCGACGCATCCACCCAGTACTCCAGCACTACCGCATCCTCTGCAGGGAAGACTTCCAGATTCTCTTCCAGCCAGCGGAGATTGTCGCCGTTCGAAACCGGATAGCCGCGAGGGCAGAGCACATCTTCCTGAGTCAGGGGCACATCCCACGAACGGTAGATGGGCGCGAATTCCAGGAAAATCCCCTCGTCCGGGGTGACCTTCCTCGGCGCGGGCATAAAGAAGGAGTAGGCCAGATGCGCCAGTTTTGCCTCGGAATCCTGCTTGCGGATTTCCCGGAGCATTCGGTTTTCCACGATCAGCGCCTGTTCGCTGGGGGAGAGCTCCGCGCAGAAAGGGCAGCAGCATACCGGGGCGTTGTCGTCCAGCCAGAAGTAGTAGCGGTGGTTGCCCGGCCGCAGGAGCTTTGCGAATCTTGCGGCGTTGGATGCGATGATTTCCAGGGCCTTCTCCGAATGCACGCAACAGTTGAAATCAGCCGTGCGGCGGCCTGCGGAATCCATCCGGAACATTGTGGAATCCTCCGAAAACAGCTCGCGGGGGAGGAGTTCTCCCATAGCGTGAAGCTGATGCTCCACCGTTATCCCGTATTTGCGGCACTTGCGCCGGAAAGCCTTTCCTTCCGGGCTGGCCATGAAAGCAGCAACCTTGGACGGAGTGATGTGGGTGCCGATGGTGTTAATGCCTGAACGCTTCGCCAGTTCCGGCCAGTCCACCTCCGCAAGTTCTTTTGTAGATAGCACCAGCCCGCGCATCTGCCACCAGCTATCCTGCACAGGCTCCGTCTGGGAACAGGCGCATAACAGGCTCAGCAGCAGGGGGATAAGGAGCTTCGCTTTCAAGGCGCTACAGATGAGTGGTGAGAAGTTTCAGCCCGGCGGCGGAGGGTTCGAAGCCGATCTGCTTTTCGCCAAGGATCAGCACCGCCTCACCGGCCTTGATGGGCGCTGTGCCGATGCAACCTTCGCCCTCCAGGGCCATCACTATGTAGAAGTTGTCCGGCACTGCGGCAAGCCCTTCGAGATTCACCGTCAAAGGCTTGGAAAGCTCGTAGACGTCGGTGGTAAAGTACTGGCACTTGGCCACTTCCACGCCTTCGTCCTGCTTGCGCTCGTAGGGCGTCCTGTATTCCGGATACACCTTGTAATCTATCACATCCTTCGCCTCCTGCGTGTGCAGCTGGCGCGGCTTCCCGTCCAGCCCGGGGCGGTTATAGTCGAAGATGCGGTAGGTGATGTCGGAAGTTTCCTGGATCTCGGCCAGATAGCATCCTCCGCAGATGGCGTGGATGCGCCCTGCGGGAAGGAAGAAGACATCTCCCGGAGCCACCTTATGATCTGCAAGAACCTCGGTGATGCGGCCTTCGCCCACCAGCTTCACATAATCTTCCGGAGTGATCTCCTTGGAGAGCCCGGCCAGCAGATGCGCGCCCTCGGCCGCCCCGATGATGTACCACATCTCGGTCTTGCCGCGGCACCCGTGTCGCTGCTGCGCCACTTCATCGTTCGGGTGCACCTGGATGCTCAGGTCCTTCTTTGCATCGATGAACTTGATCAGCAGCGGGAACTCCTTGCCATAGAGCTCGTTCAGCGTCTTGCCATCCTCCGGCCCGCCGACCACCTTGGTTTCGTTGCCCTTCACGCCGGACAGCACCCAGTTCTCGGTGCCCCACACCAGCGTCTTCAGTATTGGTTGGAATTTGTAGATCATAGTCTATTTACGTGCGATAACTCGAAGCAGAATGCGCACGAAACGGAGGCCGAGGCTGCCCCAGCCCAGGAAATCGGTGTTGTTGTCCTGAAGCCGGACATCCAGCAGTTCCTCGCTACGCACCAGATCCTTGTAGTCCTTCTTGCCGCTCAGATTGTGCGCAAACTCATCGCGGAACATCTTTTTACGGCAGCAGAAAAGAATAAGCAGAATCAATAGCAGTGCCCCGCAGACAATCAAAGCCCCGAGGGCATAATTATCCAGCCACTTACCCAGGAACAGGGTGCCTGCCAGCACCAGCATGGTAAGGAACAGAAGGGCGACGGCAATGATCAGGAACCAGGAGAGAACGGCGCCAAGTGCTTTGGATGCGGTGTCGCTGCCTTTCAGCTTGAGCTGTTCGATACGCAGGTCGACGTAATCGCGTGTATTCATACCGTCTCCGGCTCCTCTGCCGGCTTATCCTTTTTATTCAGAGCATTCTCCAGTTCGTCCAGCCCTTTCGAGACAGTATCCATCACGGTGTCGGCCACTTCGCCGGCCTTGTTCTTGGCCTTCTCGGCAAGGTCTCCCGCAGCCTGCTTCAGTCGTTCGGCGTCCTCCTTGCCCTTATCTGAGAGGAGATATGCGGCGGCAAGGGCCCCGATGGCGGCTCCTGCCAGAAATCCAAAGAAAGAATTGTTTGCCATATTATTGTAGGTTTTCTATTAATTCGTAATCCAGCAGCCTCTGCTCGAGGTTGGCGTTCTTGACGCGGATGCGGACCGGATCTCCCAGTCGGTAGATCTTGTGCGTGCGCTTGCCAACCAGACGGTAGCGCTCCTCGTCGAACTCGAAGAAGTCTGAACGGATCTCCCGGAGGGACACCATTCCTTCTATCTTCGTGGGTTCGATTTCTACATACATTCCCCATTCGGTCACGCCCGACACCCGTCCGTCGAACTCCATGCCCACCTTGTCCTGCATGTACTCTACGAGTTTGTATTTGACGCTGGTGCGCTCGGCATCGGCGGCCACTACTTCGCGCTCGGATGCATGCTGGCACTCGATCTCGTAAAAGCCCTTGTTCTGGCTTTCCTTTCCGGCCAGATAGAGGGTAAGGAGGCGGTGTACCATCAGATCCGGATAGCGGCGGATTGGGGAGGTGAAGTGGGTGTAGAAGTCGAATGCGAGGCCGTAGTGGCCGATGTTTTCGGTGCTGTAGCAGGCCTTGGCCATCGAGCGCAAGGCGATATCCTCGAAGGCTGCGAGTTCGGGCTTGCCGGCAGCGGCCTTCATAAGGGCGTTTATGCTCTTTGCCGCGCCCCGGCCTTCGATGGAGTCTCCCATCTTGTAGCCGAAGCCCTTGGCAAAGCGCTTCAGGCTCTCAAGTTTCTCTGTATTAGGCACATCGTGGATACGGTAGACGAAGGTCTTGGCCTTCTTGGAAGCCACCCCGTTCATCTGTCCGTCCGTGGCCACATACTCCGCAACGGTGCGGTTTGCCAGCAACATGAACTCTTCTATCAGCCAGTTGGCCTCCTTGCTTATCTTCTCATACACGTTGATCGGACGCCCCTTCTCATCCACCTCCACCTTCATCTCCGGACGGTCGAAATCCACCGCCCCCGCCTTGAAGCGCTTCTCCTTGAATTTCGCCGCCAGACCGTTCAGAATGGTTATCGCTTCGCAAAGCGTGTTGGAGGGGAGTATCCCCTCACCGACCGCTTCGCTGCGCTTCGCCCCACCATTCGCTTCGCTCATGGTCCCCCCTCTAAGCCGAGGGTGGCGTAGGTCCTGTGAGGGGATCTCCCCTCCAACACCCATTTCGCCCTCTATGATAGCCTGCGCCTGATCATAATCCAGACGGAAATCCGAATTGATGACCGTGCGCCCTATCCACCGGCTCTTGATCTTCGCCTTCGGAGTAATCTCGAACACGGCCGAATATGTGAGTTTATCCTCGTTGGGACGCAGGGAGCAAAGCTTGTTGCAAAGCTTCTCCGGAAGCATAGGCACGGTGCGGTCTACCAGATACACACTGGTGCCGCGCTCGCGGGCCTCTTTATCTACTGCCGAGCCGGGCTTTACGTAATAGGATACATCCGCTATGTGCACGCCCACCTCGTAGTTGCCGTTGTTCAGCTTGCGGAACGACAGGGCATCGTCGAAGTCCTTGGCATCCGCTGGATCTATGGTAAAAGTGAAAGTGCCTCGGAAGTCCTTGCGGCCCTTGAGATCTGCTGCGGTAATCTCTTCTGAGATGCCGTCAGCAGCGTCTTCCACTTCCTTTTCGAATTTATAAGGGAGATTGAATTCCGCGAGGATGGCGTGCATTTCGGCATTGTTCTCGCCGGGCATACCCAGCACATCCACGATGTGCCCGATAGGGGAGGAATCCCCACGTCCCCATCTGTCCACCACGGCGGAAACCTTCATCCCTCGCTTAGCGCCGAGGCGTGCGCCTTCTTCGGCATCCACCTCGATATCGTAGGGCATATTCTTGCTCTGCATCATCACCCAGGCCTGTGCACCCACGGTGTGGTAGATACCCACGAACTGCTTGCCGCTGCGCTGAACTATCTCAATCACCTCGCCCTCACGTTTGCGGACGGCCTTCTCTCCGGCCCTCGGGGCCGCCTTGGCACCGCCCTGCTTGGTCACGGCGACCTTTACGATATCGCCGTCCAGAGCATTCCGGGTCTTGGATGCCTTCACGAAGATGTCGTCATCCTGCCCGTCGACAATCACAAAGATGAACCCCTCGCGGGTCATCTGCACGCGTCCCTCATACACGGGCACGCTCTTTCTTACCTTGCCGGAACCGCTCCGGCCACTGCGGGAACCACTCCCGCCTTTATTCTTTCTTTTTGTCATAGCACACAAAGTTACTACAAAAATCTTGCTTTTTTGCTTATCTTTGTTGTAACTAATAATCTGTTTTTGAGATGAAGAGATTCTTCTGCCTTCTGGCCCTGTGCCTGACACTCACTGCCTTTGCGCAGCAGACACCCGACAAGGTGCGCCCGATCTGTGGCCCGATCATAGAAAACCCCACCACCTCCGGCTTCACGGTGATCTGGGAAACCAATATGGATGCCATCGGCTGGGTGGAGGTTGCGCCGGATGACGGCTCCCACTTCTACAACCGGGACCGCACCAAGTTCTACGACCTCCGCGGGCGCGGCAACCAGGTGATCAGCAATATCCACAAGGTTCGTGTGGACGGCCTCAAGCCGGGCACGAAGTACCGTTACCGCATAATGATGAAGGGCGTGAAGAGTTTCGACGGCCCTTCGAACGTGGATTACACCCGCCCCTGGGGCAGCGATGTTTACAAGAAGAATCCCTACACCACCAGCACCCTCAAGGAGAGCTACGACCAGGTCCGCTTCGATGTCTACAACGACATCCACCAGAAGGATTCCATACTGAACGTCCTGATGCAGGCCGCAAAGCCGGAAGAGCTTGACTTTGCCGTCTTCAACGGCGATATGGTGAGCTCGATGGCCTGGAAGGAGAAGATCCGGGAGATGTTCCTCACTACCGGTGCCGCCAACCTGAAGGGCAGCGTGCCCCTCTTCCTACAGCGTGGCAACCACGAATTCCGTGGCAAGGATGCCAAATACTGGTTCGACTACATCGACGGCGAGCAGTACGGTACCGCCAGCTTCGGCAAGTTCTTCTTCATCTTCCTCGACACAGGGGAGGATAAGCCCGACAACGACATAGAATACTCCGGCACGATGCTCTCCGAGCCCTACCTCAAGGCCCAGGCCCGCTGGCTGGAGGAAGTCATCAAAACCCCCGAGTGCAAGAATGCCGACGTCCGCATAGTCTTCGGCCACATCCCTCCCCGCAAGGGCGGATGGCACGGGGATGAGGTCATCAACGAGCTTTTCGTGCCTGTGCTGAACAAGGCCGGCATCAGCCTGATGATCAGCGGTCATCTGCATAGATGGGAGGTTTACGAGCCCGACGGGAGCGTCTCGGATGCCAATTTCCCCGTAGTCGTGAACAGCAACTGCGAGCGCCTCGAGGTCGTCGCCGGCAAGAAAGACATTACCCTCAAGGCCTTCAGCCCCGAGGGTAACCAGACTCACGACTATAGCTGCAAGGTCCGTTAATCCTGCATTATATAGGGAATGTTCTCCACAATCAGCCGGTCTTTGTCGGCTTCGTGGGCGAGTTCATCGTAGGGTGCGATGTCCAGGTGGATGAACTCCTTGTTCTTCAGATCCTTGAAGCGTGAGCGGTCGGCCCGTGCTGCCTTCGGCGCAGCGGAGTATCCCATCAGCAGCACCGATGCCATCCAGCGGCGGTGCTCCACCTCCGAAAGGGCTTCCAGAATTTCTGCATCCAGGGCGTCCACGGCCTTTTGGCTGGCCTCGATGCCGAATGCACGCAGTTTGATAGGAATGGAGTTGGCGCTGGCTATGCTGGAGAGTTTGTGCGCAAAAGACAGACCTGCCCAGGCATCGTCTGCAGATGCAGCCGGGGGATTCCCGTATTGCTTATCGTAGACATAATTCACCCGTTTGCCACGCAGCGACCTGCGGAGCAGCAGCGCGTCGTTGTCCGGAGAGGCCTCACCGTAGCAGGTCAGGCAACCGAACATTCCGCTTCCGACAGCCTTCTCCAAAACCTCGACGTGATCTTTCTGATAAACTGCAACCGGAACCCCTGCTTTGTAAATGCTCTTGGGGAGATGCAGGGCGGCCGAAAGATTGACCGAGGAATCATCCGAGCACATTGCCAGAACCAGCTTCCGGGCAGGATCCGCTGCCCATTTCTCAAGCTCTCCGCGGACGAAGGGAGATGCGATGCTGCCGTTTATGAACTCCCACTCTATGTCCAGGAAATCCCCGTATTCCTTCTTCGGGGCAAAATCCTCCCGCCCCTCCGGCGACACATAAGCATAATGCGAAAGCTCGAACAGGGACTGGTGGTTCGCCACATATTTGTCCATCTGACCGCGTATGCCCGGGTGGATGAAGGAAATGACCGTCCTGCGGCCATCGCGTGCGAATGAAGGGAAATGGCAGATGTGTGCCGCCACGCTTGCGAACGACCTAGCGGTGCGGGAGTTGCCGGCAATCACTATATGCAGGAACTGCCCGTCGCCGGGAATCGGCAGGAAAGGAGTATCCACCAGCAGCTGCTCGGCGACGTAATCGCTGGTATTGACTATCTCCGTCTGCAGGCGGGAGCCTTCTTCCTTTGGCAGATAATGGAATACATCCATGCTGGAATGCATCTCCAGGGTGATGTAGCAGGGGATGGCCGCTCCGGTGCCGGTGCAGATGCCCTTCAGGAGGTCTGCCGCCCCTATGCTGATGGAGTCGTGGGCGCTTTCATCGTCTTCCCCGATTATATAGATGCACGAAGCATGGCCCGGGCAGGCGCTGCGCAGGTCCTCTTCGTTGTCACGCTCGCCGCGGTACCAGGTGATGCGGGAGGCAAAGCGCTTGTCGTCCAGGGCTGTTTCCATCCCGGCGCGAAGGGGCTCCACATCCCCCGAAGTCATCACCACTATATCCTTTCCGTCGAAGCCGCGCTTGTCACGAAGCGCCTTCAGGATGCCCAGCAGCTGGCGTGAGCCGCCAAGGATCAGCACGTGGCCCCTCATGCGGTAGCGGCGCTCTCCGTTGCGGTACTTCTCCGAGATATTGTCGAACACATTGGAGAAGGCGGACACGGTGAGGGCATTCAGGATGAGTATGCCTCCAAAGGCGATGATAAGGCTGAAGATGTTAAGCGACCCCTGGCCTCCGCCGCCCTGGGTTTCGAGAGGGAATCCGCCCGGATCCAGATACAGATTCAGGATATCGGTCCATCCCAGTGCCCAGAAGCTGCCGATAAGCACCAGCACCAGGAACAGCGTAAGCGCAAGAGCGGCGAGCCATGCAAGCTGCCGGCCCTCTCCCTCGGAGAGTATGCGGTCGATCGTTCTTTTTATCATAGCGTTTTCAGGTATTCGTCGTATTGTTCTTCGATCAGGGCGTCGAGGCCTTTCGGATCCACTTCTTCCACTTCAAGGATTTCGCGCATAAGGTCCACATCTTCCTTGGTATTGCCTGCAAAGAAGCCCCTGAGTTCTGTTATGAACTGGCTCTCCGGATCGACCTCCTTGAGGCGCAGGGCCCCCTCGTTGGTGGCAAGGAAAGCCAGGTTGCCTATCTTTTTTAGAGGAGTGTCGTTTTCCTTCAGGAACTGGTATTCCCCCGCAATGCGCTGGGTGGCGGATACGAATGCGAGGTGGTACTGGATGAAGAGTTCCAGAGGCTCCGGTGAGCTGAAGAAATACCCCGCCTTGTAGAAAAGTTTCATCGAAGGCATGAAGCGCATCAGCTCTTCCAGGAGACGGTCCGGCCTGCCGGCGGCAAGGAGTATGTTGTATGCAAATATCATCAGTTTTGCAGACTTGAACCTGGCAGTGAAAGTATCATTGTCCAGCTCCAGCGAATCTACGATGTCATAGTATTTATCGAAGAATCCGTCCAGCAGAGAAGGATCTTTCGCAGCCTGGCCAAGAAGAGGATACAGTGCCGTCAAACGCTCGGAAGCGCTTTGGGTCTGAATCGACTGCAACTCCTTCTGCAAGGCTTCCAGCTTTTCTTCCTCCCCATTATTTGAATAGATGATCTGTAGCAGGGAACCTGCCATCGAGACCAGCTGCCGTGCGGTGCCGAAGCCGAGATCCATACAGCGCTTTGCCGCCTGCAAAGACTTCAGAAGATGAGGCTCCGAATCGCTTTTGCCTGCGAGTATGCTGGCGTATGCGAACGCATCCGGAGCGGAAAGAGTGTCGGGGTCGACATCATCGAAGAAACCGGCCATCCTGCGGGCAGCGGCCAAACGTTCCTCTTGCAAATCGGCAAGTGCGGTCATTATATTCATTGAAAGCTGCAGGCGCTGCGAAGGCTCCAGGGCCAAAGCATACCTTTCGAAATCTTCTCCCTCGAAAAATCCCTCGCGGGAGAGCTGTCGCATCTGCGGCCCGTGGGTGCTGGTGAGATAGGACATCTGCTGGCCGTGGAGGTAGTCGCCTTCCACCATATAAGATGCGAAGTGCGAGGGCTCTCCTCCCGCAATGGCATAATACAGCCCCATCGTCTCGCGCAGGGAATCTTTTTTGTCAAGAGTCAGGATATATTCCGAAATCTGCTTCTGGCGGTCCTGCAGGCCATCTTCGAATCTGGTAATGTATTTGGCTCTCCAGGTGCGCCGGGTGCGGTCTTCGTAGAAAAAGTCGTGAAGGAAGTTCATCGCGCGGTAGAACTGCACGTCGTCCCAGTCGTCTCCGGCAAAGTGGGAGATATCCTTCTCGCGGAGCCCGAACGGTGCGGCTGCAATGGTCCATATCGCCTGGCGCAGACCCTCTCCGATGCCCAGGTTCTTCACTATCTGGTTCACCATGAAGGTCATAATGTCGTAAGGCGTGCCGGGCATCTCCGCCCAGATGTCCTTAAGATATCCGTTGATAGCGTCGATTTGATTGCCTTCGCGCGAACGTATCTGCGCAAAATCCTCCTGGGTGAGCGATTCGAAGATGCGGAAAACGCTGTGCACCCTCAGGGGGATGAAGATCCCGTCCTCGCTGTTCGCGGAATCGATCATGTCCCGGCGTATCTCTGCGGGCAGTTCCAGGAAGAAATTCTTTTCGTACTGCGAGATGAAGTCCTCCGCCTCTTCCGCGTCCTGAACGATGGGCACCATCTTGCGGGCTAGCCCGGGATGGGCCTGAAGGAACTTTTCGCGGGCCTCGCTGCCGTCTTCGAGGTTTACGAAGACGTTGACCTGGTCTGCGATCCGGTCGAGCCAGGGCATATAAAGGTCCTTGGCGGCTGTCATCTCCAGGGCTTCCACATCATCCATATAGATATAGATGTACTTGCCCATCTCGCGGGCCTTATCCACCAGCGAAGCGAGCAGCTCGTTGAGGTCCGGAACCGGCATCCTGCCCAGCAGCTGGTCATCGTCGGGGAGATCTTCCACCCCGCATACCCCGGCCAGTTCGTGTATCCATCGCGCGAGCACCGGACGCATCGAAGTGCTGTATTCCGACAGGCCGAACACTGCCAGAAGACGCACCACTTCATCGTCCCCGTCCCACTGCGAGTATTCCTGCGCCATATGAGTGCTGGCCCCGAATCCGGGAACGAACCACACAACATAGTCGCTGTCGGCTTCCTGATATTTTTCGAAGGTTTCCTCGTCGTCGTCTTCCAGCCCGTCGGCATCCACATCAAGGTCCAGCTCGATGGAACCGGGCAGAAGCCTCAGCAGAGTGGATTCCTCCAGCTCCTTTTCCTGCGCCCACCAGGTGTCGGCCCCTACTTCCTCTTCCCTTGCGGTTTCGGCCTCGATCTGCTGTGCAAGCTGTTCTGTTACAATGCGTTCGAATTCTTCCGAAGAGAAATGCCCGTCAGCCCACTCCAGATGGTACGGGGTGCAGCGGTCATCCTGGCCTCCGCGCTCGCCGAAGAGAGTCATTACCTTGGCTTTAAGCGCATCCAGACGTTTCAGATTGTCCGGGTCGCTGTCGCAGAATGTAGGCAGCAGGTTCTCGGGAAGGCCGTTGTAGGAAGCGTCGTCGCGAAGATAGAACAGCACGTGCGAAGAGTCGAAACTGCCCTGCGAAAGGGCTCCGTACACGATCTCCATCTCCGTGACGGAGCATCCGGCGGTATTCGCCAGGATATCCTGCTCCTCCGGGGCGAGACGCCCAATGAATTCTTTCCACCGTTCCACCGGAGGGATCCAGCCGTAACGCTTGCCGAGCAGGCCGATGAAGAAGGGCCTGGCGCTGTCGATGCAGGACGTGCATACGCTCAGCACCTTGCGCTCGCTTTCTTCTTCGCTCATGTCCGATGTGTTCACTCCAAGCCGCAGGTCGATGGCCTGCAGCTCAACCCGACGGTCGCGGAAGCGGCGGTTGAGGGCGGGAATCACCCGGAACTTGATAACGTCCCTTTCGAAGTCCATGTCCTTGAAGGTGGACGAAATGAAAATATTGTATCTGCGCCAGGAAACGGGAGAGCTCATAGTGTGAAGTATTAATTTTCCACAAGATAAGAATAATTCCGCTGAAAAAGCTTACCTTTGGGAAGAAACGGAAAGAATATGAGCAACATAGCGTTACAAGCCATCGCCGCTGTCGCGGTAATCATCTATTGCATTGTCACACTGATGCTTGTGCGGAAGCGCCCCGGGCATCTCTGGACCTGCGCTGCAGCGGTTTTCGCAGGCGGATTCGTCATCTTCTGGAAGGCATACGCATACACGGGAGCCTGGATGCCCAGGCTGGTGATGAGCATACTTGCCGCGCTGGATCTGTTCGTCTTCCGCGCCAATACCATGGGCCCCGTGTCCGGGTTTTTCTTCGGCGAGGGCAAGCTGCTGAATCTTGTCATACTCTACAGCCTGCTGCTTTGTGCGGTCTGGACCACCTCGCTTGCCGCCGTACACATCTTCGCACGCAAGCTGGAAAGCCGGATATGGCTGTTCTTCCATACGCTCGGCAAAGGCGGAAACCCCGTGCATCTGATTGTGGGCTTGAATCCCCGCAGCGTAGCGCTTGCGGCCAGCCTTGAAGGCAAGGGCCGCGTGGTGGTGTTGGACGATTCCGTCCCTGCTCCGGGGCCGAAAGGGAAGATAAACTTCTGGGGAGTGCTCCGCGGCATAAGGGTAGATTCCCCGTTTATGCAGGCCCTCCGGAAAAAGGCCCCTCACGCATCTGTGCTCAAGCTTTCTCCAAACGTACGCCGGCTGGACCGCTGGCTTTGCAGCGGGAATACCAACGTCTATCTTCTATCGGAAGATGATTCCGTCGCCACCGCCCTCAGGATGGAGCGCCGATCTCAGGCCGGCATCTGGTTCGCCGCCAGGGAGGATGAGCTCACTCGCCAGCTGCCCATTTCCCATCCCAGGCTCCATCTGATAGATATTTCCGCTCTTACCGCTCAGTCCCTGAAGAGGGAGGAGGCCCTCTATCCGGTTCGTTTCGTGGAGGTGGGAAAGGATGAGGAAGGCCGCCGCGCGGGCTATGTTACCTCCGGCTTCTCCGCCGCCGTGCTTGGTTCGGAGGCCTTCACCTCCGGCGTCAGGGCCTTCCTTACCGAGTGGGGTGCATTCGTGGACAGAGATTACAAGGCAGCTCCCCTGAACATAGATGTGGCGGAGGATGTGGACGATGCCCGCCTTGCCTCGCTCAACTGGGTGGGTGTCTGTTTCGAAGACGATGAGACCTCCATCCGCAAGGCTCTGGAGATTGCTGAACGCCGCTTTATGGCTCGCAAAGGCTCCGAGCGTTTCGTGATAGCCGTTAGGATGGACCGCCCTGCCGTGTATGCCGGTTCATTCCAGTTTGCCAAGGATAACTATGGGGTGGAGATGGTGCCCTTCGGCCAGCTGGACACCATCTGGACCTACGACAGCATCACCGGGGGAGAAACCGCCCGATATGCAAAAGCATTCTATGACGGATACACCGAGTCCGCCGGCGGGGGAGTCTCGTGGGAAGATAGGGAAGATGCCATCCTCAAATCCGGCCACACGCCCCTCTGGAATGCCCTGGAACTGAAGCGCAAGCGCGGACAGGACTATTCCGACTACTTCCACCGCAAGGTAAAGATGCAGCTTTGCGAGCTGTTCTCGCCGGAATATGCCGGGGCGTTTGAGGATATCCCCGTGCAGTACGTGGATGCCCATTACGCCGGCAGCGACCCTTATGTGGGCAGGACCCTGGAATATCTGGCGATAGGGGAGCATCTCCGCTGGGAGGCATCGCATCTTGCCGCAGGCTACAGGCTCGGCGCCAAAAAAGAAGAGGACCGGATGATCCATACGGACCTGGTCCCCTACGAAAATCTTTCGGAAGTGGCGAAGCACTACGACTGGATAGTAGTGCGCACCTCTCTCAGAATATCCAGTGCCAGAGCTTGAGGAATAGTTTCCAGAGCCACTTTATAAGCATATACGCCAGCATTATGGCATAGACTATTATAATCAGGATAATCTTCACCACTTGCCATGCGAGCCAGAATATTCCGGCAGTGATGGCGGGCAGACCGAGGTAGTTCAGCCCCAGCAGCACGGCGATGATGCCAACTGCAATCAGCAGATACATCCCCATACCTTTCACCACAAAACCGAAGACGGTCGCATGCCGTTCCCTGCTGTGGTCACCTTCATTCACCATGAATTTCGCGAACAATAGCAGTCCGAGGATGATGATGCACTGCACCACGGGCACCCAGCCATAGGGCCTCCAGGCGGGATCATTTATGAAATGTGCATAGCGCATCACCGGGTTGAGGGTGTCGTAGAAATTGTATATGAACGGTGTTCCCAACAGCGCTATCAGCCAGAACATCAGGTCGTTACCCAGATTGTACATGACATTCAGGTGCCGCCCCACCTTGGATTTGAGGCCGTAAACGTTCCCTTGTATGCCATAGACTTTCAAGTTGTCGACCTTCTCCAACAGTTTCCTGGCTTTCACCGTGCCCACACCGCCTATCTTCTTGTTGGCCTCCTTCATCCACTTTTCCGCCAGCTCGGTAATGGGAGATGTCTCCGGGAAGAAGCGTTCCTTCCCCAGGCCCGAGGTGATGCATCCGTTGTAGGTCTTTCCCTGATAGGTGTATTGCACCCACCAGACATCGATTCTGTCCACGTCAGTTTCCTGGAAGAGGATGTGGCAGCCGCCACCCACGGGGAGCGCGTGCTTGTCTATAAAGGCATTCAGAGTGCCCGAGATTTGGGTATCTTCGCTGAAAACACCCTTGCTCATGGAATTCTGACGTATATGGAAAAGGTTCCGGCCGCGGCATTTTTCCTTCTGCTCGGCAATCTCACGCACCGCTGCAACCTTGTCATCGATGAAATACTCTTCGGCAAAGACGTTATAGAGTTTCTGGTCGATGGCATAACAATGCACGTTCTTGCCATATCCTTCGCAAACCGGGCACGTAACTTTTGTGGATCCGCCGCAGGTGGAGCAGTTGACTCTTCCGTCACCTCCGCAATTACCGCAGGTCTCATAATAAGTTACGTTCACATAACTGTAAACAGGCTCCCTGTGCCCGTCCGAGTAAACTTTGTCGGCTGTATGCCGGTACTCCTGACGGGTTCTCTGGATCTGTCCGTTTCCGTGGCATACACTGCACTGCCTGGTTCCGCTTCCGCCACAGGTAGGGCAGGGAACCTTTCCGGATCCGCCGCATCTGCCGCAGGTCTCTACATGATGCGAGCCAGGCACTTCGTAAGATTCGCTCTCCTGTTTAAACTCATTTGTGGAAAGGAGATCATAGTCCCACACTTTTACGTCAGAAGTCTTGAAGAACCTCCGGTTATAAATGGTGCCGCCCTTGTACGGGAACTGTCTGTTGCTGACGTTACGACTGTCATACTGAGTACGAAGATTCACCGTATAGATAGGGCACAGCTCGTACTTCTGAAGTGTTATCTGGTCGCCATAGTTGGCGTACGGATGGCCTTGGCCTTGCGCTGAATAGGCATTCACCAGGTCCTTGACCCTCTTTCTCGCCGCATCGTCGATGGGGAGAACCTGCCGTCTTATATACTTGTCTTCCATGGCCGATGCTATTTAGGAGATATGAAGAAAGCCTTGATTACCTTTATTGTAAAGATGATGGCGAAAGCAATCAGCATCACAAAAAAGTAGATAGTAAGCGATGGGCTGTAACCCTCTCCGGGAAGGAACTTGAAGGTGGCTTCGAGGCGTTCGGTAGTGCTGGGCTCGAATTCTGCCAGGACATCGGTAGATGCCTTTGCCGCGGCTTTATGGGCCTCATCCTCCTTCATCTTGTCTTTCTTGTGGAGTTTTTCCGCATATTTCTCGCGGGCGGCCTTTTCCGCAGACTCGGGCCATGAGGCCTTGATCTCGGAGAATAGTTTTCCGATAGCGATCTTCTTGAAAGGAGATGCTATCTCACGGGCTGCTTTCGCCGTAAACAGCGAATCGATAGGAATGTCTTCATTCCTGGTTCTCAGTGCTTCCTGCTGCACGGGATCGGTAATCTTCTCCCTCTTATGCTTCTTCGAGCAGGAAGAGAAGCTCACCACGACCGCAAGAGCAATGATCATCAAGATGTGCAGTCTTTTCATAAAATATTGAATTACAGGATTTTAGCAAGTATTATAGAAGTATTGTCCGCTCCGCCTCCTTCGCAGGCCATACGATAAAGGTCGGCAGCGGTAGTCCCTTGGGCGAGGGCCTCTTCAAGCTCGTCGTCCGAAACCATATCGCAGAGGCCGTCGGAGCAGACGAGAAGCGTGTCCCCTTCGAGCAGTTTACCGTCCAGGCTCTCCACCACCAGCCGCCCTTCGCAACCGCCTCCCAGGCAGTTCAGCAGAAGCTTGCTGGCATCGGGGTCCCCGGTATAGCCGCGTTCTGTTTCATCGGTGGTCAATTGCCTGAGCATGCCGTTACGGAAGCGGTATGTGCGGCTGTCGCCAGCATTTATCAGCCAGATGCGGCCATAGTACCAGATTACTCCGGTAAGGGTGCAGCCCATCGGATGGACCTGTCCCCTGTCCGCCGCCAGGCTGTTAAGTTTGTAGGATATGTAGTGAGCTGCTTCGCGTATGTCCTCTTCGAAACTGTCTGGTCCTATCTGGTGCAGGGCGAACTGCTCCTTTATCTCGTCCAGAGTGAACCAGCTGGCCTCCTCGCCGTTTTCGTGTCCGCCCATTCCATCGGCAACCAGCAGATAGAAAAATCCCTTCTCGGGGGTCTCGACATCCATCGAAACGGCGTCGTCGCGAAGGAACAGCCCGCTCACGGAGAGGGCATCTTCGTTATTCTCGCGCACAAGACCCTTGTGGCATATGGCATCGACGTTCAGTTTCATTCCACCGTAAAATCAAGGGTTGCAATGCGTACGCGGTCGCCTTTCTTCAGCTCGTATTGCTCGGCCGTGGCAAGTTTGCGTCCGTTAATGAAAGTGCCGTTGGTCGAGCCCCGGTCGGAAATCTTCCATCCGCCGGTGCGACCTCCGATAAAGCCGTGATGGCCAGACACATAGGGGCAGGTGGAAAGCTCTGGCCAGATGCCGCAGCTGCGGCCGAATTCCCCCTGTTGAAGCATCAGCCTCCACCCGTTTCCCACCAGCGCCACCGGCCGTGCCACCGCCGCTGTTGTCGGTTGCGGCCCACCATCCGGGAAGGTACTCCCTCCGGACGCCATATCCGCCCTCGGATGTAGAGGGAGGGGCCCATCGCCAGATGGGAGGGGTCCGCTCCGCGGACCGGCTTGAGGAGGGAGTACCTCCCCGGATGGAGATGGAGATGGAGATTGTGATTGTGCTGCCGCCAGGTACTTCCGGCCGGGAACCAGGTCGCTGCCGCAGACGGGGCACTCCGTGCCGCGCTTCGGCTTCTTGCACTCCGGGCACCACTTCAACTCCTTCCCGCACTGATCGCAGAACGCGCTGTCATCGGGAATCATACTTCTGCATTCAGGACACTGTATCATAGCACATCCTCCATCATTATCGTTTTACGTTCCTCAGGGGTATGAGAGCCCCCTTCCTCGGCCAGGCGCCCAGCCAGATTGCTCTTCACCTCATCGAAGAGGGTGCGTGCTTCGCGGCCGTTGCCGAACATACGGTTCCGCTTGTTGTACATCTGCGTAAGCTTGGCCTTCACGGCATTTTCCGCCATAGGATCTAGCGTATATCCTCCTCCCTTGCGGGCATGAATCATAAAGATCTGGAAAAGCTCTTCCGGATTGTAATCCTCGAAGGTGATCCAGTTGCGTTCCGGGAAACGGGACGGGATGCCGCTGTTCGAGTTGATGAAAGTCTGCATCTCGTAGGTGTAGCCGGCGGCTATGCAAACGAACTTGCCCCGGTCATCCTCCAGGCGCTTCAGGAGTGTCTCCAGAGCCTCTTTCCCATATCCTCCCTCATAGCCTTCCGAACTGAGCTGGTAGGCCTCGTCTATAAAGAGGATGCCGCCCATCGCGGAGTCGATTACGTGGGTGGTGATGGCTGGAGTCTCTCCGATATAACGCCCCACAAGATTGCTCTTATCCACCTCGATCACTTTGGGTGAAGGAAGGGCGCCCATAGAGTAAAGAATCTTGCCCATCAGGCGTGCGACGGTGGTCTTTCCCGTGCCCGGATTGCCCAGGAACAGGTAGTGCCCGAGAGGAATCTCGGGGCGCCTGCCCTCCAGTTTCGCACTCTCAATCTCGTTGTTGATGGTATGAGCCAGTTTCGTGAGCGAACTCTTGACACCTCCCAGACCGACAAGGGCATTGAGTTCCTCAAGACATTTATCGATGGAAACCTTCTCCGGTTCTTCGTAAGGGATGTCCTCCGCCAGGGCAGTCCGCACAAGTTCCGGAGTCCACTGCTCAAAGGGAATGGACTTGAGACGGTTGTTGATGTTGGTCTTGGTCTCGGCCACTTTCTTAATCGCTTCACCGGCATTGCCGAACTTGTCGTTCTTCATTGCCACCATCCCCTGGAACATATTCAGGGCCTTCATTCGCACGGTTTCGTCTGCCAGGGAGAAATTGTATTTCCTGGCCTTGGCGGCGCGTTCATAGATCTCCAGAAGCTCTTCCGCGGAGTAGTCGTCGATGTGGATGGTATGGGAGAATCGGCGCGTCAGGCCAGGATTGGCTCCCAGGAAATCGGCCATCTCCTTGGGATAGCCGGCGCAGACCACAACGAACTTGCCCGCTTCGTTCTCCATACGCGTCATCAGGACCTCCAGCGCCTTCTTGCCCTCGGGGCTTGTGCTCTGCCCGGTGGCATCCACGGGGTTCAGGCCATAGGCCTCGTCGATGAAGAGCACCCCTCCCATAGCTTCCGTGATGGCCGCATCCATGTTCTTGGCGGATTCCCCGGTATACTGGCTGATTATATCCTTGGGCTCTTTTTTCGTTATCCTGTCAGTGGAGGTGACGCCCAGAGCATAGAATATCCTGCCCAGGGTGTTGGCCACGCTGGTCTTTCCCGTGCCGGGATTGCCGGTGAGGATGAAATTGTATTTGGTAAGGCCCTCTGCGGCCTCTCCCATTTCTATGAGCTGCTTCTGCACGGCGATTTCCTGGGCGATGCGCCTGATCGCATCCTTCACCGCCTTCATCCCCACGAAACCGTCCAGTTCCTTCATCACATCCTCCACTGAGATTTCCTTGGTGCTTTCTTCGCCCACGATATCGGCATAGCTGAGCACGTCGTCGCCTGCTCCGCGCTGGCTGTGGCGCTCGATTGCAAGATCGAAGAGGTTGCGCACCGCACGGGCATTGCCGAAGGTGTCCGTGCGCTTCAGGTACATCTTCTCAAAGATCTTCGGGAGCATCTCTTCCGCCTTGGGATCCAGGGTGAAAACGGTTTTTTCGTCGTTGTGAGCCAGGTACATACGGAACAGCTGTTCTAGTTCCTTTGCGTTGTAGTCGGGGAATTCGATGGTGACGTTGCAGCGGGACGAGATGCCTGGATTCATCCTCACCAGTTCTCCCATCTCCTTGGTGTATCCTGCCATAATGCATACGAATTCGCCTTTCCGGTTCTCGAGAATGCTGAGGAGGGTGTTCAGTGCATCCATTCCATAACCGCCTTTGCCGTCTCCGCTGCCCTTCAGCGCATAGGCCTCGTCGATAAAAAGGACTCCGCCCATTGCCTTATTGACATAGTTCTTGACGTTGGCTTCGGAATCACCTACGAACTGGCCTATCAGATCCTTGCCGGAGATCTCTACGAACTGCCCGGTGGGAAGGGCACCTATCGCATTCAGCACTTCCCCGAACTTGCGGGCGAAGGTAGTCTTGCCTGTGCCGGGATTGCCGGTGAAGAGGTAATGGTCTTTCAGGAGCTTCTCTTTAACTCCCTTCTCTTTCTTTGTCTTGACGTTGCGGATGATGGCCCTGATCTTATCCTTCACGCTCTGGAGGCCGATGAAACCGTCGAGCTCCGCCAGAATCTGCTCCTCGCTTTTGGGGATGAAACATTCGGAGTTGTCTATATCCTGTGCTTCGACGGTCTTGCTGCCTCGCAGGCGCGCTTTCACATATATGTCTTCGGCCACTTTTTCCGAGAGATGCCCGTTGGTGTGCCCAAGTTCGACCTGCCGCATAAACCAGGCAAAGTGAGAATCCAGTTTTTGAGGAAGATCGTCGGAGACCCCTGCACCAAACCTGTTTTTCAGGACTTCCAGCGTGAGGGCTGTCAGGTCCGCGATCTTGAATGTGGGGAGGACGAAGTCGAACTCGAACAGCCTGTGAACGTCTTTGTTCTTCTCAAGGAACTCGGAAAGGTCGTTATGAAGGCCGCAGAGCAGCACTATGGGCGCGCCTTCTATGTCGCGCATACGCCTGAACAGCTTGTCGAGCTGGGTCACGTCCGTAGCTTTGCTCTTTGGAAGAAGTTTCTGGGCGTTCGTGATTATCAGGATGCCATCCTTCAGGGCGGAGATATTCTTGTCGAAATCGTTGGAAAACTCCCCCCAGTCGGCGGCGTCGACCACCTTCGGGGCGTGTTTTGCCACCCCGGCGGCAAGCATCTTGTCTGCGATGAGATGGGCGATGAAGTTCTTTCCGGTGCCGGAGTCACCGAGGATAAGGCTGTCCATGCCTATCCTGGTGCCACCCTGTGCCACCTGGAGTTTCTTGTCCATCTCGTCCAGCAGCCCGACGATGTCGTCTTTGGCTATCAGGCCTTTCTGGCTGGACGCGCTTGCAAGCTCTTCTCCGCAAAAGCGGCAGTATTTTGCTTCGGGGCGGTTCTCCTTACCGCATTTCTTGCAGGTCATATGCTTATTCGGTTATTTCTATTGTTTTTTCGGCTTCCTTGGCCGCCTTACGGGCTGCTTTCCTCTCGGCCTTTATCTCCTTTGCGACTATCTTGTTTATCTTTTCCTGGGTCTTTTTGCTGAGACCTCCGGTTACGAAGATATCATTCGCCTTCTGGAACTCCTCCAGGGCCTTTTTTGTGCCGGGGCCGAAGGAACCGTCCGGCTTGCCGGTGGTATAGCCTTTGTCGAGGAGGAACTGCTGCAGTTTCCTAACGTCTTCCCCTTTGTCGCCTTGTTTTAGGGGAGGGCAGTCCAGGTATGGTTCGACCTTCTCCAGGGCAGGGAACCAGGCCTGCACCACCGGGGCTGAAAACCTGTCGAAGCGTTCGCTTTTAGGAACAAGTAAACTGAAACCTATGAGGACCCAGATTGCTCCGATGAAAATCAGGATATCCCTGCGGCGGGTTTTGATATCTCCGTTCCATAAGGAGATATCCTGGTCGTTGAATGCCCCGTTGAGGGATGAATCGAAGCTGATTTCGTTGCTGAACGCATAATAGAGAGGCTCAAGCACCTCTTCGTCGAAGCCCGGCTTATTGAACTTGCGGGCTTGTTTTGCATAGGAGCTGCCCAGGAATACCGTTCGGTACGTAAACCATCCTGTCACCGCCAGTGCGGCCAGGACGAAGAAATATAGGATGAACTGGCCAAGGAACTTGACCAGCATGACCAGCAGACCTCCGCCGATGGCTCCTCCTATCAGCGGCACAAGGCAGCCTTCTGAATCCGACTCGAAAAAGATGATGGCGGCGATGATGATGCCGAGGATCCATATAATACCCTCCAGCTTGAAATTCGTCACATCCAGTATGGGATTGTCGATTATCGAAAAGACCAGCATTGCAATCAAAACAATGGCCGGGATGACGGCGAAAATGATCACTGCCACCCGCTGCAATGTGCTGCGAATACTGAGCCCGTGCACCCTGGCCTTGCCACGTGAAAGAATGTTACCTGCTTCATCCCGTGCTTCGTCGAAACGTGATACGGGATAGAGCTCCGGGTCAATCCTGCGAAGGTCTTCCACATAGTCGAGAAGCAACTTCTCATAAGCGAAACGGGGACTCAGGTCGGCATTAGGATTCTCCTGATGAAAGATGCAGAGGAAGCCCGCCAGGCCCTTTTCCAACCATTCGGTCTTGAGCACTTTCTTGCTCTTGGCGAATACCTCTTCCCGGCTTGTCACAACCGAGCCGTCATTCGAGAACTCATACTCCGGATTCACACCGTAACCCTTGATCACCTTCATCATCGCAATTTGCATACGGGAGTCGTTGTCCTTGGGCCCCGCCTTCTTGGTATAATCGTCGCTGTTCCTGTCGGTGCAGTGTACGAACCAGGAACGCTGCTGTTTGAAGCGCTGGCCCTTGCTGTCGAAGAAGTCGGTTATATAGTGATAATCCTCGGGTGAGTCGAAGTTGTTGATAACGTTGATGAGTGTATCAAGGGGAATCTGACGGTTGAGCGGCGCGTATTTCGGATCTTCCCACTCGTCGACCAATTTGTCGAAATCTCCACCGAACCGGCTCCAGTAGATATTGTATATCTTGTTGAAGAGTCGGCCTATGCCCTCCTGGGTCATAGCGTAATCTGGGTCAGAAGGGTCATTGCAAAGGTTGATGTCCGACAGGGGATCCACCATCTGCACCCTTACCATAAAGGTGGCACTGAGATTGCTCGAAGGGGGCAGTGCGTTTGCAAGGGCCTTGTTGTGCACCCACACCCACTCTTTGAAAACACCTGAGGCTATGTCACGTACTGTGTCCGGGTCGGCAACGGCAGTGTTGCAGAAGTTTCCCACATCTTTCAAGGTGAGGGCGGGGATCTCTACTTTTTCCCCGGTCTCCTTCGAAATACCTCTGAGATAAAAAGGAGTATCTTTATCAAGTTGGTAAACCGCAGCCATCAAGCCAAGATACTGGTCTTGCTGATGGCGTTTCTCCACTATGTCGTGGATTTCCAGCGCAAGTTCCGGGAAGGGCTTGAGCCAGCGCTCGATCTGGCCGCGATACAGATACTTCTTCGCGAGATCCATATCGGCTAACATAAATTTCGCCAGATCTTCAGGAGTGTTGGCTATCTGATGTCTGGAGGCATTGTAGGTGATGCCCAGATCCGCTATGATAAGATCTTCATTCACAGGCACATCCTTTCCATCCATCGTGTTCAGGATCTCTCCCAGGTCCCAGCGCTTGAGTGGATCCTTGATAAGGAGTCCGCGGCATATCTTGGCCAGGGGATCCGGCATGTCGGATGGAACCGCAATCCGCCCCTTGGTCTTGGCGATAGCCATTTCTCTTTCCTGGGCCTTGAAAGCTCCCTCGCCCAGCCAGAGCGACAGTATGGTCATTCCCAGCGAATAGAAATCCGCCTTGGCAGTGAGTTCGCAAAGGGTCTTTCCTTCCAGGAAGATGGCATTGCGCGGGTCATACACTTCCGGAGCCGCGTAGATGGGGGTGCGTACCTGACTGGTGACGCAGGACTCTCCGTTCTCCATCACGTCTGCGATACCGAAGTCGCAAAGTACGCTGTCCCAGCTATCGCGGTCTTTCAAAAGGATGTTGGCAGGCTTCACATCCTTGTGGATGATGCCCACCTTGTGCATCTGGTCCAGGGCCATCGCGGTTTTCAGCGTTATGGCGAGGATGGCTTCAGCGTTGCCCTTGATGCCTGCTTCGGCCGCACTGCCCCCCGGGATGTACTCGAGAAGCTCGAAATCGCTGCCGTAGTCTATGATATCGGCCAGATACCCTTTGCCCTTGAGCTTTTGAAGGGCGGGTATCACCTTCGTGTTGGTGTAAAACCCAGGGTGGCAGAGCTTCAGGGCGTATTGGCGGCGTTTGTCGGTAACGACATAGATATCGCCTTCGCCACCGCTCTGGAGGAATTTCTCGACGGTATAGCTCTTCCCCCCGGCCTTTACGGTGTCGCCTGGGGAGTGGGCTCCGCCAGATGGAGCCGCCTTGGGGGCGTCTCCATTCGTTCCGGGTGCCGAAAGGGTAGCCTGCGGCGCGGTCAGCGTCGCCTGGGGTGCAGTTGCCGTCTTCTGGACCTCCTTCAATATGCTCTTCAAGTCCTGAGCTGCCATATACTATTCTTCCCTCTTATAAACTTTCCGTTCGCCAATCTTCTCGGTAAACTTCTGTGCCCCTTCCGTGCCTTCCGGCACTATGTCGGTGCGGACGCATTTAATCCACTTTCCGCCGAATTCCCTCACGGCGCACTGGTTTGGATTGTCGTGAAGGACGTGGCATTTATTGCATTCCCAGCACATTACATCGTCCCGGATGATGCCGTACCAGGTCTTTTCTATCACTTCCATCATAGCCACTTTGCGTGCGGTATAGTAGTTGCGCTGCTCCTGGGGCGTGGAACCTGCTGGTGGAAGCATCTCCTCCAGCACCTTGTTGGTTTCGTCAATTGTCTTCTGGTATTCTGCGAGGATGTCTTCCCGGTTGCGGCCTATCTTACGCTGTGTCGCTTTGGGCTTCTCGGCCGTGGTGAATCCAACCTTTGCCATCAGCTCGCGCAGACGGAGTTCGCCCTCGGTAGGCCCCTTGGGCTCTTCTGCCTCGCCTTCTTCCGGGGCGGAGGTCTCGAGTTCGGCCTCGAGTTCGGCCAGTTTGGTCATCAGGCGGGCCGCCTCCTGCACCTTGGGATCCTGCCTGGCTTTTTCAATGGCTCTGCGTGCCGCTCTGGAGAGAGGCTGGCCGCACTGACGGCAGAATGAGCGGAAATTGCGGATATTGCAGTCAGGGCAAATCACTCCGTCCGAAGGCATTCCGCACTCTGGGCAGTCAATGTCGTCCGGGCGCATCGGAGCCCCGCAGAAGGTACAGTAATCCACCAGTTTCCACCCGCATGCCGGGCAGATCTCGAAATGCTCTTCTACGGGCGCACCGCAGTACGGGCAGACTCCGGAGGCCTCTTTTTGACGGGTCCCGGTCTTGACGGCACTCTTTTCGGCCGTGCGCTCGCGTGTCCTGAATCCGGAGTCTTCCATAAATTTATAATTCTCCTAGTTGTTTCAGCGCTCGTTCTGCCGTGGGACTGAATCTCTCATTGGCTTCCTTTAGCAGCGAGATGGCATACTGGCGCTGGCCGGGATTTTTGTTATACAGCAGGATAGCATACCTCGCCTTGCATTCCGGGTAGCTGTCCTTGCCTTTCCAGTAGCACTTGCTCGCTTCTTCGTCCGAAGGGGTGACGCCGTAGCCTTTTTCGTAGGCGATACCGAGGTTGTACCAGGAGATGCCGCTGTCCGGAGCCATCTCGGTGGCTTTCTTATATGTTTCGAAGCCCTTTCTTTCATCCTTCTCTACACCTTCGCCGTCTATGTACATCCCGCCAAGATAACTGGCGGCGCTGACATTGCCGAAGGTTATGGCCTGCCTGAACCAGAAGGCGGCAGCCTCATAGTCATCCTGATAGTCCAGTTCCCCGTCTTCGTTGGGAATCCTGCCGTAGTAATATGCTTCACCGAGTTTGAAGCAGCAGTCCCCATTCCATTTCACGGCGCCCTTCAGGAACCATTCGAAGGCTTTGAGCCAGCATTCGGTTTCTTCTCCGTCACCGTTGTGCCAGTATTCGAACCAGCAGCATCCGAGGTAGTACATCGCGTATTCGTTACCGCGCTTGGCTGCCTTCATAAGGTAAGGTATCGCTTCGGTGTACTTATCATCCAAGTAAAGGTCCTTGCCGGTCCAGTAGTCGTCGGAATAACCGTCTATGGTTTCGTCTTCCGATGGGTCGGTATCGATGCTGAGAAGATTCTCATAGTAAACATCGTCATCCAGCATCATCTTGCCATACTGTGCCAGGGCGGCGGGATCTCCGTGAAGGGCCTTGATGCCGAGCTCCTTATCCTGCTCGCCGTACCAGTTGTCGATTTCATCCCAGTCCATATTGTACGGCACTCCGTCTTCCTCGTCCGGCCATGTAGTTGCTTCCTCATTAACACTGTCCGCACCGCTGAACATCGGCAGACCGCAGTAATCCACCATACCCTTATAGATTTCTTCTTCGTCCGGAGACAATTCCCCGTCGGCTGCGATGGTCATGAAGAGCATGTCCGAAGTGAACTGCTTCTCTTCCGGTCCGAACTGCTTTATGCGTTCAATCGCTTCTTTGAGATCCATCTTCTCCGCCTCATCCAGATAATCCTGGAGAAGGTCGTCCTGCCCCTCGAAGTCATACTGGGCCTTGAGTCCGTCAAGTATCGTATTCAGTTCGTCGGCAAGGAGCTTCCCGTCGGAGCGGGCAGTCCCCAGACACACTGCAATAACGGCTGCAAGGTCTTCGAATGATTCCGGTCCTTTCATAGTTATTCCATTCTTATAAGGCCGTCCACGGCCTTGTTTACTTCTTCAAATGCCATATCCAGGATGTGCTGGGTGATGAAGCCCTCGATCTCGTAGCCATTGTCGGTCTCAAGAGCGATGACAATGTTGCCGTAGATGGGGTATCCTCCTCCGTAAAGCAAGGTGCCGGGCATATTGTCACCTACGGTCTTGTCGCCGTAGCCGTTGCGCGCTACCATAAAAACTATGTGCTGCCCTTTGAGCCTGAGATTATTGCTGACTGCGTTGAGTGCCGGGGTGTATCGAACCACCTCTACCCTGTCGCAGCCCATCCAGGAGGCGATTTCATCGCCAAGGGTATTCCAGTCTTCGTGTTCGCTCTGCTTGATGGTGGCTATTCCGTAGTAGTTCACCAGGATGAAAGCGGGGATGATGGCGTCTTCCGGCGCCTCTTCCGTTTCTTCCGCCGTTTCCGGCCCGGGCAGTCCGCAGAGCTCTCCGATCTGGCAGTACAGGTCCCGTTCATCTTCCGTAAGATCCCCGTCGGCACAGACTATCTTTGCGAACAGGTTGGAAATCTGCTGTTTGGCGCCCTCGTCGAGGCCGGCGATGTTGGAGCAGGCTTCCTCAAAACTCATCTTGTTTCCTGTAGACATAATGAAGCCTAATACAGAAGAATTCATTTCCCCGAAGGTGTGGAAAAAATCCCATAGGATCCTGAGTTCTTCCTCTTTAACTTCTCCATCAGTGGCGATGAGTTCCTTCGCAAGGTTAAATATGGCTGCTAAATTGTCCAGGTTCACTGTCATATTTATGTGGTTTTATCGGTTATACATAGGGATCCCAGCGGCTGTCATCCTCTTCGTAGTCATCGTAATCTTCCGGCAGCCAGTATTTTTCTATTTCATCCTGATACTCCCTGAGCAGGCCCCTGCGATAGGCGATGATAACCTTGCTCTGAGCGGATTCGTCGCCGAGACGAAGGGCCTTCAGGCGGAATACGGCGGCATCCTTCCTGTCTTGGTCGGACGGTTCGCCCATCTCAAGGATATCGGCAAGAAAACCATAGCAGGTGAAATCTCCCCAGGCCATTCCTCTCTCGAGGCAGCGATATACTTCCCGGCTGTCCTGTTCGAACCCAAGGGTGCCGTAGAAATAATTGTATGCCAGGTAAAAGGCGCAGGTGCCGTCGGCGAGCCGCATGCCCTGTTCCAGATGGTCCTTTATGTATCTTGTGAAGTGCCGTTTGAGTTCCGGCGTCTTCTTCTGGTATTCTTCTTCGTCGAGGTCGGCGTGGTAGGTGTAGCAGAAACCGCACCCTGCCTTCATGCCGGCATCCATTGTTCTGTCATACCCTTCCTTGTCACCTTGCTCCTGGTACCAGCAGGCAAGCTCGCAGTAGCAGCGCAGGCAGCCGTGCTTTACGCCCTCCTCATACATCTTGCCGGCTTCCTTTACCTTCCCCAGGGTTTCGTAGGCATAACCCAGGATCGAATACCATTCGGGATTGATGTCGTCATCCTCCTTGAGCAACTGTTCGATTTCTTCCGCCACTTTCGCGGGCTCTTCCGGTGCGAGCAGTATGCCGGCGATGCGGTTGCGTGCATATCTCATCCTGGCCGCCTCGCTGCCGAGTCTGATGGCTTCGTCCCGCAGGCGGGCGGATTCTTCCAGGTCGACCCTGTCTTCTGCCGTATCGGCATTGGCGTACATTATGGAGAGTGTGTCATATGCATTCGCAATTCCTGCAGCCACCGCTTCGCGGATGTACTTCTCTGCCAGCTGGGCGGAGTCCTCCTTGGGCATCAGCACGCGGTGCCAGCGCCCCAGCACGAACTTGGCGCAGGGGTCGTCCGAGGCCTCGAAGAGCTGGATGTCGCGATCGCTCAGTTTGAGCAGCTGTTCCCTTGTCTGGAACTGGCGGAAGAAGGCAGGGGTGTTCTCGATCACGAAGTCTAGCACCAGGTAGGTGTTGAGTTCGAAGTTGGTGTAGTCGCGCCCGCCTTCGTCAAGACGACGGTGGCTCTGCCCTTCGCGGAGGGTGTAGTCTTCGCCTCCGTAGCTCAGTACCACCTTGCTGTCGTCGACCTCTTTTACGGTGATGCCGCCGAAGAGCCCTCCGGGATCTTTGTACGACAGCTTTTTGCCGGCTGTCAGATCGGCTTTGTAATATTTGGTGCTTTCGCAGAACCAATTGTTGATTCCCGGGTCGGAAGGGGAGTAGTCAACGTCGATTATAAGCTGGCTCCAGCATTTCATATTCTCGGTATTTACTCTTATTCGGTAAATATAGGAAAAGAATATGGAATACTACAAAAAAATCATCCGTTTATATTTAATACTTAAATAAATAGCCCTTGCAGCCAGGTGAGCGAAGTATGCGCCCAAAAGCAGGTGTATGGCCCCCGCTCCGGCGGTCAGCCGGACGTGCCCCGCGAACCATACCGCAAAGAAAGCCACTACAGCCCAGATCATGGAATTTCTGATTCCCTTGGAAGCCGTTGCGCCTATGTAGACGCCGTCCCAGGTGAAGGCGGCGCATCCTATCAGCGGCATCACCGCCAGCCAGGGCAGGAACTGCCGGCACGCATCTACCACCACCGGGTCATCCGTCATCAGCCGCAGCATCGGCAGTCCGGCCAGCAGGTAGATGGCAATCCAGCTGCCCGCCACCCCGAAACTCCAACGGAATGTTCCTCCGACCGCCTTCCTCAGCATCTCCGGATTCCTCTCCCCGATAAAACGCCCGGTCAGCGCCTCGCCGGCATACGCGAATCCGTCCGTAAAATACGAGAAGATTATCAGCAGGTTCATCATTATGTTGGCGCAGGCAAGGAGGACGTCGCCGGAACGCGCTGCCAGGACGGTGTAGCCGAAATAGATGCCCGTCATGCACAGCGAACGCACGAACAGGTCGGCGTTGATCTGGAAAAAAGATTTGTTCCCGTTTTCGGCCGTTTTTCGGAACAATACCCCACTTTTCGGGCTATTTGTTCCCGTTTTCGGCCATTTTCCGGAACAAACGGGAATCCGGTAACGGAAGTGGCAGATCGCCAGCGCCAGGATGAACCCTGCCCACTGGGCGATGACTGTGCCGAGGGCGATCCCAGGGAAGCCCAGCCCCTGCCAGCCACCTATGCCGAGGGTGAGGATGATGCTGGCGGCGATGTTGACAAGGTTTACCGTGAGGTCGGTAATCATGCTGCTGAAGCTGTCCTGCATCCCTATGAACCAGCCCTTGAGGGCCATCAGGCTCAGGGTCGCGGGGGCTGCCCAGATTCGTATGAGGATGTATTGCGCTGCGAGGATGGCGACTCCGGGGGTGGCGCTGCGGAACAGCAGGCTCAGCTTCGAAAGGGGCCATCCCAGCACCAGCAGTATCGCCGATATGCCCAGTGCCAGCTTCAGTGCCCGCCGCAGGATACTGCCCTCTTCGGAACTCCGTTCGCTTCGCTCACTCCGGCCCCTCCCATCGCAAGCGACGGGCCCCTCCCCCTGCCCCTGTCCGGGGGTGGACAGGTCCTCAGAGGGCAGTATCCTGCGGCTCTTTCCGAACGCCTGCGCAGTCAAACCGCCGGTCGAGGCGCGGAGAAAACCAAAATTCCAGTAGATAACATTGAGCACCATCGCACCTGCGGAGATGCCGCCGATGAACTCGGCGCTGCTGCCGGCCGCCGAATGCAGATGCCCGGCCACGGCAGTATCCACCAGCCCCACCAGCGGAACAGTGATATTCGCCAGAATGCTGGGCAGCGCCAGCCGCAGTATCTCCCGGTCGAGAGCCTTCACTTAACGCCAGGGAAAGAACTTGGAAACGGACTTGCAGTAGCTGTCGTACTCCGGATACTTGCTCCCGCTGATCTGCTCCGCAAGGGCGGAACTGCCGAGAAACAACACCACGAGCAAAAGCGCTCCGATTACGCTCCAGTTGAACAGCCCGATGCCGGCACCGATTGAGAACACATAGAACGCGATCCAGGTTCCCTGCTCTGCAAAGTAGTTGGGGTGGCGGCTGAGTTTCCAGAGGCCGGTGGTGTTGAAACCCTTGTTGAAGGGCTCCGGCAAATCTTCAAGCTTCTGCCCGGAGTTGATCATCGCCCATTTGCCTGTCTGGAATGCCCACTGCTGCTCGTCCGCAACTGTTTCGTAGACGATGAAGCCGAACATGAAGACAGCGGCCACCGCATCCACCCAGCCGAAGGGGGCCGTGGAGTTCATAGCCACGAGCGCCGGGAAGGTAATCAGCAGCACCAGAACGTTCTGGTAGATGGAGATGAAGAAGAGATCGAAAAGCATCCAGGCCGTCTTGTTGCCCTTGAAAGGAGGGCCGGAACGCACTACGCTCCAACGGTAATCCTCGGTACCCTCCCAGAACTTTAGTCTGTAGGCACCTTTGCGGGCGAAGTTGAAGGTGAGGCGCACGCCCCAGAACGTTGTCAGGGCAGCCATCACCACCAGGCGTGTGCCGAGACCGCCTCTCGCAGCTATAATCCACACATATGCAATGGGAAGCAGGCTCCAGAGCTTGTCCATCTGGGAGTTGTTGCCAGTGAGCTCTCCCACGATGAAACAAAACGCCGCGCTGCCTGCAACGATGTATCCCAGGATCTTCAGTGTCTCTATCTGCTCTGCCCCCAGCGCCGGCCCTACGGTAAAATAAAGGATAGGGCAGACTACCAGCGAGAGCACAATCAGGGTCCCCATCAGGGGAATGTTCATTTTCATATCAGCGTGATTCTATTCCCACTCAATCGTGCCGGTGGGTTTAGGGGTGAGGTCGTACAGTACGCGGTTGACGCCGGGGACTTCGGTGACTATGCGCTGGGTGATATGGTGAAGAAGCTTGTAGGGAATTTCTTCGATGGTGGCGGTCATGGCGTCGCGGGTGTTGACGGCACGGATAATCACGGGCCAATCCCAGCTGCGCTTGTTATCCTTCACGCCGGTCGACTTGTAGTCGGGCACTATGGTGAAGTACTGCCAGACCTTGCCTTCCAAGCCGTTCTTCGCGAACTCCTCGCGGAGGATGGCATCACTCTCGCGCAGGGCCTCCAGACGGTCGCGTGTGATGGCTCCGGTGCAGCGCACTCCGAGGCCCGGGCCGGGGAAGGGCTGGCGGAATACCATGTTGTCGGGCAGGCCGAGTTCCTTGCCGACCACACGCACTTCATCCTTGAAGAGAAGTTTGATGGGCTCTACCAGTTCGAATTTCAGGTCTTCAGGCAGGCCGCCCACATTGTGATGACTCTTCACGGGTCCGGACTCCACGATGTCGGGGTAGATGGTGCCCTGTGCCAGGAAACTGATGCCGTCCAGCTTGCGGGCCTCCTCTTCGAAAACACGGATGAACTCTGCGCCTATTATCTTGCGCTTCTGCTCAGGATCTGCCACGCCGGCAAGCTTGTCGAGGAAACGGTCCACCGCATCTACATAAACCAGATTCGCGCCGAGTTCGTCGCGGAAAACGCGAACCACCTGCTCGGGCTCTCCCTTGCGCAGAAGGCCGTGGTTGACGTGCACCGAAACCAGCTGCTTGCCCACCGCCTTGATGAGCAACGCGGCAACTACCGATGAATCTACACCGCCGGAAAGGGCAAGCAGGACTTTCTTGTCGCCAATCTGGGCGCGTAGCTCTTTGATTTGTTCGTCGATGAATTTCTTAGCAAGGGCCGGAGTCGTGATGCGCTCCATGTCGGCCGGACGTACGTTTCCTGTAGACATAATGTTGAAGATATTTTTACAAAAATAAAACTTTTACCCGATTTTCATGCATGGATTGGGGAAGAATGCATAACTTCGCAGTTGAAAAATGAGAATTCTTTTTGTTTGCCACGGAAACATCTGCCGCAGCCCTATGGCAGAGTTCATTATGAAAGCCCTGGTGCGGGCGAAAGGCCTGGAAGGGCAGTATTACATCGAGTCGGCGGCCGTGTCCTCGGAAGAGACGGGCAACCCCATCTATCCTCCGGCAAAACGCTGCCTGCGCCAGCACGGTGTGCTGTTCGACGAGGGCAAGACAGCCCGCAAGGTGGTGAGTGCGGACTACGCCCGCTTCGACCGGATAATATGTATGGACGAGTCTAATATCCGCCTTTTGCGTAGAATCATTCCGGAAGATCCGGAAGGGAAAGTGCGCCTGCTGATGTCCTACGCAGGCTCTCGCCGCGACGTGGCTGATCCCTGGTATACCGGTGACTTCGAAACCACCTTCCAGGACATCCTCAAAGGCTGCGAAGCGGTTATATCAAAGTTATGATATGCCCGCTTTCGGGGATATACTTCCCGAGAAGGTCTGCAGTCTTTATCTTGACGAAACACGTTGCGGTGCCGTCCGTGCAGGCGAACCATTCGTTGTCTGCAACGCTGTGATCCATCACGAGATGGACTCCCTTTGATTCAGGTAGGATTGCGCTGAGGATGGTGGTTGCTCCGACCTTGACTCCGGTTAGCCTCTCAAGATGCTCGGCCGGTGCGAAAGACACCCGTGGAATACCCAGCGCACTGCAGAACTCTCGTGTGACGAATGGCTTGTCATCGGAGGTTACATACAGCCAGAACTCAGTCTGCTGGCGGTTGCAGAGGAAAACAGTTTTCACTATACGCACTCCAATCTTCGTGTCGATGTGCTGGCAGTCTTCCATAGTCAGCCCCGGGTCGGTATCCACCCTTTCGAATGGAATACTGAGGGTTGCAAATGTTTCATAGACCATCTTCTGCAAGGGACTGGCGAACTCTGCAGGTGGAGTGGAGATGGGATTGCTTACATAGAACATATCCTATATAATCAAAGTATTGTCAGTGAGATGCTTTCAGAAGTTTGGAGAAATTATCTATTATGATGTCGGCTCCGGCCTCTTCCAGTGCCTCCCGGGAGGCGTTTCCGTAGGTGACTGCGCAAGTGGTGGCGCCGGCCGCTTTTCCCATCAGTATGTCCACAGGCATATCGCCCACCACTATGGCATCCGAGGCATCCACACCGAATTCTTTGAGTGTCCGTAGTACCGGTTCTGGATGGGGCTTGGCATTGACCACATTATCGGCGCCCAGTACGAAACTTATGTAATCGGCGATGCCCATATTGCGCAGAAATCCATTGAGGGAAGCCGATGAGCGGGAAGATGCAACCGTGAGGATATATCCAAGCCCCTTCAAGGCGGCAAGCGTTTCTTTTACATGAGGAAAGAGTGCCGGCACAAGGTCCTTTTTATTCTCTTCGAATATGGACCTGTAGGTCTTTACGCAGAGGTTTTCTTCATCTGCTGAAAGATCCGGAAACATCTGCCTGAATCCTGCCCCCAGAGGAATACCTATGGTGGCTGCTATGGTCTCGTCATCTTTTTCGGGAAGGCCAAGCTTGCTCAGGGTCATTCTCATAGTCATGAGGATGTTCGCCCGCGTGTCGCCCAGCGTGCCGTCGAAATCGAAGATAATCAGTTTCATCCTTCCAGGATCTGCGTGGCGGCGTTCTTGGTGTCGACTTTCTCGATGATGCGCTCCAGGATGCCGTTCGCGTCGAAGATGAAGGTGCGGCGGAGGGTGCCGAGGACCGTCTTGCCATACATCTTCTTCTCGCCCCAGGCACCGAAGGCCTGAAGCATCTGGGTGGAGGTGTCGGCCAATAACTTGAACGGCAGTTCATATTTAGCCCGGAACCCGCTGTGGGACTTTGCGCTGTCTTTGCTCACGCCAACCACATTGTAGCCGGCGGTGGTCAGCGCGGCATAATTGTCCCTGAACGAACAAGCCTCGGCCGTGCAGCCGGAGGTGTTGTCTTTAGGGTAGAAATAAACAATGGTCTTTTTCCCGTTGCTCAAAAGGTCTTCACTTTTCACTATGTTGCCATCCTGGTCCTGGACCTCGAAAGAAGGCATTTTGTCTCCTATTTTTAGCATAATTCTATCTACTGAAAAAGAAATATAAGGCCGCCCAGCGTAGGGGGATTCCGTTCGCATGGCCTATGGTATGGTAGGACGCGTCCTGCACGGTGCCATCGGATTTCACGTGGCCGATGGTGCGATAGCCGCTATCCTGCACGGTACCATCGGATTTGATGTGCCCTATGGTGCGGTAGCCGCTGTCCTGCACGGTTCCGTCGGACCTTAGGTGGCCGATCGTGTGGTATGATGCATCCTGGATAGAACCATCGTTCCTTATGTGCCCTATGGTGTGGTAAGATGCGTCCTGGATGGTTCCGTCGGACTTGATGTGCGCAACAGTGCGGTACGACGCATCCTTGATGGTCTGCGCGCCGGCACTCCCGCAAATCAAGCAGAGGAGCAGGGTAAGAAGAATCTTGATATTACTGCTATTCATTTCTCTGAACTATCTTATGGCGAAGATAGCCAATAATTCTAAATAATGCATTTTTATCGACTCTACCTTACTGTTTTTGGTGATGGCGGCTAAGATATTGATTGACAGCGATATAAAAGCTGTTCCTCTACAATCTGCCTTGTAGAGGAATATCTATCATTTGGCTGAAAATCAGTGGGTTATGCGCCATTCATATCAACATTTTGAGAGCTTTTGCGAGCTGGTCGGGGCAGCTGGTGCCGCGGCCTCCGCAGTCAATGCCTTCTAGGCGGGTGATGACCTCGTCCTTCTTCATTCCGGCGCAGAGGGATGCCACTCCCTGGGTATTCCCATGGCAGCCTCCGGTATAACGTACGGAACGGACGGTGTCGCCCTCAAGTTCAATATCTATCTGCACGGAGCATACCGCCCCGCAGGTCTCGAAAGATGCCCGGCGGATGCCGTTTGACGTGTTATCGTAGAGTTTCGTTACTTCAAACATGGTACAAATATATTCAAAAAAGTGCTAATTTAGCGAAATAAGAAACCATCGAGAACCAGGCTATGACAGAGTCAGCATATCGAATAATCGTCCGCTGCGAGTGCCGCCGGCAGTGGCGGGACTGGCTCGTAGGGCATTTTGAGTCGGAGTCTGAAGTCTGGTTCGTGTTTCCGACCAAGGATTCCGGTGAAGAGGGAGTGTCCTACAATGACGCAGTGGAAGAGGCGCTCTGCTTCGGCTGGATAGACAGCACGGCCGGCACTCTGGACTCTACGCACCAGCTCCGGCGCTTCACTCCGAGAAAAAAGGGAAGCCCGTACTCCCGGCCAAATATTGAGAGGCTCATCTGGCTGGATGCGAACGGGATGATCCATCCGAAGGTGAGGGAGTCGGTCATCAGCCTGATCCAAACCCCATACGCCTTCCCCGAAGACATCCTGTCCGCCATTAGGGGAGATGAAATGGCCTGGAAGAACTATTTGTCGTTCCCTGAGTCCTACAGACGGATCCGCGTTGCGTACATTGATGCCGCCCGCAAACGCCCGGAAGAGTTTGCGCGCAGGCTCTCCAACTTTATCGACAAGACCAGAAGGAACAAGCAGATTGTCGGCTACGGCGGAGTGGACAAGTATTATTAAAACCATCCAATATTATGGCAAAAGACAGATTCGACATCAAAGAGAAGGAAGGCGTCTCCTTCATGACAGACGCCATCGTTATTGTTGACAAGGAGACAGGCGTGAACTACCTGTTCGTCTGCCGCGGTTACGGCGGCGGCCTCACCCCGCTGCTCGACGCAGACGGCAAACCTATTATTACCAAGGACGGCTACCAGAAGTAGCAGGGCGGGGACTCCAGGGAAGGAACTACAAATAGACTATTTATCATCGTAATGTCCATAGGCAGATAGTACATCTACCTTTACGACGGTCTCTTCTATTTCATAGACCAACCTATGCTTCTGGGAGATATGCCTGGACCATTGGCCTACCCTGTCCCCGGACAGGGGCTCAGGCTTTCCTGTTCCGGTCTTCGGGTGTTCTTGAAGTTCTGCCAATAACTTGCCTGCTTTTTTGAATGCGGCAGGTTCAGATTTTTTCAGTTTTGACAGATCCTCTATCGCTTGAGGTGCAAAAATGAGTGTGTACATTAAAGACTAGACAATAAAGAATCCAACGCCTCTTTCCCAGACACCGAGGTACCCTTTCCTTCGGCAATGCTCTTGCGAGCCTCATCTATGCGGGCAAAGAACTCCTTCTTGCTGATAAGGCTGTCATCTTCCGTTATGGGCACAATCTTGAAACTGCCTGTGCGGGAAGTCAAGATAACGCTTTCCCCACCGGCGGCCAGTCCAAGATACTTGCTTTGATTTGCCCTGAAATCACGTATGCTTACAACAGTCATAATTACATCTTTTTTGCAAATATAATGAATACCATTTTGGTATCCAAATTTTATGCCATAAAAAAATACGGGGAATTGGCGCTATCCAACGCAACAGCCGGTGTCATTTCTACTCCCGTATGCACGGAATTGTAGACCAGGAAAAGTACACCAGCGAAGCTCAGCGCGACTCCTCCGGCTTTCTTTAGGGTGATGGGCTACCCCAGAACAGTATGCTCGCACCCGTTGCCCTTAGGGTGAAAAGGACGATGGGAGAGATCATCTGAGTATCCTAAGTTATTTGCCCATCGCTGAGTCTATGCAGATGGTCACGGGACCGTCGTTGACCAGGGCGACTTTCATGTCGGCGCCGAATTCGCCGGTGCCGACGGGTTTGCCGATCGCGGCGGACATCCTGCGGCAGAACTCTTCATACAGGGGGATGGCCTTTTCGTGGCCGGCTGCCTCAATGTAAGATGGCCGGTTGCCCTTTTTGGTGGATGCCATCAGGGTGAATTGGCTTACCACAAGAACATCTCCCTCAATATCCAGCACGCTTCGGTTCATCACGCCGTTCTCATCGTCGAAGATCCGAAGTCCAGCGGTCTTCTTTACCAGATAATCGATATCGGCAGTATCGTCATCATGGCCCACGCCAAGCAGCACCAGCAGCCCCGGCCCGATCTGCGACCGGACGGCCCCGTCGATTGTGACGGAAGCGGAGGATACCCTTTGAATGACGACTCTCATCAGTACCCGAAGCTATAGTCGTATTCCTCACCTCCGGCGCCGATGCGGAAGGTATGTACTTCCCGTTTGGCCGGCTTTACTGCCACCACGTCGATGCATAGGCACTGGCGGTAGTCGAAGTATGCGTGCTTGTTGGTGGGGAGAAGCATTTCGGGTCCATTCCATCCGTAACCCTGTGAGATATAGTAGTTTACTCCGTTGTTGCGGTCGTAGTCGTTCACGTGGCTGTCGCCGGTGAACATCCCCACGAGAGTGCCCTTGGCGGCATAATCCGAAAGGACCTTCATCACGCGGGCGTTGTTTTCCTTCAGGTAATCCATACTCGTGTTATTCTGCCAGCGGCCCATAGGATCCGGCATGAAGTGCGCGAGCACGATCACGTGCATTTCCGCAGGGGTGGCATCCAGCGTCTCCTTCAGCCAGTTCTCCTCTTCCTCATCCACCAGATAATAGGTGCCGCCGAGCGTACGTGTGCAGCAGCTGTTGAGGAAGATGATGCGGAAGCCCTTCCCGGGGATGTCGTACCAGCCGTAGGTCTTGCCGGTGAGGTGGAGATTGCCGCCAGCTCTGCTCTCCCAGGGGCGCTGGAAGGTGTCGGTCAGATACTCCTCTGTGAGCCATTCTCCTTCGCCGCCGTCCCAGTCGTGGTTGCCGGGGGCGAAGATCCACACCCCGTCCCACTTGCGCATCTGCGCCAAGGTATTGTCTATCATCTTCTTTGCCTCTTTTTTGTCGAGGGTTGTGGGGATGGAGTTGAGGCCTATGTCGCCCAGGAGGGCCATGAAGTCGGCGCCGAACATCTTGCCGGCAACTGAGGCATAACCGATATGCTTGTACTGGAAATTGTTGTTGGAATGGATGTCGGTGAGCAAGGGGAAGACCAGCACCTCGTCATCTCCCTTCCAGGCCGCGAAACGCTTCCACGCCTCCTTCACCTGGGGTTTCACGAAGCCCTTCCTGCTGGTGAGTCTGTCCTGCTCCTTCTCAATATTGTCGTTGAACCGGCGCTCCGCGATGGTGGGGGTGGAATAAAGGAACTCCAGCGTCTGCAGTTTGTCGTAGTCGAAGAACTCCAGCCTGAGCTCGTGCATACCCTTTTCCAGGGTCTTGGTGCAGAACTTCTGTATTGGGCGGTGCGCACCGTCGTTCTCTATCATCAGTTCTTCGTCGATGTAGAAGCGGGAACCGTCGTCGGTGGTGACGTTGAAGGTGTATTCCTCGGTCTTCCCGACCTTCAGCGTGGTCTCGAACAGCGCGGCGTAGTGGTTGATGGTGTCCACTATGTCCAGCAGGTCGAGATTGCGCTTTACGCCCTGGACGTCAGGCTCTCCGAGGGTAGAGAAGTCCGGAAGGAACCGCTCCGGCCAATTGTACCATATCTTGTAGTTCACGGGGGCGGTCCTGTCGCCGCACGACGCCAGGAGCAGCAGGGTGGTCAGGGCAATGATGAGCTTCTTCATATATTTTAAGATTGACAGTACAAATATACGAAAGCATTTTACAAAAAAAAGTGCTAACTTAGCACGATATGGGAACAGCGAAATGGATAGCGGGACTCCTGGGATGGGTCGCCTTCGGGCCCATCGGTGCACTGCTGGGCGTGATTGCCGGGAGCGTGATCGAAGGGGCCGTCGAAGCGGCGCACCAGATTAGCGGAGGAGCGGCCCCCGGTGGGGCGCAGGGTGGTAGCTACCGTGGCGGCCGTGAGCGAGGCCATGCGCATCCTCTCCGGCCTATCCCTTCAGGAGGTGAACGTCTACTCTGTCGGCGGGCAGATAGCCGCCAACATGAACTACTCCCAGCGCCTCCAGCTCTTCCATTACCTCGCGGGGATAGCGAACGCGGACGGGGACTTCAGCGCCAGCGAGAAGAGCGTCCTCGAAGCGATAGCCTCCGCCATACGGCTGAACGCCTCCGACGCGTCCTCGGTCATCGCGATGTACTACAGGGATACGACCTCCGCCTATGCCGTGCTGGAGATTTCCCCTTCGGCGACCGACGACGAGGTGAAGTCCACGTACCGCCGCATGGCGATGAAGAACCACCCGGACAAGGTGGCGTCTCTCGGCCCGGACGTGCAGAAGGCTGCCGAAGAGAAATTCCGAAAGATCCAGGAGGCGTATGAAACGATAAAGAAACAGCGTGGAATCAAATAAACGAGATTAATATGAAACTGAAGAAAAGAAAGCTCAAGTTCGCAGCGATATTTGGAATCTGCTGGTTCGCGCTCCTGGTCCTACTAGTCGACGGGATTCTGAAATTCCAGACATTGGTCGACTATTTCGGGTCCTACATCTTGGTGGAGATTTCGCTGATACTATTGGTTGTTCTACCTACATTGGCGGTATATATCTTTACTAAAGAATAACAAACAGACAAATCGTATTCAATTAAGGAATAATTGCGAGTGAATGGGACGTGGACGGGATGTATTTCCCCAGCAGGTCTGCCGTGCGGATCTTCACGAAGCACGTGGCAGTGCCGTCGGTGCAGGCGAACCATTCGCTTTTGGCGACGTTGCTGTCCATGACGAGATGGACGTCTTTCGCCTCCGGAAGGATGGCGCTCAGAATGGTAGTAGCCCCGACCTTTACCCCGGTGAGGGCCTCGAGTCTGTCTGCAGGGGCGAACGCCGGCGGGGGAGTGGTTAATGGGTCGCTGACGTAGAACATGTCAAGCATTCTCTAAAAACCTACACCTTCAAAAACACATCCTTCTTGTAAAGGAAATACAGTATCAGCCAGCAGACTAGCACGTATCCGGCGGAGATGATAACCTTTCCCCAGGCGTCGCCGCAGAGGCCTGCGAGGCCGCCGAAGAAGAAGTTGTTGATGGAACTGATGGAAACGATTCTCTGGAGGAGGTAGATGGTGATGGAGTTCATGCCTATCACCTTGAGCGGGAAGGCCCATTTCTTCCAGCCTTTCACGTCTATGATGTAATAGAAGATGGCCAGGCAGGCGAAGGAGTAGGAGCCCACCGCCAGCACGAAGGAACTGGTCCAGAGTTTCTTGTTGATGGGGAAGTCGAAATTCCAGGCCCATGCAAGCACCCCGCACACCACGGCCGCCGCGAGCAGCCAGAGCGTCTTGCGTCCGCCGGACATCTTTTCGTCGGGGAGGCGTACAAGGTCGCCGGCAAACATTCCGAGCATGGCGGTGACTATCGCGGGAACCGCGCTGAGCAGGCCCTCGGGGTCGAAGCGGCCGCCGTCGTAAAGAAGCCTGCCGAGCAGCAGTTTCCTGTCTACCCAGCCCACAAGGTTGCCCTGGAGCGACAGGGGATCCCCTCCCGGCACGTCAGGCGCGGGCACGAAGCGTATCAGCAGCCAGTATCCTATCAGGATCGCCGCGGCGATGAGGATGAGGCAGCGGCGGATGATCTTCCAGACTATCTGCCCCGTGCTCTTGCCGGCCTCGCGCTGCCTGGAGAGGGAGAAAGGCCACGAAACGCCCGCCAGGAAGATGAACAGCGGGAAGATGGTGTCGTGATGCCTCAGGCCGTTCCAGTCCACATGGCCCATCTGCTGTGCGAGCCAGAAATTGTCCCCGTCCGGGAACAGGCGGCAGATGCACACCACCAGGCCCGCCACACCCATAATAAACATCATGTCGAAGCCCCTCAGGGCATCCAACGAAGCAAGTCTTTTGGATTTGTCCATATTAGAAACCTTTTCTGAATTTTCCGTCTTCTTCCAGCATTCCGAGGTAGGAATTGTAGCGCTCGGCGCTGATGGTCCCGGCCTCCACCGCAGCTTTCACCGCGCAGCCGGGCTCGTGTGTGTGGGTGCAGGGGACGAAGCGGCACTCGTCCGCCACCCGCAGCATCTCAGGGAAGTATTTGGCTATCTCCTCTTTCTCCAGGTCCACCAGGCCGAATCCGCGCAGGCCGGGGGAGTCGATCAAATAGCCCCCGCCCTTGATAGGATACATTTCGTACAACGAAGTCGTATGCTTGCCCTGCAAGTGCACCAGCGAAATCTGCCCAATCTTCGGCGCCAGCGACGGATCTATGGCCTTTATGAGGGAGGATTTTCCCACGCCGGACTCGCCCGAGAACAGACTCAGCTTGCCGCTGCACGCATCCCGCAGAGCATCTATCCCCTCGCCGGTCTTGCAGGATGTCTCTATCACCCTGTATCCCGCACCTTCGTAGATGCGCCGGAACTCATCCACAGCCTCGGGCGCCTCACTGCGGTACAGATCCACCTTGTTGAGCGCTATCAGCGCCGGAATCTTGTAGACCTCGCAGGTGAGGAGGATGCGGTCCAGGAATGGCAGTTTGATTTCCGGGAAGTACAGGCTGACGGCAATCACCGCCTGGTCTAGATTGGCCGCAATGATATGCGCCTGCCGGCTCAGATTGGTGGATTTGCGGATCACGTAGTTCCGCCGAGGCAGAATCTCGGTGATGATCGCAGCATCCTGCGGGGAGGGAATGCCCTCTGTGGAGCATTTTCCCGGAACGGGTTGCGGAGCAACGCGGAACAGAGGGCCTTTTCCCTCCCCGCGGAAATACTTCACCCGGTCGCCGACCGCAACGGGATTGGTGGCGGAGGATTTCTGCAGACGGACCTTCCCGCGCAGCACCGCGGGGAACGGCTCCCACGCCGGAAGCTCGCTAAGCAGATAATGACTGCCCGCATTCTTTACAACCGTCGCAATCCTCTCTTCCATAGCTACTTGGCCCTGCTTACAAGCTTTTCTGCAAAGCGCCTCAGCACCTCGTAACGCACATTGCCGAGCTTGAGCTTCCGGGCAGCCTTCAACGCCTCCTCGGTGTAGCGGCACACCTCTGCGCGCGCATCGGCATCCACCCCGCACTCGACATATATCTTCTTGATATCGGCAATCTTGCGCACACCTGCATCTCCGTCCTCCAGCTCGTTGAACCGGGTCAGGAAATCCTGCCTCTCCTTGCCGGACAGCTTTTCGCAGGTGCGCACGGTAAGCCAGCTCTTCTTGCAGTTGAGGATGTCGCCGCCGATGGGCTTGCCGAACACCTTCTCGTCGCCGAAGGCATCCAGATAGTCATCAGCCACCTGGAAAGCCATCCCCAGCTGGTAGCCATAGTCGTAGAGCGCCTGGCACTCCTTTTCGCCGGCACCGGCCATCAGCGCGCCCATCTTGGATGAGCAGGCCAGCAGCACCGCAGTCTTGAGGCCTATCATCTTGCAGTAATCCTTCATGGAAACCTCGCTCACGCGCTCGAATTCCATGTCGTACTGCTGGCCTTCGCAGACTTCGGCCGCCGTCTTGGAGAAGAGTTCCAGCACCTCATCCAGTTTGTCCACGGGGGCCTTGGCGATGCGCTTGTATGCGTCGATCTGCATCACGTCGCCGGAGAGGATGGCGGTGTCTTCGTCCCACTTCTTCCACACGGTGGGCTGACCGCGGCGGAGAGCCGAACGGTCCATAATGTCGTCGTGCAGCAGGGTGAAGGTATGGAAAACCTCGAGGGCGCTTGCGACATCCATCAGTTTCGGGGTGAGGCGGTTTTTGAAAACGGCGTAAGTGGTGAGGCAGAGCCGGGGGCGGATGCGTTTTCCGCCGATGGCAATCATATATCTGAGGGGGTCATATAGCCCTGCGGGCTCATCCGGGAACTGTATTTCTTTGAAAAGACGCTCGATCGCGGCGTCGATGTGGCTTTCGGTTATCATATATGCAAATATAACTAATTTCGCGTATCTTTGCATAATGCGTATAACTTTAGGCGACATACTGTCCGGAAGGGTGCGGATTGTAGTCCGCAGGCGCAGGGCAAGGCGCCAGCTGGCGGAAACGCCGGAGGTTGCTGAGTTGCGGCGGCAGGCCAAGGCCTTTCTGCCCGGACGGCTTGCAGAACTGGCTGCACAATACGGTTTCAGCTACAATCAGGTGCGGATCAAGCATAATGTGAGCAATTGGGGCAGCTGTTCTGTGAAGAAGATCATCAACCTGAATCTGAACCTGATGCGGCTGCCTGCCGAACTGCAGGACTACGTGATGCTCCACGAACTCTGCCACCTGAAGTATATGAACCACGGCAAAGAGTTCCACGCCCTGCTGGAAAGCGTTTGCCCGAATCACAAGGCACTGCGCAGACAGTTGCGGGATTATAAACTGGTATGAACAGGAAAGAACTGGAAATAATGGCGCCGGCGGGCAATTTCGAGTGCCTGAGGGCGGCGATAGAAGGGGGAGCGGATTCCGTGTATTTCGGGGTCGGCAACCTTAATATGAGGGCTCACTCCGCCAATAACTTCAAGCCGGAGGACCTGAAGGAAGTGACTCGCATCTGCCGCGAGGCCGGAGTGAAGAGCTATCTCACGCTGAACATATGCCTTTATCCGGAGGACCTTCCATCGATGCGTGAGGCTCTCGATAAGGCGAAGGAAGCCGGCGTGAGCGCGATCATCGCCTCGGATATCGCGGCCATCAGCTATTGCCGGGAGATAGGCCTGGAAGTGCACATCTCCACCCAGCTCAGCATCTCCAACCTGGAGGCCGTCAGGTTCTATGCGCAGTTCGCCGATGTGGTGGTGCTGGCCCGCGAACTCAATCTGGACCAGGTACGCACAATCTACGACGGCATCCTCCGCGAGCAGATCAAAGGCCCGTCCGGAGAGCTGGTGCGCATAGAGATGTTCGCCCACGGGGCCCTCTGCATGGCTATATCCGGCAAATGCTACCTCAGCCTTCACACCGCCGGGCAGTCCGCCAACAGGGGAGAGTGCATCCAGATCTGCCGCCGCGGCTACGGAGTTACCGACCTCGAAACAGGCAACGAACTCAACATCGACAACAAATACATAATGTCGCCGAAGGACCTCTGCACCATCGAGTTCATGGACAAGATAATCGATGCCGGGGTCAAGGTGTTCAAGATAGAAGGCCGCGCCCGCAGCGCCGAGTACGTCAAGCGCACGGCCCGGTGCTACCGAGAGGCGGCGGATGCGGTCTGCGACGGAAGCTATACCCCCGAAAAGGCTGCGGAGCTGAAGGACCGCCTTGCGGAAGTCTTCAACCGCGGCTTCTGGGACGGATACTACCAGGGCGCACGCCTCGGGCAGTGGAGCAATGTTTATGGCTCCCAGGCCACCAGACGCAAGGTTTACGCCGGAAAGGTGACCAACTGGTTCGACCGCATCGGCGTAGCCGAAGTGCTGGTTGAAAGCGCCTCCATCCCCGCGGGAGCGGACCTTATGGCAATCGGAACTACCACCGGAGTGGTGGAGTTCAAGGCCGGGGACATCCGGGTGGAGTTCGAGCCCGTCGGAGAGGCCCCCAAGGGCTGCCGCTGCTCCATCAAGAGCCCGGAGAAACTCCGCCGCGGCGACAAGGTCTATCTTTGGGAAGAAGTGGAACGGATTATGCAGTAGAAACACGCGATTATGAAGAAGTTATTAGCAGCAATACTGGTGCTGGCGGCCTGCCTGGAAGCGGGCGCGCAGTCCAAATTATTCAAACTCGGCCAGTCGGTCGAGGTGAACACCGCCATACTTCAGGAACTCAACCGCAGCTACGTGGATTCCCTCCCCGTAAGCAAGATGACCATTGCCGGCATCAACGCCATGCTTGAGACCCTCGACCCCTATACCATCTACGTGCCGGAAGAGGAGAACGAGAACTTCGAGATGATGATAGGCAAGACCTACGGCGGCATAGGCGCAATCATCTACAAACCCACCAAAGATGTGCCCGTGATGATCAATGAGCCCTACGCGAACTCTCCTGCCGCCAAGGCGGGCCTGCAGTGCGGGGATGAGATACTCGCCATCGACGGCAAGACTACCATCGGCCTGACTGCCGCCGAGAGTTCCGACAAGATGAAGGGCAAACCCGGCACCCAGGTCACCTTCCACGTGCGCAAGGTTCGCAGCGGCGAGATAAAAGACATAACCATCACCCGCGAGCGCATCCACATCCCCGACATAGAATATGCCGGTCTGCTGGACGGCACCAAAACCGGATACATCCGCATCGGCGGCTTTACCGAAGGGCTTGGGGCAGATTTCCGCGGTCGCGTGAAGGAGCTCAAGAAGCAGGGTATGGACAAGCTTGTGGTGGATCTCCGCGGCAATGGCGGCGGCCTGATGAACGAGGCTGTGAACATCGTTTCCGCATTTGTGCCGAAGGGATCGCTGGTGGTCAGCTCCAAAGGGAATGCTCTGGTGGGCGAGCAGCAGTTCAAGACCAGCCAGGATCCGGTGGACCTGGAAATCCCCCTCATAGTGATGGTGGATTCCGGTTCCGCATCCGCATCCGAAATCGTTTCCGGCGCCCTGCAGGATCTGGACCGCGCCACAATCATGGGCACGCGCACTTTCGGCAAGGGCTTGGTGCAAAGCATACGACCTCTGCCTTATAACGGGCAGCTAAAGGTCACGACCGCCAAATACTATACCCCTTCCGGCCGCTGCGTTCAGGCAATCGATTATGCACATCGCAACGAAGACGGCAGCGTGGGGCATATTCCGGATTCCCTTACACATGAGTTCAAGACTGCCCGCGGCCGCGTCGTGAAAGACGGCGGTGGCATCACTCCAGATGTGAAGATAGAGGGCAAGGATTACAGCCGCCTGGTGTATTCGCTGGTGGTGAACGGGGTGGTGGAGCAGTATGCCATGGAATATGTCAAGACCCACGAGAGCATCCCCGCAGCCAAGGATTTCCATTTCGAGGATTTCGATGGTTTCGTGGAGTTCGCCAAGGGTAAGGAGTTCGACTACCGTTCTTCTGCCAGGGCAAACTTCGATGCTATGAAGAAGCAGCTGGAGAAGGATCAGCTGGCGGATTCCATGAAGGAGCAGCTGGATGCGATGGAGAAGGCCCTGGAGATGGATAAGGAGACTTTCCTCCGCCTTAAGAAAGATGAGATTATTCCCTTCATAGAGAGGGAGATAGCCATACGTTACTGGTTCCAGGAAGGCGGAGTCGAGATTGATATCCGCTACGACGATGCCCTCCGCACCGCTCTTTCCAGTCCGCTTATCTAACTGTCATTCCGAACGAAGTGAAGGAATCCATGAAACTGATTTTCGCCACCGGCAATGCCGGCAAACTCCGCGAAGCGCGCGAAATCCTCGGCCCCCACGGCATCGAGGTTGTATCTCCCTACGACTTGGGCCTTACGAAAGAGCAGGTTGAGGTGGAGGAGACCGGCTCCACTTTCGAGGAAAATGCCATCATCAAAGTGCAGAATCTCTGGAACCTCACCGGCATGCCCTGCTTTGCGGATGACAGCGGCCTGGTGGTGGATGCCCTGGGAGGCGCTCCCGGCATCTATTCCGCGCGCTATGCTTCGCTCGATGGCTCCGGCGAGGACCATAACTTCGCATCAAACATCGACCGCCTGCTGCACGAGTTGCAGGGCGTTTCCGACCGCCGTGCGCGCTTTGTCTGCGTCGCAGCATTGATACTTCCGGCAGCAGGCAAGGGAGGCCTGCTACGCGTTGCTTCGCAACCCGTTCCGGGCAAATGCTCCGCAGGCCTCATGCCTGCTGCCGTACAATTATTCAAGGGAACGTGTGAGGGAAATGTTGCATATTCCCCTGCCGGCTGCGGCGGCTTCGGATACGACCCCGTGTTCATTCCGGATGCTTATCCGGACAGGACCCTTGCCGAAGTGGATGAAGACGCCAAAAATGCCATCTCCCATCGCGGCAACGCCCTTGCCAAGATGCTGGCAGAAGGCTTGCTTATTCCAGAATAGGAGGTTCTTCCGGGTCGGATTCATCCAGGTGCCCGGACCAGAGGTATTTCCTGGTTTCCCGGACTATCACTCCGCTCAGCAGCAACACTGCGAGCAGGTTTGGAACTGCCATGACAGCGTTGGCGACCTCCGCGAGGTTCCATACCAGCGAAAGGCTGATTACTGATCCTGCAAAGACCGCTGCTACCCAGAGAAGCCTGTAGATTCCGACCATCCTTTTGGCACGTCTGACATTCTTTCCGGCAAGATACTCGATAGCGCGTTCGCCATAATACGACCATCCCAGGATGGTGGAAAAGGCGAAGGTGACTATGCCTACAGAAAGTATCATAGGCCCGATTACGGGCAGTTTGGAAAAGGCCGCGTGGGTGAGAGCGGCACCGTGCGTGCTGTCGATATCGGGATGCGCAATCACGCTGCTCACCAACACCAGACCGGTGAGCGCGCAGACCACGACGGTATCCCAGAAGGTGCCGGTAGATGAAACCAGGGCCTGACGCACGGCGTTGCGTGTTTTAGCCGCTGCGGCAACTATGGGCTCGGAACCGAGGCCTGATTCATTCGAGAACAGCCCGCGTGCAATACCGAAGCGGCAGGCCAGCATAACTGTCGAGCCAACGAATCCTCCTCCGGCAGCCTTTGCGGAGAAAGCGCTGGAGGCGATCAACTGCAAAGATTCCCCCAGATAATGCCAGTTGATGCCAAGCAGAACAAGACATCCAAGCACATAGAGCACTGCCATAAACGGCACCAGGGCGGAGCAGACCCTTGCAATGCCTTTCACTCCGAAGATGATGACCAGCAGTATCAGCCCTGCCAGAACGGCTCCGACGAGCCATTTGGACAGGTCGAAACTCTCGTTCAGAAGAAGCGATATGGAGTTTGCCTGGACTGTGTTGCCGATGCCGAAAGCAGCAAGCGCCGTGAATGCCGCGAACAATACGGCCAGCCACTTGGCGTGAAGCCCGCGCTCGAGAGCGAACATCGGTCCGCCCAGCATCCGCCCGTCGTGAGTGCGGACGCGGTATTTGACCGCCAGAAGGGATTCGGCATACTTGGTAGACATTCCCAATACGCCGGTAATCCAGCACCAGAGCACTGCTCCAGGGCCGCCTAGCGTCACCGCGGTAGCCACACCCACTATATTGCCTGTGCCGATTGTGGCGGCAAGTGCGGTAGCGAGGGCTCCGAAGGCCGACACGTCACCGCTGGCTCCCTGGTCCTTGGTGAACGAAAGGCGTATGGCAGTGCCTATCCTCAGCTGAGGGAAACGCAGCCGCACTGTCATGAACAGATGCGTTCCCAGAAGCAGGATGATCATCGGCCAGCCCCAAATGAAGCCGGAGATCGTTTCCAGTATCTTGCCAAAGCCTCCCATGCTATTCCTTTATGAACGGCTGGAGGTATTCTGCTATGCGCTCCATCCAGGTGTAGCTGCCAGTGCCCGGGGAGGCGCTGCGCTGGAAGCAGTGAGGGCGGAGGGCAAGGGTATGCAGTTCGCTCTGGATGCCCATCGCGCGCATCTTCTCCCAGACTTTCACGGAGTTCATTGCGGGCCAGGAGTCGGCATCGCCGTGGATGAAGAGCATCGGTGCGGTGTCGAGGTCGAAAGTGAACTCGGGCACAAGCGCGTCGGAATCCTCATTTCCTCCCGGCATGTTCTTGCTCCAGTCGGAGTTGCCCTCAAGGGCATATGCGGGATAGATGCCGATTCCCCACTGCACCTTGCAGGAGAGTTTGTCTATGTTGTCGATGGGATAGTAGCTCTTGTGGCGGGAGGATGTGACCCCCATGAGGGTGAGATGGCCTCCGGCGGATGAGCCCATGATGCCTATGCGCTTAGGATCCAGCCCGTGGGAAGAGGCCTCGCTGCGGACCACCCTGATGGCTCGCTGAAGGTCCTGCCAGGCGGTGGTGTGTTTGGCAAGGGGAGCGGCCGGGCGTGGAGTGCGGTATTTGAGGGTTACCACGGTGATTCCCAGGGAGTTGAGATATCTGCGGATGGGCGCGACCTCGAACCCGTCAGGGTCGTTGCCGGTATAGCTCCCGCCGGAATAGATTATCTGGATTGCATGGGTCTGGAGCTGATGGGGGAAGTGCCATTCGATGTAGGGTTCGCACTGATTCTCCTGGCGGTCCGGCATCTTGCCTTCCGGCCAGATGGCTTCTTTCTTGTAGCCGGCGCGGTCCTCATCGGACGCGTAGCGGTCCATAATCTTCTCCTCAGGCTTCAGGGGGCCGAGATAGCCCATCTGGGTCATAAACTCCACCGCTCTTTCGAAGCCGAAAGCTCCGTGGGGTTTGTTGGGGTAGAGATGGAGTTCGGCGGGAACCTTAAGTTTGCGCAACTCCCTGTAAACCAGCGTGGAACCGTTAGGAGAGTAGGGGTCCTTGCCTCCGTGGTGAAGGCTCACAGGGCAGGTGTGGCCGTCGAACTTGAAGACCTTGCTGATGGTAACGTCTCTGCCATATCCTTCGCGGGACGCCGGGATGCCTTTTTCGTCGGCATCGGAAGTGACGTATGCCGGTGCGTTGGCCACCGCCCAGTTGATGTGGCAGGGCACGGCATCCAGTTTATCTATCGGTTCGTATGCCGGAGTTTCCGAACTGGTGGCCAGCAGCAGGGTGAGGTGCCCGCCTGCAGACATCCCTATCGCTCCTATCTTTTCCGGGTCGAAACCACGCTTTTTGGCTTCGCTGCGGACCATACGCACAGCCCTCTGGCCATCCTCCCAGGCAGTCTGGTAGTAGGGGATACCCTTCGGACGGGTGGTGCGGTATACGAAATTTACGCACTGCACGCCCAGCTTGGTGAATTCCTCGTGCCACATCTTGATCAGCCCAACATCGCAGCAGTTGTAGTAACCGCCGCCGGAAATCAGGATCATACACGCTCCGTTGGGGTTGGAAGGCTTTTCGAACCACTCCAGATACGGGATACGGTACTCGTCCGGGTTGAAGCCTTCCGCCTATCTGATGGGCCTGGGTATCAGGCATCTTGCCGGCAGGCCAAATATACTCGCGTTCCCACGCACCGAGCTGCAGGGAGACGAAAATGAGGATAAGGGAGAGAATCTTTTTCATATTCCAAATATAAACAAATTTTGCGGATTGACACTTATTTAGTAACTTGCAGGACTAACCGACCACACTAATGACCAAAAACCAAGAGGTGAAGGTGATAGAGATCAAGAAGAGCATCTTCGCCGACAATAACGCCGATGCGGACAATCTCCGTAAAGAGCTGAAGGACAAGGGAGTATTCCTCCTTAATTTGATGTCGTCCCCCGGGAGCGGCAAAACCACCACGCTTATACGCACGCTGAATCTCTTAAAAGATAAGCTGCGTGTGGCGGTGATGGAGGCGGATATCGACTCCGACGTGGATGCCGTAAAGATAAAGGAAGCCACAGGCATCGAATCCATCCAGCTCCATACCGGCGGGATGTGCCATCTCGATGCGGAAATGACCCGCCAGGGACTGGACAATGTGCCGCTGGACAGACTGGATCTGGTAATCCTGGAGAATGTGGGCAACCTGGTCTGCCCTGCCGAATTCGACACCGGCAGCTGCCTCAATGCCATGATTCTATCCGTGCCGGAAGGGCACGACAAGCCACTCAAATATCCCCTTATGTTCTCGGTCTGCGACCTTGTGCTCATCAATAAAACCGACGTGATGCCATACTTCGATTTCGATCTTGCGAAATGTGAGGAGTATGTGCATATGCGCAATCCCAAAGCCACCGTCATCCCCATCTGCGCCAAGACCGGCGAGGGGGTGGAGAAATTTGCCGGGTGGCTCCTTAATGAAGTGAATAATTGGAAAAAGAGCTGATATATGCCTGAAATGTCCACCAAGTTCGTCCCCAAGCATTTTGGCGACAAGAACCCTAATCCCAAGCTTATCAAATTCGTCCGTCACGTCACCGACCGCGTGCCAGGCAAGATCAAGATGACGACCGAAGCCCCTGAGTACTGGGGCCTTGCCTGCATCTTCGAAGACGAAATGGACGCCGCCACCCGAGAAGCATCGCTGGATCTTCTGCTGGCCATGCTGCCGGGCAGCCCCTTCAAGGTGCGCAAGCACTGGACATACGCCCAGCTGCACAAGCTGAACGCTGAAAAGCATTTCACCCCGGACGATGCCAGCCTCGACGAGTTGCTGGACAAACTGGCCTACTTCGGTATGCTGGAATACGACTACGGCGACCATTACACCAACGGGCAGGGCCCCGATCCCGGCACCACCTTCAACCGGGAAGACCGCATTTACTGGGTGCCGATGTTCGTGCCCGGCAGCGCCGAGTATACCAACATGAACACCGACCTGATGGACAAGCATCCGGAGCTCGCGATGTTCTTCGAGCGCATGACCTTCCTCCCTCTGGAGAAGATCACGCCGATGGTGCCAATGGGCGGCAGCGGCATAGGAATGCACGTGATACCCGTGGAAAAGGCCATCAGCATGGAAAACCAGTCGGTCAGCATCGAGCATATCTCATACTGGCTGAAAAAGTATGAAGGCCACATCGGCGTGGGTATCTGCTCCTGCCGCTACGGCCGCAAGAAACTGGACGAGGGCTGCGCGGATGACTACCGCGACTGGTGCATAGGCGTGGGCGATATGGCGGATTACCTCCGCGAGACCGGCAGAGGTCACGATATTACCTATGACGAGGCGATGGCCATCCTCAAGAAGGCGGAAGACCACGGCTTCGTGCATCAGATAACCAATATCGACGGCGAGGGCAAGATCTTCGCTATATGCAACTGCAACGTAAAGATCTGCAATGCGCTCCGCACCTCGCAGCTCTTCAACACCCCCAATATGAGCCGCAGCGCCTATGTGGCCAAGGTGGATCCCAGGAACTGCGTGGCCTGCGGCCGATGCGTGGAATACTGCCCCGCCGGTGCCGTCAAGCTCGGCCAGAAACTCTGCACCAAGCACGGAGAACAGACCTATCCCAAGCAGGAACTGCCGGATGCCAGCTGGTGGGGCCCCGAAAAGTGGAACGAAGACTACAGGGACCGCAACCGCATCAACTGCTATCCCACCGGCACTGCCCCCTGCAAGACCGCCTGCCCCGCGCATATCGCTGTTCAGGGATACCTGAAAAAGGCCGCCGAGGGCAAATATACCGAGGCTCTGGAGCTCATCAAGCGCGAGAATCCGTTCCCGGCAGTCTGCGGGCGCATCTGCAACCGCCGTTGCGAGGATGCCTGCACCCGCGGCACCATCGACAGGCCCATTGCCATCGATGCGGTGAAGAAGTTCATCGCGGAGCAGGACCTGAACGCCGAGACCCGTTTCGTGCCCGAGGTCAACATCTGCTCCAATGTGCAGGATCGCTGGGAAGAGAAGATTGCCGTCATCGGCGGCGGCCCCGCAGGCCTTTCCTGTGCCTATTATCTGGCCACCATGGGATACAAGCCCACAGTGTTCGAGCGCAACGAGGAACCCGGCGGAATGCTCCGCTATGGCATCCCTTCATATAAACTGGAGAAGGATGTGATAAAGGCGGAGATCGATATTATGCGTGAGATCGGGGTGGACATACGTTGCGGAGTCGAGGTGGGGAAGGATGTGACTATCGCCAGCCTGAGGGAAGAAGGCTACAAGGGCTTCTACGTGGCTATCGGCTGCCAGGGCGGACGTCTGCCCGGCATCCCCGGCGAGGCTCTCCCCGGCACCACCACTGCCATCGATTTCCTGCACGATGCCAATTGCGGCAAGGTGAAGGTGAGCGGCAAGGTGGTCGTCGTGGGCGGCGGAAACGTGGCCATCGACGCGGCCCGCGTGGCCAAGCGCAGCGGTGCCTCCGAGGTTACGATGCTCTCGCTGGAGACCGAAGACATCATGCCCGCATCCCTCGAAGAGCGCACCGAAGCCCGCGAGGACGGAGTGGTGCTAAATCCCGGCTGGGGCCCGAAGGAGGTCCTGGGGGACGGCAAGGTCTCCGGAATCGTTTTCAAGAAGTGCACTTCCGTTTTCAACGCAGAACACAAGTTCGCCCCGGAATATGATGAAAATGAGCTGATTACCCTCGATGCCGATATGGTTATCTTCGCAATCGGCCAGACTGTTATCCTGAAAGACCTGCTTGCCGGCACCAAGGTGGAATTCTTCCGCGGCGTGTATCCCGTGGCGGACAAACTTACCTATCAGACGGCGGATCCCGACATATTCGTGGGTGGCGACTGCTTCACCGGCCCCAAGTTCGCGATCGACGCGATTGCCGCCGGAAAGGAAGCCGCGGAGAGCCTGCACCGTTACGTGCAGCACGGCCATATGACAATAGGCCGCAACAGGCGCGATTTCATAGAGCTCGACAAGAGCGACATCCTCGTGGAGAGCTACGACAACGGCTCCCGCCAGGATCCCGGCGTGAAACCGGCCGCGAACGCCTTCGCCGAATATCACGGCACCCTTACCGAAGAGCAGGTGCGCAAGGAAACCGCCCGTTGCCTTAGCTGCGGTGCTTCGGTGGTGGACGAGAACCGCTGCATAGGCTGCGGTATCTGCACCACCAAGTGCGGATTCGATGCCATACACCTGTTCCGGGTGCATCCCGAGGCCAGCCATCTGCGCACATCCGAAGACAAGTTCAGCGGCATCCTGCCTTATATGATCAAGCGCACCGGAAAGATTCTGTTCAGTAAAAAGAAATGACCCCTGTCATTCCGAAATACCCCCTGTCATTCCGAGCAAAGCGAAGGAATCCATGCACGAACTGGGAATAGTATTCTACATCATCAAGGACGTCAAGAAGGCGGCCATGGAGAATGGCGTGTCGAAAGTGTCTGCCGTGGTAATGAATATAGGAGAAGTTTCCACCATAGTGCCGGACTACCTTACCGATTGCTGGCGCTGGGCGGTGACCAAGGAGCCGATGCTGGAGGGCTGCGAACTCCGCATCAATACCATTCCGGCGGTCACACACTGCGATGCGTGCGGGGAGGAATACGAAACCGTCCGCTATGGAAAGACCTGCCCCCACTGCGGGAGCGGCGAAACCTGGCTGCTAAGGGGTAATGAAGTAGAAATTAAAGAGATAGAAGTACCAAATACTCAATAACTTAAACCATTTTATCTATGTTTTTCCAAGTTTACGGGGCTAATGCCCTTTCTCAGTGGGGGATGTTGATAGTGGTCCTTCTGGGCCTCATCCTCTTCAATGAATTCGCCCGTCGCACAAAGCTGGGCGGCATCATCACTTTCCTTGCAATTCCTGTTGCTCTTACCGCCTATTTCGTGGCCATCTGGCTGGGTGTGCGCAGCGGAGCTCAGTGGGCACTTGAGAATCAGACCCATATCTACATGCAGGGCTGGTTCCACTATGCCAAGCTGTATGCCGCGACCGCAGGGTGCATCGGCTTCATGATGATCAAGTACAAATGGGGCGTAGGTGCAAAGCACTGGTTCAAACCCTTCCCCTTCATCATCGTGGGTATCAACATCCTCATCGCCTGCGTCTCCGACTTCGAAAGCGCCGTGATGGGCTGGAACAAATGGTGGCTCACCTCCGAAGGTGTCTGGCAGTACGGCGGCTGGCACAATGTGATGAACGGCGTGGCCGGTCTCATCAACATCATGTGCATGACCGCATGGTGGAACGTCTATCCTTCCAAGGATAAGAAGGACATGATCTGGGCCGACATGACCTGGGTCTACATCGTAATCTACGACATCTGGAACTTTGCCTACACCTACAACTGCCTGCCTACCCACAGCTGGTATTGCGGTATCGCGCTTCTGCTCGCTCCTACCGTGGCAGCTCTCTGCTGGAACCGTGGCGGCTGGATCCAGAACCGTGCCAACACCCTTGCAATCTGGTGCATGTTCGCACAGGTGTTCCCTCTCTTCCAGGAGACCTTCAAGAATGGTCAGCAGTGGTTCAGCTGGGCCACCCTGCCTGTGCTCTATCCCGAGGGAGTGAATACCATCAGCAAACTCTATGAGGTTGCCGGCGGCGAAGCTGCAGTAGTCGGAACCACCGTGGATCCTTCCGTGGTGGCAGCCAATCCCACTATGATGACCGTCATCAGCGCACTCGCTCTCGTGACCAATGTCATCGCCATCTGCTACATCATCGCAGTGTCCAAGAAGCGCCACATCAATCCTTACAAGGAAGACGTGTTCGTGGATCAGAAGTACTACAAGGACGCTATGGCCCGCGCCGACGTCGCCTAGTACCCCCGCTGATTATCAGCTATTTACTATAAACCGTCTGGTGCATTTTCACCAGACGGTTTTGTGTAAGTTCTTGATACTCAGTAGAGCTCCCCGAGCACGGCGAGGGAGCGGATGTTGAGGGGAATCTCCAGATGGGCGGAGAGATAGCGGAGGAGCGAGCCGGCGATGGCGCTGCGCCGGGAACCGTCCAGGGGATAGACGAGAAACTCCGGGAGCCCCAGGGACAGCAGGTCGGAGATTTCGTGAAGATTCTCCTCCGCGAACGGAGCCAGCCCTTCGAATGACGGCGAAAAGCCCAGCGCTCCGGCAAGTTCCATCAGCCAGCGCAGATGATAGTTGGCAAAATTCCCCTCCAGGGCATCCAGGGTGAGGATGCTGCGCTCGCACCAGTCATACAGGCCATCCTCGGCAGCTCCGTCCTGAACAGCCCTCCAAAGCACCTCGCTCATGAACAGGGTGATGGCGTTTTTGTCGAAGCTGGAACGAATCCCGTTAAGAGGATGCACGGCCGAAACCGCCCGAAGGCGCCACAGGTCCGATTTGCGGTTTTCGATAACCTCGGCATCCAGAATGCTGAACGGAAGATACAGTGCCCGCGAACCACCCTTGCGCACTGTGACAATGAAACTGCGCCGCCCCATCTCCCGGCACAGCGTGTGAAGCACCAGCGAACTGTCTCCCAGTTTGGTGGAATTAAGCACAATCAAACGTACTGCGGCATTCATTTCATCACAAATATAGGATTTTGCCGGGATTTTTCTTACTTTTGGAAGATTAGAAGTTTTAATATATGAAGAAGGTACTCTTTGCGGCCGTTGCCGCTCTAGTCTGCACTCTTGCAATCGCAAATGAAACTCCCCGCTGGCTGCGCCAGAATGCCATCTCCCCGGATGGCAATACCGTGGCATTCGTCTATCAGGGGGACATCTGGCTCGTCAGTGCCGCCGGTGGCGAGGCTGTCCAGCTGACCACCAACCCGGCTCACGACACCGAGCCCCGCTGGACCCCTGACGGGAAATACATCATCTTCGCATCCTTCCGCGAAGGCCAGAAGGACCTTTGGGCCGTGGGCACCGAAGGCGGACGCCCCAAGCGCCTGACCGACTACGGCGGAGCCCAGACCCCTTATGCGGTGAGCAAGGACGGAAAGATTATCTTCAGCGCTTATTATCAGGAACTTGCCAGTTCCAGCGCTTTTCCCGGTGCCAACAATCTGTATAGCATCGACTTCGCCGAAGCTTTTGCCGCAGAGCCCGGCAAACTGCCTGTGCCTCAGCGCATCGCCACGGTCAAGGCCGGAGCAGCCGATATCTCGGCGGACGGAACGATCATATACGAAGACTATGTTACTCCGGAAGATCCTTACCGCAAGCACCATACTTCTTCTGCCGCCCATAATATCTGGAAGATCCAGAACGGCGCATACACCAAGCTCACCACCTTCATAGGCGAGGACAAGTGCCCGGTGTTCGCTCCCGACGGCGTCCACTACTACTACCTCAGCGAGCAGAGCGAGACTCCCGTGCAGCCCAACGGCTGGGCCGGGGATGCAAATGTCTGGAAATCAGATATCAATGGAGCCGCTCCCGTGCGCATCACCTCCTTCACCAAGAATCCCGTACGCTACCTCAGTATCAGCGCCGGAGGCGTTCTCTGCTACTCATGGAACGGGGATCTCTATACCCAAAAGGAAGGGCAGCAGCCCGTCAAGCTCGCCGTCACCGTCAAGAAAGACAGGAACGAGCGTGAGCACACCTACCGCATAACCAGCAATGGCATCCGCGGATTCGCAGCATCCCCCAATGGCAAGGAAATCGCTGTGGTTTCCAGGGGAGATGTCTTCGTGACCCCGCTGGAGCTGGGAGATACCCGCCGCATAACCGATACCCCCGAGCAGGAGCGCTGGGTAGCCTTCGGAAAGGATGGCCGCAGCATCTTCTACGACTCCGAGCGTAACGGCGAATGGGCCATCTACAAACGCGAACTCACCGACAAGAAAGACCAGACCTTCACCTTTACCACCCGCACCAAGGAAGAGCGCATTACTCCCGAAGGGCAGGTCTGCTTCCAGCCCAGCGTGTCGCCCGATGGCAAGTGGCTGGCATATCTGCGCAACCGCACCGGGCTGGTGATCTGCAGCACCAACGGCGGCAAGGAGAAGGTCCTCATCCCCGAAGGTGTCAACTATTCCTATTCCGACGGCGACCTCAGCTTTGAGTGGAGCCCGGACAGCCGTTACATCCTTTCCAGCTATCAGGGCGAGCAGCGTATGTATAACGAGGATATCTGCCTGATAGATGTGGAATCCGGAGAGATCACCGACCTCACCCTCAGCGGCTATTCCGACGGCAACTTCAAGTGGGCGATGGGCGGCAAGGCCATGACCTGGGAGAGCGACAAGGCCGGCTACCGCAGCCACGGCAGCTGGGGAGCCGAGGGCGATATCTACATTATGTTCTTCGATGACGAGGCCTACCTGAAGTTCATCCAGGGTGAGGATATGGAGAAGATAGAGAAGCTTCTGAAGAGCGACAAGCAGGCCGCCAAGGACAAGAAGAAGGAAGAGAAGAAGGACAGCACCGATTCCAAGAAACCTGAAAAGGTTAAGCTTGAGCTCAGCCGCAGGCAGGACCGTATTGTCAAGCTCACCCGCAATTCTGGCCATATCGGCGATTACCTGCTCACCCCCGACGGCAAGAAACTCTATTATACCGTGCAGTTGGAGAAGAATCACGACCTGGTTTGCGTGGACCGCACCGACGGCAGCATCAAGGTCGTGAAGAAGAGTTTCACCGGCCACCTGGTTCCCTCTGCCGATGGCAAGAGCGTATTTGTGGTGGGTGGCAACAGCGTGGTGAAGGCGGATCCCAAGACCTTCAGCACCAAGAACGTAAGCTTCAGCGGCGAGTACGAATACGATGCCGCCAAGGAGCGCGCCTACATCTTCGACCACTGCTGGAGGCAAGTGAAGCAGAAGTGGTATGTGGCCGACATGCATGGAGTGGACTGGGATGCAGTTTGCGACAACTACCGCCAGTTCCTGCCCTATGTCACCGACAACTGGGCTTTCCGTGAGATCCTTTCCGAAATGCTCGGCGAGCTGAACGGTTCGCACACTGGCGGACGCTATGGCGGATCGGCAGGCGGAGTTGGCCACCTCGGAGTGATCTTCGATGAAGAATACGATGGCAAGGGACTGAAAATCAAGGAATTCCTGCCATACAGCGGGCTCCGGAGGCTGGTTCCCGAAATGAAGGAGGGAGACCTGGTGCTGGCAGTCGACGGCAAACCTGTGGAGGCCGGAACACCCTGGTATCAGGCGCTCGCACGCAAGAACGGCAAGAGAATACTCCTGACTGTGAAAGCTGCTGGCAAGGAAAAGGAAATAATCATCACTCCTGGCGGCAACGACACCGAGGGCTATTACCATCGCTGGGTCCGCAATAACGAAAAGCGCGTCGAAGAGCTTTCAGGAGGCCGCGTTGGCTATGTGCACGTGCGTGGCATGAACTCGGCCAGTTTCCGCGATGTCTATTCCAAGGCTCTCGGCAAGTACCGCACCTGCGATGCACTGATAGTCGACACCCGCAATAACGGCGGCGGCTGGCTGCATAACGACCTGGCCACCTTCCTTGACGGAAAGATGTATACCAAGCGGGAAGCCCGCGGAGTCTACATGGCACCTGAGCCTTACGACAAATGGGTCAAGCCTTCCTGCGTGGTCGTCTGCGAAGCAAACTATTCGGACGCATGCGGATTCCCTTACTGCTACAGGGCCCTCGGCACCGGTAAGATCATCGGAGCTCCCGTTCCAGGCACGGCCACTTCCGTGTGGTGGGAGAACCAGGTGGATCCTTCTCTGGTATTCGGTATCCCTCAGATAGGCTCCTGGAGCGTATCCAACGGCCGTTATCTGGAGAACCTTCAGCTTGAGCCGGACATCATAGTCTATAACGATCCCGAGAGCGTTGCACGCGGCGAAGACAAGCAGCTCGAAGCTGCCGTGGCCGAAATGCTGAAGGAAATCTCCAAATGACGAGGGGACGCGGACTCCTTGCCCTCAGCCCGCTTATTGTGTTCCTGGGGGTGTATCTTGTGTCGTCTTTCGTCGCGAAGGACTTCTATAAGGTGCCGGTTGTGGCCGCATTCCTTCTGGCCTCTGCCTACGCACTCTTCATAACGAAGGGGGGCATCGATGAGCGCGTGGCCCATTTCTCGCGCGGAGCAGGCAATAGCAACGTCCTGCTGATGATATGGATATTTGTGCTGGCCGGGGTGTTCGCCGCCACGGCCAAGGCAATAGGCAGCATAGATGCCACCGTTGCCTTTACCCTGCGCATCCTACCGGGGAAGTTCATTCTGGTCGGCTTGTTCGTGGCTGCATGCTTCATCTCCATGGCCATAGGCACCAGCGTAGGAACTATCGTGGCCCTGGTGCCCATCGCTTCCGGGCTTGCTTCGGGCACCGGAGCTCCTATCGCGATGGTTGTCGCGGCAATCGTGGGAGGTGCCTTCTTCGGAGACAATCTCTCCTTTATTTCAGATACCACCATTGCGGCCACCCGGAGCCAAGGGTGCTCCATGGCCGACAAGTTCCGGGCAAATATCTGGATTGCCGCACCTGCTGCAGTAGTGGTAGCAGTGCTTTATGTCTTTATGGGACAGGGCTTTGATGCTTCCGCCCCTTCCGGCGGAGGGAACTTCCTGCTGCTTCTGCCCTACCTGACCATAATCCTGCTCGCTCTGACAGGCATGAACGTGCTGGGTGTGCTCAGCATAGGCATACTCCTGAACGCCGTAATCGGGTTGTCGCTCGGGAAATTCGGCTGGACAAGCTTCCTGCAGTCCGCCGGAACGGGTGTTGCATCTATGGGAGACCTCATTATTGTCACCATGCTTGCAGGAGGAATGCTGGAAATAATCCGCGTGAACGGTGGGATAGATTATATCATAAACCTGCTCACCAGGCGTATCGACGGCCGCCGAGGAGCAGAATTCAGCATCGCCGCCCTGGTAGCCCTTGCGAATATCTGCACGGCAAACAACACCATCGCCATCATCACCACCGGCAGCATCGCCCGCGACATCGCATCGCACTTCGGGGTAGATCCCCGCAAATCTGCCAGCATCCTGGACACCTTCTCCTGCATAGTGCAGGGCATCCTGCCTTACGGGGCCCAGCTGCTGATGGCCTCCGGCCTGGCAGGCATCAGCGTGGCATCCATCATCGGATATCTGTACTACCCACTGGCCCTGCTCTTCTTCGCTGTCGCCGCCATCATCTTCCGCTTCCCCCGGCAAGCCTGACACTCCCTCCACCTGAGTATCAAGCACAGGGCTAGCGGATCCCGTACTTCCGGAGGATTCTGACCAGGGGCTTGCGTATGCTCTGGGCCCAGAGGTAGTAGCCTATGTCGCTGGGGTGCGTGCCGTCGAGGGAGGTCTCGTGGTCCGGGGTGGATGCATCGGAGGTCTTGATGTAATACACATCCTTGTAGCGCTTTACGGCCACGGCCATCACGCTGTCGGCGGTAGCTATCTTGGCCTTTTCGATCGCGTCGCGGCGGATGTTGAAGTTGCGGTTCTCGCGGTAGATGGTGCGTATGAAGATCAGCGGCACGCCGGGATGAGTCGCCTGTATGCCCTCAATAAAACCGAAGGTCCTTTCGCGTATCTCTTTGGGGCTGGGATTCGAAAAGGTATCGAAGAAGAAGGCATCGGCGTGAGCATCTTTCAGCGCGTTCAGGTACTCAGGCTGCATCTTGCAGTCGCCGGCAACCCCGAGGCTGTTGAACTGGAATCCGGTCATCCTGCTGAGAAATCCCGGAATGGTATTCGCGCATCTGGCCGAGCCGTGCCCGTGGGTGAAGCTGGATCCGTACAGGACGATATCGTATCTGAACGGCTTGTCACCGGGCTCCAGTGTGCATCCTTCCGGAACCCCTACCTGCGCAGACTTGATTACGCTGAAATTCGAGAAATAGACTATGCATTCTTTAGTGCCGGGAGCCATGCCCTCTGCGAGGGTGCAGGTTTTGTAGCCATCGTTCCCCTTGGGGATGTAGGCCGAACCCGCCCAAAGCCACTTCCCATCCTTTTTGATATAGAGGTCGTAACCGCGTTCCCCTCGGGTGGAGCCGCCCTCATTCTCGGTAAGCGTGCGCATGGAGATGGTGGAGGCATCCGTACGGAAACTGCATATGATGCCGGAACTAGAATTCAGCAGATCGATGCTTTTCTGCTCCCATCCGCCATACTTGCTGAAATCCATGCGTTTGTAGGGCTCGGGAGTATCGGGGAAGACCTTCCCCACCATGGTGAGGGAGGTGGCTTCTACATATTTATAATCCTGCGCGAATGCAGTAAGCGCTGCGCCCAGGGCGAGAATCAGCAGCAAGAAGCGTTTCATACAGAAGCTAGCATTAGAACGGTGACACCGGCGAGCATCAGCAGTAGCACGCCGGCTTTATGGGCGACGCGCTTTTCTTTAAACAGAGCTGCGCCTATCGCAAATGTGATGATGACGGAACTGCGGCGGATGAGCGAGATGACCGATAGCAGCGATCCGTCTGCCTTGAGAGAGAAGAAGTAAAGCATGTCCGCTCCGGTGATGAGGATGGCGATCAGCACCAGGGTCCAGTCCCAGCGGAAGGGCTCGGAAATCCCCCGGGAGCGACGGAAAAGGATGACTCCTGCAAGTATCAGGGTGATGTAGATATTGGTCCAGCTCTGCACGAATAGAGGCTGCATTCCGGCCATTATGTGCTTGTCCCAGAGCGCGCTGGCAACCCCGGTGAACACCGACACCAGCAGCGCCCAGAAGCCTTTGTTCCCCTTGAAGGAGATGCCTTCGCGCTCGCTGTTCACACTCAGCAGCCAGAGGGCGAGAAGCACCGCGGCCACCCCGCACCATTGAAGCAGATTCAGCCTCTCCCCGAACAGAAGTATCGAGAAGATGACTACGAACATAGGCCGGGAGGTCTTGAAAGTGCTCACCGTAGTGATCGGCAGCAGCTGGAGCGCTATCATACCGCTTACCCAGGAAGCGGTGACAAGCACGGCTTTGAACACAAGCCGCAGATGGTCCGCTCCGGCTCCAAGGGTGAGGAACGGACTCACAAACAATGCACTCAGCGCAGTTGCAACCAGCAGGATGCCGTATACACCATTGCGCTTGAGTGCAACTTTTTTGGCAACATCATATACGCCCAGCAGGACCGCCGAGGCGAGAGCCATCCAGATCCACATGACTTAAAGCTTGAATTCTTTGCTCCAGTGGCGCCCGTCCGGTGTGGTGACGCTGATTTCTATGACAGAGGCCCCCTCTGAGGGCTTCACGGCAAAATAATGGATATTCTTCCGGGGCCGCTTGTACTTGGGGATAGGCTTGTCGCCGAACTTCCCTTCTATCTGGCGGATGAATACCGGATCCACATCCTTGACCCTTTCAGGAGTGCCCATGGCAACCCCGTCCTGGGTCCATTCCACCTTCCAGCTCTCATCGTAGTCCCAGACGTTAGCCAGATAGCAGTCCGGGTTGAATCGGGATTCTCCTCTGGTAATGAAATCCACCTGGAAATCATCTGGATAATCTATGTTGTGCCAGTACCACGAGAGGTTTTCTCCCTCGCGGTCGAAGATCAGGTAGCCGCGCGGCGTGCCGTCGTTGCACCAGGTGGTCTCCCACCATGTTCCGCAGATGGATGCGGGGTTGTGGTCCCGGATGTCCGGGGTGTAGCGGTGATTGTTGGAGATGTGAGTATGGCCGGAGAGGAAGTCCACCTTGTAGCCGTCCAGCATGGCAATCATCTCCTTGCCGTTTACGATGTAAATGTCGCTCCACCAGCGGTAGGTAGGGCTGTGCTGGGCGATGAAGATGTGGGTTCCCTTGGGAATGTACTTCAAAAGCCCGCGCATGAAGTCCATGGTCCATTCGGGGTATCCTTCAGTGTATTTACCGGATACCTTGGGGTCGCTGGACTCCCCGCGAAAACGGATGTTGTTTACGCCCACTACCAGGTCGCCACCAAGCCAGAAGGCCCAGTTTGCGGGCCCGAAGTGATCTTCGAATGTGGCTTCGGCAGCTTTGCCGGCCAGATTCTGGATAAAGTCGTGATTGCCTATTACAGAATAGAAAGGTATTCCGGTTTTGGCAATCGCTTCTTTGTAGGGTTCGAAGATTTCCAGTTCGTTCCAAGCCTGGTCGCCGAGCGAGATGCCCACGGTGTTATGCTTGGCCGAATGGGCCTGCGCCTGAGCTATCAGGTCGTGGAGGGGCTCCTTGCAGAACTTTCTCAGATGGCGTTCATGCTTCATCTGCGGATCCGACACTGCAAAGAGGGTAAAGTCCGTGCCCTCAGCTGTGCGGTTCAGCTCGAAGTGATACTTCTTTGCCTTGGTCAAGGGCTGATAGAACTGCGGAGCTCCGGTGCTGAAATCCGGCTGATAGCCCGATGGACTCACTATGTACACGAAACGGGCATCATCGGCCACATCCAGCTTGAACTTGCCGTTGGAGCCGGTGGTTGTGAAGTTTGCGCCATCGGTAACGATCACCCCTGCAAGGGCCTCGTTGCCGCAGGCCACCTTTCCACTCACTCTGCGAGCCTCCGCGCAGATGCAGAGGCTCGCTGTGAGTAAAATAATTATGAGTTTCCTCATCAGTTAGCAGTAAAGGTGATAGAGGCAAGTTTGCCAATGCGGTTGGTTCCGCCGTGGCTTACACCGTTGAGGATCTTGGAGCAATCGTTGACGATGGTGTCGTTGACACGTGCGCGGACGTAGAGCTTGCCGTCTGCAAGTTCTGCAGGAAGGTCGAATGTCTCGTCAATGTCATTGCATTCGTTAGCTGCCGAGTAGTTCTCGGAAAGGAGGAATGTGCAGGTGACATCGTAAGCTTCCTGATCTTTGATCTTGACACTCTTCGTCTTGGTGTTGAAGCTTGTCCAGTTTTCACCGTCGGTGGAGTACTCGAGCACGAACACCTTCGGGCCTGCAGCGGAAGAACTCATCGAGAACTTGACGTTGCATTTGCCTGCAGAGTGTTTAGGTGCAGGAACTTCGAACATCCAGTAGTCGTCCTTGTAAACGCTATAGGAGAGGAAGCGGAAACAGGTGGCCCCCCATGTCGCATCTGATGCGTAAGTGCTGATTTTCGAAGCATCAGCGTCCGCAAGCCTGATGACGCTTAGTTTACTCTGCTTGTCGTCGGAAAGCAACCATGATCCGGTCTTATTGTTCATGGAGTAATCAACCCCGCTTTCATAAGACGCCTCAGGATCGAAGGACCATGTCGCACCAAACGAAGTAGCTCCGCCCGGAACAACTCCGCCACCGCCGCCACCGGCACCGGGAGCAACCTTGATATTGTCGAGATACCAGCGGTTCTGTCCACGGGCAGGATTTTCGATGTACGGGTCGTAATTGGTGGGACGGATCTTGATGCGGGTATCCTTATCGATTCCTGTCAGGCTCACGGAAGCGTGCTGCCATTCGATCGCACTCTGGCCGCTTTCCTGGCTTTGTGCAGACTGGATAGGAACACTGAGAGCATCGTTGCTTTCGGCGCACTTGCCGTTACCCACAATCTCGACCGTCAGGGTCATGATATCGGCGTTGAATGAACCGGTAATCTGCCAGCACCAGTCGAACTCGAGGGTAACATCTGCAGTTCCTTCGATTGCGGACATCGCAGGAAGAATGATACCGGAGTTGCAATCTGACTTACCGAACTTCAGATAGTTCTTCTGGAGATAAAGGACCTTGTAAGGAGGAGTATGAGTGGCATCGACAATCTGCCAGTCATGAGGGTCTTTGCCCTTCAGATTAGCGCCTTCGAAGTATCCATAACCACGAGACATGAAGTCGGCCTGGAACTGGCCACACCATTCGGCTGTGCCGAATACGTTGGGTGCCGTGGTCGAAGGATTATTCGTCGCGGCTGCATCACCGGCTCCGGTCGCTTCGGTATAAGGAGCAAGCCACTCGAAGTCATCCTCGAAGTAAATAAGCTGATCCACGCCCTTATCCTTGAGGTCGGTGGTGAGGATGCCGAACTGTTTGGCGCCGATAAGGCCGCAGGTGTAACCGCTAAGCTCGACCTTATGACCGTTATAGTTGGACAGCTTCAGATCCGCAGGGCAATCGACCTGCTTGATGGAGTAATCCACCTCATCGACGGTCAGCGCAAGGTTGCCTCCGGAAACCACGCCGGCAACCGTGACATAATCCATGGTTTCGCCGGTGTAGGTGGCGATGACCTCGTTCAGGTTGACAGGGGTGGGATAAGTGTAGGTGCCGGAAGACTTGACGGTGACTTCATCGGCGGGAGAGCCCTTGACAGCCTTGACTGAAACCACGTCTCCAACTTTCACACTCTCGGTGGACTGGATGTAAACATTGGTGGTTCCGCTGTTCACTACGAAACCTGTGGAAGTGACAGCCACAACCGTGGCCTCATCGAGGATAAATGCCTTTCCGTCTGCAAGCTCGGCGACTTTATCGAGAGTCATATGCTGTGCATTGCGGTAGGCATCGCCTTCCTGGCTCACGAAGATGAGCAGGCGGCTGGCCAGGGTGTTGCCGGAGATGATGAGCGTATCCTTGCGGGGCTCCAGCATTCCCTGGGAATCGGTATTGTTCGCTGCCGTGACCGTCACGGTCGTCACACCGTTGCCGGTGCTGGGATCGACGGTGATCCATTCAGGGGCTGTGGTATGCCAGTCGCCGTCTGAATAGACGGTTACCGTCTGCGCCGCAGGATTGCTGGCGGCGAAGTTCATCAGTGTTACATCACCCAGCACGGCCTTGGCAACGCTGGAAGTGGGCTCCTGCTCACAGGAGACCATGGCGCTTCCAAGCACGGCCGCAATGGCGGCGAGTCTTATTATGCTATATAATCTTTTCATAATCTGCTACCAGTTAGGATTCTGTTTGAGATTTTCGTTGAGCTGGAGATCCTTCTCGTTGAGAGGATAGAAGTAGTGCTTGCTCTCATCGAAGGAGTGGGGCACGGTGCGGAGTATGTCACGCACGCCTGCAGTGGCATCGTTACCCGTGTTGGGATCCACCAGATAGAACATCTCGTCGGTTGCGGTTTCGTTCGCCACGGCGGGATCATGTATCTGGTAACGGACGCCGGTCGCGGCGGATGTGCCTACATAGAAGGTGTACTTGCTGTCGTCGCCGAAATCATAGGCGCCGGGTCCGGGGATATACATGCCCCAGTAAGGCTGATTAAGGCAATATCCGGCCTTCCAGCGGATCAGGTCGAAGTAGCGGCCGTAACCTTCCTGGAAGAGCTCGATGGCACGCTCGCGGCGGATTTCGAGTATGACACCCTTGTTGGAACCGGTGACGTTGGTATATCCGAACTGTGCGGATCCCAGATAGCTGTTGTCCGGGTTTGCATTGGCTGCATCCTTGTTCAGGTCGGGCATGCCGACGCGCTTGCGGATGAGGTTGACGGAGATATCCAGGTCGTCCTGGGTGAGGGTTCCGAGTTCGGCCTTCGCCTCTGCGTAGTTGAGCAAAGCTTCTGCATAGCGGAATACCGGCATGTCGTTGAAGCAGTTGTCCGTGGAATACGGCTTGGTGTCGTATGCAGGGATGTACTTTATAGTCTGATAGCCGGACTGACAGTAGGCGAATTCGGGGCCGTCCTTGCTGGTGCCGGGCTTCTTCCAGCTGTAGCCGGGAGTGCGTATGGTCTGTGCAAGACGGGGATCGCGGCCTGCCACCTCATCGGCGAATGCCATTACGTTCCAGCCGGGCTTGTCGGTGAAACGGGTTCCGTCGGCCATAAGGTACATATCTACCATTTTCTTGGTCATGCCGTAGCGGGCAGAGGTCTGGTTGGTGATGTCGCGCCCGAGGTCATGCTTGATCTTCAGGTCGCGGTCGAAGTTGATCGCAAGGATTATCTCATCAGTGTTGGCATTGTCCGAGTTGAACAGTGTGAGATAGTCGCTGTTGGGCTTTCCGGTGCTGAAGAGTTTGTATGCCTTGGAATCTATCAACTGCTTTGCGGCATCGGCTGCCAGGCCGAGATAATAGTCTGCATCATGGGTGCTCCCGTCGGCTGCAGTATAGGAGTTTTCGAAGGGAGCGGGGGAACTGTGGTACTTGCGGAAGGTTCCTTCGAAGAGGCAGAACTGCGCCTTCAGGAACATGGCGGTGTACTTATTCACCCTGTATGCAGTCTGAGGGGCCTTGGCCTTGCCCGGCAGGTCTTCGATTGCGCAGTCGATATCCTCAATGATGTGCTTCAGCACCTCCTCGCGGGTGTCGCGGGGAGCATAGAGGTCTTCGTCGTCGGAGCCTATCTCATGGTCGATCCACGGAACGTCGCCGAACTTGCGTATCATGTCGGCATAGTAGTATGCGCGCCAGAACCTTGTAAGAGCGGTGTATTCCTTTACTGCCGCCGCATCGTCGCAATGGTCGATATTGGCAAGCAGGGTGTTCATCTTGCGGAGATTGGTGAAGGACCAGCCGCCGCCGGATGTGGGAACAGTGCGGTCGGCACCGCCACGGATGAGGCTCGAAGGATTCATCTTCACGAAAACGTCGCTTTCGACTGCGAAAGGCTCTTTTTCGAGAAGGTTGTTATAGAAGGTATTGGAGAAGAGCTGAAGGTCTTCTGCCCTTGTGAAATATGCATCCGGGGTCAGCTGAGACTCTGGAGTGAGCGACAGCACGTCTTCGAGATTGCAGGAAACAACTGCGAAAGATGCAAGAATAAGGGATATTATAGTCTTTTTCATAATCGTAGCCTCCTTTAGAATGTGATGTCGATACCGAACATGAAAGTCTTCTGCCAGGGGTAGGAAGTATTGTTCAGGTCATCCACGGGGTCGCCTCCGCGGTCGAAGCAGCTTTCGGGATCCAGATGTGTGGTGTACTTCTTGATGGGAGACCAGTATGCCAGATTCTCGCCGGAGAAGTAAACTCTCACCTGCTCGAGACCAACATGGGAGATGAGTTTCTTGGGAAGCTCATAACCCACTGTGAGGTTCTTGAAACGGAGATATCTGATGTTCTGGATGTAGCGGTCGTTCACGCGGCCGAGCTCACCGCCGCCGTTGGATGCGACGTTGGAACGGGGCCTCGGGAAGTAAGCGTCAGGGTTATCCTCGCTCCAGCAGTTGCTCAGGAAGTTCTTGTCCAGGAAGGTGGGATAACCGAGGCTGAACGGGCCCCAGAAGTCGAAGTTGTAGCGGGAAGGATACCAGTAGTGGTTGCCGGTGCCTTCGAAGAACACGCTGAAATCGAACCCGTTCCACGAGAATCCTGTCTGGAATCCGTAATGGAGGCGGGGCAGTCCGTTACCGAGATAGATCTTGTCCCCGTGATCTTCAAGAGTGTTGGCACCAATGCCGATTACACCGTCACCGTCGAGGTCGGCATATTTGAGGTCACCGGCCTTCCATCCGCCGTTGAGGTTGGCGTTGCAGTAAGACTGGTCCACCTGACTGGTGTAGGCTGCGGCCTCTGCGTCGGAAGCGAAGAGACCATCGATGTGGAAACCCCAGATTTCGCCGAGCTCCATACCCTCATAGTAATTGGAAAGGAGCTTGGTTTCGTTCTTGAACTTGGTGATGGTGGAGCGGAACTCGCTGAGAGTGCCCTTCAGGAAGTACTGAAGATCTTTGCCGCCCACCTTGAAGGAATCCCTCCAGCTCAGCGAAAGCTCGTATCCCTTGGTGCGGAGGTCCGCGGCGTTCATCTGAGGCACGCCTGCGCCATACACCGAAGGAAGATCCATACCATCGGTGAGCATGCCGTCGGTGTCGCGGATGTAGGCTTCGCCGGTGAATTCCAGCTTGTTGCCGAACATCGCGAGGTCGAGACCGAGGTTGGTCTGCTTGGAGACTTCCCAGGTCTTGTTGGATGCCACGGGGTCGTCGAGGTTGGTGTAGCGTGCCATCACGGGATCACCGAAGCTATAGCCTGCGAAGGTCTTGAAGTTAACCAGGCGGATGTAGGAGAAGTTGCCCACATTCTGGTTGCCCAGGGTACCGTAAGATGCACGGATCTTCAGGTTGTTGATGTAGGGCTTGAGAGACTTGAAGAAAGGCTCCTCACTTACGCGCCAGCCGGCGGATGCGGACGGGAAGAATCCGAACTGATGTCCGCGGGCAAAACGGGAGGAACCGTCATAACGGGCAGATGCCTCGAAGAGATAGCGCCCCTTGTAGTCGTAGTTCACGCGGCCGAAGAAACCTGCCACCCTCCATGCGGACTGGTTTCCTCCTACTTCGGGGGTACGGGTCTCGGTGGAGATGAGGGCGAGGTCGGAGAGTTCGGTGGTGATGAGGTCGTAACCCTTTGCGTAAACTCTCTTATAGTGGTAGTCGTCGTAGTTGAAACCGCCCATTACCTTGAGGTTGTGTGCATCTGCGAAAGTGTTCTCGTAGGTGGCATAGGCGTTCCAGGTCTGGCGTACATATTCCTGTACGGATTCCGTCATGTAGTTGTCGAATGCGCCTGCATTGTTGTATTCCACAACCTCACCTGCATACTGGGAATAGGTGATCAGGTTCCTGCGGTGGGTGTCGTGGTTGTTGTAGGTTCGGTAACTGTAGTTCGCCTTGAGGGTGAGACCCTTGAAGGGAGTGACGGTAAGTTCCGTGGTGTTGGCGAGGTCGGTGCGTTTCTCGATGTTGAGGTTGCCGCTCTGGTATGCCCAGTGGCGTCCGTTACATACGCGGTAGCCGAGGGCATCCACGAAGTAAAGGAAGGTGCCGTCAGGGTTGGTCAGAGGGAAACACGCGGGAGCATGACGGTCGCCGTATGCGAAGGAGTCCTGAATGTCGTGAAGGCCGGGGAAGTCGTAGGTGCCGACGAAGAAGTTGGTGTTGTTGCTGATGCGTGCGTACTTGTTGATGCGGGCATCGAACTTTGCACGGAGGTTGTATTTCTCATACACGTCCGGCCGAACCTTCACCATACCCTGCTGGCGGTCGTACTGGCCGGAGAGATAATACTTGACGGCCTTGTTTCCGCCGCTCACGCTCACGCTGTGGTTCTGGGTGGGATGCACGTCGTTGTAGAGTTCGTGCCACCAGTCGGTGTTTGCGTAGTATTTGTAGTGCACGCGGCCCTGGGAGTCGGGAGCGGTGGTAACCACCCACGGACGTTCGGGGTTCTCGGTCTTGTCGTTCACGCGGGCGAGGAGCTCCATCATGTCTTGCTGCGAGTAGTTCACATAGTTGGAACCCTTGCTCTCATACCAGAACTTGTTGATGGTATAGACGGACCAGTAGCCTCTGGTTTCCCATTCCGTGGAGGTGGTGGGCATCTCGACACCCCACCTGCCGTTGTAGCGGACGGTGGCTTTGTCTTTATCTACCGAACCCTCCTTGGTGGTGACCAGGATGACGCCATAGGCTGCACGGGCGCCGTAAACGGCTGCGGAGGATGCGTCCTTGATGACGGAAATGGAGGCCACGTCCTGGGGGTTGATGCGGTTGATGCTGCCCTCGATGCCGTCGATGAGCACCAGGGGATCACCGCCGTTGATGGAGGTGTAGCCTCGGATGTTCAGCGAACCGGTGGAACCGGGGTTGCCGCTGGACGTGCTGATGTTGAGACCGGGCACTGAGCCCTGAAGCATGGTGGTCAGGTTGTGAGCACTGCGGTTTTCGAGCGCTTTGCTCTCCACCTGGGTGATTGCACCGGTCAGATTGACCTTTTTCTGTACACCGTAACCCACGACGACGGTCTCTTCGAGAGTCATCGAGTCGTCTTCAAGAGTTACGTTGACTGTTCCCTGGCTGGCGGGCACGTTGACGGTCTTCGTCACATAGCCCAGGCTGGAGAACTCCAAGACGGCATTTCCCTCCGGTATGCGTATCGAGTACGAACCGTCGTTGCCGGTCATCGTGCCGTTTGTGGTCCCCTGGAGAATGACGGCTACGCCGGGCACAGGCTGTGCTGCGGCATCGACCACCTTTCCCTGGACCGTGCGGTTCTGTGCATTCAGGCTGAAGCCCAAAAGCATCAGTGCCGCCACGGCTAGAATCTTGTGTAATCTCATAATGTTTTAAAGGTTAATAAGTTGAATTGATTATTTGTTTTTGTAATCATTTACGGTGAATGCCTTGGGGCGTGTCATGGTTTCCGTATACACCTTGCCGTTGCCGTCGGTGACCGTTACGGTGACCGTGGAACTGGCGCTGCTTGCGGTTGCAGTGAAGAAGTGGCTCCACTGGCCGGTGGGGAAGGATACGGATGTGGACGACGCGGCGCGCGGGAAGGTATATGACATCGCGTGGAGCGGATCATAGGTGTAAGCCTTGGAGACAGTCAGTTCTTTCCCATTCTCTCTAATGCTTACCTTCCAGTCGGGATCCCAGTTCCAAACGTTCACAAGAATGGAGTTTGAGGGAAGTCCGTTGACGGCATTGATAATCGGATTGGTATATTTGGTGTTCTCGCTCTTTACCTTAGCGGCGGCAGTCGTGTAAGTTTCCTTGACTTTATTCACGTCATAGGCGCGGAACTGGTAGTTCGCGTCGTGGCCTGCGGCCTGGAAACTTTGCTTGAAGTCCTTTCCGGTGAACTGCCAGATTGCAAAGCCTCCCGGGGTGCCGTCCTGGGAAACATGGATGCCGGGAGTGAGTTTACCAGTCCACCACCAGCATGCGCAGATTGCGCCCTCATTGTGTTCGGAGAACTTGTCGCTGTGCTTGCGGTGGAAGAGGTTGTGGGTGTGGCCGCTGAGGAAGTTGACGTTATAATCCTTTACGGTTGAAATGAACGCCTGCATGTTGGCCTCGCCGGCGGAATTGGCGCCGTTCATATATTTGTCGTTGAAGGAGGTGGCGCCGTTAGGCCTGGATACGGGGGCGTGGGATGTGATGAAAACCGGCGTGCTCTTGTCTACATAGGAAAGATCCTTCACAAGCCACTGCATCTGCTCTGCGGTATAATCCAGCACATATTCGCCGCGGTGGTCGGTGCCTGTGGTGCTCCCGCTGCTGTTCAGGGTGTTGGCTTCCACGTTGTTATAGTCGATATTGTCCATCACCACGAAATGGATCTTGCCCAGATTGAAGGAATAGAAGGTAGGGGCGATATCCCTCGTGTAACGGAAAGACTTGTCGAAATCTCCCACCTGGGTCATATCGTTGTCGTGGTTGCCCATGGTGTGGAAGAAGGTTACATCCTTGAAGTTTGTGTTGACGGTCTGGAGGTACTGGGGGAACTCATACTTGTTGCTGTACCAGTAGGTGTCCCAGGTCATGTCGCCCAGGGTCATTACATATGTTTTGCCGCCGGCTGCCGCGATGGAGGAGTTAAGCGTCCTGGCAACATCGCCGAATTGGGAAACGTCGTTGTTGCGGTTCGCCAGGTGCATGTCCCCGCAGACGAAGAGGGTGAAGTTGTCGTTCTCAGTCTTGATGAGCTCGAAGTCCTTGCGCTCGGCCACGTTCGCTCCCTGGGTAAGGATCTGGTGGAACTTGGGCAGGATGCCGTCATTGGGCACTTCGTATCCGGAGGGAATGACCACGAATACATATTGCCACTTTTTCTGGGACTTAAGCTGATAGATGCCCTTGGCGTCGGTCTTTACGATTTCTGCGCCGTCCGACACAAGCACGTCCGGCACTCCCTTGCCATCGCAGGTCACTATCCCATACACGGTTACGCCCTCTCCCGGCTCGACGTTGAGCGAAGCTTTCACCGACAGGTCGAGCATGCCTGCGTAGTAATTGATGCCGGCATTGCGGATGTAAACTTTATATGAGCCGTTGGTAATATCGGCCGGGGGTGCGAAAACGAGGTAGGAACCGTCTTTGAGGTCGACGATAGGGCAGTATTTGTCTTCGCCTGCCGCATTCCTGAGCACGACCTGATCTTCTTTGGTGATGTTGGTGGTGCCGCGAAGCGTGATGGTGATAGTCTGCCCCTCCTCGATTTCGACTGGGGAAGGAACTGAGATGTTGGTGGTTACAATCTTTACGCCTTCTTCATCTGAATCTTTGACACAGGAAGTGATGGCTGCTGCTGAAACGATTACGGCAAGGCAGATTGCGATAGAACTGAATCTTCTGGAAAGAGTCATAAAATGCGTAGCGTTATCCATTATATGGATACAAATATATGAAATGTTTTGAATTATTAATCTTCCATCTTTTTATTATATTTGTGTGTTGTACTCTAACCACATGGCACTATGTTTTTACTGGGTTACGATATAGGCAGTTCATCGGTCAAGGCCAGCCTTGTGGATGCAGAAAGCGGCAAGTGCGTGGCATCCTCCTTCTATCCCAAGAGCGAGGCTCCGATCCTCTCCCGCCAGCCCGGCTGGGCCGAGCAGGACCCGGATGCCTGGTGGGGATATCTCAAGGCCGCCACTGCAGAAGTTTTGAGTGTCATACCGAACGGAGTGAAGGTATCTGCCATCGGCATCTCCTACCAGATGCACGGCCTGGTGTGCGTGGATAAGGCCGGAAAGCCCCTGCGCCCCGCCATAATCTGGTGCGACTCCCGCGCCGTCCCTTACGGGCAGAAGGCCTTTGAAGGGCTGGGAAAGGACTGGTGCCTGGGGCATCTTCTTAACTCTCCCGGCAACTTCACTGCCGCCAAGCTTGCATGGGTAAAGGAGAATGAGCCGGAGGTGTTCGGAAAGATAGACAAGATAATGCTCCCGGGGGATTATATCGCCCTCCGCCTTACCGGTGAGGCCTGCACTACCGTCAGCGGGCTTTCCGAGGGGATGATGTGGGATTTTGCAAAGAACAGCCCCGCTGGAGAACTGCTTGATTATTACGGTTTTGACCCGGCCATCCTTCCGGAAATCCGCCCCACTTTCGGGGAGCAGGGGAGGGTGAGTGCAGCTGCCGCGTCGGAGCTTGGCATTCCCGCCGGAGTGCCTGTCTGCTACCGCGCCGGCGACCAGCCGAACAACGCGTTGAGCCTCAATGTTCTGAACCCGGGAGAAATCGCCGCAACGGCCGGCACTTCCGGAGTGGTTTACGGTGTGCTGGGGGAGGTGAATTATGATCCCCAGTCCCGGGTGAATACCTTCGCGCACGTCAATCACAGCGCCGCGGATCCCCGTCTGGGAGTGCTCCTCTGCATAAACGGCACCGGCATCCTCAACTCCTGGATGCGTCGGAACGTTGCCTTCGACGGCATGACCTATCCGGGCATGAACGCCCTTGCCAAGGAATCTCCCGTCGGCAGCCGCGGAATCAGCATCCTGCCCTTCGGAAACGGAGCCGAACGCATGCTTGGGAACACCGCTCCCGGATGCAGTTTTCACGGAATCGACTTCAACCGCCATGGACGCGGAGACCTGCTCCGCGCAGCCCAGGAGGGGATAGTATTCTCGTTCCAGTATGGCATCGAGGTGATGCAGGCCATGGGTATGAAGATAGACCGCATCCACGCCGGCAATGCCAATATGTTCCTTTCGGAAGTGTTCCGGGAGACTCTGGCAAGTGTTTCCGGCGCCACCATCGAACTTTACGATACCGACGGTTCCGTCGGCGCCGCCCGCGGTGCCGGCCTCGGCGCAGGCATCTACGCCTCGCCCGCCGAAGCCTTCGCATCGCTGGAACGCTTGGCGCTGGTAGAACCCGCCTCCGACCGCAGGCCGTATCAGGATGCCTATGCCCTCTGGCGCGACCTCCTGCAAAACACTGCTGATAATCAATGAGTTGCTTAAAGCCGTCTGGTAAAAATGCACCAGACGACTATGCGTAAATAATTGATATACAATAAACATATGAAACAGTATTATCCGACAATCGGCAAAATCCCCTTCGAGGGGCCGGGGAGCAAGAATCCCCTTGCATTCCATTACTATGAACCCGAGCGAGTAGTCCTCGGCAAACCCATGAAGGAGTGGCTGCGCTTCGCAATGGCGTGGTGGCATACCCTCGGCCAGGCCTCCGGCGACCAGTTCGGCGGCCAGACCCGCAGCTACGAGTGGGACAAGGCATCCGACCCGATGCAGCGTGCCAAGGACAAGATGGATGCGGGCTTCGAGATTATGAGCAAACTCGGCATCGGTTTCTTCTGCTTCCACGATATCGACCTGATCGAAGATACCGACGATATCGCCCTCTACGAGGCCAGGATGAAGGAAATCACCGATTATGCGCTGGTCAAGATGAAGGAGACCGGCATCAAGCTCCTTTGGGGCACTGCCAACGTATTCGGACACAAGCGCTACATGAACGGCGCGGCCACCAACCCCGATTTCAACGTGGTCGCCCGCGCTGCCGTGCAGGTGAAGAACGCCCTGGATGCCACCATCAAGCTCGGCGGCGAGAACTATGTGTTCTGGGGAGGACGCGAGGGCTATATGAGCCTTCTCAATACACAGATGCAGAGAGAAAAGGACCATCTGGCCAAGTTCCTGAAGGCCGCCCGCGACTATGCCCGCGGCAAGGGATTCAAGGGCACCTTCCTCATCGAGCCCAAGCCCATGGAGCCCACCAAGCACCAGTATGACGTTGATACCGAAACTGTTATCGGTTTCCTCCGTGCCAACGGGTTGGACAAGGACTTCAAGGTGAATATTGAGGTCAACCACGCCACTCTCGCCGGCCATACCTTCGAGCACGAGCTGGCAGTTGCGGTAGACAACGGCCTGCTGGGAAGCATCGACGCCAACCGTGGGGATGCCCAGAATGGCTGGGATACCGACCAGTTCCCTGTGGATGAATTCGAACTCACCCAGGCTATGCTGCAGATCATCCGCAATGGCGGCCTCGCTCCCGGCGGATCCAACTTCGACGCCAAACTGCGCCGCAATTCCACCGACCCCGAAGACATCTTCATCGCCCATATCAGTGCGATGGACGCAATGGCCCACGGCCTGCTGAATGCTGCGGAAATCGTGGAGAAGAGCCCCATCCCCGCAATGGTAAAGGAGCGCTATGCTTCGTTCGATTCCGGCATGGGCAAGGACTTCGAAGACGGAAAGGTCGGCCTGGAAGCTCTTGTGGATTACGCCAAGGCGAACGGTGAACCCAAACAGATTTCCGGAAAACAGGAACTCTATGAGACGCTGGTCAACCTTTATTCTGTTTAGCATCTGCTTTGCAGTGTCGTTTTCGCTGATGTCCGGTTGTTCAAGCCGGACATCAGGCTTTGATGTCAACATAAAGGTAGACCGCATCTGGGACAGCGAAAAGCATTGCGCATTCACTTCGCTGACAGAATTCAATGGCAGGTATTATGTGGCGTTCCGCGAGGCGGGAGGCCACGTGTTCGAACCCGATGGGACGGCCCGCGGGCAGATCCGCATCCTGCAGTCCCGCAACGGAAGGAAATGGAAATCCGTCGCCTGTCTCTCGAAAGAGGGTTACGATCTCCGCGATCCTTCGCTGTCGGTAACTCCCGACGGCCGCCTGCTGGTGTCTATGGGCGGGTCGGTGTATGCGGAGAAGAAACTTGTCGGCCGGGATCCCATGTATTCCGAAAGCCTCGACGGGCTGAGTTTCAGCGATCCAGAACCCATAGAAATTGTCTCCGACATTGCTACCGGTGAAGACTGGCTTTGGAAGATAGATTGGTATGGAGATACCGGTTACGGAGTGGTGTATTCCTCATTGGAAGACACTCCCGGATCCGAAAACAAAACAGTAGTTTTCCTGGTCCGGACGACTGACGGAGTGCATTACGAGGATGTGGCAACAATCGATGTTCCCGGCTTCCCTAACGAGGCTTCGGTTCATTTCCTGCCGGACGGGCGCATGCTGATGCTGCTGCGCCAGGAGCAGCTGGACAGGCAGGGAATATGGGGAGTGAGCGAAGCGCCCTACACCGATTGGACGCTGACCAAGACGGGATTCCAAGTCGGAGGCCCCAACTTTATCGCCCTGAACGACAGCACTATAGTGGCCGGTTCCAGATCATATCTGATCCCCGGATCCTACAAGACCATGTTGCTGAAGGGTGGCCTGGATGGCCGTTTCGAGCAAATTGCAGTTCTCCCTTCCGGCGGCGACACCAGCTATCCCGGATTCCTTGTCGTAGGGGACGAACTATGGGTCAGCTACTACTCATCCCATGCCACCCCCAAGGCCGCAGTTTATCTCGCGAGGATTCCGCTTAAGCAGATTTAGAACGCCAGAGGGCGGTCATATCCTCCAGGGTCTTTCCCTTGGTTTCAGGCACAAGGCGCCAGACGAACACGGCGGCGATGATGCATATCACGCCGTAGAGGGCGTATGCGAAGAAATGGCCGAAGCTGTCGCCCATTGCACCCAGGCGCATGTTGTACATGGGTACGAAGGTGCTGGAAACGATGAAGTTGAATATCCACTGGAACGCCACAGCAATGGCCGTAGCCTGGCTGCGTATGGTGTTGGGGAACAGTTCGGAAATATACACCCAGCAGATAGGACCCCAACTGAACATAAAGCAGGCGCTGTAGACCATGATGCTGAGCACAGGCACCAGGGCGGGCAGTGTGATTACGTTGGAAAGTGCCACTCCTGCGGCACCGACCGCCATTCCCAGCGAACCGGTGATCAGCAACGGCTTTCTACCCAGTTTCTCCACAGTGAAAACGGCTACCAGAGTAAATGAAATGTTGATTACTCCCATTATCACGGTGAAGAGCATATTGTTGCTTACGCCCATGGATTCAAAGATTCTCGGGGCAAAATAGAGCACTGCGTTGATGCCTATAATCTGCTGGAACACGCTGAGCATGCATCCTATGAAAATAACCAGCCATCCATAGCTGAACAGCTTCTCCGTCTTCTCCACCGTAGTGGCCTTGATATCGGCGAGAATCTCGCGGGCCTTGGCTTCGCCGTTGATGTTGCTCAAAACCGTGAGGGCCCTCTCGTCCTGCCCGTTGAGGGCAAGGTAACGCGGAGTCTCCGGCACCAGGAGTATCAGCATGGCAAAGGCGGCGGCAGGCACTGCCTCGCTCACGAACATCAGCCTCCAGCCTATGCTGTTGGTCCATTCCACCACTGCCGGGTCGTTCGCGTGGGAACGTATGATAAGGAAGTTCACGAAATACACCACGAGCTGCCCGAAGATGATTGCGAACTGGTTCCACGACACCAGCGTGCCGCGCTTATTTGCAGGTGATACTTCAGCGATGTACATGGGGCACAGCGCCGAAGCCATTCCCACGCCGATGCCGCCAAGCACGCGGTAGAGGTTGAATGCAACCAGCAGGCCCTTGGTGGCAACTCCCTTCTGGAAGAAGAGGAATTCCGGATGATAAGACCCGAGAGCGGACAGCAGGAACAGGATGCCGGCTACGAACAGCGAGCGTTTGCGCCCGAGGCGGGATGCCAGAAGGCCGGAAATCAAGGCTCCGATCACGCATCCAATCAGAGCACTGGATGTTGTGAACCCGTGCAGGGCATCTGTATATGTAAAATCGCCAGCGGTCTGGAAAAAGGCCTGCAGGCCCCGCTCTGCGCCCGATATAACTGCAGTGTCGTATCCGAAAAGAAGTCCGCCGATCACGGCTACCAGCACTATGCCGGTAAGATAGGCCCGGCTGCCCGTTTGTCTGTATGTGGCCATAGAATGATTATTGAATCGTACAAAGTTACACTTTTTTGTATATTTGTAGATATGAAAAACCACATGATAGCCCTGGCGGCCATTGCACTGCTCGCCATCACCTTCCCTGCACATGCTGGGAAACCCAACAAAAAGCTGAAGAAATTTACCCACGAAACCGTCGAAATCCCTGCGGTAACTCCGAGAGTCATAGCGGTGGAAACCGCCGGCACACAGTTGCTGCTGCAAGTAGATAAAAAAGGAACGGTACGCACCGTGCATTACGGCGCCCCTGCCGGAAATCCGGATGCTTTCCTGAAATTCAGCACCGGCGCTTCCGTTCCCGAGTCCTATCCGGCCGCGGGCGGCAGATTCAACGGCCTGGACGCCCTCCATGTTAAGTATGCCGACGGCAATCAAAATACGGAACTGTATTATGTGTCGCACGAAACAGCCTCCAAGAGCGGCATCACCACAACAACCATCCATACGAAGGATTATGTGACCGCCCTGGAGGTGGATCTGGTCTATGATGCCCATCAGGCAGAAGACGTTATACTGATGCACAGTGTAATCCGCAACTGCGGAAAGAAGCCGGTAGAACTCAGGAACTATGCCTCCGCCTCGCTCAACCTGACGGCGGATGATTACCTCCTGACCCACTTCTACGGCGGCTGGGCCAGGGAAATGCAGGTGGGCCAGACTCTTCTCACCCACGACACCAAGGTGATTGAAACGCGTCGCGGTGTGCAGGCTACTCAGAGCAATAACCCTTCATTCATGGTGTCTCTCGGAAAGACTTTCAGCGAGACCGACGGTGAAGTGGTCGCGGGATCCCTTGCCTGGAGCGGAAACTTCCGCATCAGCTTCGAGATAGACCAGACCGACCGCCTGAACATCGTTTCCGGCATCAATCCCTATGCTTCCGCCTATCCCCTCAAGGCAGGCGAAAGCTTCACTACTCCGGAGATGATTTATACATGGAGCCGGAACGGCGCCGGCGGAGCATCCCGCAACCTTCACCGCTGGGCCCGCAAATATGCGGTCTGGAACGGCGGAAAGGTCAATCCTACCCTGCTGAACAGCTGGGAAGGCGCATATTTCACTTTCACTACCGAGACCCTGCTCCGGATGATCGACGATGCGGCTTCCATGGGCCTGGAGATGTTCGTGCTGGACGACGGTTGGTTTGCCAAGGACCATCCACGCAATTCCGACAAGGCCGGCCTCGGCGACTGGGAGCTCAACGATGCCAAGATTCCGGAAGGTATTGATTATGTTGCCTCCTATGCCCACTCCAAGGGCCTCAAGTTCGGCATCTGGATAGAGCCCGAGATGGTGAATCCGGATTCCAACCTTGCAGAGGCTCATCCCGAGTGGGTGGTGCAGAGCCCGGGACGCGAGATCTATCAGGCCCGCAACCAGTGGCTGCTGGATCTCACCAATCCGGAAGTGCAGGACTTCGTGTTCGGGGTATTCGACCGCACCATGAGCCTCTCATCCAACATAGATTACATAAAATGGGACAGCAACCGGAACGTGATGTCGTTCGGCAGCCCCTATCTGGGGGATGAGCAGGACCGTTTCTTCGTAGAGTATGTGCAGGGATTATATAAGGTATGCGAGAGGATGAGGGAGAAGTATCCGGACGTGATAGTTCAGTGCTGCTCCTCTGGCGGAAGTCGCGTGGATTACGGCTCCATGCGCTGGTTCAACGAAGTGTGGACAAGCGACAACACCGATGCAATCACCCGCATCGGCATACAGTACGGCACTTCGATGATCTATCCCGCCTGCGTGATGGGTTCACACGTTTCGGCCGTGCCCAACCATCAGACCGGCAACGTCACCTCTCTCAAATTCCGCTTCGACGTGGCAGCCGCCGGAAGGTTGGGTATGGAACTCCAGCCCAGGAACCTGTCGGCCGAGGAACGCGCCGTCGCAGACCGCTGCATCACCTCTTACAAAGGCTACAGGGATATTGTATTCAACGGGGACCTGTACCGTCTGGGATCGCCCTATGACAGTGATTTCTACGGACTTATGTATGTGTCTGAGGACAAGAGCCGGGCGGTGGTATTCACTTACTGCCTGCGCTATCAGAACCGCGCAGTCGGCTCGCATGTTTTCCGCCTCCAGGGGCTGGATCCGGCTAAAAACTACAAGGTTACCGAGCAGAATGTAGACAATAGTTGCTGGTGGGGCAATGGCAAGACCTTCTCCGGAGCATTCCTCCAGGAAGGCGGCTTCAATCCCAAACTGCTGAAGACGAATACCAGCGCGGTGTTTATCCTCGAGGCTGAATAGCTTAGACTCTCCCATCATCATTTGCGACGCGTCTCTTGTTGAATAACAGCATCTATAGCTTTATTATATTTGCAGAATAAATGAGAGAACCGGTGAACAAGTATCTATTTCTTATAGGGACCATAATCTGTCTTTGTGCCTGCGCCTGCGGCAGGCCAGCCGACGAGGCTGTTTTCACTCCTTTCGTCTATACGGACGGGGGGAGTGAAACTGTTCCTGAAGGCTGCTATTCCAATCCTATCCTGAAGGGATTCTACCCCGATCCTTCCATCTGCCGCAAGGGAAACGACTATTATATGGTGACTTCCACATTCCAGTATTTCCCCGTGATTCCAGTGTTTCACAGCACTGACCTGGTGCACTGGGAACAGTGCGGATCCGTGCTGGACTGCGATGCGCAGATATCTTTCACCCGCAAGAAGATGAACCTCGGGAACTTCGCCCCCGGCATCTCATACAATCCCTCCGACGGCAAGTTCTACGTGGCCTGCACCCAGGTGGGCGGCGGCCTCGGCAACTGGTACTGCACCAGCGAGGATCCCGCATCCGGCAAGTGGGAGGGCCCTTTCGTGATAAAGGACGTCCGCGGAATAGATCCGGAATTCTTCTTCGACGAAGATGGGCGTACCTGGTACCTCACCTGCACTTCTCCGGAGGATGCCGGTTCGTCGAGAAGATATCCCGGCGAGTTTGCCATAGTGATGTGGGAGTTCGACTGCGCCCGGCAGGAAATCTGCAGCAGTCCCCGGATCATAGCCCGAGGAGGAGCCCGTCCCGAAGAGCATCCCGAGAATCTCGAAGGGCCGCACCTTTTCAAGGTGGGCGGTAAATACTTCCTGATATGCGCCGAAGGAGGAACTGAGCGTTTCCACAGGGAGGTGGCATTCAGGTCTTCGAGCCTGGAGGAGCCGTTTGAACCCTGCGCAATCAATCCTATCCTGACCCAGAAAGACCTGCCTGCAGAGCGCGCGGAGATGGTGACCTGCACGGGGCATGCCGACATGGTTCAGACTCCTGGCGGGAAATGGTATTCGGTGTTTCTCGGATGCGAACCGTACGAAGGAGAAGAATACTTCAATACCGGGCGGGAAACTTTCCTGCTGCCTGTGGATTGGAGTTCCGGTCAGCCGGTGATTTTGGAAAATGGTTGCAGCGTGCCGCTTATAGTGAAGATGGACGAGGAGATGAAGGCAGCGTCCGGGGCGAATACCATACCTGGCTTCGATGCCGCAAATCCCGGCCCGCTCTGGGGCTCTGAAGGGCTTGCTCCCTTTGCCATGACCATACGCGGAAGCCTTGAGGGAAGGAGCGGTTTCGACCGTCGCGGCAGACTGCATTTGGCCTGTTCGGGAGTGTCGCTGGACTCTCTCGACCGTCCGTCAGCTGTGCTGCAACGCATTGCATCCAAAACCTTTATGGCGGAAACGGTGATGGACTTCACGCCTGCTGAAGGGCAGGAGGCCGGGATTCTCTGCTGGTACGACGACGACCATTATGCCAAGTTGGTAAAGCGTCTGGACAGATCCGGCCGTGCCGTTATTGTCCTGATGCATCGCAGCACTCCTCCAAATGACAAGTTCGAGGGGTACAGGACCGAGCGTTCGGAATCGATGCTGCTTCAAGTCTCAAGTGTGGCTCTTGAAGGGAAGGCTGCAACGCTGCCTCTGGCACTTCGCATCGAGGCGCACACTCCGGAAGAGTATGTCTTCAGTTATGCTGTTGTCGATGAAGGAAAAACCGGCGAATATATTCTCGTCGGCAGCCCGGTGGATGCCCGTACCCTAAGCACCCGTCACTGTGCCGGCCATCAGGGGACCATGGTGGGGGTATACGCCTATTGATCAATGATCTCCATGCACATCCGTCCGTTGTGATAGGGGCATTTCCAGAAGCCGGCGCGGTCGTCGCGGGTGTTGGGAACGCCATTTTCGTCGGCGCTCCAGTACCATTCTCCGTCCGGAGCTATCAGATGTGATTTGATATATTCCCAGCAGCGGATGGCCCGTTCTAGCCAAAGGCCGTCCGGCGCTTTTGCCGGCGAGGGGGCGGGCAAGTGCGCCTGGTTGAGACATCCGACTACTGTTTCAGCCTGAACCCACCAGTGACGGTCGGTGTCGTAGACAAAGCCGGCCGGTGCTTTTGACTGTGAGCATTCGTAGATCATCGAACCGTCCGGCTGCAGGCCTTCGAGCGAAGCGGTAGCGATGCTCTGGCAGCAAGCACGGACGCGTGCGAGCAGGGCGGGGTCGTCCAACAAATCTGCAGTCTCGTAGAGCAACCAGGACGCTTCGATATCGTGCCCGTACGATACGGTATCCGACTGGGAATTCCAGTCCTCGTCGAAAAACAGGCCCAGATGCCCGTCAGGACGGACTATCTTATTCATAAACATCTCGCAAAGCTCCACCAGCCGGCGCCGCAGCGTCTCGTCTTTCCATACCCGATAAAGCCCGGTGTAGCCTTCCAGTATGTGCAGATGGGTGTTCATCGTCTTGGCATCGTTTTGGTCCTTCTCCGAGAGGCGCATGTCGGCGATGGGCTGCCAGTCCCGCGTGCATGCCTCCAGATAACCGCCCTTTTCGACATCCAGACTGTGGTCTTCGATGCTGCGCCATAGTTTTATGGCAAGCTCCAGCGCTTCTTCCTCGCCGGTGGCGCGGAAGAACTCGGCGCAGCCGTAAACCGCGAAGGCTATGGCATAGAACTGCTTTTTGGTGTCCAGAGGGGTGCCGTCGGCGTTCAGGCTCCAGTAGATGCCTCCGAACTCCCGGTCGAAGAACTTGTCCCGTATCTGCGAGAAAGCATTACGTGCGGCATCCAGATACTCAGCCCGGCCCAGTATGCGGTAGGCCGAAGAAAAAGTCCACAATATCCTTGCGTTAAGGATGCCACCTCTCGGAGCGTCCGGCATCAACCGCCCATTCCCGTCCATCTGCCCATAAAAGCCACCTGAGGGGTCCTGCATGCGCTCCAGCCAGAAGGGGAGTATGTCTTTTTCGAGTTCGGCGCGCACTTCTGCGCGAAGGATATCCAGTTCTTTTGCCATAGTGCAAAAATATAACATATATCGTTAAGGTGTTTTTTTATTATGAATTCAGATAAAATTCTATTAGTTTTTGAAAAAATTTATACATTTGCGGTATGCAAGTACTATCAGAAATCACCGGTCTGTCCGACAAGGACTGCTTCCATATTGTAGAACGCCACAAGAGCAAGTTCGACTATCCTCTCCACTCCCACCGCGAGTGCGAACTGAACTTTATCAGCAACGCCGCAGGGGTGCGCCGCATCATCGGCGACCACATCGGCACCATAGGCCAGTACGAGCTGGTGCTTATCGCCGGAGAAGGCCTTGAGCATATGTGGGAGCAGGGAACCTGCACATCCGAGAACATCCGCGAGATAACCATACATTTCTCTCCCGATCTGTTCGATACGGGCATCCTTTCCAAGAACCAGTTCGAGTCTATCCGCAAGATGTTCGACCAGGCCCGCCAGGGGGTCGTCTTCCCTCAGGAAGCAATCATGAAAGTGTATGCGAAACTGGATACAATCGCCAATGAATCAAATAGTTTCTCCCAGGTGCTTGATTGTATCTGGATCCTTCACGAACTGTCGCTGTTCGAAGTGAAGAAACTGGCTACGAGCGCCTTTGCAAAGGCACCCAGGAAATCGGAGAGCCATCGCGTAGAAACAATTAAAGACTATATCCACACACATTATTCCGAGCCGCTCAAGCTGGAAGAACTTGCCGATCTGATAAGTATGAGCCCGACTTCCTGCAGCCGCTTTTTCCGCACCCATGCAAACCGCACCATAACCGACTACATTACGGACGTCCGTCTCGGAAACGCTGTCCGCGCTTTGGTCGACACCACCGAGAGCGTATCCGTCATATGCTATAACTGCGGATTCAACAACCTTTCCAATTTCAACCGTATATTCCGCGAAAAAAAGGGAATGACTCCCAGGGATTTCCGCCAGATGTATAAAAAGACAAAAATTATCATTTAGCGAAAAAGTTTGCGATATTTGACAAAAACATATTAGTCCAATAGCGCGCGTCTTCATAACTTTGCAACCGTAATTGATGCGCGCATATGACTAATAACCGGCTTAGGCTAATTCTTCTTTCGATTATCGGCTTCCTGATGCTTTCAATGGCATCTTGCAACTGCAGTTCAGCAAAACAGGAAGCACCTGATTACTTCATCGGCACAAATATGTGGTATGCCAGCCGCCTTGCGCTCGAGAACCCTGCCCGCTTTGAGGCGGAGCTCGATTCGCTCAAGGCTCACGGCATCACCAATGTCCGCATACTTGCCACCGACGAGAACTGGGAAGGAATGGATGCCGTTCTCAAGGCTTTCTCCAAGAGGGGAATGAAGGGGGTGCTTTTCCTGAACAACGCCTGGGAATGGAGCGAAGACGGTTACAGGTCTTATCTCGAAAAGGCAGGAGCCGGGCGCCAGCCGCATCCTGCAACCGACAGCTATCCTGAATACATGTCCGCCATGTCGGGGTTCGCAAAAAATGCGGAAGCCGTGGAACTGTATCACAGGCACGTCCGCAATGTTGTGGAGCGCTACAAGGATTCGGATGCCATCTACTCCTGGCAGGTCTGCAATGAGCCCCGTCCTTTCGCCAGCGATGCCGCCACATACGATGCATTCATCGCTTATGTTCAGAACAGCGCGGCGCTTATCAAGAGTATAGACCAAAAGCATATGGTCAGCACCGGCAACGAAGGTCAGATGGGCTGCGAGGAGGATATGGCGGTCTTCGAGCGCCTCAATGACTGCCCGGACATCGATTACATCACCATCCATATATGGCCATACAACTGGGGCTGGGTGAAGGAAAACGAGATCGCAGGCGGAGCGCAGAAGGCCATATCCGAGATCCGGGATTATATCAACCGCCATCTCGAAACTGCCCGCCGTCTCGGCAAGAAAGTGGTCATCGAGGAGTTCGGCTATCCCAGGGATGGTTTCTCTTTCAGCCGCGAAGCTGCCACCAGCGGCCGTGACGCCGTCTACGGCTATGTCTTCTCCAGGGTCCTGGAATCCGCCCGAAAGGCAGACGCCCTGCTGGGATGCAATTTCTGGGCATGGAGCGGCCTGGCCAAGCCCGCCCACGACTATTGGCAGGAAGGTGATGACCTCTGCGGAGATCCTTTCCAGGAAGGGCAGGGCCTGAACGGAGTCTATCTGGGCGATGCCTCCACTATGGCGCTGATAGATGCCTATACGGATAGCCTGGCCACCGTGATATCCGTGGATGTGCCCGTTGAGCACGACTGGATGTTCTACGGCAATGGTCCGGTGAAGCTTAACGTCAACGTTGCCTCCAATCTTCCCATGGTGGAGCTCAGCTACAGTCTTAAGCGGGATCTGGACCTGATGGACTGGAATGCTGCGCCCATACTTGAGGACAGTATCCGGGTCCGCACCCGTCCCGGGCATATGGTCAAGGCGACCCTGGATTTTGGCAATCTTGAACCAGGGTTCTACCAAGTGACCGTGAATGGAGTAAAGAAATTCAATATAGGTGTGAATCCGGAGCAGATCCAGAGCCCTGCCGATGCACCGGAAGATTTCGATGCATTCTGGGAGACCACCCTCAGCGAGCTCGCAGCGGTTCCCATGGAGGTGGAATGGACGCTTCTTCCCGAGCATTCCTCGGAAAAGCGTGAATGCTACCGAGTGGAGATTCCGTCGCTTGGCGGAGCCACTATGGGCGGAATCATCTTCATTCCCACCGCGGAAGGCCGCTATCCCGTGCGCATAAGTTTCATGGGCTATGGCGCCGATGTCTATTATGAGGATCCCGACTGGAATGCCGACCGCATCGATTACTGCGTCAGCGTTCGCGACCAGGGTATCTTCAAAGGAGGAAACAGCAACTGGATAGAGCGCGGGCTGTCTTCCAGGGAAGAGTATTATTATCGCGGAGCGTTCTGCGACGTGGTGCGCAGCGTGGAGTTCGCTGCGTCGCTTCCCAAGGCGGATACTACCCGCATCTTCGGCTGCGGCGACAGCCAGGGAGGTGCGTTCACCTGGATATCAGCATCACTCACCAGCAGGATGCGCGCAATAGTGCCCAGCGTGCCCTTCCTCAGCGACTATCCCGATTACGCAAAGATCGTCTGGTGGCCCATGCACGAGGTCTTTCAGTATGCCGACGAAAAGGGGATGGACCGCGCCGCAATCATGGATATGCTGCGCTATTTCGACATCAAGAACTTTACCGGCAGGATCACCTGCCCGGTTTTCATGGCCTACGGCCTCCAGGATCCCACCTGCCCGCCGCATACCATCTTTGCAGGATACAACAACGTTACCTCTGAAAAGACGTACATGTGCGTGCCCACGTGCGGGCATGCGATGTGGGCTGAGCCTTCGTTCAACGAAGCCCGGGATGACTTTTTCAGAAAATTCTAAATATCACAATTATTATTAACAACAAATTCAGGTCAAATGAAAAGTAAAATGATTACTTGCCTGTGCATGCTCCTCATGAGCACCGCGATGTTCGCCCAGAAGGTGACCGTCAAGGGTAACGTGAAGGACAACATAGGCCCGGCCATCGGTGTGAGTGTCATCGAAAAGGGCACTACCAATGGCACAACGACCGACCTGGACGGTAATTACAGCATCAGCGTGCCAAGCAATGCGGTGCTGGAATTCTCGTCCATCGGTTATTCGACCCAGGAAATCGCTGTCGGTGGCAGGACTGTCATCAACGTGACCCTCGCAGAGGATGCCGAATTCCTCGACGAGGTTGTCGTCGTCGGTTACGGTACCATGAAGCGCAGCGACCTCTCCGGCGCATCCGTCTCAATGCGTGAAGAAGACCTCAAGGGCTCTATCATCACGAGTCTCGACCAGTCTCTGCAGGGACGTGCAGCCGGTGTGGCGGCGGTTCAGACTTCCGGTGCTCCTGGTTCATCTTCTTCCATCCGTGTCCGCGGACAGGCGACCGTCAACGCAAATGCGGAGCCTCTCTACGTGATCGACGGCGTCATCATCCAGGGTGGCGGCAACTCCGCCAGCGACTTCGGTCTCGGTTCCCTCGGTAACGGCCGCACCTCCACCATCTCCCCTCTGGCAACCATCAACCCTGCCGATATCGTGAGCATGGAAATCCTGAAGGATGCATCTGCCACCGCCATCTACGGTGCGCAGGGTGCTAACGGCGTTATCCTCATCACCACCAAGCACGGTAAGGCGGGAGAAGCGAAGTTCAACTACGACGGCATGTACGCGGTGAGCCGCCAAACCAGCCGTATCGATATGATGAACCTCCGCGAATTCGCAGAGTACTACAATGATATGGCCGCTCTCGGCTACCTGGAAGCGAGTCCCTATTATGCTGATCCTTCGCTGCTCGGCAAGGGTACCAACTGGCAGGACGAGATCTTCCGCACCGCCCATCAGCAGCAGCATCAGCTCAGCGCACAGGGCGGTACCGACAAGGTGCAGTACTATGTTTCCGGATCCTGGATGGATCAGGAAGGCACCATCATCGGGTCCAACTTCAACCGTGTGAGTTTCCGCACCAACCTCGATGCCCAGCTCAAGAACTGGTTCAAGCTCGGTCTCAACATGACCTTCGCAAACACCAAGGACGACCTCAAGCTGGCCGACGGTAGCGAAGGTGTCATCTTCTACTCTCTGGGAGCTCTTCCCGATGTGCCCGTGTATGACATCGACGGCAACTATTCCACCACCGTCCGTGAGGGTTACACCTCTCCGAACCCCGTGGCAATAGCAATGCTCGACAAGTATACACTGGAGCGTCAGAAACTCACCGGCAACATGTATGCGGACCTTACTCCCATCAAGCACGTTACCTGGCGCACCGAACTCGGTTTCGACGTCAGCAATTCCGATGCTACCACTTTCAAGCCTACCGCAGACTTCGGCAACTGGGCCCGTAACACCAACTCGCTCAACCTGCAGAAGAACAACAGTCTATTCTGGCAGCTGAAGAACTACGTTACATACAACAACACCATAGGCAAGCACAACTTCACCGCAATGGCCGGTCAGGAGTGCTGGGAGTCTGGATGGGCTTATTTCAGCGGTTCGCGCACAGGCCTCACCAGCGATGATATAATCAATATCGGCAAGGGCGAAGGCACTCCCACCGTGAATCAGGGATATGGCCATTCCGCAATGGCGTCCTTCTTCACCCGTGAGACCTACAGCTACGACGACCGCTATTTCCTCACCTATACCTTCCGTTACGACGGCAGCTCCAACTTCGGCCCCGATAACCGTTGGGCGGGATTCCATTCCTTCGCAGGAAGCTGGCGCTTCACCAACGAGAAGGGCCTGGGAGATTTCCTCAAAGGTATCGGAATCAACAACGGTAAAATCCGTCTCGGCTGGGGCCAGACAGGTAACGCCAACATCGGAGGCGGCGCATGGGAGGCAACCATGAGCACCATGCCTTCCGCACTCGGCACCAGTGAACGTCCCGCCAGGATTCCCAACACCGGTATCCACTGGGAGAAGCAGCGCCAGACCAACATCGGTCTCGATCTGAGTTTCTTCGGCGGGAAGGTGAACCTCGTGGTGGATGCATACAAGAAGATTTCTTCCGATATGCTCATGAGTCTTACCCTTCCTTCCTATATGGGAACACAGGGCAACGCCTCTTCTGCGCTCGCGGCACCTCGCGGTAACTATGGCACCATCGAGAACAAGGGTCTGGAAATCACCCTCGACACTCATCCGGTATCTACCCAGAACTTCGGATGGGACAGCAACTTCCAGATTTCCTTCAACAAGAACAAGCTCGTGGCTCTCGACGGCACTGCAAACGCGCAGCTCGTCGGTTACGGCCAGTGGAGCGATATCGTTTCCGTTACCGAACTCGGGCAGCCTCTTTATGGTTTCTACGGTTATAAAGTCGTAGGTGTCTATAAGGACTTCGACGATATCCAGAACAGCCCCCGTGCAGAAAAATATCCTGCCGACGGCGTGTTTAATCCTACAACAACCGTATGGCCCGGCGACCTCAAGTTCGAGGATGTGAACAAGGACGGCGAAATCAACGAGCACGACCGTACCAACATCGGCAGCCCGCTGCCTCTGTTCACCTTCGGCTGGACCAATACCTTCCGCTACAAGAACTTCGACTTCAGCATTTTCCTTAACGGAAGCTATGGCAACAAGGTTCTCAACTACAACATGATCGGACAGGGCTTCAATGGCCTGGTGAGCATGAACAGCGCCTGGACCAACCAGCATGTGGCAGTCAAGGACCGCGCAAAGCTTGCCATGTACGACGAGAGTAAGGGAATGTGGGATGTGACCAATGTCTATGTCACCAATCCGGACACCAAGACTCCCCGTCCCGTGCTCGCCGACCCTAACGACAACGACCGTCTGAGCACCCGCTACATCGAAGACGGCAGCTATCTCCGCGTGAAGAACATCACTCTTGGTTACACTGTTCCCAAGTCGGTGCTCGAACACTGGAAGATAGAGAATCTGCGTGTTTATATGAACATCCAGAATCTCTACACCTTTACGAAGTACTCCGGATATGATCCCGAAGTCGGCGCTTCCACCAAGGATAGCTCCGGACTCACCTTCGGCGTCGACAACGGACGTTACCCTTCTCCTATGACCTGCTCCTTCGGAGTCAATCTCACATTCTAATAATAGGAGGAAATGATTATGAAGAATATATTCAAAGTTTTTGCAACCATTCTGATGGCTCTCACAGTGGTGTCCTGCTCCGAATTCCTGAACAGGCCTACGGAGGACTCCCTTTCCAGTGCCACCTATTATCAGAATGACACACAGGTGGAGCAGGGTGTCAACTACCTCTACAACTCCCCCTGGTACGATATCATCCGTTTCTTCATCTACGGTGGAGAAACCATGGCCGGCAACGTGTTCGAAGGCTCGAGCAACTACATTACGCTCACTGTCAACGGCACCGACGGCGACCTCAAGAATATGGCGTACGCCCTCTGGTCTGTGAATGCTCACTGCAACACCGTGATCCAGAACATCCTCAACTCCACCGGAAGCGCTTCCCAGGAAGTCAAGGACAGGGCCATAGGCGAAGCCCTCACATGGAAGGCCATGGCATATTTCTTCCTGGTGCGCACCTTCGGCGATGTTCCCATCATCCACGACAATGTGGCAATCATCAAGGAGAACTCCTACAACGAGGTTTCCAAGGTGCAGAAGGCCGATGTTTATGAGTATGTGATCATGACTCTCGAAGAGGCCCTTAAGTATTTGCCCAAGAACAATTACATCGGCAAGAAGCCCCGCATCGACTACTATGCTGCCGAGGCTCTCCTCGCAAAGGCATATCTCACCAGGGCAGGCGTAAGCGGCACTCTCGACAATGCCGACCTCACCAAGGCCCGTGACTATGCAAAGGATGTAATCGAAAACTCCGGACGCAGCCTTACTCCCAAGTATTCCGATGTGTTCCGCCTTTCACCCGAAGTGTACAACCAGACCGGTGAATGCCTCATTTCCTGGCTCTGGACCGCTACTCCTCAGGCATGGACTGCACAGAACTCCATCCAGTGCGATGTGGGTCTCGTCGGTTTCGATGAATTCGGCGACCTCTGGGGCGACTGGAAAGGCCCTTCGGTGGACCTCCAGGATCTCTTCGGAGTTTCCGCTTCCGAGAATCCCCAGTCCCGCGTGAACAAGGATGACCGCCGTCAGGCGACCATGATGATGTTCGGCGACAAGTACGACTACTTCTGGACAGACATGGGCGGATTCGATTTCTATCGTTTCTTCTACGATTCCGACTATTCCCCGAATCCCACCTCAGGTGCATTCGGATGCGGAACCGGCGCCAACTTCGCCAAGCATCTCTATGGTGACACTGCAGACCATGTTGCCGCAGTCGGTCATTCCCCGGCATATATGTACAACTCCCTGCCTACCCATATCCTCAGGCTGTCGGATGTTTACCTTATCTATGCCGAAGCATGCCTGCTCACCAGTGATGCCGCCAACGCTCTCACTTACGTGAACAAGGTTCGCCAGCGTGCACACGCAGCAGATCTTACCTCCGTGACTATCAACGATATCTGGAAAGAACGCCGTCTGGAACTCGCCCTCGAAGGCGACAACTGGTACGACTTCGTACGCCGTTCGTACTACAAGATGGACGATGTGATTGCCGAGATCAAGGCCCAGAGGCGCTCTGTCTATGGTGGTCTGGACGCTGCCTACAAGAACTTCGTCTGCGACGAGAAGGGCAATTACGTAGGCCCCGGTGCAAATGCATGGGATGCCAGCGGAATCAGCTACGATACCACCCAGTATCAGCTCACCGACGTTAAGCCCGAGATGTTCACCATGCCATTCCCTACCGAAGACGTGGTTCTCAATCCCAACGTGGCCTCTACTGCAGAGCCCATCCACGTTGACGTGCGTGAGACTTATTCGTATAACTTTTAATCGATGAGCCTTATGAAATCAATGCTTAAATATATAGGAATAATCGCCGGAATCTTTGCTCTCGCATCCTGCGCAGAGGATTATCCGGACCGCTTCCACGCAACGGAAGGCAAGCCTTCGGTAGATTTCGTACGGTATGCCGACCAGGACGTGTTCATCACCCAGGCCTTCATGGATGAGGTGCTTTGCATCGTGGGTTCCAACCTGCGCAGCGTGCACGACATCTATTTTAACGACCAGGCCGCCGTGCTGAATACCAGCTACATTACCGACAACACCCTGATCGTTGCAGTGCCGAGCACCGCGGCCACCGTGCAGACCGACAAGATTTACCTTGTCACTGCTGCCAAGGATACCGTCACCTACGATTTCAAGATCCTCCCTCCTGTCCCGAAGGTTAGCTCCATCAGCAATGAATGGGCCGCCGACGGTGAGGAAGTGACCCTCAAGGGAAAGTACTTCATCGATGTTACCGGAGTTAATATCCCCGGCGTCTCCGTCAGCAGCTACACCGTGGTTTCCTCGGAAACCATCACCTTCAAGGTGCCTGCAGGTGCTGCATCCGGCCCTGTCGAGGTTACCACTGCATCCGGTACCGGCCGCAGTAACTTCCAGTTCCGCGACACGCGCAACATACTCTTCGACTGGGACGGCGTCTACGGCCGTGCCATCGGCGCCGGCTGGCGTGATGGCAGCAAGGTCCTGCACGCTCCCGGCGATCACGCGTTCCCTGCCCTCAGCGGCAATTACATCGCTTTTGCAGCCGATATGGCAGCAGGCCCGTGGGATGACTGGAAAGAAGACGAGATGGCCTTCAACTATTGGCCCGGAGCAGTCGGAAGCGCAAATCCTCCGCTGTATTCGAACACCGATTTTGCCAACTACATCAAGAAGTATGGGGTAGGCGGTCTTTGCCTCAAGTTCGAGATCATGGTTCCTACGACCAATCCCTGGACCAGCTATGCCATGCAGATCATGTTCTCCAACGAGGCATCTGTTTCCGAGTCCAACATGACCAATGCTTACTATACTGCAGATACCCTGCCCCGTTATGTATGGGAGCCTTGGACAGCTACCGGAAAATTCGATACCGGGGACAAGTGGCAGACTGTTTCTTTCCCTCTCTCCGAGTTCAACAAGGTCTGCGGAGGCGCTGCCTGCTCGACCGCATTCGACGACAGCTACCTGCACGGCTTATCCTTGTTCGTGTATGGTGGATCGACTCCCGGTACTGCCGGATCTCCTATCATCGCTATCGACAATATCCGTGTTGTACCTCTTTAATGGATTATGCGTATGAAAAATATTTTTAAACTTATATGCATCGCCGCTGTCGCTCTGGCATCCTTCCAGGCCTGCCAGACCAGCGCCGACCTCGATACGGATCAGTTCAGCACGGAACTCGCATTCGGTTCCTTCGCTCCTAATCCTATCTATCGCGGAGGCGAGCTCACCATCATCGGCAGTTTCCTTGAAGAGGTTGCCGAGGTCCGTATCCCCGGAATCGACCCTATTACGGATATTACCGTGGTAGAGAAGGGAAAGAAGAGCAAGATTACCGTAAAGCTTCCGAATACTACCGAAGAGGTGGGCAAGATCTCAATCGTAAGTAAGGACGGGAAGACTCTCACCAGTCTTACCGAGCTCACTTACACCGAGCCCATCGAGTTTACCGACTTTACTCCCAAGAGCGCAATGCCCGGTGACGTCATCACCGTTACGGGAGACTATATGAACCTGATCCAGGAAGTCATCTTTGCGAATGGAGTCATCGCTTCCGGCGACGCCATCACCGAAAAGACCCGCAAGAGCCTCAAGGTAGTGGTGCCTGCCAAGGCGGTTACCGGCAAGATCATACTTGGAGATGCCGACGAAGCGGAGGATCCCGATGCTATCGCCAACAAGAGCTATTCCGAGGCTGATCTGGTTATCGGTGACCCTACTGTCAGCAGCCTTGAAATCGCCACTGCGAAGCCCGGCCAGACCCTGACCATCAAGGGAGCCTACCTGAACATGATCGAAAAGGTCGTTTTCGAGGGCGGCACCGAAGTGTCGGATTTCACCGTTTCGGCAGATAACAAGACTCTCTCTCTCAGTTTGCCTGCAACGGCACAGAGCGGCGACGTGAACGCCGTCAGTTTTGCCGGCAAGAGCTTCAAGGCCGGCACCATCACCCTAGTGGTACCTACCGGACTTTCTGCAGCTCCCCAGCCCGTCAAGGCCGGTGAAGTCCTGACTATCAGCGGCACCGGTCTCGATCTCATCACGGGCGTAGGCCTGCCCGGTGCATCCAGCGTGGAATTTGCATTCGCAGACGGCAAGATTACGCTTACCGTTCCTGCAAAGGCAACAGAAGGTGACGTAACCCTCACCATGGACAGCGGTGATCAGGTTTCCGTGGCTTACACCCTCGTGCATCCCACCGTTACAGCTATTGCTCCCACCGCCATTTATGCCGGAGACACCCTCAAAGTCAGCGGTACGGATCTCGACCTTATCACCGGAGTCACTCTCGGTGGCAAGGATGAGGCTTTCGAACTCAAGGAAGGTGCGATAGAGATTGCCACCGCATCGACTTCGGTCAGCGGCAAGGTGGTTCTCAAACTCGCAAACGGCGAAAAAGTCGAACCTGCCGAGGATATCACCGTCAATTACCACTCCTTCATCATCGTGAACGAGATGCCTGCTGCCGAGCACATCGGTGCAACCGTGACGCTCAAGGGCTCCAACTTCATGATGGTAGACCGCATCTACATCGGTGATGCCAAGGTGACTCAGTATATCAAACGTACCGACGACGAGGTTTCCTTCATCATGCCTTACAACAAGGTCGGCAGCTACAACATCACCTTCGAACTGATGAATGGCGACAAGGAGGTCTGCCCCAGCCAAATCGGGGTTCAGCTCGAGATCAACCACATCATCGCCTGGGAAGGAAAGACCCAGATCAGCTGGGGTGACGGCGGCCGTATCCTGGTTCCTGCGGAGAAGTTCGTGGGTATAAAGGGCGGTACCGTAATGCGGCTCTACTACACTCAGGTGGACCAGCAGTGGGATCAGGCCCAGGTGAACTATGGTGACTGGACTGGAATCAACTTCGACGATCCCAAGGGCACTACATTCAACGGAACACTTGTTCCTACCGATGTATATGGTTGGTTCGCCGATGGCATACTCGACCGTTGCACGGAGGTTGTGCTCACAAAGGATATCCTCGACAACATCCAGGCCAAGAAGGGCAGTGCTGAAGAGCAGGATAATATTGGTATCATTATCCAGGGTTCCGGCCTTACCTTCACCAAGATAGAGATACTGCAGGAAGTTCCTCAGGAAATTGATATCTGGGAAGGAAAGGTCCAGATCAGCTGGGGCGACGGTGGCCGGGTTCTGATTCCTGCCGCCAGGTTCGAAGGTGTGCAGGAAGGCCAGATACTGTCGTTCTACTACACTCAGGTGGATCAGCAGTGGGACCAGGCTCAGGTGAACTATGGCGACTGGAGCGGCATCAACTTCGACAATGCCGGCGGAACCACCTTCAACGGCACCCTTGTTCCTACCGACGTGTACGGATGGTTCACGGATGGCATTCTGGACCGCTGCACCAAGATGGTCCTGACCAAAGAGATTCTGGACAACATCCAGGCCAAGAAGGGCAGTGCTGAAGAGCAGGATAATATTGGTATCATTATCCAGGGCTCCGGCCTCACCTTCACCAAGGTTACCATCTTTTAACTTTTTGCCCGGAGGGGGCTGACCCTCCCTCCGGGTCCTGATTATGAAAAAGTATCTGTTTTGTATATTTGCAGCCCTGTTGCTCCTTTCCTGCGGGAAGGAGGTGGATCCGCCGGATCCCGAAACACCCCCGATGCTCGTTTCCGTAAGCCCGGCCGACGGCACCGCCGATCTTACCGGAACCGGCTTGAGCATTGTGTTCACCTACGACCAGAATATCAAGGTGTTGACCGCGGACTATGGCAAAGTGACGGTGTCCGGGGGAGCGTCGGTCTCGAAAGTGAACGCTTATGCCAAAGCCCTGACGGTGGATGTAGAGGGTCTGGAACAAGGAAAAACCTACACCGTCAGCATCCCTTCCGGCATAGTGCAGGGATATAAAGACAATCAGAGTGCTGCAGAAGGCACCAGCACCAGCTTCACAATGAAGGAATTCAAGACCTACGGGATGAATCCTCAGAAGACTCTCACCAATGCCAAAGCCAGTGCGAGGGCAAAGGCGCTCTATCAGTTCCTCCTCGACAACTACGGCAAGAAAACCCTCAGCGGCACGATGGCCTGCAAGAGCGGATGGGACAATCAGTTCGCCGACCACATCAACAGTATTACCGGAAAGTATCCGGCAATACTCGGCTACGACTACCTGTTCATGGAATGGCCGCCGAAGGCATGGGCCGACTGCCCGGATTATGGAGACATCTCAGATGTGAAGAAGGCCTGGGACGATGGCAGCATCATCCAGATATGCTGGCATTGGAACGTGCCCAAATCGGAAGAGGTTTTCCGGAAGCACGACCCCGGGGAGTATGCCTTCTACACCTCCGCGAACAAGGCATTCCACCCCAAGGACGCCCTTAAAGAAGGGACCTGGCAGCACGAGTGCATGGATGCCCAGATAGAAAAACTTGCCGGGTATCTCAAACTGCTTTCAGATGCCGATATACCTGTACTCTTCCGCCCTCTTCATGAGGCCGCCGGTGACTACACCTGGGGCCCCTGGTTCTGGTGGGGGCTTGACGGCGCCGAGCCTTGCAGGCAGCTCTGGAGGTATCTTTACGACAAACTGACCGGCACCTACGCCCTGAACAACCTGGTGTGGGTCTGGACCATACAGACAAGTGATGAAGGCAAATTGGCGGAAACCGAAAAGATGGAAGCCTGGTATCCGGGCGATGACTGTGTGGACCTTGTCGGCTGCGATCTTTATGTAGACAAGAACACCACCCAGTCCGCCACGTTCAAGCGTGTCAACGACTCGGTGAAGGGCAACAAGATGGTTGCGCTCTGCGAGATAGGCAATCTCTTCGATTTCGATGCCTGCTATGCAGAAGGCGCGCCCTGGCTCTATTTCCTCACCTGGAACAATTTCGTGGACGGCAAGCCCGCCCTCTATGCCGACAGTTGGAACAATTCTGTCGATGACTGGAAAAAAGCTTTATCAAATACATACATGCTCAACAGGGGCAGTGTGACAAACTGGAAATAAATGATGAATATCCACAGACTAATCTATCTTGCAATCGCCTTGCCGCTGATCAGCTGCTGCAACGGTTCCGGCATGGAAGAAGCCACGAAGGCCGATGCTCCCGTGCTTGTGTCGACCGAACCTGCCACAGGCGCCACCGGCGTTGCAATCAGCACCAAGGAAGTGGTTTTCACCTTCGACCAGAACATCAAGATCCTCGCGGCCGACCAGTCCAAGGTCAGCATTACCGGTGGTGCGGAAATCACCAAGACCGCCGCCTACTCGAAAAATGTGACGGTCAGCATTACCGGGCTCGATTACGGCAAGCAGTATAGTGTCAGCATCCCCGCCGGAGTCGTGCAGGGATACAAAGACAATCAGGAAGCCGCAGCGGCGGCATCCGTGTCATTCACTACCGAGGCTGCCCCGGTGGATCCCGGCATCGACGAGCGTCTGTCAGATGTCGCCTGGAACCTGGCTGCGAAGATAGGCCTTGGTTGGAATATGGGTAACCAGATGGATGCCACGAGCGGCAATATGCCGTCCGAGACCGCATGGGGCAATCCCATGTGCACCCAGGCAACATTCACCAATCTTAAGAAAGCAGGTTTCACGGCAGTGCGCATTCCTGTCACCTGGCTCGAGAAGATAGGTGCGGCTCCCGACTATACCATCGACGAGGCCTGGCTAAACAGAGTGGCCGAAATCGTGGGGTATGCCGAGAATGCCGGTCTCTACGCCATTGTCAACACCCATCACGACGAGTGCAACAAGGACGGCCGCTGGCTGAATCTGCTGAAGGCTTCGAAAGATGCGGAATTCAATACCACCACCAAGGCCAAGATCCGTGCAGTCTGGACACAAATAGCGAACAAACTCAAGGATAAGGGCGAGTGGCTGATCCTGGAATCGTTCAACGAGCTTCAGGACGGCGGCTGGGGTTGGAGTGCCGAATTCAGGGCGAACCCGTCCCTGCAGTGCAACGTGCTCAATGAATGGAACCAGGTATTCGTGGATGCCGTGCGTGCCACCGGAGGCAATAACGCCACACGTTGGCTCGGGGTGCCCACTTATGCCGCAAGCCCCGGATTTACGGATTATTTCACGATGCCCTCGGATCCTGCAGGCAAGACCATGCTCGCAGTGCATTTCTACGATCCCAGCGATTATACCATTGGCGATGCGCAGTATTCCGATTGGGGGCACACCGGTGCAGCCGGCAAGAAGGCTTCCGGAAGCGATGAGGACTATGTGCAGAGCGTATTCCGCAAACTGATGCGCAACTATGTGAATAAGGGAATCCCCGTCTATCTGGGTGAATACGGATGCTCCATGCGCAACCCTTCCGACACCCGTTCATGGGCGTTCTACAAGTATTACCTCGAGTATGTGGTGAAGGCTGCCAAGACCTTCGGCATGCCAGCATATCTCTGGGACAACGGCGCGTCCGGCTATGGCAAGGAGCGCCACGGCTACATCAACCACGGCACCGGAGAATACATGGGAAGCAGCAAGGAGGTGGTGGATATCATGGTTAAGGCCATGACGGATAATACTCCATCTTACACCCTTGAATCCGTTTATAACAAGGCACCAAAATTCTGATTATGAATAAGATAATGAAGTGTTCAATTGTCTTTGCAGCGGCGGCCCTCGTCTGCCTTTCGTGCGCAATGACCCCTGTCACACCCGCAGACAGACTGCTCGACTGCCTGAAGGCCTCGGCGGATGCCGGCAAGATTCTTTACGGCCATCAGGATGACCTGTGCTATGGCCATGGCTGGTGCGTAGAAGACCCTGCGAACGACCCTCTGGAGCGTTCCGACGTGAAGGAGGTCTGCGGAAAGTATCCCGCCGTGCTGGGCCTCGAGCTCGGAGAGATAGAGCTCGGCGGCGACAGGAGCCTGGATGCCGTGCCCTTCGAACTCATCCGCCGTTCCGCGCTGAAGCAGGTGGAGAGGGGAGGAGTGGTCACCTTCTCCTGGCATCCCCGCAATCCCCTCACGGGGGACAGCGCCTGGGATACCAGCTCAGACAAGGTGGTGGCTTCCATACTCGAGGGTGGCGAGAACCACACCAAGTTCATGGGATGGCTGCAGATTTTGGGGGATTTCTTCGACACCCTGCGCGATGCCGACGGAAAGCTCATCCCCTTCATCTTCCGCCCCTGGCACGAGAATACCGGGAGCTGGTTCTGGTGGGGACAGAAACTCTGCACCCGCGAGCAGTACATCGCCCTGTGGCAGATGACCTTCGACTATCTGGAGAAGGAACGGGGATTCGACAACATCCTCTGGTGCTTCTCTCCTAACATGGATGTGGATGCCAAGGGCTATATGGAACGCTATCCCGGCGACGGGATCATAGACATACTCGGCTTCGATGCCTATACCCAGCAGACGGATGAGGCCGGAGCTCCTGCCGCTTGCAGGAAGTTCCGCAAGGAACTGACCTGGAGCCTCAAGTTCCTGACCCGCCTGGGCAAGGAGCACGGAAAGCTCATAGCCCTCTCCGAAACCGGTCTGGAGGGTTTCGGCTATCCCACATGGTGGATGGATGCCCTCTATCCCGCCATCAAGGATTATCCCATCGCCTATGTGCTCACCTGGCGCAACGCATGGGACAAGCCGGAGCACTTCTTCGGCCCCTGGAAGGGCTTCAAATACGAAGAGGACTTCAAGAATTTCGCAGATCAGGAACAAATAATATTGCTTTAGCGTTATGGATTTCAAGCAGAGAGAAAGTTTCCTCCGTGCACGTCACGAAGAATTGCTCAAGAGGATTAATGTGCCCGTCGAGGATAACGGGATTTACGAAAGATACGAGTTTCCGGTGGTGACCGCCGACCACGCCCCCCTGGAGTGGCGCTACGACTTCGACCCTGCCAGCAACCCCTACCTCATGGAGCGATTCGGCATCCATGCCGCATTCAATGCCGGCGCCATCAAGATAAAGAACCGTTACTATATGGTGGTGAGGGTGGAAGCTGCCGACCGTAAGTCTTTCTTCGCCGTCGCTGAGAGCACCCATGGCACATACGGCTTCCGTTTCTGGGACCGTCCTGTAACTATGCCAGAATACGGGGAGCCGGCCACCAATGTTTATGACATGCGCCTGACTGCCCACGAAGATGGCTGGATCTATGGCATCTTCTGCGTCGAGCGCAAGGATCCCGCTGCGCCCGAAGGAGATCTTTCATCCGCAGTGGCGGCAGCCGGGGTGGCCCGCACCAGGGACCTCCGCACATGGGAGCGTCTGCCGGACATCCAGGCAGGCAGCCAGCAGCGCAACGTGGTGCTTCACCCCGAGTTCGTGAACGGCAAATATGCTCTCTACACGCGCCCTCAGGACGGATTCATCGATGCCGGAAGCGGCGGCGGAATAGGCTGGGCCCTGGTGGATACCATGGAAGGCGCAGTCATACGCGACGAGAAGATCATCAACACCCGCCACTATCATACAATCAAAGAAAGCAAGAACGGTGAAGGCCCCGCTCCGATCAAGACTCCCAAAGGCTGGTTGCATCTGGCCCACGGCGTCCGCGGATGCGCATCCGGCCTGCGCTACGTCCTTTATATGTATATGACAGCTCTGGACGACCCTTCGCGGGTGATTGCCGAACCGGCCGGTTTCTTTATGGCTCCTCAGGGAGAGGAATTCATCGGGGACGTGATGAATGTGCTGTTCTCCAACGGCTGGATTGCCGACGAGGACGGCACAGTCTACATCTATTATGCATCCAGCGACACCCGCATGCACGTGGCGGTTTCCAGTATAGACCGCCTGACGGACTATTGCCTGAATACGGCTCCTGACGGATTCCGCACCGGGCTGACCGTAGAAAGGCTGAACAGCCTTATCGACAAAAACCTTAAGAGGAAATAGAATATGGCAAAATTCTCGGAGAAAATAGGATACGCCCTGGGAGACGCCGCTGCCGGCGGCATTACCTGGAAGGTGATGTCCATAGCATTTCCGCTGTTTTTCACGAATATTTTCGGGCTGACGGTGGCGGATACCGCAACCTTGATGCTGGTAGCACGTCTTTTCGATGTGATCACAGACCCTATGATGGGAGCGCTGGCAGACCGCACGCAGTCCCGATGGGGAACCTACAGGCCCTGGCTCATCTTCGGGGCAATTCCCCTCGGTGTAGTATTCGCACTGCTGCTCTATACTCCGGACCTCGGCATAGTGGGCAAGCGCATCTGGGCATATTCGCTGTACCTGTTGATGATGGCTGTCTACACTGCGGTAAACGTCCCTTACGGCTCGCTGCTGGGGGTGATGACCGACAACGACGACGAGAAGAACCAGTTCTCTTCCTATCGCATGGTGGGAGCATACGCGATGGGTTTCGTGACCCTGCTCTCCTTCCCTTACCTTCAGAAACTGATAGGAGGAAGCGACCAGCACCAGTATGCTGTGCTGGGCGTGGTGCTTGGCGCCCTTGCTGCCCTGGGCACCCTTGCCTGCGGCCTTCTCACCAAGGAACGCCTCAAACCGGTGCGCGCCGAGAAGTTCTCCTTCAAGCCCTTTGCTGATCTTTTCCGCAACAGACCCTGGATATACCTGACGCTCATAGGCATCTGCACCAATTTCTTCAACGGCTTCCGTTATGCCGTGGCCGGATACCTGCTTCAGTATTGCCTGCACGGCGACGTTACTGTCAGCGGACTGATTATCAATTACACCGTCTTCATGACCTTCGGTGAGGTAACCTGCATGATTTTCGGAGGCCTTTCGCCCGCATTTACCAAATGGGCCGGTTCCAAGCGTCGCGCCTTCCGCATAGCGGCTATTATCTGCGCCGTCACATCCATCGCATTCTTCTTCATCCCCATGGATCCTAAATACATCTGGGCGATGGTTGCGATGGTAATCCTGACTTCGGTAGGCATAGGGCTGTATTCTCCTCTGCTCTGGTCCATGTATGCCGATGTGGCCGATTACGCCACCGAGAAGAACGGCACTTCCTCTACGGGTCTGATCTTCTCTTCCGGCACCATGGCCCAGAAGTTCGGTTCTGCCATCTCCGGGGCACTGGTCGCGATGCTGCTGGGAGTCGCCGGATTCATCTCCGGAACCGATCCTGCAACCGGACAGACGGTGGTGACCATCACCAACGAGGCCTCGGTATGCAACATGATATGGAACCTCTTCTCGCTCTTCCCGGCTGCCATCGCGCTGCTGATAGTGTTCCTGATCCACCTTTATCCCATCAAGAAGTAAGTATATGAAGAAAGTTCTGACTCTGGCCGCTGCCGTCCTGGCTCTTCTCGCAGGATGCTGCAATTCCGCGCCGAAGGTCGCCCCCCTGAAAGTTGAGGGCACCCAGCTTATGGCTGAAGGTAAACCTGCCGTAATGAGGGGTGTAAGTTTCGGCTGGCACAACATCTGGCCGCGTTTCTACAACAAGGAAGCCGTGAAGCATCTTCACGAAGACTGGGGCGTGCCCATATTCCGTGCTGCGATCGGTGCCGACGACCACGCCAAGTCCGACAACCCCGGCATACACGGGGGCTATATGGGAGAGCCTGAGTTTGCCCTCGAATGCCTCTACAACGTGGTTGACGGGGCGATAGAGTGCGGCGCCTACGTGATTGTGGACTGGCATTCGCATGTGCTGCATCTGGACGAAGCAAAGGATTTCTTTACAAAGGTGGCCACCCGCTATGCCGACTGCCCCAACGTGATTTATGAGCTTTATAACGAGCCGGTCGAAGACAGCTGGGCCGAACTCAAGGCTTATGCAGAGGAGTTGATAGGCGTCATTACCGGCATCTCGAAAGTTCATCCTTTGATACTCATGGGCTGCCCGCACTGGGATCAGGACATCCATCTGGTGCCGGAGAACCCGGTAACTTGCTACGACAACCTGATGTATACGGTGCATTTCTATGCCGCCACACATAAGGATTATCTGCGTGAGCGCAGCGATGCGGCCCTCGCCGCAGGCATTCCCATACTCCTCTCGGAATGCGCCTCATGCGAAGCCACCGGCGACGGCCCCATGGATTTGGAATCCTGGCAGGCCTGGACGGACTGGGCCATGCAGCGCGGCATCAGCATGCTCACCTGGAGCATCTCCGACAAGGCCGAGACCTGCTCCATGTTCACCCCGGAAGCATCCTCCGAAGGCCCCTGGCCGGATGATGTGGTGAAACCCTGGGGGAAAGTCGTAAAAGAGTGGCTTTAGAGTATGGAGAACTATGTGCTGAGCGACCCTCGTTACGAGAGGATGGAATACAGGTATTGCGGCCGGAGCGGTCTTATGCTCAGCCGCATAGCCCTTGGATTCTGGCATAATTTCGGGCCTGGCAATTTCGACCGCTGCAACGATATCGTGCGTTATGCCTTCGATAACGGGGTCACGTATTTCGACCTTGCCAATAACTATGGCCCTCCTGCCGGGGCCGCAGAGGAGTGCTTCGGCAAAATACTGCGCGATGGCCTGGGCGCACATCGCGACGAGATGATTATCGCCACCAAGGCCGGGCACGACATGTGGCCTGGGCCCTATGGCGAGTGGGGCTCGCGCAAAAGCCTCATTGCAAGCCTGCACCAGAGCCTCAGGCGTATGGGACTCGAATATGTGGATATATTCTATTCGCACCGTCCGGACCCCAGGACTCCTCTCGAAGAAACCATGCAGGCTCTTGTAGACATAGTGCGCAGCGGCAAGGCCCTCTACGTGGGCATATCCAAATATCCCCCGCAGATGGCTGCAAAGGCCTATGAATACCTTGCCGCGCACGACGTGCCCTGCCTGGTGTATCAGGGAAAGTACAATATGATGGTGCGGGACGACGAGACCGAAATCCTCCCTCAGGCCGCCGGGGCCGGGGTAGGATACGTGGCCTTCTCGCCGCTTAACCAGGGGCTGCTCACCGACCGCTACCTGAAAGGGATTCCCGAGGGCTCCAGGATGGCTACGAGCCGTTTCCTGCGCCCCGAAGCGCTTACGGAAGAGTATCGTAGTTTTATAGAAAAAGTGGGCGAACAAGCCCGTCAGGAGGGCTGTACCATAGCCCAATATGCCCTCAGGTGGATACTGCGCCGCCCGGAAGTGACTTCCGTGATAGTTGGCGCCAGTTCTGTGGAGCAACTGAAGCAAAATCTTGAATCGATCTGATAGAATGACTGAATACGGACATTTCGAGGATGCCTCACGCGAGTATGTGATTACCCGCCCGGACACTCCGTGGCCTTGGATAAACTATATGGGCACGGGAGACTTCTTCTCCCTGATTTCCAACACTGCCGGCGGCTACTGCTTCTGCAAGGATGCAAAGTTCCGCAGGATCCTCCGCTACCGCTACAACGGTGTGCCGATGGATGCCGGCGGACGCTACTTCTACATAAAGGATGGAAATAGCGTCTGGAATCCCGGATGGAAGCCTTGCAAGGCGGCCCTCGACTCCTATGAGTGCCGTCACGGAATGGGTTATACCCGCATCAGCGGCGAAAAGGCCGGACTGCATGCGGAAGCCCTCTTCTTCGTGCCTTTGGATGGCCGCTGCGAGATCCACCGTGTCCGTCTGACCAACAGGAGCGCGGAACGGAAATCCTTCCAGCTGTATTCTTTTGTGGAGTGGTGCCTTTGGAATGCATCCACCGATATGGAGAACTTCCAGCGCAACCTTTCCACCGGAGAGGTGGAGGTCGAGCCGGATGCCATCTATCACAAGACCGAATACCGCGAGCGCCGCAACCACTATGCCTTCTATGGGGTGAACCGCCCCTTCGACGGGTATGATACCGACCGGGAATCCTTCCTGGGGATGTATAACGGATTCGATGCCCCGCAGCAGGTGCTATCCGGCACTTCCGGCAATTCAGTGGCTCACGGCTGGAGTCCGGTGGCCTCGCATCGTTTCGACCTCACTCTAGACCCCGGCGCCACCGAAGAACTGATCTTCGTCCTGGGTTACGTAGAGAATCCGGAGGATGCCAAGTTCGAAAGCCCCGGCGTCATCAACAAGAGTTCTGCCCGTGCGATGCGGGAGCGCTATGGTTCTTCCGAAGGCGCAGATGCCGCTTTTTCGGCCCTTAAGGCATTCTGGGATGAGCTTCTGGAGCGTTTCCGCATCGAATCTTCCGTGCCGGAACTGGACCGGACCGTGAATATCTGGAACCAGTACCAGTGCATGATAACTTTCTTCATGAGCCGCAGCGCGAGCTATTTCGAGAGCGGAATCGGCCGCGGAATGGGATTCAGGGATTCCAACCAGGACCTTGCCGGCATAGTGCACCTGATCCCGGAGCGCGCCCGGCAGCGGATACTGGACATCGCGGCCACCCAGTTCCCGGACGGAGGTTGCTACCATCAGTACCAGCCCCTCACCAAACGGGGGAACAACGACATTGGCGGCGGATTCGGAGATGATCCCCTCTGGCTGATTTTCGGCACCGTCACCTACATCAAGGAAACCGGAGACTTCGGAATCCTTCAGGAGAAAGTGCCCTTCGACAATAAGCCTGGCACGGAAGTCAGCCTGCTCGAGCACTTGAAGATAAGTTTCAATCATGTTACCGACAACCTCGGCCCTCACGGCCTGCCGCTGATCGGGCGGGCCGACTGGAACGACTGCCTCAACCTTAACTGTTTCTCCGACAATCCGGATGAGTCTTTCCAGACCACTGAAAACAAAACCGAGGGAAGCAAGGCTGAGTCGCTGATGATTGCCGGGTTGTATGTTGCTGAAGGAAAGGATTTTGCAGAGTTGCTTGCACGCGTAGGGGATGCGTCCGCACCGGATGTGCTCCTCTCGGTCGCCGCTATGGAAAAGGCCGTGCGCGAGCATGGTTGGGACGGAGAATGGTTCCTGCGCGCATACGACTATTTCGGACGTAAGATCGGATCTTCCGAAAACAAGGAAGGAAAGATATTCATCGAGAGCCAGGGCTGGTGCGCAATGGCCCGGATCGGTGCCGATGAGGGCCTCTGCGATAAGGCTCTGGACTCGGTCGTCAAGCACCTTGAGTGCGATTACGGAATTGTGCTGAACACGCCTGCATATTCCGGGTTCATTCCCGATTATGGCGAAATCAGCAGTTATCCCGAGGGCTACAAGGAGAACGCCGGCATATTCTGCCACAATAATCCCTGGGTGATTATCGCCGAGGCAATGGCAGGCCGTGTGGAAGATGTATGGCGCCATTACTGCAAGATCGCTCCGGCATTCTGCAAGGACCAGACCCTCCGCAAAGTCGAGCCTTACGTTTTCTGCCAGATGGTGGCCGGACGCGATGCCGCCCGCCCCGGAGAGGGGAAGAACAGCTGGCTGACCGGCACCGCGGCGTGGACATGGAAATGCGTCAGCGAATTCATCCTGGGCGTCAAGCCGCAATACGACGGCCTCCTCATAGAGCCGTGCATGCCCCTGAATCAAGGCACATATCGTGTGCATCGCCGCTTCCGCGATGCGGAATACGATATTACCATACACTGTTCAGGGAAGTCTGCCAGCAAGTTCGTGCCCTACAGCCCCGGAAAGCACAGTTTGGAAATCAGCTTATGACGCCCCGGCAGGCTACCTGATTTCCAGGGTCAGCCGCTGTGTGCCTACATAGACCGTAGCCGTGCCGGAAGAACCCTGCAGGCTGCGGACCAGCACCTGTGCACGGCCGGAGAAGGGGCGTATGAAGAAATCACCGGAATCGCCCGGACGCGGACGCTCCACCTCCTTGAATCCTGGATCACCGTTACCCCATCCCAGCAGTTCTGCGTTTTCCACGCGGACCGGAAGGCGGTCTTCTTCCGAAACGATGTCCAGCACCGCTACATCCTGCCCGTCGTTGCGGAGAGCCGTTTTCGAAATGCTCACCGAAGTGCCGCTGATGGCTTCCGGCCAGATGTCTTGGGCCGCTTTCTTGCCGCCGGAGTAGCCGAGGGCTCTGAACTTGCGGGCAGATGCTGGAACTTTCCAGACCAGATGCCCGTCTTCCGGCATGGCCTTCCTGCCAAGCGACCTGCCGTCGGCATACAGTTTCACGGAACTGCAGTTGGAATAAACCCAGACTTCTCCGTCGAAGGGCCCGCAGATGTGCACCATGGGTTCGTCGGTCCAGACGGATTTCAGGTAGAAAGCTTCGTCCTTGGGGAAGCAGCAGTAGTCCAGGATGCCGAACTGCGAGCAGGTCGCCGGCCATTCCATGGGGTTGGGCTCGCCGCGGTAATCCTGGCCGGTCCAATAGAAGATGCCTGCGCGCCAGGGCTCTGCCTTATAATACTTCCATCCGTGCTCGATGACATTGATGCGCCCTACAGTATCCCTCCGGTTCAGGGGAGCCATCCAGCCCTTTTCGGGAACGGTCTCATACTTGCCGCGGGTGCCTGCCCCGGAGGTCTCCTCGGTGCCGACTGCCAGCTTCTGCGGCCAGCGCCCGTGATACTCGTCGATGGGGTTCTGCACTATGTAATTGTATCCGAACACGTCCACCCCCTTCACCAGAGTGCGCCCGCCGGCGTTGCCGTAGGTGCAGAGCCGGGTGGGATCCAGCCTGTGCGCTTCCTCGCACATCAGTCTGGCCAGCTTTTCGCCCTTGGGGCTGTGCTCCATCGCCCATTCTTCGTTACCTATGCTCCAGAGTATGATGCAGGGATGGTTGAGGTCGCGGGCAATCATTTTCTGAAGCTGATCGAACTGGTCGTTGATGCCCATCTGGCGGTTCTCGTCGATTACCAGCATGCCGAGTTCGTCGCAGAGGTCCAGCATGGCGGGAGATGCGGGATTGTGTGAGCTGCGAATGGCGTTGAAGCCATACTTCTTGAGTTGGAGAATGCGGTATCGCCAGAGTTCGTCCGGCACGGCGACACCCACTCCGGCATGGTCCAGATGCAGGTTGCAGCCTTTCAGCTTTACCGCTTCCCCGTTCAGCAGAAACCCTTTTTCCGGATTGAACTCTATATTCCGGATTCCGAACCTGACGCTGGTGCGTTCAGATAGAAGTCCATCGTAATAGAGGGAAACTTCGCATGTGTACAGATAAGGGTCTTCCAGGCTCCAGCGTCGCTCCGGCTTGGAAACCTGCTTCCCGGAAGCATCCAGTATGCGCACTTCGCTGCGAATCTTTTTCATGTCCACTTCCGGCCCCGCTGTCTTTATCGCGAACCGGGGTTTTCCGTTGTTCACATTGAGGGAATAGGGCACGATCGATATCGGCCCGGTCTTGTGCAGCCAGACGTTGCGGTAGATGCCGGCGCCTTCGTAGTACCATCCTTCCTCCGTGGAAGCATCGCAGCGCACGGTAATCACGTTGTCACCTCCGTAGTTGAGGTAGGGAGAAAGATCGTACGAGCTCTGGGTATATCCGCTTTGCTCTCCGCCCAGATAACACCCGTTGCAGAAAACCTGGCTGTTCCGGAAAATGCCCTCGAACTCTATCCATATCTGTTTTCCTTCATCTTCTGCGGGAATCTCCAGATGCTTGCGGTACCATCCCACGGAATTGCCGGGATACTTCCATCCTATGCACTTGTAGCCGTGGGAATGGCTGGCCTCCGCGCTGTAAGGGAGGTCCACCGCCCAGTCGTGGGGGAGACTTATCTTCTGCCAGGCGGAATCGTCGAATTCAGGCATGATGGGCGCATGACTGTGGTTGGCGCTCATCACCTTGCTGTAGTATGTGAAGTATTCCGTGCCGTGGGTGAAATCACGCTCCATGCTGGAAGCATCTCCAAGCGAGAAAGACCAGTTATTGTTGAGCAGGATGGCTGCAAGAAGAATAAGTATTTTCATATCTGCAAGATACGGATTTTTTCTTAAATTTGTAAAGAACCAAATATCAAATCTATGAACCGGTGCCTTTGTTTTGCGGGGATTGCCTCGATGCTTATTCTCGCGGCTTGCAATAAGGATTATTCCCGAAGGGGGAATGTGGTTACGGCTAACGGAATCGCCTTGCAGGTTGAGGGAGAAAAGATAATCCGCGTTTCCAAGGGAGATATCTCCCGGGAGAGCCTGGTGGTGCTGCCGCAGAAGGGGAGGGTAAGGTTCAAGGTTAAAAGCGGCAATGGAACCGTGACCGTCAGCACTTCGGAGATCAGTGCCTCCGTGAGCCCCGGAGGGGGCATCTCCTTTGCCGATAAAGACGGCAACCTGCTGCTTGGCGGGGGCGGCATCACTCTCTCGCCCAAAGAGGTGGAGGGCAAGGCCGGCTATGAAGTCCGCACCGTTTTCGACAGCCCGGAAGGGGAGTCTTTCTATGGCCTCGGGCAGCATCAGACGGGGGAATTCGACCGCCGTGGCACCGATGAAGAACTGTATCAATACAACACCAAAGTAAGCGTCCCCTTCGTGGTCAGCACCCGCGGATACGGGCTCCTTTTCGATGCTTATTCCTACAGCCGCTGGGGTAATCCTGCAGGCTATGTGCAGTTGGGAGGGCAGCTTAGGCTTTACGACAAAAACGGCGCCCCGGGTGCCCTGACAGGCACTTACACTGCAAAGGACGGCAGGCGTCTTGTCCGCCGCGAAGACAGTCTTTATTTCGAAAACGAGTGGGCTATAAAGAATCTCCCCGACTTCCCCCTGAACGGAAGCAAGGTCGTTTATGAAGGATATCTGGAAGCCCCGCAGGCAGGGGAGTACAGGTTTACACAGTATTATGCCGGCTTCCAGCGCACTCTGGTGGGCGGGAAGGAAGTGATGTCCCGCCGCTGGCGTCCGGCCTGGAACCCGAACAGCTGCAAGTTCCCGGTGAACCTGGAAGCCGGGGTCCGCACCCCCGTCCGCATAGAGTGGGAGCCGGATGGCGATGTGTCCTATATAGGCCTCAGGGTAGCCCCTCTGCAGAGCCCGGAAGAGCAGGCAAAGCTCAGTTTCTGGTCGGAATTTGAGCCTGGGGCGGATTTCTACTTCATCGCCGGCTCCGGCTACGACGAAGTCATACATGGCTACCGTACCCTCACCGGCAAGGCCCAAGTGCTGCCCAAATGGGCGATGGGATTCTGGCAGAGCCGGGAGCGTTATTCCACCCAGGAAGGCCTGGTAGGAACCTTGCAGGAGTTCCGCCGCCGCGGCATTCCGGTCGACAACATAGTGCAGGACTGGCAGTACTGGAAAGACGATCAGTGGGGCTCCCACGACTTCGACGAAACACGCTATCCCGATCCGGAAAAGATGCTGGACGACGTGCACTCCCTCCACGGCCGATTCATGATCAGCGTCTGGCCCAAATTCTATACTAATACAGAAAACTATAGGGCCCTTCGAGATGCCGGCTACACCTACGAGAATGCCGTGCGCGATTCCGTGAAGGACTGGCTGGGGCATTACCAGACCTTCTATGATGCCTATGCCGAGGGTGGTCGCAAGCTCTTCTGGGAGCAGATGGACTCTCATCTCTATAGCAAGTACGGCCGCAAGATAGATGCATGGTGGATGGATGCTAGCGAGCCCAATCTGCGGGACTGCCTGCCCAAGGAATATATGCAGTGGCTGCTTACTCCCACGGCTCAGGGGCCTGCCACCGAATACTACAATGCATATGCTCTGGTGAACGCACAGGCCATATATGAAGGCCAGCGGGGGGTGGATCCCGACAAGCGGGTGTTCCTCCTAACGCGCAATGGATTCTCAGGCCTGCAGCGCTACTCCACCGCCACCTGGAGCGGGGATATAGGCACGTCATGGACGGACATGCAGATGCAGATTACCGCGGGTCTGGGCTATTCCATGGCCGGTCTTCCTTTCTGGGGGATGGATATCGGCGGATTCAGCGTGATGGGCAAGTTCAACGACCCTGCAAATCTTGCCGAATGGCAGGAGCTCCAGGCACGCTGGCATCAGTTCGGCGCTTTCGTGCCCCTCTTCCGCACCCACGGGCAGTGGCCCCGCCGCGAACTTTGGAACATCGCCGAGCCCGGCTCTCCCGCCTACGAAAGCATCCTCTACTATATGAAACTGCGCTACCGCCTGATGCCTTATCTGTATTCTCTCGCGGGGATGGTGCATTTCGAGGATTACACCATGATGCGCGGCCTGCCGATGGATTTTCCGGATGATCCTACGGCGCGGCTGGTGGCCGACCAATGGATGTTCGGTCCTGCTCTGATGCCTTGTCCGGTATGCGAGTACAAGGCCCGCAGCCGCGATGTATATCTGCCTGCTGGCATCTGGTATGATTTCTATACCGAAGAGGCTCTGGACGGCGACCAGCCCATCGAGGCCGATGCCCCTTACGGGAGGATTCCGCTGTTCGCGAGGGGAGGATCCATCCTTCCGCTCGGTCCCGAAATGCAGTGGAGCGACGAGAAGCCTGCGGATCCGCTGGAAATAGTGGTCTATCCCGGGGCAGATGCCGTATTTACCCTATATGAAGACGATGGCCTTACCTATGCCTACGAGAAAGGAGAGTGTTCGATGATTCCTCTGCTTTGGGATGATGCTTCCGGCACGCTTACCATAGGCGAGCGCAGCGGCTCCTATCCCGGAATGCTGGCAGAACGGACTTTCGTTATCCGTCTTGCCGGAACAAATGAAGAATGTAGAGAAATCTATAAAGGAGAGAAGTTGGCTATAGCCCTGCGCTGACAAGTTTCAGCACCGGCGCACTGCTCATATCCTGAGGGTTCGTGCCAGGCTCGTCCTGTGGGATGCTTTGGCCTATGAGGGCGAAGAGTTGCTGCCAGTAGAGCGGGAATTCGCCGTCCTCGTTCTTGAAGTTCATAGGTTTGGCATCGAAGAGATAGTCTCCGTCGGGGGTGCGATAGCTGTCGCGCACCAGTTCGGAGCAGTACATCGCTTCGTTGTCCGGGCTGAACCATACGTCGTACGGGCGGCCGAGGAACTTCTTGGCATTTTCTACATACTGTGCCGCTTTCCTGCTATTTTTCAGGCGCTTGATTATATATGTGGGCTGGGAACCGTCTTTCAGCGTGAATTCCTTTAGCATCGTGTCCAGAGGGTGACGGTCCACTCCGTGCTTGATGGTGGCGTCGATTATCCAGGTGGTGTCTTTGCCTACTTCCAGTATTGCCACGTGAATCAGGTTGAGGGCGTCTTTGCTGCCCGTGGCGGCGCTGATAGCCCCGTCCATCTCGGACTCGTCCAGGCTGTAATCCGCTGGAATTCCGACAAACACAAGGTCTCCGGTCTTGATGCCGGCCTTGCAACTTGCCAATAAAACGGCTGCGACAATTAATATAAACCTTCTCATACTGCAAATATAGCAAAACCTCATTTCCTCCACAAATCTGCCACTCTTCCCCCTACCCGTAGAGGAAACCCGGCAAAACCTCGACAGGTCGGCCATTTTTTGCCCTACCCGTAGAGGAAACCCGGCAAAACCTCGACAGGTCGGCCATTTTTTGCCCTACCCGTAGAGGAAACCCTACAAAACCTCAACAGGTCGGCCATTTTTTTGCCATACCTGTAGAGGAAACCCGGCAAAACCTCTACAGGTCGGTCATTTTTTGCCCTACCTGTAGAGGAAACCCGGCAAAACCTCGACAGGTCGGCCATTTTTTGCCATACCTGTAGAGGAAACCCTACAAAACCTCTACAGGTCGGCCAAGAAAAACGGAAAGGCGGGCAGTAAATGACCAATCCGTTCCGAAAAACAGCCAAAAACGGGAACAAACCGCCGAAATCTGAAGCTTTGTTCCGGAAAATGGCAGAAAACGGGAACGGGCTGAAAAAAAATCCGTAAATTTACCGGATTCTATGAACAAAGGGGAGTATATAAAGATACGTGGCGCCAATGCCCATAACCTGAAGAACGTGGACGTGGATATCCCGCGCGGCACGTTTACGGTAGTTACGGGCATCAGCGGCAGCGGCAAGAGCTCACTGGCATTCGACACCATCTACGCCGAAGGCCAGCGCCGCTACCTGAATACCCTCTCTCCCTACGCCAAGCACTTTATGGGGATCCTGGACAAACCCCAGGTAGAAAGCATCGAAGGCCTCAGCCCCATCATCGCCATAGAGCAGAAAACCACCGGCAACAACCCCCGGTCCACCGTCGGAACCATTACGGAAATCTCCGACTTCCTGCGTCTCCTCTACGCCCGCGCCTCCACCGCATACTCGCCCGTTAGCGGCAAGGAGATGGTGCGCTACACCGACGAGCAGATAGTGGATCTGATAATGACGAACTACGAGGGCCGCAAATGCCTGCTTCTCGCTCCTCTGGTGCGCGGCCGAAAGGGCCATTACCGTGAGCTTTTCGACTCCCTCCGCAAAAAAGGCTATACCCAGGTCCGGATCGATGGGGAAATCCTGAATCTGAACGATGTCGAGTCCCTGGACCGCTACAAAGGGCATTTCATAGAGTTGGTAATAGACAAACTCAAGCCCGGAGAAGGCGATGAGAAACGCATCCGCGCCTCTGTGATGACCGCCCTCGGCATGGGCAAGGGCTCGCTTGCGATCCTGGACCACGAGACCGGCGAACTCCATCATTATTCCAAGCACCTGGTGGACCCCGAAACGGGCATCTCCCTTCAGGAACCTGCCCCGCACACCTTCTCTTTCAACTCCCCGGAAGGCTATTGCCCTCACTGCAAAGGCCTCGGCACTGTTGTGGATGTGAACCCAGCCACCATCATCCCCAATCCCGAACTCAGCATTGCCGACGGCGGAATCGTGCCGCTCGGGAAGGTGCGTGAGAACAAGAAATTCGAAGTCATCCGCTCCATCGCCCGCAAATACAATTTCTCCCTGCACGACCCCATTGCCGCCCTCCCGGACGAGGTGGTGAGCCTTCTCATCTACGGCTCAGACGAGTTTTTCCGCATCGGGGACGGGATGAGTTCCCAGATGGTGAACTGGCCCGGAATCGTAGACAATATCGAAGACAAGATAGTCTGCCCGGTTTGCCATGGCACCAGGCTGAAAGAAGAGACCAACTGTTTCAAGATCGACGGCAAGACCATCTCCGAGGTATCTGCCATGGAAATCAGCGAGTTGCACGAATGGCTGGGGACGCTTCCCGGCAAGCTGTCGCACCGCGCCGGCACCATTGCCCGCGATATCCTCAAGGAACTTCGGGACCGTGTTTCGTTCCTGATGGACGTGGGGTTGGAGTACCTCTCGCTTGACCGCGCTACCGGTTCGCTTTCCGGAGGCGAAGGGCAGCGCATCCGCCTTGCTACGCAGATAGGCTCGCGCCTTGTTAACGTGATCTACATCCTCGATGAGCCTTCGATCGGCCTGCATCAGAGGGATAATTATAAGTTGATCAATTCCCTGAAGGAACTGCGCGATGAGGGGAATACGGTGATCGTTGTCGAGCATGACGAGGCGACTATGCGTGCTGCCGACTGGCTCGTGGACGTCGGTCCCGGCGCCGGTTCCGATGGTGGACATATCATCTACAATGGTCCGGTGGAAGGTGCTCCCCCTTCGGGAGTTCGCCCTTCGGGCTCACCCCACCATCGGCTTGCGCCGACGGTCCCCCCGCTTCCGTGCCGCGGGTGGCACGTCCCTCAGCGGGGAGCCCTTCCGCCGGACCCGGTGCAAGAGTCTGCCACCCTACAGTATCTGAAAGGCGAAGAGACTATTCCGGTGCCTAAGAAGAGGCGTACCGGGAGCGGAAAGACGCTGAAACTGATAGGGGCATCGGGGAATAACCTGAAGGGGATAGACGTAGAGTTCCCGCTGGGCTGCATCATAGGAGTGTCCGGGGTGAGCGGCAGCGGCAAAAGCTCCCTCATCAACGAAACCCTCGTTCCCATCCTCAAGAAGAAATTCTACCGCTCCACCGAGAAACCCCTGCCCTACACCGACCTGGAAGGCATACGCAATATCGACAAGATAATAGAGGTGGACCAGAGCCCCATCGGCCGCACTCCGCGAAGCAATCCGGCCACATTCACCGGAGTTTTCGACGACATCCGCGCCCTTTTCGAGGACACTCCGGATGCCAAGGTACGCGGCTTCAAGGCCGGCCGCTTCTCGTTCAACGTGCCGGGAGGCCGCTGCGAGGAATGCAAGGGTGCCGGCATCAAGCAGATAGAGATGAATTTCCTGCCGAGCGTGAACGTGCCCTGCGAGGTCTGCGGCGGCAAGCGTTACAAAGAAGATACGCTTGCGGTGCACTACAAGGGCAAAAACATCAACGATGTGCTGGAGATGAGCATCAGCGAAGCGTACGAGTTCTTCGGCAAGAATCCGCGCATCGCGCCGAAGTTGAAGGCGCTGGAAGATGTAGGTCTGGGCTATGTTCGCCTGGGGCAGAGTTCGGTCACCCTTTCGGGTGGGGAGAGCCAGCGCATGAAGCTGGCCGCGGAGCTGTTCCGCAAGAGCACAGGCAACACCCTCTACATCCTCGATGAGCCTACGACGGGCCTTCATTTCGCAGACATCAAGACACTCCTTGGAGTGCTGCAACAGCTTGCAGACCAGGGGAATACGATAATTATCATAGAACACAACCTGGACGTGCTGAAGAGCGTGGACTACCTTATCGACATGGGCCCGGAAGGCGGGCGCAAGGGCGGCCGCATCGTGGCCGTAGGCACTCCTGAGCAGGTGGCGAAAGACAAGCATTCGGTCACCGGACCATTCCTGAAAGAAATACTGAAACAAAAACAATATGAGCGAAGAGATTAGCAAAATCGAAGCGGCGCGCCGCGAGTATGCCGACTGGTGTTCGGCTGTTGGGATAGACACGATCGAGAAACTGAATTCCGTGCTTGCCGACGGGCAGGCCATCCGGCTTATCAACCTCTGCGAGGCGCGTCAGGAGCGCAAATATGCGGAAATCGCCAACCAGATTTTCTGGCACAAGAAAAAGACCAAGATCGTGATGATGTCGGGCCCGTCTTCGAGCGGCAAGACCAGCAGTTCGCTGCGCATTGCCCAGCAGTGCCAGGTGCTTGGCCTGAACCCTAAGGTGATAGAACTGGACAATTATTTCGTGGACCGCGAGCATACCCCCAAGGACGAGAATGGAGAATATGATTTCGAGTCCCTGGGCGCGATGAACGTGGAGCTTCTGAACGAAAACCTGAACGACCTGCTCGCGGGCAAGGAGGTCATCATCCCCAAATTCAACTTCAAGGAGGGAAAGACCATCTTCGACGAGAGCCGTCGTATGCGCCTGGAAGAGAACGACATGCTCTTCATGGAAGGCATCCATGCGCTGAATCCGGACCTGACTCCGGAGGTGGACCGCAGTCGCATCTACAACGTGTATATCTCCGCCCTGACCGCCCTTCCCGGCGGCCACAAAGAGCATGGTTCCACCACCGACAAACGCCTTCTCCGCCGCATAGTGAGGGATAACCGCGTGCGCGGCATCAGCCCCGAGGAGAACATCCTCCGCTGGCCCAGCGTCCGCAGGGGAGAAAGGCGCAACATCTTCCCCTTCGAAGAGAATGCCCGCGTGGTGTTCAACTCCTCTACCCTTTACGACCTGCCGCTGCTGAAATACTACGCAGAGCCACTTCTGTACGGGGTCACGGAGGCATCTCCCGCCTACCAGAAGGCGCAGGACCTGCTGAAGTTCATAGAGCCGGTTACGGCCCTGAAGCCTGCGGAGATAGCTGCCATCCCTCCCACCTCCATCATGCGCGAATTCATCGGCGGGCAGACGCTGTAGAGCCATGAAGACCACCGAACAGTCATCCCTGTACTCCGGGCTGGATGAGATGTCCACCGAGGAACTGCTGCGTGGCATTAATGCCGAAGACAGCAAGGTTCCGGTGGCAGTGGCCGGATGCATCCCTCAGATTTCCAGACTGGTAGATGGAATAGTGGAGAGGATGAATCGGGGCGGCCGGGTGTTCTACACCGGCGCCGGCACCAGCGGCCGTCTGGGCATCACCGACGCTTCCGAAATCCTGCCTACATATGGCCTGGACGGGGCTTTCATCGGCATAATTGCCGGGGGAGACGGGGCCATCCGCAGGGCAGTGGAGGGGGCGGAAGACGATCCGGAGCAGGGGTGGAAGGATGTGCTGGCATTCGGCCCGAAGTCGGAAGATACCATCGTGGGCATCACCGCATCCGGCGGAGCGCCATATGTGCTGGGTGCCATCCGTCATGCCAGGGCGGCTGGCCTGCTTACCTCCTGCATCACCTGCAACGAAGATTCACCCGTGGCTTCGGCGGCCGAGATGCCTATTGTGGCGGTCGTCGGTCCAGAGTTCGTGACCGGCAGCACGCGGATGAAGGCAGGCACGGCTACCAAGCTGATACTCAATATGATATCTACCTCCGTAATGATACGCCTCGGGCACGTCAAAGGCAATCATATGGTGGACATGCAGCTCACTAACAAGAAGCTCGTGGACCGTGGCACGCGGATGATCATGGAAGAGGCCGGAATCGCCTCCTACGACGAAGCCCGGGCCCTGCTGCTGAAGTACGGCAGCGTGCGTGCGGCGGTGGAATCCCTGAAGTAGATTATTTTTCCTCGTCCGGAAAGATTTCCTCGCGTTCGTTGAAGGGCTCGAGGAAGGGGTTTTCCGCGCGCTCTCGGGCGATGGTGCTGGCGGGGCCGTGGCCGGGGTAGATTTCGGTTTCGCCGGGGAGGAATATGAGTTTTTCCATTATCGAACGTATCTCGGCGTCGTAGTCGCCTCCGGGAAGGTCGGTGCGGCCTATGCTGCCGGCGAAGAGTGTGTCGCCGGTGAAGAGGATGTGTTCGGTTTCGTTGTAGTAGCAGACGCTGTCGGGTGTATGGCCCGGGGTGGCGATAACCTTGAACCCCCACGCTTCGTTTTCCCCCTCCAGACACGAAATCGGCCCTCCCGGTGTCTGCACCCCCGGTTTACTCCCTTCCAGACACGAAACAAGCCCTTCTGGTGTCTGCAACGAGGTGGTGGCGGAAATAACCGGTATTCCGAAGCGTTCCACCAGGGCGGGGACTCCGAGGGTGTGGTCCCAATGCGAATGCGTCAGCAGAATGGCTTCCGGCGTCAGTCCCTCGGCCTCCAGATAGCTGTACAGCCCGTCCAGTTCGGAACCGGCCAGGCAGGACCGGCTCCCGGAGCATTTTCCCGGAACGGGTTGCGGAGCAACGCGGAGGGAGCCGTCTCCTGCCTGGCCGGGGTCAAATCCGGGGTCTATGATAACGCAACGGCTCCCGTCGGAAACCACATAGCAGTTCTCCTGGAAGGCATTGCAGACAAATCTCTTGATCTTCATGACCCCAAATATACGAATAAACCTGCTATCGCGTGCCAGCGCCTCCAAAAAAGCGAACGAGAGGCAGAATTATTATATAATTCAGAATAAAATGTTAAATTTGTAGGTTAAGACCAAAATGTGTACTAATGCATATAGGCGTAGCAGGTAACATAGGCAGCGGAAAAACAACCCTCACGAGGATGCTGGCGGAACATTATGGCTGGAAGCCACAGTTCGAGTCCGTTACGTACAATCCTTATCTTGAGGATTATTACAAAGACATCCCCCGCTGGTCTTACAATCTGGAAACCTATTTCCTGGCACAGCGTTTCAAAGATGTTTTGGAGATTGCCAAATCCAAGGAAACCATTATCCAGGACCGCACCATTTCGGAAGGCGTCTATATCTTCGTGGCCAATAACTACGAGATGGGCAACCTTTCCGAACGGGACTACCAGACCTATATGCAGCTGTTCGAACTCATGATGAGCACCGTCAAGCAGCCGGATCTTCTCATCTATCTCAAATCCGGCATCGAGCACCTGGTGGCCAACATCCAGAAGCGCGGGCGGGAGTACGAGCAGAGCATCAGCATCGAGTACCTGGACGGTCTCAACCGCCATTATGAGCAGTGGATATCCAAGTATACCGGGCCGCTGCTCGTTGTGGAAACAGACAACATAGATTTCAAGAATAACCCCGAGGACTTTGCGGCGATCACCGACCGTATCGACGCCCAGCTCTTCGGCCTGTTTTGATAATTAAAACTTTAAGAGTCATGCATATAGCTATTGCAGGTAATATCGGAAGCGGCAAGACCACTCTTACCAAGATGCTGGCCGCGCATTACGGATGGATCCCCAAGTTCGAGTCGGTGGACTTCAATCCCTATCTCTCTGATTTTTATGAGGATATGGCCCGCTGGTCGTTCAATCTCCAGATCTATTTCCTGAACAAGCGCTTCAAGGATGTGGTGGATATCTCCAAGACCGACGACATCATCATCCAGGACCGCACCATCTACGAAGACGCCCGCATCTTCGCTCCCAACCTGCACGACATGGGCCTCATGAGTTCCAGGGATTTCGAGAACTACTCGGATCTCTTCGACCTGATGATGAGCCTGGTGGGATACCCCGACCTGCTCATCTACCTCAAGAGCAGCATCCCGAACCTGATCGCCCAGATCCAGAAGCGCGGCCGCGAATATGAGCGCAGCATACGCATCGACTACCTCACCGGGCTTAACGAGAAGTACGAGAACTGGATTGCCGACTACAAGGGCAATCTGCTGGTGATCGACGCCGACAATATAAAGTTCGGCAACAAGCCGGAAGACTTCGAGAAGGTGACCGATATGATCGACGCCCAGATGTTCGGCCTCTTCTCCGCACCCAAGCCCAAAACCACCGATTTTTGATATAAACACTTTAGTAATGACCGAAAAAACCAGACCTACTATCATCGACTTTGTCGAGAAGTACACCCATCAGTTTGCAGACCACGTCTATCTTCGCGAGAAAGTAGACGGGAAATGGACTGAAATCACCCAGGAGCAGACGCGTGAAGCCGCATACCGTATCGGCGCCGGCCTGATGGCCCTTGGCCTCGAAAAGGGAGACAAGATCGCCCTTCTTTCGGAAAGCCGCTCGATGTGGATACTTTCCGAACTCGGAGCGATGTATGCCGGTGCCACCGACGTGCCACTTTCCGTAAACCTCGGCAGTGCGGCGGACCTCATCTTCCGCATCCATCACTCCGACTCCAAGTGGATACTCGTTTCTGCCAACCATCTACCCAGGATTCGCGAAATCATGCCGGAGTGCCCGGACGTGAAGAAAGTCATAGTTTTCGACGATACCGCCTTCTTCGTGGACAGCCTTCAGGAGGGAGAAATCCGCATCTCCGAGGTGATGAAGATGGGCGATGAATTCCTCGCCAAGGACCGCCAGGCTTTCGTAGACCGCTATACCTCGGTAGGCCCGGACGATTACGCGAACATCAGCTACACTTCCGGCACCACCGCAGACCCCAAGGGCATCCTCCTCACCCACCGCAACTACACCGCCAACGTGGCACAGGGGGCCTCGGTCATCAACATAGCCGAGGGGAGCGTGATGCTGATCATCCTTCCTCTGGACCACTGCTTTGCGCATGTGGCCGGCATGTACACCATGATGTCTTATGGCGGAAGCATCGCCTTCGTGCCGATCGGAAAGAACGCGCTGGCAACCCTCAAGAATGTTCCCACCGCCATCAAGGAAACACGCCCTCACGTGATGCTGTCGGTGCCTGCCCTTGCCCGCAACTTCAAGAAGAACATCGAATCTGCCATCAAGGCCAAAGGCCCTACCGTGGAGAAACTCTTCAACTTTGCGGTGAAGAATGCAATTGCTTATAACAAAGAGTATTACAACCGCGGAGGCTTCCTCTATTGGTGGCGCAAGCCCCTTATGTGGGTCTTCGATAAGCTCATATTCAAGGCCGTGCGCGAGAACTTCGGCGGCCGCATGAACTTCTTCGTGGGCGGAGGCGCCCTGCTCGACATCGAGCTCCAGCGCTTCTTCTGCGCAGTCGGCATGCCTATGTTCCAGGGATACGGCCTCACCGAGGCGACCCCTATCATCTGCGCCAACTCCACCGGCCACGCCATCTTCGGCAGCTCCGGACGCATCGTGCGCCCTATGGACTGCAAGATCTGCGACGAGCAGGGCAATGAGGTGCCCCACGGCACCAAGGGCGAAATAGTCATCCGTGGAGAGAACGTAATGGCCGGATACTGGAAGAACCCCAAGGCCACTGCAGACACCATCATCGACGGATGGTTGCACACCGGCGACATGGGCTACATCTGCCCCTGGGATCCCGACTTCCTCTATGTGGTGGGCCGATTCAAGAGCCTGCTGATCTCCGCCGACGGCGAGAAGTATTCACCGGAAGGCTTCGAAGACAGCCTGCCGGAGGTTTCCAAGTATGTGGAGGCTGCCGTGCTTCACAATAACCAGAATCCTTACACCATCGCCCTGATAGTGCCCGCAAAGGAGGCTCTCGCCGACTATGCGAAGCAGCAGGGCCTGGATCCCGCCTCGCGTGAGGGCAAGGAGGCCATGCTCCGCAAGATACAGTCCGAGATAGACAGCTACAAGACCGGAGGCCCTCACGACGCCCTCTATCCCGACCGCTGGCTGCCGGCCGCGGTGGTCATCTGCGACGAAGGCTTCACAATTGCCAACGGAATGCTCAACTCCACCATGAAGATGGTACGCCGCAAGGTCGAGGAGCACTACGCCGACCGTATAGCTTACGCCTATACCCCCGAGGGCAAGAACCTCCTGAACGAGAAGAATATCGAATCAATCTAAACAAAAAACAATATGACAACTGCAAAGAAACAGAACTACACTCCTGCCATCATTGTGATGTTCGCACTCTTCTTCATGATTGCGTTCGTTACGAATCTGGCAGGTTCCATGGGCGTGATCGTTACCAACCAGTTCGGCGCTTCCAAGGCTCTCTCGCAGCTCGGAACCCTCGCCAACTTCATCGCTTATGCATGTATGGGTATTCCCGCCGGCCTTATCCTCAAGCGCAAGGGCTATAAATTCACCGCCCTGGCAGCCGTTACCGTCGGTCTTATCGGCGTGGCGATCCAGTTCCTCTCCGGCTACGTGGAGAGTTTCGGAGTCTATGTGCTCGGCGCCTTCGTTGCCGGCTTCTCGATGTGCATGCTCAACATAGTCGTGAACCCTATGCTCAACACTCTGGGCGGCGGCGGCAACAAGGGCAACCAGCTCATCCAGTGGGGCGGCACCTGCAACTCCACCGGCGGCACCATCGCTCCTATCTTCGTAGGTTGGCTCGTCGGCGGCAGCATCGCAGATGCAACCGTGGCCAAGGCTGCTCCCGTGATGATCATTGCAATGGCAATCTTCGCAATCGCATTCCTCATCATCTGGTTCACCCAGATTCCCGAACCTCACATGGAGACTCCCGAAGAGAAGGCAGCCCGCCTTGCAGGCAATGTGAAGAAGGATCCCCACAGCGCACTCAGCTTCCGTCATTTCGTGCTCGGAGCCATCGCGATCTTCTTCTATGTGGGCATCGAGGTCGGTATCCCCAACACCGCAAACGTCCACTTCAGCAGCATTCCCAATGTGGGTCCCGCACTCGCCGGAACCATGATCGGATTCTACTGGTTCAGCATGCTTATCGGCCGTCTGATCGGCGCCTCAGCAGGCTCCAAGATCAGCAGCAAGACTATGCTTGGCGTGATGTCCGCCGTGGCCATCTGCCTGCTTCTCTGCGCCATTTTCGTTCCTGAAACGGTCGAGATCAAGGTCGGTGCCAACGTGATTCCGCTTTCCCTCGGATTCCTCGTGCTCTGCGGCCTTTGCACCTCCATCATGTGGGGCGCAATCTTCAACCTCGCAGTCGAGGGGCTCGGCAAGTACACTGCAGCCGCTTCCGGCATCTTCATGACCCTGGTTTGCGGCGGTGGCATCATCCCGTTCTTCCAGAACCTCCTCGCCGACTATGTGGGTTCGATGCAGAGCTACTGGCTCATCATCGCCTGCCTGGCATTCCTCGTGTACTATGCATTCATCGGTTCCAAGAACGTCAACAAAGATATTCCGGTAGAATAATATGGATAAAGATTACGTAGTAGGCATAGACATCGGCGGCCAGAGCAGCAAGCTCGGTGTGGTCGATGCACGCGGCGAGGTCCTCGCCCAGAGCGTTGTGAAGGCTAATCCCAGTGCGGATGCCGATGTGATTATCAAAGAGCTGGCCGATGCGGTCATCAAACTCGTTGCGCAGTCCGGCAAGCATGGCCAGATCCGCGGTATAGGCGTGGGCGCTCCGAACGGTAACTATTACACCGGAAGCATCGCTTTTGCACCCAACCTTCCCTGGGCGGCACACGGCGAGGTAAAGTTTGCGCAGAAGCTTTCCGAGGCCTGCGGAGGCATACCCGTGTCCCTCACCAACGACGCCAATGCGGCAGCAGTGGGTGAGATGACTTACGGCGTGGCCAAGGGAATGAAGCACTTCATCATGATCACCCTCGGCACCGGCGTGGGCAGCGGAATCGTTATTGATGGAAAAGTGGTCTATGGAGCCGACGGTTTCGCCGGTGAGCTCGGCCACACCATAGCAGTCCGCCATAACGGGCGCCTCTGCGGTTGCGGCCGCACAGGCTGCCTCGAGGCTTACTGCTCCGCCATCGGAGTCGCACGTACCGCCCGCGAGTGGCTGGATCTTAGCGATGAGCCGTCACTTCTTCGCGAAGTCCAGAATATCACCTCCAAGGATGTGTACGAGGCCGCTAAGGAGGGAGATGCGGTGGCTCTCCGCGTGTTCGATTTCACCGGACGCATTCTTGGCGAGAAACTTGCAGACTTCATCCAGTTCTCAGCCCCCGAGGCCATAGTCCTCTTCGGAGGCCTGGCCCGTGCCAAGGACTTTATTTATGAACCCACTCTCAAGGCGATGAACGACAACGTCCTGCCTCTGTGGAAGGGGAAGGTCAAACTTCTCTTCTCGCAGCTCAAGGAATCCGATGCCGCCATACTCGGAGCATCGGCCCTTGCATGGGAGCTTTAGAAACAACTTTAACTATTTATAAAACAATGAGAAAGAATTTTTTGTTCGCAGTCCTCGCAGCAGGACTTGCAGTGGCCGCCTGCTCGCCCAAGGCTGAGAAGGCAGGCGTGGAAGATGGCGAAGAAGCCGTCGAGACCGTAAAAGAGGTTGTCAAGACCGCCAAGGATTTCAAGCCCAGCAAGGCTCAGCTCGATTCCGTTTCGTACCTCGTGGGAATCAACTTCGGTTCCTTCATCAAGAACTACGATTTCGGTGACCTGAACTACAGCCAGATCAAGAAGGGTATGAACGATTTCATCAACGCCAAGGGCAACATGCGTGACCCCGACTTCGGTGAGCAGTTCAAGATCAACCCCGAGGAAATGAACCGTCTCTTCGGCGAATTCCTCGAGAACAGGCGTTCCCTCAAGCTTCTCACCAATAAAGAAGCTGAAGAGAAGTTCCTTGCCAAGAACAAGACCAAGGAAGGTGTCGTGGAGCTCCCCAGCGGCCTCCAGTACAAGGTTATCAAGGAAGGTGGCGTAAAGCCTGCCAGCCCCAAGGATACCGTATGGGTGCGCTATCAGGGCAAGACCCTCGACGGCAATGTGTTCGATGAGGTTACTCCCGACCGTGATTCCATCCGCTTCACCCTCGACCGCGTGATCGCAGGTTGGACTGAAGGCATCCAGCAGGTTGGTGAAGGCGGCCAGATCGAGCTCTATGTTCCCGCCAAGCTCGGATACGGTGAGCGCGGCAACCAGGGCATCGAGCCCAACGCCACCCTCATCTTCACCGTCGACCTCTGCAAGGTTGCTCCTTTCGTGGCTAAGGCTGAAGAAACGAAGTAAGGATCCTTACTCGTTCTCATCATAGATGACGTCCTCTTCTTCGAGGGCGTCATCTTCGTTTTCGTCGTCCTCATCGTCCTCGTCGTCATCGTCGTCGAGGTCTTCATCGTCGGAGAGGCCAAGCATTCCCAGAATGCCGGAGGGCTTTTCGCCGGGGAGGCGGCGACGGTTGTCGGGAAGGTCTTCGAAGGCCACGTAGCCGTGCTCGAACTCGATGGGAAGGGGCCCCTTGGAGTCGACTATCTCCGGAAGATTGACTTCCTTGCCGGTTTCAACTCCTTCGAATGTGACAATCACATATTTTTTTGAACTGACGTCGTAGAAGTATTGGTAGCGCACGATGCCGGCCTTGACGGTTTCCGCTATCGGAACCTCGTCCACCGCCTTGTTGCCGGGAAGGGGCATCAGCGCGAAGCGCCCCACCACGTTACCTGCTTCGTCGAAGGCTTTGAACAGAATCTGCTGGTCCTGAGGGAACTCAAGATCGGCGCGAAGCTGCTTGTGAAGCGTATACAGACTGTTCGTGGCGTTTACCAGATAAACCCTGTAAAAGCCCTTGATTCCTTCCAACGTGACGCGGTAACGGTAAGTCATCTTCTAACCAAATTTCGTTTTACATTGCGAATATACAAGATTTTTGCTAATTTTGGTAATGCTTTCGCCCGATAAATATCTAAGCATCGCCGCGCCGTCCGAAGGTCTCTTCAAGGACAGCGGCAGCCGTTTTATCGCATATGCATACCCAATCTCTTCTGAGTCAGATGTTAAACCGATTGTAGACAGGCTGCGGGCAGAGCATCATGGGGCGCGGCATCACTGCTTCTCGTACCGCATCGCGAAGGTAGAAGATACGTTCGGAGGCCCCACCCTCACCAGGGAGGGCATCTGGCGCGCAAACGACGACGGCGAGCCCTCCGGAACGGCCGGAAGGCCCATCCTCGGGCAGATAGATTCGAAGGGCCTGCAGAACGTGCTGGTGGTGGTAGTGCGCTACTTCGGCGGCATCCTTCTGGGCGTGCCCGGCCTCATCAGGGCCTATAAATCCGCCACGGCCGATGCTTTGGAAAAGGCGCAGATAGTGGAAAAAACCGCCACCCGCCGTTGGAGCATTGAGTTCGGATATGAACTTATGCCCGCCGTGATGGGCGAACTCAAGGCACAGGGCCTGGAGGTCGTCAGCCGCGATTTCGCGGAGGAGTGCAGCCTCACGGTAGACATCCCTCTCTCAAAAGAAAAAGCTTTTTTGGAACATACAAAAAAAATAGGTATCTTTAAAGATAAAATCAAATTAACCGATTTAACGCAATGAGCAAAATCCACGTATTTAATGCAGGCCCCTGCCTCCTTCCCCAGGTGGCCATCGAACACGCACGCGAGGCCCTTCTCGACTTCAAAGGGACCGGTGTATCACTGATATCCATTTCACACAGAACCAAGGAATGGGAGGAGACCATGAATGAAACCCGCGCTCTCTGGCGCGAAATCCTGAACATCCCCGAAGACTATGAAACCGTATTTCTCGGTGGCGGCGCCAGCCTGCAGTTCCTCTACGTTGCAATGAACTACCTCGAGAAGAAGGCTGCATACCTCGACACGGGCGTGTGGGCACACAAGGCCCTCAAGGAGGCCCAGGGCATAGGCGAGGCATATGCAATCGCCTGCTCCAAGGACAGGAACTACACCTACATCCCCAAGGGATTCGACATCCCCACCGATTTGGACTATCTCCACATCACCACCAACAACACCATCTACGGCACCGAGATCAAGCACGACATTGACTGCCCCGTTCCCCTCATCGCGGATATGTCTTCCGACATCCTCTCCCGCAGGGTAGACGTGAGCAAGTATGAGTTGATCTACGGCGGCGCCCAGAAGAACGCAGGCCCTGCCGGCGTGGCCTTCGCCATCATCCGCAAAGACAGCCTCGGAAAGGTCAGCCGCTACATCCCCACGATGCTCGACTACCGCACCCATCTCGACAAAGAATCCATGTTCAACACCCCTCCCGTGTTCTCCATCTACGTGATGAACGAGACCCTCAAGTGGCTCAAGAGCATCGGAGGAATCGACGCTATCCACGAGATCGACGAGAAGAAGGCCGCCACCCTCTATGCCGAAATCGACCGTAACTCCCTCTTCACCGGCACCGCCGAGAAGGAAGACCGTTCCATTATGAACGTCTGCTTCGTGATGGCTCCCGGCTACGAAGACCTGCAGGACGAGTTCTTCGCCTTTGCAAAGAGCAAGGGAATGATAGGCATCAAGGGCCACCGTTCAGTGGGCGGCTTCCGCGCATCCCTCTATAACGCCTGCACTCAGGAAGATGTGGAGGCGCTGGTTGCAACTATGAAGGAATTTGAAGCTCTCAAGAAATGAAAGTCCTGATTGCAACCCAGAAACCCTTTGCCGCTGCAGCAGTGGCAGGGATCAAAGATATCCTCGTAAAGGGCGGGCACGAAGTGGCGCTGCTCGAAAAGTATCCCGAGCAGGCCGACCTGGTGAAGGCAGTCGCCGATGTCAACGCCCTCATCATCCGTTCGGATAAAGTTACCGCCGAGGTGCTCGACGCCGCTCCCCAGCTTAAGATAGTCGTCCGCGCAGGCGCTGGATTCGATAATGTCGATCTCGCAGCAGCCACCGCACACGGTGTGGTGGTGATGAACACCCCCGGCCAGAACTCCAACGCAGTGGCCGAGCTTGCCATCGCAATGATGATTTTCATGGCCCGCACTCAGTTCACTCCCGCAACCGGCTCCGAAGTTCAGGGCAAGACCCTGGGCATCCAGGCATTCGGCAACGTGGGCCGTCTGGTGGGCGCCAAGGCCAAGGCCCTCGGCATGAAGGTCAAGGCACTCGACCCCTTCCTCACCGATGAGCAGATCGCCGCAGGCGGAGCCGAGCCCGTCCACACCCTGGACGAACTCTACATCGGCAGCGATTATCTCTCCCTCCACATTCCGGCCCTGCCCGCCACGATCGGCAGCATCAACTACGATCTCATCACCAAAATGCCCAAGGGAGCAACCCTGGTGAACACCGCCCGCAAGGAGGTCATCGACGAGGCTGGCCTCGAGAAGGCCCTCGAAGACCGTCCGGACCTCAAGTATGTTACCGATGTGATGCCGGACAACTATGCAACCCTGCAGGAGAAGTTCGGCCTCCGCGTGTTCGCGACTCCCAAGAAGATGGGCGCGCAGACCGCCGAAGCCAACGTGAACGCAGGACTTGCCGCCGCGAATCAGATAGTGGATTATTTTGCAACGGGCAACACCCGCTTCCAGGTAAACAAGTAGGATATGGTACGAGTAAAACCCTTTGCGGCAATCAGGCCGCCCAAGAACCTCGTCACCGAGGTCGCAGCACCTCCCTACGACGTGCTGAACTCCCAGGAAGCAAAGGCGATGGCAGGGGAGAAGAGTCTCCTGCACATCACCAAGCCCGAAATTGATTTCGATCCCATCGCAGGCGAGCACGAGCAACGCACCTACGACAAGGCTGTCGCCAACTTCAAGCTTTGGAAGGAGCGCGGCTGGCTGGTGCGCGAAGACAAAGAAAAGTACTATGTCTATGCCCAGACCATGGGCACCCGCACCCAGTACGGCCTTGTGCTCTGCGCACATACCGACGACTATGCCAACGGCATAATCAAGAAGCATGAGCTCACCCGTAAGGACAAAGAAGACGACCGCATGATCCACGTCCGCATCCAGAATGCCAACATCGAGCCCGTCTTCTTCGCCTTCAAGGACAACAAGGAGCTTGGAGATATCATCGCCAGGACCGCAGCCGGGGAGCCGGAATACAAGTTCGTGGATGAGAACGGTTTTACCCACACTTTCTGGGTAATCGACGATGACGCGGTCAATGCCCGCATCACCAAGATCTTCGAGACTGAAGTGGATGCGTTCTACGTTGCCGACGGCCATCACCGCACGGCGGCTGCCGCCCGCGTGGGCGCCGAGAAGAAGGCCCAGAACCCCAATCACACCGGCAACGAGGAATACAACTACTTCATGGCCGTGTGCTTCCCCCAGAGCCAGCTCGCCATCATCGATTACAATCGCGTGGTCAAAGACCTGAACGGCCTGAGCAAGGAGCAGTTCCTTTCTGCCCTCGAAGAAGACTTCACTGTCATTCCGAGCGCAGCGAAGGAATCCCCCGCCCCCACCGGCCTGCACAATTTCAGCATATATCTGGACGGCAAATGGTACAGCCTTACCGCCAAGCCCGGCCGTTACGACGACACCGACCCCATCGGGGTGCTGGATGTGACCATCCTCTCCAAGCTCGTGCTGGACAAGATCCTGGGCATCAAGGACCTCCGCACCGACAAGCGAATCGACTTCGTCGGCGGAATCCGCGGTCTCGGGGAACTCAGCCGCCGCGTGGACAGCGGCGAGATGGCCGTTGCCTTTGCTCTCTATCCCGTTTCGATGGACCAGCTCATCCGCATCGCGGACACAGGCAACATAATGCCGCCCAAGACCACCTGGTTCGAGCCCAAGCTCCGCTCCGGCCTGGCAATTCACTCATTAGATTAACAAGTATGAAAGACTACTCCGCCGAAATACACAGCACGCTGAAGGAATTCTTCGGATACGACAACTTCAAGGGCGATCAGGAGAGCGTGATCAATCACCTTCTTAACGGAGGCGACGCCTTTGTGCTGATGCCTACCGGCGGAGGAAAGTCTCTCTGCTACCAGCTGCCCGCCCTCGTGGCGGACGGCACGGCAATCGTGATCTCGCCTCTGATCGCGCTGATGAAGAACCAGGTGGACGTGCTCCGCGGATTCGTCAGCAGCAACGAGAGCATCGCCCACTTCCTGAACTCTTCGCTCTCAAGGCAGGAAATAGACGATGTGAAGGCGGATTTGCTCGCCGGGCGCACCAAGATTCTTTACGTCGCTCCGGAATCCCTCACCAAAGAAGAGAACGTCGCCCTGCTGAAGGAAATCCACATATCCTTCTATGCGGTGGACGAAGCGCATTGTATTTCGGAGTGGGGACACGACTTCCGGCCGGAATACCGGCGTATCCGCAGCCTCGTGAACGAGATTGGCCGCGCGCCCATCATCGCCCTCACCGCGACTGCAACGCCCAAGGTGCAGAGCGACATCCTCAAGAATCTGGGAATCCAGGATGCGGTAATCTTCAAATCATCCTTCAACCGCCCCAACCTCTACTACGAAATCCGTAACAAGGTCGAGCCCGAGAAGGACATAGTGCGTTTCATACGCCAGAACCCCGGCAAGTCCGGCATCATCTACTGCCTCAGCCGCAAGAAGGTAGAAGAGATGGCGGCCTTCCTCAGCATCAACGGCATACGGGCCCTGCCCTACCACGCGGGGCTCGATGCCAAGGTGCGGGCCGAGAACCAGGACAAGTTCCTGATGGAGGAAATAGATGTGATAGTGGCCACCATCGCCTTCGGGATGGGCATCGACAAGCCGGACGTGCGTTTCGTCATCCACTACGACATCCCCAAGAGCATAGAAAGTTACTATCAGGAGACGGGCCGTGCAGGCCGTGACGGCGAAGAGGGCCTCTGCATCACCTACTACTCCTATAAAGACATACGCAAGCTCGAGAAGTTCATGCAGGGCAAGCCGGTGGCGGAGCAGGAAATCAGCCGCCAGCTCCTGAACGAGGTGGTGGCATACGCCGAATCCGGCCAGTGCCGTCGAAAACTGTTGTTGAATTACTTCGGAGAGGAATACGGGCAGGAGAACTGCGGCTGTTGCGACAACTGTCTGCATCCCAAGCCGGTGTTTGACGGTCGCAAGGATATGCAGCTGGTCATAGACCTCATCACCAGCCTCCCCGAGCACTTTAAGGTGGAGCATCTGGCCTGCATCCTTGCCGGCAAGGAGAACGCCCTCATAAAGAGCTACCGCCACGACGAGCTGGAGTTCTTCGGCAAGGGCAGCGCCCACGACGAGCGCTACTGGATAACCGTCATCCATCAGGGGGTGGTGCACCATCTGCTCGAGAAGGAGATAGAATCCTACGGCCTGATTTCAGTGACCGGAGCAGGGCTCGAGTTCCTGATCAATCCCTGGAAACTGGAGCTTGTGCAGGACGGGGTATTCTCGGATGACGGCACAGACGATTTCGACGACGACGAGTCGCTGGCTGCGGCCAATGCGGTCCGGGGCGGGGGAGGCTGCGATGAAACGCTCCTCAAGATGCTCAAGGACCTCCGCAAAGATGTTGCCCGCAGGCTCAAACTCCAGCCCTGGATCATCTTCGGGGATCCCGCCCTGCAGGATATGGCCATCCTGTATCCGATTACCATCGATGAACTCCGCAACTGCCAGGGCGTGGGCGAGGGCAAGGCCCGCAAGTTCGGCTCCGAGTTCGTGAAGATGATCGCGCAGTATGTGGAGGAGAACGACATCACCCGTCCGGACGATTTCATCGTTAAATCCGCCCCCAACAAGAGCGCGAACAAGATTTTCATCATCCAGAGCATAGACCGCCGGATGGACCTGGAGGACATAGCCTCCGCCAAGGGAATGGATATCGAAGAACTCGTTTCCGAGATAGAAGGCATAGTCTCCACCGGCACTAAGCTGAATCTAGACTACTACATCGAAGAGAACTACGACGAAGAAGACGTCGAGGAAATCTACGAGTACTTCAGCACCGAAGCTGAATCCGACTCGGTCGAAGACGCCATCGCCGCCCTCGGCGGGGACTTCGAAGAGCTCGAAATCCGCCTCATCCGCGTCAAGTTCCTCTGCGACATAGCATCATAGAAAGCAATGATACCTAAAGATACGGTCGACCTCATCCTGAATACCGTACGGATAGAGGACATAGTGGGAGACTTCGTGACGCTGAAGCGCCGCGGGGCCAACTACGTGGCCTGCTGTCCGTTCCATCAGGAGAAGACTCCGTCGTTCTATGTGTCGCCGTCCAAAGGTATCTACAAGTGTTTCGGATGCGGGAAGTCCGGTTCTGCCGTAGGCTTCCTGATGGAGCACGAGCACAGTTCGTATGTGGAGGCGCTGCGCTACATCGCGAAGCGTTATAATATAGAGGTAGTGGAAGAAGAAGAGTCTCCGGAGGAACTTGCCAGCCGCCAGCGCAGCGAAAGCCTGCTGCTTGTGAGCGAGTTTGCGCAGAAGTTCTTCGCGGAGCAGCTGAAGGCCGGAGAGGGGAAGGACGTGGGCCTGGCCTACTACCATTCCCGCCGCCTGGAAGACGAGACCATCGCAAAATTCGGCCTCGGATGGGCCCCTTCGGGGAAGGATGACCTGCTGCAGGCTGCCCGCAAGGCCGGTTATAAGGATGAGTACCTGATCGACGCCGGGCTGGTGGTGAAGCGCGAAGACGGCACCCTGGCGGACAAGTTCCGCGAGAGGGTGATGTTCCCCATCCAGAGCGTGAGCGGGCGCACCATAGCCTTCAGCGGCCGCACCCTCAAGGCAGACAACCCCGCCAAGTATGTGAATTCCCCCGATACGGAAATCTACCGCAAGAGCAACATCCTCTTCGGCATCTACTACGCCAAGAGCGAGATTTCCAGGGCGAACGAGTGCATCATCGTAGAGGGGAATATCGACTATGTGATGCTGCAGCAGCTGGGTATCCACAATGTGGTGGCTCCCTGCGGAACGGCGCTCACGGTGCAGCAGATCCGCCTGATACACAAGTTCACCGACAACATCCTCCTGATGAACGACGGTGATTCCGCCGGTATCCACGCTTCGCTCAAGGATATAGACCTTATTCTATATGAGGGCCTTAATGTGCGCGTTGTGCTTCTTCCGGAAGGTGAGGACCCGGATTCCTTCAGCAAGGGACGTTCCCTGGAGGAGGTGCAGCGGTATATAGAAGACAATGCGAAGGATTTCCTGGATTTCAAGGCTGATATCCTGCTGGGAGAGGCTGCCGGGAATCCGCTCAAGAAGGCGAACTTCGTGAACGACATCGCGGACACCATCGCCCGCATCCCCGACGCCGTCAAGCGTTCGGTGTACGTAAATGCGGCCGCAGAGAAGTTCGACGTGGCGGCGGATATCATTTTCCGGCGCGTCAAAGTCACTCGGGACAAGTTGCTGGAAGATGAGCGCCGCGAGCGCGAGCGTGAAGCGAGACTCGCCGAGGGCGGAAGGGCCCCCTCTTCCGCGTCGCCAAGCGACCCGTTCCGGGAAAATGCTCCAGAGGGGGCATCCGCCCCGGCTGACCTTCCGGCCCCGCCCGCTGACAAATACATCCCGGAAAACAAAACACTTGCTGCTGTTGAGGAAGATATATTGACCTTCCTCCTGCAACACGGCTCCGAACAACTCCACTTCGAGACCGACTCCCCGTACTACGACCCCGAAGCCACGGATACCGTCGCCGACTTCATCTCGGCAACCATCGAATCCACCGGGAAACCTCTCTCAAATGCCGGATTCAGACGAGTCTACGATGCTTATCTGGATCTTTACTACGAGGGCCGCGACCAGGCCGAAATCATCCGCACCCTGCTGGATTCCCCCGACCGCACCCTCGCGGAGATAGTTGGAGACTTCTCCACCCGCAAATACCAGTTGTCGGTAAAACGCCTGGAGAGTTCCCTCACCAACGAGCAGTCCTGGCTCGTAAGCTATGTGCCCAGGGCTATGCTCACCCTTGCCGAAAGGCGCGCGGCAGCCCGGCTGGAAGAGATCCGCAGGGCCCTCAAAGATGCCTCCGGCGAAGAAGAATTGGCACTGATGAAGGAAATGACCACCCTTCAGCGCCGCCAAAGAAAACTGAAAGAAACTTTGAAAAAAGAAGCTTAGTTATATATGGAAAAGAAGTTCAAGAGAACCCTTGTGACCTGTGCGTTGCCATACGCCAATGGTCCTGTTCATATCGGGCATCTGGCCGGCGTGTATGTGCCCGCCGATATTTACGTGAGATATCTCCGCCTGCGCGGGGAGGATGTGCTGTATGTGTGCGGAAGCGACGAGCACGGCGTGCCCATCACCATCAAGGCCCGCCAGCAGGGCTGCAGCCCCCAGGACATAGTAGACAAATACCACAAGATAATTGCCGACAGTTTCAAGGCGCTGGGCATCAATTTCGATATCTACGGCCGCACAAGTTCGAAGATACACGAGAAGAATGCATCCGAATTCTTCCGCAAGCTCTACGACGAGGGCAAGTTCGTAACTCAAGAGAGCGAGCAGTACTACGACCCCGAGGCCAAGACCTTCCTCGCAGACCGCTACATAGTGGGCACCTGCCCCAAGTGCGGCAACGAGAATGCCTACGGCGACCAGTGCGAGAAGTGCGGCTCCACCCTCAGCCCCGAGGAACTCATCAATCCCCACTCCAAGCTCAGCGGCGCTGCCCCTATCAAGAAAAAGACTACCCATTGGTATCTGCCTTTGCAGGATTACGAACCCTGGCTCCGCGAGTGGATACTGGAAGGCCACAAGGAGTGGCGCAGCAATGTCTACGGCCAGGTCAAGAGCTGGCTGGACGGCGGCCTGCAGCCACGTGCCGTCACCCGCGACCTCGACTGGGGTGTGCCTGTGCCGGTGGAGGGTGCGGAGGGCAAGGTTCTCTACGTCTGGTTCGATGCCCCCATCGGCTACATCTCCAACACCATGGAACTCCTCCCGAACGACTGGGAGAAGTGGTGGAAGAGCCCGGACACCAAGCTGGTGCACTTCATAGGCAAGGACAATATCGTATTCCACTGCATAGTCTTCCCTTCGATGCTGAAGGCCTACGGCGACGGCTACATCCTCCCGGAGAACGTGCCTGCAAACGAGTTCCTGAATCTTGAGGGAGACAAGATATCCACTTCCCGCGGCTGGGCCGTTTGGGCACACGAGTATGTGCAGGATTTCCCCGGCAAGGAGGATGTGCTGCGTTATGTGCTGACCGCGAACGCCCCCGAGACCAAGGATAACGACTTCAGTTGGAAGGAGTTCCAGACGCGCAACAATTCCGAGTTGGTGGCCATCTTCGGCAACTTCGTGAACCGTGCCGTGGTGCTGACTCACAAGTATTTCGAGGGCAAGGTGCCGGCGGCAGGCGAGTTGACCGACGTGGACCGCGAGACGCTGGCGGAGATTCCGGCTCTTCGCGAGAGTCTGGAAAAGAATATAGAGAATTACCGTTTCCGCGAGGCGCTGAAGGATGCGATGCAGATTGCGCGCGTTGGCAACAAGTACATTTCCGATAGCGAGCCGTGGAAGCTTGCGAAGACGGATTTGGTGCGCACCGGCACCATCCTGAACGTGTGTCTGCAGCTTTGCGCCGATCTTGCCATTGCTTTCGAACCTTTCACTCCGTTCGCCTGCGAACGCCTTCGCAAAATGTTGAATGTTCAGCCCTCCGCGAAAAGCAAAGGGCCGGGCCGTGTCCCGCAAGGGGAGCCCGGTCCCGGCATTGCTTTTCCGACTGCCAACGCTCCTACAATCGACTGGGAGCAGCTGGGCGCAAGCGATATTCTGCCTGAGGGTCATCAACTGGGCGAGGCGGAGTTGCTGTTCGCGAAGATCGAGGATGACGTGATCCAGAAGCAGCTGGACCGCTTGGCAGCCATCCGCGCAGAGAAGGAGGCGGAGGCAAAGGCCGAGCTGGCGAAGCAGGTGACTCCCCAGAAGGAAGAATGCACTTTCGAGGATTTCGAGAAGATGGACATCCGCACCGCCACCGTGCTGGAGGCCGAGCGCGTACCCAAGACCGACAAACTCCTCAAACTCACCATCGACACCGGCATCGACAAACGGGTGATAGTCTCCGGCATTGCCGAGTATTACAGCCCGGAAGATATGCTGGGCAAGCAGATCTGCATCCTCGCCAATCTCAAACCGCGCGTTATCAAGGGCATCGAGAGCAAGGGCATGATACTCATGGCCAAGCAGAACGACGGCACCATGCGCTTCATCACTCCGCAGGAGGCGGTGTGCAACGGCGCACAGGTAGGCTGAGAATTATTATATTTGTAACCGTATGATTAAGAGACTGTTAATACTGGCCTTGGCTTCGGCATCCATCCTGCTGTCGTGCACGGAGGAGCCGCGGAATACCGAGCCGCTGACCGATCCGTGGCTGCGGGAGCGCACTCCGGTGAATATCCGGCTGGAGTCTCAGATCGGGGCGGCGGTAATCACGGACGACTGGACCGACGATACCGTGGGCTCCGTCACAGTGAGCCTCATCACCACCGGGCTGGACCTCAGCAAGGTGAAGGTTGAGGCAGTGGATTTCAAATATCCCGACAGCGAGTTCTGCCCCAAAGCGAGCATCGGCCCGGGAAGCACCCTGGACCTCAGTTCCGGCAAGACATCGTTCACGGTTACTGCCTATAATGGCGAGACGCGCACCTATTCGCTTGAATACAGCAAGTTTCGGGATCAGCTGGAGGGCACCTATTCCTTTACCAAGGTGGCCGGAATCCTGGACGAAAAGAATGCCCCCAAGTGCTCTTTCATAGTAGTGGGAGGCTGGGATGGCGAGGTGGTCCGTTCTACCATAATGGATAAATGGTGGCACTGGGACACCGGTTATATGCCCACCGACGAAGACGACAACATCCTTAGTTTCCGCCTGGAAAAGGCAGATGCCGAGACCGGCGAAACCTATGGCACACTCGACAATAAGGCCGGCCCGGACGGGCTGTATGCCAATTATATGTACGACGGCACGAAGGATATGAACGAGAAATACCGTATCTTCCCCAAAGGCAAGAGCCGCTGGCACAAGCCGGATGAGAATACGGTGATAGTGCACTCTTTCGAAGACACGGAATACACGACGCCGCTCTATACGGTGTATATTGTCGGAGCCGGCGAACAGACAGTGGCCGGGGTCAGCTATATGATTCCTTCCGGCGCCTTCGCCCGTGCCTTCCCCGGTCCGTTCAATACCATAGACTGGAACTATCCCGACACCCGTTGGTATACCGACAACCTGCGCTTCACCGTTTGGCTGGTGCAGAAAGATTCCGACAATCCCGCCGAATAAGTCATGCTTCGCCTTAGGATCATAAGCCTGCTGGCCGTGCTCTCGCTCGCGTGCGCGCACTCGTGCACGAAGCCCGATCCTGCGCCTGCACCTGTAGACACCCGGGAAATCAGCCTGTCCAGCGAAGAAGTATCCATCAGCCCTGCCGGCGGCATGTTCGAAATAGAGGTGTTCGCCAACTTTGCCTACCGCATCAGCATCGATGCATCCTGGATAGTTGAGGCCGGCGGCACGGAACTCCTTCCCAAGTTCAAGGCTGAAGCTAACCCCGACATCTTCCAGAGGAGTTGCAAGATACGTTTCATCGACAAGACCGACCGCTACTACTACAAAGAAGTGACCGTTACCCAGCGGGCGGATTCCTCACTGGGCGGCACTCTGAGCATAGTGGACAAGAACGCCACCCCCGAGACCAAGGCGCTGCTGGCCAATCTCTGGAAGATTGCGGACAAAGGCTGGATGTTCGGGCACCACGACGATCTCTGGTACGGCCGCTACTGGTACAACGAGCCCGGCGGATCCGACACAAAAGCCGTTTGCGGGGACTATCCCGCCGTGTTCAGCGTAGACTTCGGCGAGATAATGGACGACCGCTGGCAGGATTCCTCCAACGCCATCCGCCGCAGGGTGATACTCGAAGCCCGGGAAAGGGGAGAGGTGATAATGGCCTGCATGCATGTGAACAATCCCAAGACGGGCAAGGATTCCTGGGACAATTCCTCCGCAGAGGTGGTGAAGGAACTCCTCACAGAGGGCTCCGCCACCCAGAACAAGTACCGCGCCTGGCTCGACCGCCTTGCGGACTTCGCCAACAACCTCAAAGACTCCAAGGGCAATCTTGTGCCAATCATCTTCCGGATGTACCACGAGCACACCCAGGAATGGTCGTGGTGGGGGAGCAAATGCACCACAGCAAGCGAGTTCGTCCAGCTCTGGCAGATAACCATCCAGTACCTGCGGGACTACAAGGGAGTGCACAATTTCCTCTATGCCATCTCTCCCCAGATGGACGGCATCTACACCGATCCTCAGGAGCGCATCCGTTTCCGCTGGCCGGGAGATGAATGGGTGGATTTTCTTGGGATGGACTGCTACCACGGCAAGAACAATGTGGCTTTTGCTGCCAACCTGAAGGCCCTGGTGGCTGTTTCTGAGGCTAAGCGCAAGCCTTGCGGGGTTACGGAAGACGGCCTCGAATCCTTCACCCAGTCCGATTACTGGAGCCGCTTCCTGGTGAACCCCTCTGAAGGCCGCCGTATATCGATGATAACGATGTGGCGTAACAAGTACGTGGGCAACGACGAAGCCGACAAACACTATTTCAGCGTCTATCCCGGGCATCCTTCCGAAGAAGATTTCCGGAAGATGTACGCTCTTGACAGGGTACTTTTCAGCAAAGACCTCCCGGACATGTACACCATGCCGGCAGGATATGAAGTAAAATGACACACCATATGACCAAAACCTTAATCAAGACCCTTGTGCTTGCCCTGGCGCTGCTGGCGGGAACGCTGGCATCCGGCCAGAACACGCGCACGCTGCGGGGAAAGCTCACCGAAGACTCGGGAGAGCCCCTGCCCGGAGCGGCCGTGGTGATCAAGGGTACCACCCGCGGAGCGGTGGCCGGAGATGATGGCCGCTACACGCTGGACCTGCCTGCCGGGGAAGTCACCGTGGAGGCATCCTTCGTGGGCTACCTTTCCAAAACCTTCCGTGTGGGTGCATCGCAGTCCGTGCTCGACATCGTGCTGCAGCCGGACATCAACCTGATGGAAGAAGTGGTGGTGACGGCATTCGCCACCCAGAAGAAAGTGAACGTCACCGGAGCCATCAGCTCCGTTGGAGGCGGCGACCTGCTGGCCACGCCGGTATCCAACATCGCCAACGCCTTGATAGGCAACACCCCCGGCGTGGCGGGACTGCAGACCTCCGGCGAGCCGGGCCGCAATGCGGCGGATATCTACATCCGCGGCGTCTCCACCTATGGCAACGCCACCCCGCTCATTATAATCGACGGAGTGGAGCAGGCCAGCGAGCAGGCCTTCCAGGAGTTCAACGCAATGGATGCCAACGAGATACAGAGCGTCAGCGTGCTGAAGGATGCATCTTCCACCGCGGTTTATGGTGTGCGCGGTGCGAATGGTGTGATCATAGTCACGACCAAGCGCGGATCCGCAGGCAAGCCGGTAATCAATTTCTCCGGAGGCTTCGGCCTCACCTCGGCAAATATCCTCCAGGAGGGCACCACGGCCTATGAGTACGCCCTTTTCCGCAACGAGGCCATACGCAACGAGCAGCGCGGCTACGCCGGCAACGAGGGCCTATCCGCCTATATCTACGACGACTACGACCTCTGGAAATTCAAGAACAACCGCGACTTTACCCCCCAGGAAGTGGATGCGATGCCCGGCCTCACCTCCGAGCAGAAAGAGCAGCTCAAGAACACGCCGGCCCTCTACTATGCCGACCACAACCTCTACAAGGAGCAGTTCAACGGAGTGGCTCCCCAGTACCAGGCCAACCTGAACGTTAGCGGAGGAACCGACAGGGTGAAGTACTTCGTATCCTTCGGCTACTTCCGCCAGGAAGGTATCGGAAAGGACGTATCCTACTACGGCGCCAACACCGGGTCTCTTTTCAACCGCTACAACTTCCGTTCGAATTTCGACGTGGCCATCACTCCCCGCACCACCCTCACGGTGAACACCGCAGGGCAGTTCGGCGAGACCACGGGCCCGGGCAACAGTGCCGATGCCTACGATATGGAGGCGCGCTACAAGATAATAATGCAGTACATCTACGACTGCAACCCCTTCATCAGCCCCGGCATTGTGGACGGGCATCTGATCAGCGGCTTCTCCGGCATCGAGGGCTCCATCCAGAATCCTCTGGCCGCCAAGACCAACAGCAACATCGGATTCCAGAACGCGCTTTATAACCTGCTGATGAGCGGCACCGCCACCATCTACAACAGCCTGCTGGACAATACCCTGCGCCTCACTCACCAGATGGACTGGCTGACCCCCGGACTCAAGGCTCACGCCACGGTTTCCTATCAGGACAACTACAACCGTTATGTGAAATATACCCCCACCCTGCCTGCCTATTCCATACAGCGCAACGCCGACAATCCCCTCGAGTACGATTTCTTCGGCGGTTCGATGGGCGCGGGGTCATTCGAGTCCTGGGGCTATTCCAACTGGAACAAGTTCTACGTGGATGCAGGTCTGGACTGGGCCGCGACCTACGGCAAGCACGAGCTGAGCGCCCTGCTGCTTGGCAAGGCATCCAAATACACCATGCCTTACGACAGCTTCCACGTGCCTTCCGGCATTATGGGTTTCGTGGGGCGCATCACCTATAACTACGCCGACCGCTATATGGCGGAGTTCAACGTTGGCTACAACGGCACCGAGCAGTTCGCTGAAGGCAGGCGCTTCGGCCTCTTCCCGGCGATCTCCGCAGGATGGGTGCCTTCGCTCGAGCCCTGGTTCCCCCAGAACAGGATAGTGAGTTTCCTGAAGATTCGCGCATCGTACGGCGAGGTGGGTAACGACCAGCTTGGGGCCAGCCGCCGCTACTACTATCTGCCCAACACCTGGAAACTGAACCAGAGCGGATACTGGCTGGGCAATGCCGACGGCACCTCGCAGAACGCCTACTATCCCGGAGCGCTCGAGGGAAGCCTGGGCAACCCGGACATCACCTGGGAGCGTGCGCGAAAGTATGATGTGGGCGTCGAATCCAAGTTCTTCGACAGCCGCCTCTCCGCCGACTTCGACTGGTTCTATGAGTACCGTAACAACATCCTCACCACCCTGGGCATCATCCCCGCCATCTACGGAGTGCCCCAGGCGGACGTGCCTCCGGCCAATGTGGGAGAGACCACCAACCGGGGTTATGAGCTGGTGCTGGGATGGACCGACAAGATAGGCGACTTCATCTACACCCTCGGGGCGGATATCAGCTACTCCCGCAACAAGATCCTCTATATGGCGGAAGCGGACAACCCTTATCCCTGGATGAACAAGACCGGCCATATGATAGGCCAGCGCTACGGCCTGACCTCCGACGGCCTGTTCAATACCCAGGCAGAGCTGGACGCCCGCCCGTTCAATACCTATACCGGCAACCAGGCCACCCTGGGCGACATCCGCTACAAGAGCCTGGACGGCAATGCGGTGATAGACCAGAACGATATCGGGCCCATAGGCTTCCCGAACTACGCCCTCTATCACTTCAACTTCAAAGTGCAGCTGGGCTGGAAGGGCTTCGACCTCAAGATGCTCTTCACCGGCAGCAAGGACGGATCTTATTATCTGCCAAGCGGCTACACCATCCCGTTCTTCAAGAACGCCGGCAATGCCTGGAAGTGGCAGTACGACGGCCGCTGGACCGAGGAGAAATACCTCGCCGGCGAGGAGATCACCTTCCCTCGCGCCACCTACAGCGCCACTCCCAGCCACAACAACTACCTCGTGAGCGATTACTGGATGAAGTCCAGCGATCACCTCAAACTCAAGAATGTGGAACTCGGCTACACCTTCAACATAGGCACGGCCTCCCATAGCAACATCCTTCAGGCCCTGCGCGTGTATGTGAACGCGAACAACGTCTACACCTTCCGCAATGCCCTGACTCCTTACGGCATCGACCCGGAAACCACCGACGGAAGCACCTACGTGTATCCGCTCACCCGGGTATTCATGGCAGGCATCAGTTTCCGGTTCTAAAGAGAAAGAGTTATGAAAAAGATAATTTTCAGTTTCTTTGCAATCTGCATCCTTGGATCCTGCAGCCTCTTCCTCGAGAAGCCGGACACCACCGGCACCGTGGACCAGGACGATGTGTTCTCCACCACCAAGAATGCCGGCTCAGCGCTGATGAGTTGCTACCGCAACATCCTCAAGCACGGCTGGCCGGGCGGAATGGGCATAGGGCACAGCACCTACGGCGCGCTCAGCGGCGAGATAGGCCGCGGATACAGCTGGCACGGCAGTTACATAATCGCCCAGCAGGGGCTCTCGGTGAACGGTGTGGACGGATCCGATTCCGGCACCGACAGCTACGAGAAAAGCTGGAGCTACATCCGCCAGTGCTGGCTGGTGAACGAGAATATAGATAAAGTGGCGGATCTCTCCGAAGGCGACAAGGCCACCGTCAAGGCCGAAACCATGGGGCTGGTCGCCTACAGATATATGGGTATGCTCTACCGCTACGGCGGAGTGCCCATCGTGCGCAAATCCTTCCTCTCCACCGACGATCTCTCCGCTCCCCGCGCGAGCGTGAAGGATGTGGTGGACTACATCTGCGAGCTCTGCGATGCCGCTTATGCGGTGCTGCCCGTGAGCTGGCCGGCTGCATACACCGGCCGCCTGACCAAGGGCGCCGTGCTCGCTATCAAGGCCAGGACCCTGCTCTTCGCGGCCAGGCCCCTCTTCAACAGCGCCACCCCATATCTCGACAACGGCGAGCATAACGACCTGATCTGCTTCGGCAACTACGACAAGGAACGCTGGAAGGCGGCGATCGATGCCAATGAGGCCGTGCTTGCCTGGGCGGTGGATGCCGGAGTGGAACTCCTGAACACCGGCGGTGCCGGCAAGGGCAATCCCAACCCCAACGCCTTCGACGACTACGCCCAGGCCACTTCCGTGTTTGCCAATCCCGAGATAATCCTTGCCTACAAGCTCGGCAAGCAGGAGGGATGGGAGCCGATGGTGAACTATCTCTGCTGCTCCGCGCACCAGAACGTGAGCCGTTTCGACACCGATGCCAACGGAGTGCTGACCAACCACCTGGAGCAGTATTGGGCTGCCGACGGCACCGAAGTCAGCTGGCCCAAGGTAGGGGAGGCCCTGCCTCATCCCGGCGCCGAGTGGATAACGAAAGTCCTTTCGCTCGAACCCCGTGCGCACGCAGATATCAAGTTCGGCGGTTTCGACTCCGATAACAACCCCGGGGACTACTACTGGTCCAATGCGGGCTGGAACCGTGGCGGCTATGCTGCCGAGAAGAACAAGGCATCCTCGTTCCCGGATCCCATCAACGACGAGAAGGGCTGCGGCGAGCGCACCAAGTTCTTCTACCACGCGGGCAGCCGCACCTGGTGCGAACCTCCGCTCTTCCGCCTCGCAGAGACCTATATGAATCTGGCGGAGGCCTACAATGAATACGGCAACACCGCCAAGGCCCTGGAGAATCTCAACATAGTCCACAACCGTGCAGGCCTTCCGGCCATCACGGAAACCGACCAGGCCAAGCTCCGCGCAATTATCCAGCGCGAAGACGCCGTCGAGTTCTTCCAGGAAAACCACCGCTATTTCGACGTCAAGCACTGGAAACTCCCCAACGTGGGCAACGGCATCTGCGGCGGCCCTATGCGTATGCTTCAGTTCAACATAAAGAACGACGAAGCCGCCACCTGGCCCTTCGCTGCGAAATGGATAGAAACCTGGTGGGATTCAGTGGTTTACAATGCGTATTGGAGCGACGAGATGCTTCTCGAACCCCTCCCTCAGCTGGAGGTGAACAAGGGCACCACTGTCCAGAATCCCGGATATACCAAATAAAGGAGGCCAGCTATGAACAGATCACTCAGAATCTTCGCATTATCTGCCGCGGCCCTCTTTATGGTATTGGGCGCAGCCGCGCAGGACTACGGCACCGCCGCGGTCAGCACAGCCTCCGGAGATGAACTCTACAAGCGAGTGGAGGCCAACCTCACCAACAGCTTCATCGGGGCCTTCCCCGGCCTGACCATACTCCATGGCACCGGCGAACCCGGCAGCAATACTGCCAGCTACCTCATCCGCGGGATGGGCAGCTACGGCCTCGGAACCTGGAACCAGGCCCGCCTGTTCGTGGACGGCTTCGAGGTGAATATAGATTATCTCACTTCCATCTCTCCCGCCGAAATCGAGAAGGTGGAAGTGCTCAAGGATGCCGCAGCCCTCGCACTCTATGGCGAGAAGGGCGCCAACGGCGTCATCAGCATCACGACCCGCAGGGGAGTGGAAGGGCAGGCGAAGGTGAATGCCCGCGTCCGCTATGGAGTGCAGACCCCGGCCCTTCTGAACAAGCCGCTGGATTCCTACAGGTTCGCCACTCTTTACAATCAGGCCGTTTCCAACGACAAGGGGATGGTATGGTCGCCGGTGTATACCGAGACACAACTGGCGGAATACGGCTCCGGCTCCCTTCCCAATACCGACTGGTACGCCAAGGCCCTCCGCGGCAGCGGCAGTTATATGGATGCGGATGTAGTGCTCAACGGCGGATCCAAGGCCGCCCGCTATAACATCAACCTCGACTATCTCGGCAACAAAGGCCTGCTGAATGCGGCGGATACCGACAGCACCCGCAACCTTGGTTACCAGCGCTTCAACGTGCGGGCCAACCTGGACTTCAACGTGCTCAAGGTGTTCGAGGTGAAGATGGATATCGGAGGACGCATCGAGACCCTCCACCGTCCGAACTACAGCACGTCCTCGCTGTTCGCCAACCTGGCCAAATATCCTTCCAACATCTATGGAGTGTATGATGATGCCGCCCGCACGCATTTCAGCGGCACAGGCGTCTATCCCAACAACCCGTATGCATCGGTGAACGGCCTGGGATGGTTCTCCGTGAAGGCCCGCAGCCTGCAGACCAACCTGAGCGTGAAGGAACGGCTGGATATGATAACGGAAGGCCTGTTCCTGGAGCAGGCGGTGTCGTTCTACAGCTACACCCTCAGCACGTATTCCAAGTCGCGCAACTACGCCCGCTGGTATAACGGCGCCACAACCACTACCGACGAAACCACCACCCTCACCGCAAGCGGATACGGCTCCGCCGGAATGCAGGACTGGAAGCAGGGGCGCCTGACCGCAGGGTACGACCGCAGCTTCGGCGAGCATAATCTGACAGCCCATCTGAACTGGGGCATCTCTGCTTACAAGGGCGACGGCTACTTCTCGTTCAAGTACAACACCCTGAACCTGAACGGCCTGGTGCATTATGACTATGCCCACCGCTACATCGTGGAACTGGGCTTCTCTGAGTTCGGCAACGACGCCTTTGCTCCCGGCCACCGCTGGCACTTCTACCCGGCCGTTTCGGCCGCTTGGGTGGCTTCCAACGAAGACTTCCTGAAGGGTGCCGGCTGGGTGCAGTTCCTGAAGTTCCGCGCCTCTGCCGGCCTCACCGGCTTCTCGGAGTCGAAGGCCACCAACATCCTTAACGACTTCAACTCCAACGGACGTTACCTCTACAAGGATTACTACACCTACAGCTACATCGGAGCCTTCTATATGGGCTCTCCCTCAGCCGAATGGCAGAACAGCCTGGTGCCCATGTTCAATCCCAGCGATGAAATCGGTCCCGAAAAGAGCCTCAAGCTGAACATAGGCCTGGATGCCACCCTGTTCGGAGGCCTGCAGCTCACGGCGGATGCCTTCCTGGACCGCCGCACCGGCATCCTCACCCTGGACAAGTCGCTCATGGGCTACTACGGAAAGCAGTATTCCTTCTCCAACATTGGCGAAATGAACAGCCGCGGCTTCGAGCTGTCGGCGGAGTATTCCGGCAAGGCCGGAGAACTTAGCTACAGCGCCGGCGGGTCCGTTTCCTACGCCACCAACACCATTGTGAATATGGCCGAAGTGCCGCCGGCAAATGCCTTCAGTGCAAGCACCGGCAGGCCTTACGGCACCTTCATCGGACTGATTGCGGATGGGTTTTACCAGGTGCAGGACTTCGACGATGACGGCCGCCTGCTGCCGGCCCTTCCTACACCGGCCTTCGGCGAGGTGCAGCCCGGAGATGTTAAGTATCTCGACCTGGACGGCAATACCGTCATCGACCAGAACGACATCACCCGCATAGGCCGGAGCTGGATTCCGGAATGGAACTTCAGCTTCGGAGGCAAACTGGCCTGGCGCGGCTTCGATGCCGAAATCCTGTTCCAGGGTGTTGCCGGCGTTAGCGTGAACCTCCTGGACAACTGGAACCAGACCGTCGCCTTCATCGACAACGGCAATGCCTATGCTATCGCCGAGGGCGCCTGGGCCTACTACCCTATGCAGGGGATAGATACCCGCGCCACGGCCACCTATCCTCGCCTGACTACCCAGGGCAACCAGAACAATTACCGCCTGAGCACGCTGTGGCTAAAGGACGGGTCCTTCATCAAACTCCGCAACCTGGAGTTCGGCTACACCATAAAAGAAGGCGTCCGCTGCTTTGTGAACGGGCAGAACCTTCTGACTTTCAGTCCGCTGCAAAGCAAATATAATATCGACCCTGAGAACGCTTCAGGCGGTTATCCCCAGCTTCGCAGCTTCAACGCAGGAATCAGTCTAACCTTCTAAGCCCCAAAGAGATGAAAAACAGAATCACCATTCTTATCCTTGCTCTTGCGGCCCTGACGGCCGTCTCCTGCAACGGCTTCCTCGATACCGGGCTGGACATCAAGGCCACGACCGAATCGCTCGCCACCAACCGCGGCAGCATCTGGAGCTTTGCGAACGCATTCTACACTCCGATGATTTCCGGTTATTCGGTGATAGACGGGAACCTCTTCGCCTCGGCTTCCGACGAGGCGGAGCAGACCTCCGCATCCAATACCGTCATCTACTTCAACAAAGGCATACTCAACAGCAGCGTCAATCCGCTATGGACCTACTACAACAACTGCTACGAAGGCATACGCGCTGCGAACTACTTCCTCGACTATGTGGCCGACGGAAAGGGAATCGCCCTGCTGCAGAAGAACCGCAACCTCACCACGGATGCGGTAAACTATGCCCGCGACCTGGCATCGCTTAACTGGTACATAGCCGAGGCCCACGTGGCCCGCGCCTACTACTACGCCGAGCTCATCAAGATGTATGGCGGAGTGCCCATAGTGGAAAAGACACAGGAGGCCTCCGGCGGGGCTATGGTGCCGCGTTCCAGCTACGAGGATTGCGTGGAATACATAGTGAAGGAGATAGATGACTGGAAAGACCAGCTATCCACATCCTGGAAGGAGAATGCGGGATACGAGGGCCGCCTCACCCGTGGAGCCGCCCTTGCCATCAAGGCCAGGGTACTGCTCTATGCGGCCAGCCCCCTGCACAATCCCTCGCACGACATCGCCAAGTGGCAGCGTGCCGCCAAGGCATCTGCCGACCTCATCTCAGACCCTGTGCTGAACTATGGCCTGGATCCGGATTATGCCGCCTACTTCCGCGGGAGCAATTCGCTGACTTCCAAGGAGTCCATCTATATAGTCCGCCGCGCGAACACCAACGATCTCGAGAAGAACAACTATCCCATCGCCACCTCCGGCGGCAAGAGCGGGGTATGCCCTACCGAGAACCTGGTCTCCGCATACGAATACATCGGCGCCGTCAATCCTTCCGATCCCTATGCCAACCGCGATCCGCGCCTTCAGGCCTCCATCGTGGTGAACGGCAGTGACTGGAACGGCCGCACGATAGCCGAGGCGACCGGAGAAACGGACGATATGGCAAATGCGAACGCCAGCAAGACGGGATACTACCTGAAGAAGTTCCTCACCGACAACCTGAACCTTACCCTCGACCAGAAGGCCCAGCACAACTGGGTGGCCTACCGCTGGGGAGAGGTGCTTTTGAACTATGCCGAGGCCCTGAACGAGGCCTACGGGCCTTCTGTCGTTCCTCCGGGATATCCTATGAGCGCCAAGGCCGCCCTGCAGCAGGTGAGGGACCGCGCCAGCCTTAGCCTCCCTCCCGTGGCCGCTGCCACGATAGATTCTTTCCGGGAGAAAGTCAAGCGCGAGCGCCAGGTGGAACTTGCATTCGAGGATCACCGCTACTGGGACCTCCTCCGCTGGAAAGATGCCGACACGGTGCTGAACCAGCCCGTTAAGGGAGTTAAGATCACCAAGGCCGGCGGCACCTACAGCTATACCGTGGTGGATGTTGCCACCAGAACCTTCAACAATGCCAACTACTATCTGCCCTTCATGCGTTCCGAGATCCAGAATTCGGGCGGCACGCTGGAGCAGAACCCCGGATATTGATTAATTATAAACGAAGATGCATATGAAAAAGCTCATCAACATCATTTTCGCAGTTATGGCCTCCTGCGCCGTGCTGTCCTGTGGTTCGGATGTGGAGATTCCGGAAAAGCCGGATACTCCAGTGACTCCGGAAAAGCCGGAAAAGCCCGAAGAACCTGAAGATCCGGGTTTCGGAGGCGACGTCACTTTCACCGCCACCATCGAGTCTCTTTCCGACGGCAGCCAGCCGTCCTGGAAGAAGGGCGAAAGCATTTCGATTTTCGACGGCACTTCCACTGTCAAGTCCGCCAATACAGAGGCTGACGGCCCTGTGGCCAAGTTCCCTGCAACCATCAAGAAAGGCACCGAGAGCGTGTTCGCGCTCTATCCTGCCAACGACGGTGTGCAGTTGAGCGCCACAGGCGTGCTTCTCGATGTTCCTGTGGAACAGAGCACGGCCGAAGCGGTGCCTGCCTACAGGGTGGCGAAGGGTAAGAACGACCTTCTGTATTTCAGGAACCTGGTCGCCGTGCTCAACTTTTCTGTCGAGTTCGACGGTGTCACATCCGTGGTAATCCAGGCGGATGATGCCGCAAAAATCGCAGGCACCCTTTCCGTCGATTATTCCGGTGAGTCTCCCGTGCTCGCTGCATCCTCCAGCAAGATCGAGGTAAAGGGTGAATTCAAGAAGGGAGAGGTCTATCCAGTGGTGCTTGCGCCTGCTGCACTCGATAAATGCACAGTGGAGGCATATGTAGAGGGTAATGTGGTCGCCCGCTTAGAGCTCGAAAAACTGACGCTCACCCCGGGGACAGTTCTTGATCTGTCTTCTTTGAAGTCTGCTAATCCGGTATACAAGATCACCCATCTTTGGCTGTGGGGTGGCACCGGGCCGGAATGGGAAGGAACTGAAGTGTACGACCTATACTCAAAGGAAGATCTTTTCAATAGCGAGGATGGACGTGGTGTCGCTGCACTGAAAGATAATTATCTGGTATTCAATGCGGATGGCACATTTAATAACTGGGCTGGTGAAGATGGACGTAACTGGTGGCATATCTACAATGGCACCAAGAATCCGGAAACGGGTGTAGATCTTGACTTGTCGTCATTCTACGAAGTGCTTCCCCGTTCTGTCGGAACCTTTATCAAAGAAGAAAACGCCATTACTTTCACCCGTCCTGACGGCACCATTTCGAAGGCTGAATTGGTCCCGGAGGGGGATTATACAATGCCCGTTCCTCCCACAGACCCCAATGGAAAGCCTATTTCTTCCAGAGTGATAAGCATCACCAACCAGGCTCTACGTTTCGAAATAACAGGAACAAGGGATTTATGGGGAAATTTGATGTATAATGGTTATAATGTAGTTGCCGTACACCCCCGTCAGTTGTTTGTTGAGTTGGAAAAAATGCCCGACGGGTTCACTGTCCCTGAAGCTTCCAAGACTACCGATGCCGACTACAAGTTTGTCCCTCCTGTATATGAATTCGACTTTGAATCGTTGCCTGGCACTTGGAATGTTTACGGAGGAAATAGCGCTCCTTTCGGTTTCTGGGTTAACGGTGGATCCGGAAGTGATCCTGGTTTGATCTGCCCCGTCGAAAAAGACTGGTGCTGGAATGATTCTGTTTTCAAGGAGTCCGACAACACCCTCACAATCGCAATTACCGGTTTATCGGCTTCTACCGCAAGCGGAACTTTCAACTGGGAGGCTGGTGCTGATGGCGCCTTCTGGGATTGCATCTGGAACCGTTTGAGGGGAGTCGCTTCTGACTCACATTTCGGGGAAGACCTGTCCAAGTTCTTCAGTCCGATTCCCAAGGGTCTCAGCAATGTGACGGTCGATCTCAAAACAGGTGCAGGCAAGATAGGAAGCGATATCGAATTCACCTTCCTGACTCCGGGAGGCCATCCTCTGACCTGCGGAAAGAGCATAACTATACCCAATGGGTGCTTTGCCTTGGCTTTCCATATTAGCGATCCCATTGCTGAAACAGTTGATGTATATCAGGACGTCGACCGCTTCGTCAACGCTCCGCTGGACTACGTGATCATATTCGAGAAGAAGTAAAACTTGTCATGCCCGGCTTCGGCCGGGCATCTTTTTCTCCGCAGTCCAATGTGCGCTTGAGTTTTATACAAATAATATTATATTTTTTCTATAAAACTAAATATATTCAAGTCCATATCTCTATCAAATTCCATAAAATGAAAAACTTACTAATTACATTTTTGATATTATTAACATGCTGTTGTTCTATTATCAAACAGTCTGGTTTAACCAACGATGGACATGTTCTCGCACTAAAGATCCATTATTTATCGGATGTTCCGCAAGAACTGTTGAACAATCTTAATAAAATGGGTGTGAATAATTCTCCTATTCTCAATGAACAGGAAGGGCAGTTTTTGAATTTGGTTTTTCAGACGGATTCGATCGAAATAAATCTAGTTGGGAAAAAGGTTGCGTTTCTAGGTAGCAAAAAAGAATATTTTGAAGTTACACGCAAGGATTCAATAATAGTTGGTGGGAGTGATTTATATATTTTCAGTGATGTTCAAAAAATTGAATCCGGTGGATATGATGCTGCTATTACATACTGGAAATAATTTGTTATTCCATCACAAAAAATTGTTAAGACATTAAAAGAAACAACCGTAGGGCGAGAATCCTATTGATTATCATGCAAAAAGAAATGTTAGCCAAAAAGAATAAAGTATTTACATTCATTCTCTTCCTCCTCCCTCTGGGCGCGATGGCCCAGACGGTAGATTTGGAGAAGGATTCGTTGCTGGTTAACCTTCCGTACGGGAATGTGCTGAACGTGCTGGCATCGCAGGTGCCGGGATTCAGCATCAGCCCCGTGGACAATGCGGAGGGGGACATGTCTGCCACGATGATGCTGCGCGGGATGAATATCGCTCCGCAGAGCAAATCGGCGACGGACCTGATGGTGAACGCACCCCTGGTCGTTGTCGACGGGATGCTGTTTACCGGAAGCATCAGCGAGATATCCACTGCGGATATCGCAAAAGTGGAGGTCCTGCGCGACGCCCAGGCACTCTACGGTTCGCGCGGGTGCAACGGTGCCATCCTGATTACGACCAGCAAGGGGAAAGACGGCGCTCCGCAGATCCGTTTCAAGGCCGGAGGCAGCGTCTCGGACTGGAGCCGCCGGCCAGAAGGCGTGAACGAAGACTGGACCGATTACATCTCCCGGAAGGGGATCGGGCAGCAGTACGACCTGTCGGTATCCGGGGCGTCCGGACGTGTAAACTATTATGTCTCGGGAGACTATACACGCCAGCAGGGAATCCTCCTGGGCGATGATTTCCAAAAGATGGGCACGCTTGCAAAGCTGGAATACCGCCCGCTGGACTGGGTCCTCGTCGGCGTGCGCGCAAGCTATACCGACGGCCGCCGCTGGGGCCAGACGCCGAGGCTGCAGTATGCTTTTTGGATGAATGAACCTTCGCATAAATACAGCGAGGTGCCGGGTTATGAAGACTGGCCTGAGCTGTATCCGGACAACCATACTCCCAACCCCCTTATCGGCAAGGGAATGGATGATTCGTACCTCTACACCAGCCGGCACGTCACTTATAACAATTATAGCGGTGCCATATACTCCAAGCTCGAGTTCCCCTTCGCGAAGGGATTGTCTTTGCAGATGTCCTACGATATGCAGAGGCAATGGAGAAAGGAAGATGTCAGTAATGATCCGAAGGTGTTTGTAGATACGAGAGTGGCATTTTCCATGGATAACCCTTCTATATATGAAGGCAGCATGCAATGGTCTGATGAATACAAGAAAAGTCATCGTGGATCTTTCTCTTCGGGACTGAACTATGAGAGGGCCTTTGGAAAGCACGGCCTGTCTGCCGGCATTACATACAGCCGGGAGCAGTTTGGCGGCATGTCGGAAAGCACATTCTACCACAAAGCGACTTTCGATGCCACCGGCAAACCGATGTACAATAGTAAAAACGTCGGTGACGAGCTGACTGTGAGCGGAATTGCAGGGAGGGTGGGTTATGACTATTCCTCCAGGTTGTCCGTTTCGGCATCGGTCTACAGGGAGGGCTATACCGAGAACGAAGAGAGTATAAGCTATTTCAATGTGGGCGTGGCATGGGTGGCGCTTCCGGAAAAGCTCAAGTTGCGTGCCGATTATGGCTTCTCCGGGAATGATGAGCTGCCCTCAATATTCAAGACGGCATACGCGGCTATGAACAGGATGGACGTCGGCGCCGACTGTGCACTGCCGGGCGGAAGGTTGACAGGGTCGTTGGATGCATATATGAACAAATCCGTATTCGAACAGCTGCTGGTTGGTATTGGAGGGGTATCGGTGATTTCCAACAAGTGCAGCATTTCCAACAAGGGCGTGGAACTCGCAGTGCGCAGCGTGAATGTGCCGGGAGATGGAGACCGTGGTTTGCGTTGGGAGAGCAGCGTCCTGCTTGCGATGAACAAGAACAAGGTGGAATCTCTCTACGGTAAAGAAGACATCCAGGACCTTGCAAATGCCGTTTCCTTCGGATATGATATGTATTATGCCCAGTGCACCGGCTATCCTCTGACGGTAGTATATGAGTTGCCTTCGATAGGATCACCATCGGGTTCACCGAATGTTTATATCGGAGACGGCGAACCTTTGTTTGCAATCAACATCGGTAACACCGTTGCGTGGAGGAAAGCCAGCCTCTGGTTCAATCTGCGCGGCATGTATGGCGGCAAGGAACATTTCCTGGGGTACGACAGTGTAAACCAGAAATGGGTTTCAAGGAATTTCCTGAAGCTTAGCGACCTTGTGCTGTCTTACAAGTTGAATGACTTTGCAAGCATATATCTGTCCGGCACTAATCTGCTGACCTTCAGCAAATGGCCCGCTCTCGATCCGGAAAACGGCGGCACCATCGCTCCGGCGGCATCCTCGGACAAGTTCCAGTCTATGCCGACGTTCCGTACCATGAAATTGGGAGTTAATCTGCTTTTCTGATGTCGGGTTGCAAAGAATGTCGCTCAAGATGAACTTCTAGTTCTTCCTGCGTATACTGCGCAGTTCGTGAGTATCGGTGGTGATGACCATCTCGATCTTCCTGTTGGAAGACGATGAGGTTATCACCACCTTCGCGTTCGCGAAAGCGTCTCCCGCCAGAAAGGCGGCTATGGCCTCGTCCCTGTCGGTGTGGACGGGGCCTATCGTTTTGGAACAGATGCCTTTGAGGCCCCTGTAGGCCACTTTTTCCGATTCCATCGCCCGGGTGATGTATTCCTGCATTATGTCGATGTATGCGGGGAGGTACACCAACTCGTCGCCTCCGGCCATTACCGCCGGGGCGATGGGGATGCGCACCACGTCGAAGCCCTGCTTGAGCTGGTTTTCGTTGTCGGGATCGCCGCCCTTCGTGAGAGTCATATAGGTGAAGTCGTCGTCGAAGGTGAAGCGGACGAAGTAGTAAAGGTCGGTGTAGCGGTCGCGGGTGTAGTCGGCAACGGAACAGAATTCATATGGCGAAGCCATCCAGCGGCTGCTGATTTCTTCTTTGAGCACCACGTTGAACATTTCCTGCCCGGTGAGAACTATGCGGGTGGTGCGTGACGGAAAGTCTTCCAGGCGGGCTCTGCGGGTGTAAACCCTGCCTTCACCGTAAGCGGCTATCTGGCAGAGGCAGAGCAGCGCGATAAGCAAATATTTTTTCATCATATCTCTAACAAGGGCAAATTTACACTTTATTTATTATTTTTGTAATCTTATGAGTGAGTATATAGTTTCTGCACGCAAGTACCGCCCGGACTCTTTCGAGACCCTGATAGGGCAGGACAATATAGCCAGGACGCTGAAGAATTCCATTCTCCGCGGCCAGTTGGCGCACGCCTACCTGTTCTGCGGCCCCCGGGGCGTGGGCAAGACGAGCACGGCCCGTATCTTTGCCAAAACCATCAACTGCATGCATCCTTCTGCAAATATGGAGCCATGCGGCGAGTGTGAATCCTGCGTTTCCTTCGCAGAGGGCAGGTCCTACTGCATCTACGAACTTGATGCCGCCTCCAACAACAGTGTGGAAGACATCAAAACACTGATGGAGAAAGTGCAGATTCCTCCCCAGGTGGGCAACTACAGCGTGTATATAATCGACGAGGTGCACATGCTTAGCCAGGCGGCGTTCAACGCTTTCCTGAAAACGCTCGAGGAACCCCCGTCATACGCGATTTTCATACTCTGCACCACCGAGAAACACAAGGTTCTCCCTACCATCCTGTCCCGATGCCAGACCTATGATTTCAACCGTATCGGCATCTCCGACATGGTGCGCAACCTGCGCGGCATCGCAGATAAAGAAGGGGTGAAGGTGGATGATGAAAGCCTTCACGTGATCGCCCAGAAGGCGGACGGCGCGATGCGCGACGCCCTCACTATCTTCGACCAGACCGTGGCATTCTGCGGCAGCGACATCAAATATGCCGATGTCATCCGCAACCTGGGCGTGCTGGACTATGACTACAGTTTCAATCTGGTAGAGAACTTCCTCGCCAAGGATTACGCCTCGGCTCTGCTGGGATTCAACGATATCCTCTCCAAGGGTTTCAATGCCCTGCACTTCATATCTGCCCTGGGCGAGCATTTCCGCAATCTGCTGGTTGCCCGCACGGGTGGTCTGGATTCCCTTCTGGACCTGCCGGATTCCCTCAAGCTACGGTATCGTGAGCAGGCCGCAAAGTGCAGCCTGAAGTTCATCTATGATGCCCTTGGAATCACTACTGAATGCGAAGCCGGCTACAAGGCCAGCACAAACCAGCGCCTGCACATAGAATACGCCCTCATGAAGCTGGCCTTCCTCGGCGGCATTCCCGAATCAGCCGCAGCAGTGGCTGCTGCAGCGCCTGCCGCAGTGCCTTCTGCGAAACCTGTAGCGCCTTCTGCGACGCCTGTCGTGGCAGCCAAGTCATTGAATATCAGCGATAAAGCCGCATCTCTCCCCGCGGAAAACAAGGGGGAGGCAATAGCTCAAAGAGCTGATAATCAGCAAGATAGCCGCCACGCCCCTGAAGAGCCAATGGAGTTGCTGGATATCGAAGAGGTCGAGAAAGCGGCCCCTGCATCCGAGCCGGCAAAAAAGCGGGCATCCAGGGCCAAGGCCGTGATGTCCGGTCTGCTGGCAGGCGAAGATGCTACGGCCGGGGAATCCCCTAACGGAGCATTTTCCCGGAACGGGTCGCAAGGCGACGCGGAGGCAGGGGATTCCCCCGCCGCGGACCAACTCCCCTCCGATGATACAATCCGCGAAAAATGGCCCGAACTGGTGAAGGAGTGCGCTGCAGGCAAGCCGCGCCTCGAGAATGCCCTTGGCAATACGGTTCTTAGCATGGAAGAATCCGATGGCTTCAAGAACGTCAGTTTCGAGGTTACCAACGAGGCCCAGAAGAAGTGGATCGAGAATGGCCTGCTGCGGAACATGGAAACGAGCTTTGCCCGTATTCTGGGGAACGGACGCGTGCATCTCCACATCACGGTAAAACCGTCGGAAGAAATCGAAAATAAACCGTACATGCCTGCAGAAAAGGCACAAGAATTGATGAACAGCAACCCCGAGGTCTTGCATCTTGTCAAGGATCTGGGCCTCGATGCCAATTAGAACAATATGAAACTTCGTTGCGAAAACCTTGTTAAGAAATACGGCGTCCGAACCGTTGTGAAGGGCGTTTCGATGGAGGTAAACCAAGGCGAGATCGTCGGTTTCCTCGGCCCTAACGGTGCCGGCAAGACCACCAGTTTCTATATGATTACCGGGCAGATAGTCCCGAACGAAGGCCGCATCTTCATAGATGATGAAGAGCTCACCGGCCTGCCCATGTACAAGCGCGCCCAGAAAGGCGTGGGTTATCTTCCGCAGGAAGCATCCGTTTTCCGTCGCATGAGCGTGGAAGACAATATCCTGTCCGTAATGGAGATGACCGGGATGAGCAAGGCCGCCAGGCTGGAGCGTATGGAGCGGCTGATTGACGAGTTCAATCTGTCCAAGGTGCGCAAGAGTCTCGGCATACAGCTGTCCGGAGGTGAGCGCCGCCGCTGCGAGATTGCACGCGCGCTTGCCATCGACCCCAAGTTCATCCTGCTGGATGAGCCTTTCGCGGGTGTCGACCCCATCGCCGTGGAGGATATCCAGTATATCATCGCGAAACTGAAATACCGCAACATCGGGGTTATCATCACCGACCATAACGTGGGCGAAACACTCGCTATCACCGACCGTGCATATCTTCTCTATGAGGGCACCATCCTCCAGCAGGGCACTCCTGAGGCCCTTGCGGGCGATGAGGATGTGCGCACCAAGTATCTTGGTTCTGGCTTCGTGCTCAAGCGTTCGGTCAGCGTGGAGCGTGCCCAAAAGGAATATGCCGAGATGCTCGCCGAGCAGAAAAAGGAGGAAGTACAATGAGAATTCTGGTAGTAGATGACGAGCGTGCGATACGCAATTCGCTCAAGGAAATACTAGGCGACGAGGGCTATGAAGTGGATCTCGCCGAAGATGGCGCCCAGGGTATCGAGGCCCTTGGCAAGGAGCACTACGATGTGGTGTTCTGCGATATCAAGATGCCCGTAAAGGACGGTGGGGAAGTGCTGGATTACGTGAGGGAAGAGGGGATAGATTCGGCTGTTATAATGATTACCGGCCATGGCGATATCGAGACTGCCGTCGAATTCATCAAGAAGGGCGCTTTCGACTTCATACAGAAGCCTCTGGACCTGAACCGCATCCTGATAACCGTCAAGAATGCTGCCGAGCGAACCACTTTGGTGAAAGACAACAAGGTGCTGAAGAAGAAGGTTTACGGGCAGCAGATGGTGGGCTCTTCCGCAGCCTTGCAGCAGATCCGGGACATAATTGCAAAAGTTGCTCCCACCGATGCGCGCGTGCTGATCACCGGTGCCAATGGCACGGGTAAGGAACTGGTGGCAAGAAGTCTGCACCAGCAGAGCTCCCGCAGCAATATGCCATATATTGAAGTAAACTGCGCGGCCATTCCTTCCGAACTGATTGAAAGTGAGCTGTTCGGCCATGAGAAGGGCTCTTTTACTTCTGCAATCAAGCAGCACAAGGGCAAGTTCGAGCAGGCAGACGGAGGCACACTCTTCCTCGACGAGATAGGGGATATGTCGCTGGCCGCACAGGCCAAGGTGCTGCGCGTGCTGCAGGAGAAAAAGCTCTCCCGCGTGGGCTCCGACAAGGATATCCAGGTGGATGTGCGTGTGATTGCAGCTACCAACAAGGACCTGCTGAAAGAGATAGAAGAAAAGCGCTTCCGCGAAGACCTTTATCACCGGTTGAGCGTAATTCTGGTGAAGGTGCCTTCACTGGACGACCGCAAGGAGGACATACCGGAGCTTGTGAGTTATTTCGTCGGGCAGATCTGCTCCGAGAATGGCAAGCCGCCTGTGGCTTTCAGCCCGGAAGCTATAAAGCTGCTCCAGGCAAGGCATTGGCCCGGCAACATCCGCGAGCTCCGCAATGTTGTGGAGCGCCTGCTCATCCTGGGCGGCAACCCCGTTTCTGCAAAAGATGTAACTGATTTCGTATGATAACTGTACCCGACATAATCATTGCCGTGGACGGATGGTCCTCCACCGGCAAAAGCACTTTCGCCAAGCTTGTGGCGAAGCATTTTGGTTTCCTCTATCTGGATTCCGGCGCAATGTACAGAGGTGTCACCCTGCTTGCCATGGAAAAGGGCCTCATCGGCCCGGAGGGCATAGACGAGCCCGGGCTCAAGGCTGCCCTGGATGAGGGTTTCGACCTCCATTTCGAGCGCCCCGGCGACGGCTCCACACGCCTGTTCAGCGGTGAACGCGACATCGAGAAGGAGATCCGCACCATGGAGGTGTCTTCTTATGTCAGCCCCATTTCAGCCGTGGCTTTCGTTCGCAGCTGGGTAGATGAGCGCCTGCACGCATTCAGCGTGAAAGGCCGGGTGATTATGGACGGACGGGATATAGGCACCACCGTTTTCCCTGCCGCCGAACTCAAGATTTTCATGACGGCCAGCGACGAGGTGCGCGCACAGCGCCGCTTCGACGAGCTTGTGCAGAAGGGAACTCCCGCCACCATGGAGGAGGTTATGAAGAACCTGAAGGAGCGGGACTATATCGATTCGCATCGCGAGACATCGCCTCTCAGGCGGGCCGAAGATGCGTTCGAGCTCGACAATTCCGACATGAACCTTCACGAGGAGCTGGTGTGGATCCAGGGCCTGATCCAGGGCAAGTTCGGCATCCTGGGCTGATGACTGTTGAAATAGATAGGAATTCCGGTTTCTGCGGGGGTGTGATCCGGGCCATAGACGGTGCGGAGAAACTGCTTGCAGAGGGCGGGGTTCTGTATTCTCTCGGTGCCATAGTGCATAACGAGGCGGAGCTCGCGAGGCTGCGCGGAAAGGGCCTGGTCACATTGCAGTCTTTGGATGCAAAGCCTGGGGTATTGCTGATCCGCGCCCATGGGGAGCCGCCAAGGACCTATGAATTGGCGCGGGAAAAGGGGTTCGAAGTGGTGGATTTCACCTGCCCTGTGGTGCTGAATATCCAGAAAAGTATCCGCGAGGCCTGGCAGAGGGGAAGGCCCGACGGACAGATAGTAATTTTCGGAAAGATAGGCCATGCAGAGGTGCTGGGGCTGGTCGGGCAGGTGGACGGAAGGGCTTTGGTGGTGGAAAACCTTCAGCAGTTGCAGGATGCGTTGAAGTCCGGCGCGATAGATGTGTCCAGGCGCATTGACATCTTCTCCCAGACCACCAAAAGCCCGGTCGAATATGAAGAAATCTGCAGCTACCTTGCCGGGAAAATGGCCTCCGGGGATATCCTTACCGTGCATAATACCATCTGCCGCCAGGTGGCATCCCGCCACAGGGAACTGGTCGACTTCGCCCGCAGGCATGATGTGATTGTGTTTGTGGCCGGGCGTGAGAGCTCCAACGGCAAAGTGCTGAGCGAACTTTGCAAGGGGGAGAACCCGCGCACGTATAATATAGGTTCCGCATCGGAATTGAACCCTTCCTGGTTCTGTCCGGATGATTCCGTGGGAGTGTGCGGGGCCACCTCCACACCCAAGTGGCTGCTGGAAGAAGTGGCCTCACAAATCAAAAATTTGCAATAATGCCGCAGAATCCTTATTTTTGCGCGTTATATCCGAAATTGATTAACAGATAATTATATGGCAACAACAGCTGATTTCAAAAACGGCCTCTACCTCAATTTCAACGGTAAGCCTTGCATGATCGTATGGTTCCAGCATGTAAAACCCGGCAAGGGCCCCGCTTTCGTAAAGACCAAACTCCGTAACCTCGAAAACGGCCGCATTCTCGAAAACACTTTCACCGCCGGTGCAAAGATCGAGACCATCAATGTGGAACGTCGCCCCTACCAGTTCCTCTATGGCGATGAGGATGGTTTCAACTTCATGCACGAAGAGACCTACGAGCAGATTCATCTCCCTCACGACGTAGTCGACAATGCCGACCTCATGAAAGAAGGCCAGCACGTGGAAATGATGTTCGTGGCAGACGAAGAACGCTGCCTCACCTGCGAACTTCCCACCTATGTAACCCTCGAAGTTACCTATGCCGAGCCTGCAGTGAAGGGTAATACCGCTTCTACCTCCGCTCTCAAAGAGGTTACCCTCGAGACCGGTGCAAAGATCATGGTGCCCCTCTTCATCAATCAGGGCGACGTGATCACCGTGAACACCACCGACCGTTCCTACGGCCAGCGTGTATAACAACGCCTTTTTGGCGCAGATTTTGCAAAAATAACAGGACGTATGCAATTCAGATTCAAGACAATTATTGCTGCGTCCTGTTTTCTTTTAGCCACTTTGGCGGCCAGTGCCCAGAGCGGGAGTTACGACGTGTTCGTGCCGATATCAAAGTATCTGGCGCAAGGGAATGCAGAAGCCCTCTCTGCATGGTTTTCAGACAACCTGGACATCACCGTCCTTCAAAAAGGCGGCAATTCCAGTAAAGTGCAGGCAAAGCAGATAGTTAACGGCTTTTTCAATTCGCATACCCCCCGTTCCTTCGAAGTCACCTACACGGCCGGGCGTGCCAATATGAAGTACGCAGTCGGCAATTTGAGTGCCGGTGGCGAAACCTATCTAGTGACCATTTTCGTCTACTGCACGGAAGAAAAGAACCAGATCCAGCAGTTCAAGATAGAGAGGGTTCAGTAGCATGAAACTTGTTCTCCTTACCGTCGGCAAGACGGATGTGCCATGGGTGCGGGAAGGGCTGCAGTTATATGCGGCCCGCATTCAGCATTATGTGCGCTTCGAAGTAAAGGAGATCCCGGAGCTGAAGAATGCCGGGGCACTCAGCGAAGAGCAGATAAAGGCAAAGGAGGGCGCCCTGATCCTTAAGGAAGCGGAAGGAATGGACATGATCCTTCTCGACGAACATGGCAGGGAATACCGCTCGCTGGAGTTTGCCAGGGAGCTTCAGAACCGCCTTGTCCATGGCGGAAAAGATATCTGTTTCGTGGTCGGTGGAGCCTATGGCTTCAGCCCCGAAGTGTATGGAAAGGCATCGGGAAAGATATCCCTCAGCAAGATGACCTTCTCGCACCAGATGGTGAGGACGGTCTTCGCAGAGCAGTTATACAGGGCTTTTACAATCATCAGGGGAGAACCCTATCATCACGAATGAAATGGCGTAACATAAGGGATATCGTTGCCGCCTGCCTCCTGGCAGCCAGCCTCCTCCTTGCGTGCCTGTCCAGTTTCGGCAGTTATCCCGCACACCGTTCCGAAGTCGTGGCCAGGAAGATGGAGCGCACTGTGAACAGGCGTATGGCCAGGCTGGACCGATTCGTGGAGAAGGCTCTCCAACTGCCTCAGGATGAGTGGCTGGAGCTGAAAGGCCTGCCGGACGATATGGTGATCTACCGCTATGTGAATGATTCACTCCAGAGCTGGTGCAACCGTTTTCCGGTGATGAACGACGATGTGCGTGCCGGAATGGTGTTCGATGCCATCACCAATCCACGTTCACCCGGGAGGTCCCCGCTTGCCGGTATAGGCAAAGATGTGAGCTTCTGCAACCTGGGGCCGAAATGGTATCTTGCGCGGGCTGTAGACAGCCTTAACGTGCACCTGGTGGCCGGTCTTGAAATCGTGAACACCAACAGCGACGTGGCAAGGCCATACACCGTTCAGCCCATATCCTATAGCGAAGGGAATGTTATCAGCGTGGGCGGTGAGCCGAAGTTCAAGATTGCTTTCGAATCTGCCGGATCTTCCATTACGGTGAATAGCGGGATGCTCTTCGTGGCGCTGATCCTGATTGCCCTGAGCGGTTTTGTGTTCCTGTTCTCAAAGCCTACACTGGAACGGTTCTGGATAGCATTCATTCCTATCCTTCCGCTAGTGTCTGCATTGCAGTTCTGGGGCCGGGAAATAGGAAACGACATTCCTCTCTTCTCTCCAACGGTGTATGCAGACTCGGGCGCATTTTATTCCCTTGGTGCGCAGCTGAACTATCTGGTGGCGATCCTGCTTTCAGTGAGTTTCCTCTACATAGTCCGCAGGGATGTTTTCCGCCGTCTCCACACCAGGAAGCAGCGGATAATGTGGACCGTGTTCATCAGCCTGGCCATTATCGGAGTGGTTGCCTACACCGTGGCTGCCCTGAAGAGCATAGTGCTGAATTCAAACATCTCCCTGGAGCTCTATAAACTGGAGACTTTCTCCATAGTGAGTGCGGCCATCATCTTCTCCTACATGCTGCTGCTGACGGCGGTGCTGATGCTCCTTCAGATGCTTTCGCCCCTGGCGTCCAGACGCCCGGGCACACGCATCCTTCTGTCGCTGGCGGGGAGTCTGCTCTTTGTTTTCATGACCGCATCCTTCGGCCTGAAAAAGGAAGAGGCGAGCCTGGAAGTGTGGGCGCGCAGGCTTGCGGTGAGCCGGGATATCTCCCTGGAGATGCGTCTGCGCTCGGTTGAGGACCGTATCGCCGCGGACCCCATCATAGCCTCGCTCTCCGTACTGGAGAACGGCAGTGCCAGCATTGGCAGCCGCCTGGAGGAGAGTTACCTGCGAAGGATCATGCAGGATTACGACGTGAGCGTATCGCTCCGCCCGGAGGACATGAAAGTTATGGATTCCGCAGAGCCCATCTCTCCCCAATCCAATTTCGCATTCATCGACAATGGCAACGGATTTGTGCGCTATGTTGGTGTATTCTACTACAGGATAAGCAATTACGGGATCAGCCGCGTGTTGATAACGGTGGAGCAGAAGACGGACTGGAAATACAGTGGATATGCAAGCATCATCGGGTCCACCCTGCCGGGGGAGGTGCTGATTCCGTCCAAATACTCCTTTGCCCGCTACGATGAAGACAGGCTGCTCACGTTCAAGGGCAACTACGCCTATTCGGTGAGTATGCCATCGGGCTGGTCACAGGATTTCGCCCGCGTGCAGCGGGGCGGATGGGTGCATTTCATATATAAGGTGACCTCCACCGAAACCGTGGTTATCTCCCGTCCTGTTATCAAGGTCATCAACTATGTGATTTCCATAATCTTCATCGGTCTGTTGTGCTTTGTATTCCTGACCCTGGTGTCGATGCGCAAGGCGCGGCGGAGGGCGTTCGGGCAGACTTACTTCCAGACCCGCATACGACTCGTGGTACTCACGTCCCTGGTGGTCACCCTGGTCACCATGGCGGTCATGAGCGTCACTTTCGGGGTGAACCGCAACGAGGTTAACCGCAATACGCTGATGAGCGAGAAAATCAATTCCATCCAGGCATCCATATCTGCCCGGGTAAGGGGAGTGAAATCCGCCTCCGAACTCCGCACCCCGGAGATGACTCGCCTGATAAGGGATGTGGGCAACTTTACCAACTCGGATATCACTATCTACACACCGGATGGGATGGTGCTGATGTCCACCGCGCCGGACGTGTTCTACCAGATGCTGGTGGAGCCCCGTATGGATCCCGAAGCCTATGTGTCCATCGTGCGCAATACCAGCCGCTACTTCATTCATAAAGAGAGTATCGGACGGCACTCATTCTACAGCATGTATGCGCCTCTCCTTTCGGACGACGGCAGCGTGCTGGCCATTATCTCCGCGCCCTACACGGATACCACTTATGATTTCGAATCGTATGTGCTGAGCCACTCCCTGATGATAGTGTCGCTCTTTATCTTCCTCCTGCTCGTGGCCACCTTCATGGTGTCCCGGGTGCTTGCGCTGATGTTCAAGCCTCTCGTGGAGATGGGAACCAAGATGACGGCGGCAGGAGAGGGTGAACTGGAGACTATCGAGTATCATAATCCGGACGAAATATCCGGCCTCGTGAATGCCTATAACCGCATGGTGACCGAGTTGAAGGAGAGCACCCGCCAGCTGGCCCAGGCAGAGCGCGACAAGGCCTGGAGCGGCATGGCCCGCCAGGTGGCCCATGAAATCAAGAATCCGCTCACGCCGATGAAGCTCCAGATCCAGCGCCTCATCCGCCTCAAGAGCAAGGGAGACGACAGCTGGCAGGAAAAATTCGACGAGATAAGCAAGATACTGCTGGACCATATCGATATCCTTACCGACACTGCAAACGAGTTTTCTACATTCGCCAGGCTGTACAGCCAGGAGCCGGACGAGATAAACCTCTCCGGACTGCTCCAGGAAGAACTCTCGATATTCGACAACAGGGGAGATATCAGCTTCGAGTACATTGGCCTGGACGATGTCAAAGTGATGGGCCCCAAGCCCCAGCTTACCCGCGTGTTCGTGAATCTTATAAACAATGCCGTGCAGGCTATGACAGAGCGCGGAAGCACCGGCGGCACAGTGAGGGTGAGCCTTCGGAACTCCATTTCCGAGGGCTTCTACGACATTGTTTTCGAAGATAGCGGCCCCGGAGTGGCGGAAGAGAATATCGATAAGCTGTTCACCCCTAATTTCACCACCAAGAATGGAGGCAGCGGCCTCGGGCTTGCCATATCCAGAAGTGTGCTGGAGCGCTGCGGAGCCAGCATTTCCTATAGCCGTTCCTTCGCTCTCGGAGGGGCCTGTTTCACTATTCTTTATCCGAAAGGATAATTTTTGAAAATCCTCGGTTGATTTCTACTTGCTTTTCGTTATATTTGTAGTATGAAGATAACGGAGGCTAAATTTGCAGGCAGTTGTACGAGGGTTTCCGCAAAGCCCGGGCGCAAACTGCCTGAATTCGCTTTCATCGGGCGTTCCAACGTGGGCAAGAGTTCGCTCATCAATATGCTCACCGGCAACTCCCGGCTTGCAATGACCTCCTCTACACCTGGCAAAACCAAGCTGGTCAATCACTTCCTTATCAACGACAGATGGTATCTTGTGGACCTTCCGGGCTATGGCTATGCCAAGATGAGCCGCAAAGGCCGTGAGGAGTTGCAGCAGATGATCGAAGGCTACATCCTCGGTTCGGAGGAGCTTGTCTGCCTCTTTGTGCTGGTGGACTCCCGCTACGATATCATGAAAACCGATATCGACTTCCTCGCATGGCTGGGGGAAAACGGGGTGCCGTTCTGCGTTATCTTCACCAAATGCGACAAGCAGAGCGCTACGGCAACTGCCGCGCAGATTGAGAAAGACAAGGCGATACTCCTGGAAGACTGGGAGGAGCTGCCTCCCATGTTCACAAGCTCATCTGCAAAGAAGACCGGGCGCGAAGAGATACTGGATTACATCGGATCCTTATTGACAAACAAATAATATGCAACACGAACACAGAATGCTGGTTTTTAGCTGCAGGGCCTCCAGGGCCTTTGCAGAACAGGTTGTAAAGTATCTTCAGGAAACCGGAGGCGCAGACGGTGAAGAGATTACTCTGGGAGACCTCGAGGTCGATCAGTTCAGCGACGGCGAGTTCCAGCCCTCCTTCAAAGACAGCGTCCGCGGAGCGACGGTCTTCCTGATCCAGAGCACCTTCCCGCCGACAGACCATCTTATGGAGCTGCTTCTCTGCATCGATGCCGCCAAGCGTGCGTCTGCAGACAAGGTCATTGCAGTCATGCCTTACTTCGGCTGGGCACGTCAGGACCGCAAGGACCGTCCCCGCGTGAGCATCGGAGCCAAGCTGGTGGCCAACCTCCTCCGCGCCGCCGGTGCCGACCGCGTCATGACCTGCGACCTCCATGCCGACCAGATCCAGGGATTCTTCGATATCCCCGTGGACCACATCTACGGCAGCAGCGTGTTCGTGAAGGCCATTTCTGAATCCACCAAATTCAAGGACCTCGCCATCGCCGCTCCCGACATGGGCGGCGCAAAGCGCGCGAACGCCTATTCCAAGTTCTTCAGCAAGAAGCGGGACTGCCCCGTAATCATCTGCCACAAGACTCGCGAGAAAGCCAATGTGGTGGCTGAGATTAAGGCCATCGGTGAGGTGGAAGGCAAGGATGTGGTGATCGTTGACGATATGATCGATACCGCCGGCACACTTTGCAAGGCTGCGGATGTGCTCAAGAAGATGGGCGCGAAGAGCGTCCGTGCATGTGCGACTCACGGCGTGCTGTCCGGCGGAGCCGCAAAGCGTATCGCCGAATCTGCTCTCGACGAGGTCTTCATCACCGACACCATCCCTCATCCGGAGCTGGCCGATGACTCCAAGATCAAGATACTCAGCATCGCACCTGTGTTCGCGACCATCATGCGCCGTGTGTACATGTACGAGCCTGTGAGCACCGAATTCGAGATTACGTAAAATGAAGGTTTTTCTTGCTGCCATCCTGCTGGTGGGGATCTGCGTTGTGCTGCTCAGCGTGGGCATCATCCTCAAGCGCGGATTCCCCCAGTACGACGTTGGCAGCAACGAAAAGCTGAAGGCCCGCGGAATCACCTGCTACAAGGATGAAGACGCGGCCCTGCATCGTCCGAAGGCCTGTTCAGGCAACTTCTCGGATGCTTGTAAAACTTGTAGCCTCTACGGCCGTACTGTCATTCCGAGCGAGGCGAAGGAACCTGTAAAATAGATTATAAAATGAACGGATTAGTAGCTATAGTAGGCCGGCCGAACGTCGGCAAAAGCACCCTCTTCAATCGCCTGGTGGGAATGCGCCAGGCCATTGTGGATGATACTGCCGGCGTGACGCGTGACCGCCATTACGGAAAGACCGACTGGAACGGCCGCGAGTTTTCCGTGGTGGATACCGGCGGCTATACCACCAATTCCGACGACGTTTTCGAGAGCGCCATCCGCCGTCAGGTGCAGATAGCCATCGACGAAGCCGACGTCATCCTCTTTATGGTTGAGGCCTCCACCGGCATCACCGACTATGATTCGGAAATAGCCGACGTGCTGCGCCGCTCCAAGAAGCCGGTGATACTGTGCGTGAACAAGGTGGATTCGGGCGAGAAGATGTATGATGCCTATGAGTTCTATGGCCTTGGCTTAGGGGAGGTTTATTCCATCTCCGCAGCCAACGGCAGCGGCACCGGGGACCTGCTGGACGCCGTTGTGAAGGCCCTTCCTGCTGAATCCGATGCTGAGGATCCGTATGCTGGCCTTCCCCGCATCGCCATAGTGGGCAAGCCTAACGTGGGCAAGAGTTCAATCACCAACGCCCTGCTGGGCGAGGAACGCAACATAGTAACTCCCGTTGCCGGCACTACCCGCGATTCCATCGAAACCCACTACAACAAGTTCGGGCATGAATTCATGCTGGTGGATACCGCCGGAATCCGCAAGAAAGGCAAGGTCAGCGAAGATCTTGAGTTCTATTCGGTTATGCGTTCCATCCGTGCCATCGAGCATAGCGATGTGTGCGTGCTGATGATAGACGCAACCACCGGAATGGAGGCTCAGGATATGAATATCTTCAACCTCATCATCCGCAACCGCAAGGCCTGCGTGCTGGTGGTGAACAAGTGGGATCTGTTTGTGAAGGATTCCCAGACCATGAAGGAGTATACCACCGCGCTGAGGTCCCGTCTGGCTCCTTTTGACGATGTGCCCATCATCTTCACTTCAGTGGTCAAGATGCAGCGGATCCAGGACGTGCTGGACGCGGTTGCAGAGGTCTATGCCAATTATTCCCAGAAGATTCCCACCGCGCGCCTGAACGAGGCCCTGCTGTCGGTTATCGAAGAGACCCCGCCTCCGGCATGGAAGGGTAAGTATGTGAAAATCAAATACATCACCCAGCTGCCCACGAAGTTTCCTTCGTTTGCATTCTTCTGCAATCTGCCTCAGTACATAAAGGATCCCTACAAGCGCTTCCTGGAGAACCAGCTGCGCAAGAATTTCAACCTGACCGGCTGTCCGGTGCAGATTTACTGCCGGGCGAAGTAGCTACTTGCCCGTGCTGATGATTTCCGTCAGAACCGAGCCGTCGGCGAAGAGTATGCTGAGCCGCTGGCCCGGTTTCAGTTTTGCGGCAGAATTCACCACCACCCCGCTATCGTCGGTCACCAGCGAGTAACCCCTGGTCAGGATGCTCCTCGGGTCTGCTGCCTTGATGCGGTGCTCCAGCAGCGCCAGAGTGCTCTCCATTGCGGATAACTTGTTGGAGATGGCCATGCGCAGGCGGTTGCTGAAACTGCTGATTCGCTCGTCTTCCGCGGCAAAACAGTCTATGAACAAATCTGCCAGCGCAGTTGGCGTTTTCACAAAGTCGTAGGCAACCATGTCTGCCACATGATAATCCCGGTCGTGGCCGATTGCCGTGAATACCGGGATGCCGCAGTTTGCTATTGCGAAGCCCAGGCCGTAGTCGTCGAAGCAGGCCAGGTCGAGCACGGAACCTCCGCCGCGGAGTATAAGGGCGGCATCATATCCGCCCTCCGCTTCTATCTGCTGCAGCGCATCCACTATACTTTCCGGGGCGGATTCTCCTTGCATGGTGGCGGGGAAGAGGTCCACTTTGAACCTGAATCCATATTCGTTTTGCTGAAGATGCCGGCAGAAGTCGCCGAAACCTGCCGCATCGGAGGCGGAGATAACTGCCAGTGCATATGGAAGGGTGGGGAGCTCAAGCTCCTTTTGTTTGTCTATAAGCCCTTCTTTCTCAAGGCGTTCTATGGTTTTGCGTTTCTCCAGTTCGGCCGCGCCAAGGGTGAATTCCGGTTCGAGTTCGTCTATCACCAGAGTGAGGCCGTAGAGCTCGCTGTAGCTGGCCTGTACCCGGGCAAGGATCTGCATTCCGGGTGTCAGTTCGCTGCCGGTTGCATCCACGAAATACCTGCGGAGTGCAAACCAAAGGCTTTTCCATATCACGGCTCTCGCCTTTGCAATCAGCCGGCCATCTTCCGATTCACTGAGTTCAAGATAGCAGTGGCCGTTGCTCTTGGCCTGAATGGATGCTACCTCTGCGCGAACCCATAGCTTATCCGGAACGGCGCTTTCCACCCCGTCGCGTATCATCTCCTGCAATTCCAGGAGGCTTAGTTTTTCCTGCTCCTTCATACTTCTACAAATGTAACAAAACTCCGCGAAAAATGCTTATATTTGAAAACTTATAAAAAGGAGTGCTTATGGAGGAGTTCAATTATAAAAAGGCGCTGGAAGAATTGGAGAAAATTGCGCAGAAAGTGGAGGATCCTGCCACAGGGCTGGGGGATATCGACAAACTGATCGCGCGTTCAGACGAACTGGTCGCCGCATGCAGGGAGTACCTGCGTTCTGCGAGAGAAAAAGCGGAGGGAATACAATGAAGAAGATATATCAGACCGACCCTTGGCTGGAGCCGTTCAAGGGAGCGATAGATGCCCGTGGCAAGCGCCTGGAGGCAGAAATTGCGAATATCCAAGGCAAAGCCCCGCGCCTTGCCGATGCCGTAAACAACCACCTCTACTACGGCCTTCACAAGACAGAGCAGGGCTGGGTGCTTCGCGAATGGGCGCCGAACGCCACCCGCATCTGGCTCACGGGAGAATTCAACAACTGGAAAAAGGCGGACGCCTGGGCTCTCCGGCCAGTAGGCGATGGCAACTGGGAGATCAGCATCCCGGCCATGTTCCTGCGCCACGGCGAACTCTACAAACTCTTTATCGAGTGGCCCGGCGGTGGGGCTGAGCGCATTCCCGCGTACGCCACACGTGTGGTCCAGGACCCGGAAACCAAGGTCTTCAGCGCCCAGGTCTGGGATCCTAAACCATTTGAATGGAAGCATAAAAAGCCCGGCAAGAGGCTCAATCCCCTCATCTACGAATGCCACATAGGCATGAGTTCCGAAGAAGAGAAGGTGGCATCTTTCGACGACTTCCGCACCAAGGTGCTGCCGCGCGTGCACAAGCTCGGCTACGATGTGCTCCAGATAATGGCTCTCCAGGAACATCCGTACTACGGTTCCTTCGGCTATCAGGTGAGCAATTTCTTTGCACTCAGTTCCCGCTTCGGCACTCCGGAGCAGTTCAAGGAACTTGTGGACGAGGCGCATGCAAGGGGCATTGCCGTCATCATGGACATAGTTCACTCGCATGCCGTCTCCAACGAAATCGAGGGCCTCGGCCGTTTCGACGGCAGGGAAGACCTCTACTTCTATCCCGGTGAAGCCGGGCATCACCCCGCCTGGGGATCCCGCTGCTTCGACTACGGCAAGGACGCGGTCAAGTACTTCCTCCTTTCCAACTGCAAGTACTGGATGGAAGAATACCACCTGGACGGTTTCCGCTTCGACGGGGTCACCTCCATGCTGTACTGGGACCACGGCCTCGGCACCGACTTCGGCAACTACGATATTTACTTCGGCCAGGGGGTGGATGAAAATGCCGTAGCCTATCTCGGCCTTGCCAACAGGCTCATCCACGAGCTCAACCCGGATGCCATCACGATAGCAGAAGATGTGAGCGGAATGCCCGGGCTTGCCGCTCCCCAGGAGGCCGGAGGCGTGGGATTCGACTTCCGCATGGCAATGGGTATCGCAGACCACTGGATCAAGTGGATAAAGGAGAAGAGCGACGAGCAGTGGAGCCCCGGGGAAATCTGGTACGAACTCACCAACAAGCGCGCGGACGAAAAGACAGTCAGCTATGCCGAGTGCCACGACCAGGCCCTCGTGGGCGACAAGACCATCATCTTCCGCCTCATCGACAAGGAGATGTACTTCTCCATGGACAAGGGCAAGCAGAACCTGACGGTGGAACGCGGTGTGGCCCTGCACAAGATGATACGGCTCGTAACGGCCGCAACGGCCGGGAACGGCTACCTCAATTTCATGGGGAACGAATTCGGGCATCCCGAGTGGATAGACTTCCCCCGGGAGGGGAACGGATGGAGTTATGCCCATGCCAGAAGGCTCTGGTCGATAGCCGACGACGACAAGCTTCTTTATAAAGGGCTGGAAGCGTTCGACTGCGAGATGGTGCATTTTATCCGTAACAACCGTCTGCTCACCGAGGCGCCCGTCCTGCTAACTGCAGACGAGGAAAAGAAAATACTGGTTTTCCTACGGAAAAATTGTATCTTTGCACTGAATTTCAACCCGACAGGCTCCTTTGGAGATTACGGATTCTCGGCACCTGAAGGCAAATACCGGCTGGTATTTAGTTCCGACGATGCCGTTTTCAACGGGCAGGGCAGGCTCCAGGCCGGCGAAGAGCACTTCAGCTTGCAGCAGAAGTGCCCGAACGGCAATCAGGAGTTTGACCATACTTTGTATCTGTATCTCCCGAGCAGATGTGCTGTGGTGTTGAAAAAAATAGATTAACGATTATGGCGTTTTTAAAATTCAATAAAGCGGAACTTGTAAATCTCTCGTATTCTTTGAAGCGGGAGATTATCTGCGTTAATAAGACGGGCGCCTACTGCAATACCAGCATAGTCACCTGCAACACCCGCCGCTATCATGGATTGCTCTCCGTCACCCTGGACCGTTTCGGGGGGGACAAGTATCTGCTGCTCTCCGCCGTGGACGAATCCTTTATCGTGAACGGCAAGCAGTTCAATCTTGGCATCCATTGCTACGGCGATGTCTATGAACCCCGCGGGCATAAGTACGTGGTGGATTTCAGCGCGGATCCCAATCCTTCCATAACCTACAAGGTGGGTGATATTCTCTTCCGCAAGTCCCTGATGCTCCTGCCGGACAAAGACCAGATCCTTATCAAGTACGAGCTTCTGGAGTGCCCTGCAAAGGCAACGGTGCGGCTCAAACCCTTCCTTGCGTTTCGCAACATCCACGCCCTCACGCACCGCAACGACGATGCCGACCAGGGCTTTGCCCCCGTGGAGAACGGAGCCAGCTTCCGCATGTACGGCAACTTCCCGGACCTGGTGCTCCAGACATCGGACTCCAAGGCCAAGTATAACCACAGCCCCGAGTGGTACTATGGAATCACTTATTCCGACGAGTACCGCCGCGGTTTTGACTGCAAGGAAGATCTCTTCGTCCCCGGCTATTTCGAGGGAACGATGAAGGCGGGGGACTCGATGGTGCTCTCTGCTTCCCTGAAGGAAGAGAATCCCGCGAATCTCAAGAGGGCCTACAATACCGCCGTCGCGAAAGCCCCGACCGTAACCAACTACAGGGACCTTCTCGTTCGCTGGGCAAATCTTTTCATCTGCGCTCATAACGGCCGCAAGCGCATCACCGCGGGTTTCTCCTGGATGTATACCGGGCTCCTGCGCGAGACGCTCATCTCCCTTCCCGGCCTCACCCTCTTTGCAAACGGGGACACCAAAACCTTCGAAGAGGTGCTGGACAACCTGATTGCCGATGAGCAGGAACGCCTGTTCCGCCGCACCACGCAGGTGGAGGCCCCGCTGCTGCTCGCATCCGTGCTGCAGCAGTATATCGCGTTCGGCGCCTCACCTTCCAAGGTCTGGAAGAAATACGGCGTGATTGTGCGCGGTGTGCTGGAGAGCTATCTCCCCGGCCGCAGGCGCGAGGTCGCCATGCATCCCAACGGCCTTCTCTGGGCTCAGATGGAGAATGTGGCCCTCAGCTGGATGAACGCATATGTGAACGGAGTGCCCGTGACCGAGCGTGCCGGCTACCAGGTGGAGACCAACGCCCTCTGGTACAACAGCATCTGCTTTGCGGTGGATATGGAAAGCAAGTACGGCACCGGAGCCAGCTTCGTGAAGGAATGGTCTGCCATCCGCGACCTCGTCAAGAGCAACTACCAGAAGACATTCTGGAACGAGGGGCGCGGCTGCCTGGCGGACTATGTAGACAACAACGGGCAGAACCTCGACGTGCGTCCCAACCAGCTGATAGCTATCTGGGTGCCCAATTCGCCCGTGGACGACGAACTTCATCCTTCCATCTTCAGGGTGGTTTCCGCCGAGCTCGAGACTTCGCGCGGCATACGCACCCTGTCGCCCCGCAATCCCAACTACAAGAATGTCTACGAGGGATCGCAGGTGGACCGCGACCTGGCCTATCACCAGGGCAGCACCCGCCCCTTCCTGCTTGAATACTACGTGTCTGCGGGCTACCGCATCGTCGGGCCCAGCTTCCGCAAGAAGGCGGAATGGCTATGCGAGGGCCTCTATGAGGATCTGAGTAAACATGGCGTAGTGGCATTCAGCGAACTCTACGACGGCGATCCGCCCCAGGAACCCCACGGGGCTATCGCATCAGCGCTCAGCACCGCCGCCCTCCTGACAGTCAACCATATCACCGATATCTATTCGAAGGAGGACAGCAAATGAGAGTACTGATGTTTGGATGGGAGTTCCCTCCCCATATCGCGGGAGGGCTCGGAACGGCCTGCGAGGGTATAGTCAAAGGCCTTGCATACAACGGAGTGGAGAGCATATTCGTGATGCCCTCCGCCAGCGGTGACGAAGACGAAAGCGCAACCCGCATCATCAACGCCAGCGACGTTGCGGTAGAGAACTTTACCAACACGGTGGATGAGTTCCTCGACAAGGTGAAATTCATCCATATAGATTCCAACCTCGTGCCTTATGCCGATCCCGAGGAATTCTCAAGGATGGTTGAGGATGAGAGGGCCCGCCAGGTGAAGGACTTCCGCATCAGCTTCGGGCAGAAATACAAGTTCTCCGGCAAATACGGAGCCAACCTCCTGGAAGAGGTGGCCCGCTATGCCATGGTCGGGGGCACTATCGCGATGCAGCATAAGGATGAGTTCGATATCATCCATGCTCACGACTGGCTCACCTACCTGGCCGGCATCGCCGCAAAGGAACTCACCGGCAAGCCGCTGGTGGTGCATGTGCATGCCACCTCCTTCGACCGAGGCACCGACGACATGGTGGACTCCCGTGTCTATGCCATCGAGCGCCGGGGCATGGAAGCCGCCGACCGCGTGGTCACGGTGAGCGACCTCACCCGCAATATAGTAATCAACAAATACGGCATCAATCCCGACAAAGTCGTCACCTGCCATAATGCAGTAGACTTCAGCGGACGCGAAAACCTCGAAGTCGAGAGGGGAGTGAAAGACAAAGTCGTCACATTCCTCGGCCGAATCACCTTCCAGAAGGGGCCTGAATACTTCATAGAAGCCGCTGCAAAGGTGCTCAAGCGCACCAAAGGCGTGCGCTTCGTGATGGCGGGAAGCGGCGACATGATGAACCGTTCCATCCGCATGGTGGCCCGGCTCGGCATTTCGGACCGTTTCCACTTCACCGGATTCCTTCGCGGAGCGGACGTCCAGAAGATGTTCGCCCTGTCGGATGTATATATCATGCCTTCCGTGTCCGAGCCCTTCGGCATCTCGCCGCTGGAAGCCATGCGCACGGGAGTGCCTTCCATAATCTCGCACCAGAGCGGAGCCGCCGAGGTGCTCAAATATGCCCTCAAGGTAGACTTCTGGGATGTCGACGCCATGGCCGACGACATCTACGCGCTTCTCACTTACCCTGCCCTCGCACATTTTGCGACCACCCAGGGATATGACGAGGTGAACGAGCTCAAGTGGAACAACGCCACCGCCAAGCTCAAGAAAATTTATGAATCAGTTTTAAACCAGTAGCTTATGAAAAAGCTTTGTTTCTATTTCCAGATACATCAGCCGGACCGTCTCCGCGTTTTCCGTTTCTTCGATATCGGCAAGGATTCGCATTACTACGACGATTTCGTGAACCGCACCATCCTGAGGCGCATTGCCCAGAAGTGCTATCTCCCGATGAATAAGCTGCTGCTGGAGGCCATTAAGGCCAATGACGGCAAGTTCAAGGTGGCGTTCTCCATCACCGGCAGTGCCCTCGAGCAGTTCGAGCGCTATGCCCCAGAAGTGATTGACAGCTTCCGCAAGCTCGCTGCCACTGGCTCCGTGGAGTTCCTCTGCGAGACCTGCAACCATTCGCTCTCTTCGCTCAAGAGCGAGAACGAATTCAAGCACCAGGTGCTCAAGCACAAGGCAACCATCGAGAAGTATTTCGGCGTGACGCCCGTAACCTTCCGCAACACCGAGCTCATCTATTCCGATGCGATAGGCAAGCAGGTCTACGACATGGGCTTCAAGACAGTTCTCACCGAGGGCGCCAGGCACATCCTCGGATGGAAGAGCCCCAACTATATCTATTCCAACGACATCAAATCCTCCCAGAAGCTCCTGCTCCGCAACTATGTGCTGAGCGACGACATCGCTTTCCGCTTTGCGGGATCCGGCCTTACTGCCGAGCAGTTCGTCGCCAAGGTCAATGCCGAAGAGGGTGATATCGTGAACCTCTTCATGGATTATGAAACCTTCGGAGAGCACCAGAGTGCCGAAACCGGCATCTTCGAATTCATGAAGGCCCTGCCCAAGGCCGCCCTGGCCGCCGGCATCAAGTTCGTAACCCCTGCGGAGGCCGCCTCAAAACTCAAGGCGGTGGCCCCTCTCAGCGTGCCCCAGCCCATTTCCTGGGCCGATGAGGAGCGCGATGTGACTGCATGGCTCGGAAACGAGCTCCAGCAGGACGCTTTCAACAAGCTTTATTCGCTTGTGGAGAAACTTTCGATTATAGACAGCGCAGACCTTTGGGCGGACTTCGGCCGCCTGCAGGAAAGCGACCATTTCTACTATATGTGCACCAAGTTCTTCTCGGACGGCGATGTGCACAAGTATTTTAACCCTTACGACACTCCGTACGAGGCTTTCATCAACTACATGAACGTGCTGAGTGATTTCATTATCAGAGTAAACGACAAATATGCAACCAAGAATTGAGATCGGCGGTCCCAGCTGGAGCAGTGTGCGCGTGACGCGTCATCTGCCCGGTGAACTCGAGGGACTGGAACAACTGTGCAAGAACCTTTGGTGGTGCTGGAACGACAATGCGAAGGCACTGTTCAAATATGTGGACCCGGAAATATGGCATCGTTCCGGACACAACCCGATGGTGATACTTGATACGGTATCCCTCAAACGCTACAAGCAACTCTCCAAGGACGGAGAATTCATCGGCAGGCTCAACGACGTGATGGATGAATTCCGTTCCTATATGGCAGAAAAGGAACGCAGGGGCAACCCCTCCATCGCCTATTTCTGCATGGAATACGGCCTTGATACCTCGCTCCAGATATATTCCGGAGGTCTCGGCATCCTCGCCGGCGACTACCTCAAGGAAAGCAGCGACATGAATGTGAACATGGTCGCTGTCGGCCTCCTCTACCGTTACGGCTATTTCACCCAGAGAATTACACCTCAGGGCAACCAGGTGGCGGATTATAACGCCCAGGACTTCCTGAAGATCCCTGCCGAACCCGTAACGGACGCTGAGGGCAAATGGATCACCGTGAGCTGCCAGCTCCCCGGGCGCGAGCTTCATGCCCGCATCTGGAAAGTGCCCGTGGGGCGCACGGACCTCTATCTTCTGGATACCGACTTCGAAGACAATCTTCCCGAAGACCGTCAGGTGACCTATCAGCTCTATGGCGGCGACTGGGAGAACCGCCTCAAGCAGGAGATACTGCTCGGCATTGGCGGCATCCGCGCCCTTCGTGCCATCGGCCTGCATCCCGCCATATACCACTCCAACGAGGGCCATGCCGCATTCATCGGCCTGGAGCGCCTTCGCGAGTATATGTATGAGCAGAAGATGGATTACAGCGAGGCTATGGAGCTTGTGCGTGCCAGCGGCCTCTTTACTACCCATACCCCGGTTCCTGCCGGCCACGACGCCTTCGACGAAGATATGATGTACCGTTATTTCGGCCACTATCCTTCCCGTTTCGGCATCAGCTGGGAGACCCTCCTAGGCCTGGGCAAAGTGAATGTGGAAGACCACGGCGAGCGCTTCAGCATGAGCGTGCTTGCGGCCAACTGCTCCCAGAACGTGAACGGCGTTTCCATGCTTCACGGCAAGGTGAGCCAGGAAATCTTCGCCCGCATGTACAAGGGATATCTCCCGGAAGAGCTTCACGTCGGCTACGTCACGAACGGCGTGCACTATCCCACCTGGGCTTCCAAGGAATGGAAGGCAGTCCATGCGAAGGTCTTCGGCCCCGAGTTCCAGACCCACCACTACGACAAACGCTGCTTCGAAGGCATATTCAATGTGTCCGACGAAGAGATCTGGAACACCCGTATGGTTCTTAAGAAGGAGCTGATCCGCATCATCAACGACCGCCTTTCCAATCCCGAGATCAGCAGCCACTATTCTCCCAGCGAGATAGTCAAGATCAAGGAGAATCTCCGTGAGGATGTGCTCACCATAGGCTTTGCCCGCCGCTTTGCCACTTACAAGCGCGCCACACTGATCTTCTCCGACCTGGACCAGCTGGACGCCCTGGTCAACGACCCGAAGCATCCCGTGCAGTTCATTTTCGCCGGCAAGGCGCATCCCGCCGACAGCGCAGGCCAGGACCTCATCAAGCAGATCATAGATATCTCCAAGCAGGAACGCTTCCTCGGAAAGATAGTATTCGTGCCCGGCTACGACATCTCACTGGCAAAGAGGCTGGTGCAGGGCGTGGACGTGTGGCTCAACAATCCTACCCGCCCGCTCGAAGCTTCCGGGACATCCGGCGAAAAAGCCGTGATGAACGGCGTGATGCACTTCTCCGTGCTGGATGGCTGGTGGGTGGAAGGTTATAAGGAAGGCTGCGGCTGGGCCCTGCCTCTCGAAAAGACCTACGACGACCAGAACTACCAGAACGAGCTGGATGCAGCCCGCATCTATGCCATAATCGAGAATGAGATAGCTCCCGCATACTACGGCAAAGACGCCCGCGGCATATCTCCCGAATGGCTGCGCATCATCCGCAACACAATCGCGTACGTAGCATGCAACTTCACCACCAACAGGATGATGGAGGATTACTGCATCCAGTACTACCAGCCCCAGTACGACCGCTTCAACGAGCTTATGGCGAACGGTTGCGCAAAGGCCCGCGAGATAGCTGCATGGAAGAAGAAGGTGACAGAAGCCTGGCCTGGCATCAATGTGCTCTCGCACTCGGCTCCTAACGCCGCATATGTGCTTTCCCAGAATAATCCCCTGGCGAGCGAGGTGGTTGTGGATCTTGCCGGCCTGAGCCCCGACGATATCGGCGTGGAAATGATCTTCGCCGTGGCAGATAAGAAGAACGTCCTCCACATCCAGGAGACAGTGCAGTACGATGTCGTTTCCTTCCAGGAAGGTGTGGCCACCTACCGCACTTCGGTGATTCCGGAGCGCACCGGCATGTACCAGATTGGCGTGCGGCTCTATGCCAAGAACGCCCTCCTGCCCCACAGGATGGACTTCCCTCTGGTGAAATGGCTGTAATAGCGACAGGTTTTTTCGACGGTGTGCATATTGGCCACCGTCTGGTTATCGAGACTCTCGTAAGCGAAGCGCGCAGGCGCCGCGAGGAGAGTCTCGTGCTGACCTTTTGGCCGCATCCGCGCATAGTTCTCCAGAACGATGCGTTGGGGCTTCGCCTCCTGAATACTCCCTCCGAGAAGACTGCTTTGCTGAAAGGGCTTGGGGTCGACAAGGTTTATCAGTTGGATTTCACCCGGGAATTCAGCGAAATGGGAGCGGAACAGTATCTGCGCGAGGTGGTCATGGGCCGCTACGGCGGCACTGCCATCCTTCTCGGATACGACAACCGCATAGGGCACGATTGCCTCACTCCCGTGCAGACCGCAGACCTCGCATCTTCGCTTGGCCTGGATGTGATACGCGCCGAGAAGGTGTCGTCCGTGGGCCTGGCAGTCAGTTCCACCAAGATACGCAATGCGCTGAAGGCTGGAGACGTGGAGACCGCCTCCATCTATCTCTGCTACGATTACAGCCTTTCTGGCAAGGTGGTCCACGGCAAGAAGCTGGGGCGCACTATTGGATATCCCACTGCAAATCTTGAACTGGATGAGCCCCTGAAGCTGATTCCCGCCGTGGGAGTATATCTCTCGCAGGTTTGGGTTGGCGAAAGGCTCTTTTATGGAATGACCAATGTCGGAGCCACGCTCGAGACACACATCTTCGATTTCGACGAAGAGATTTACGGCCAGACCATCACGGTCAGCTTCCTCAAGCGTGTGCGGGACGAAAACAGTTTTGCTTCGCTGGGCGAACTTCAGGCCCAGCTCCGTGACGACGAACATTATTGTAAAAAATTGTTATCTTTGCATAAATAACCAACCGAGGGTTCTGCTTCAAAGGCAGGACTCCTTTTATTAACTAATATGGCAGCAATACACTATATGAGCCAGGAAGGGCTCGACAAACTGAAAAAGGAATTGGCAGAGGCTTTGGCGCAGCGTCCGGTAATCTCCGCGGCGATAGCCGAGGCCCGCGAGAAGGGAGACCTCTCCGAGAATGCGGAATACGAGTCTGCACGTGAGGCACAGGGCCTTCTGGAAATGAAAATAGCTAATCTCCAGAACCAGGTGGCTAACGCCAAGGTGGTGGACGCCTCCCAGCTCAGCACCGATAAAGTGCAGATGCTCAACAAGGTCAAGGTTCAGAACCTTTCCGCCGGAATGACTATGGAGTTCACCATCGTCGGCGAGACCGAAGCCGATTTCAGCAAGGGCCGCCTTGCAGCCACCACCCCTATCGCCAAAGCTCTTCTCGGCCACGGCAAAGGCGAAGTTGTGGAAGCCCAGGTCCCTTCCGGTGTAATGAAGTTCAAGATTCTCGATATTTCCCTCTGATATGGCAACCATCTTCACACGCATAGCTAATGGGGAGATACCTTCCTATAAGGTAGCAGAAAGCGAAGATTTCTACGCTTTCCTGGATATCAGCCCCCTTGCCGAAGGTCACACTCTGGTGATTCCCAAGAAGGTTGAGGATGATTATATCTTCAATCTGGATCCCGCGGTATACGAGGGGCTTTGGGCCTTTGCCCGCAAGGTGGCCGTAGCGCTCAAAGCCGCCGTTCCCTGCAAGAGGGTGGGCGTCGCCGTGCTCGGGATGGAAGTCCCCCACACCCACATCCACCTCGTGCCTCTTCAGACGGAGGGAGACCTCGATTTCCGCAAGAAGCGCCCGGAAGTGAGCCCGGAGCGTATGGCGGAGATAGCAAAATCAATACTCGCAGAATATGAGAAGTTGTAGGATTATCGCAGCTGCCGTTCTGGCGCTTGCCCTTTCTGCCTGTCAGGGCGGTAAGGCTACCGTAGATTGCACCGTGGCGGAAGCTCCTTCCGCATCTCTCACCGTTAGGCAACTGAATGGCACCACTCCTGTGGTTCTCGACACCGTGAAGACCGATGCTGCCGGTCGTTTCAGCTATAAAGTGAAGGTCGAGAAGGGCAACCCGGAATTCATTTATGTCTACAAAGGCGACACCCGTCTTGCATCGCTCCTTCTCGAAAGTGGCGAAAAGGCTGTGGTTGAGGCGGATACCCTTGGCAATTACAGTGTTTCCGGTTCGGACGGAAGCGCTCTCCTGAAAGAAGGTGACGATGCTTTCCGCGCGTATGTAAACAATCTGTTTGCCCTTTCCGAGGCCGGAGCCCAGCCTTCTGAAATTGCAAAGGAGTATGTGCGCCACTACCGTGAGGCTGTGAAGTTCGTCATGGTAAACAATAAGTCGCTTGCTGTAATCCCCGTGCTCTACGAGAATATAGGCGGCAGCACCGCCACTTTCTCCGGCCTGAGCGATGCCCTGGTTTTCCGCAGCGCATGCGATTCGCTGAAGACTGTCTATCCGGACTCCAAATATGTGAAAGCCCTCGAGGCTGAAGCCGTCCGCCGCGAGAACCTGATGCTGATTTCCAACCGCATCAAAACTGCCGACGAGCGCGCCTATCCGAACCTCAGAATGCCTTCGATCGATGGCACTCCGGCAGAAATCGACAGCCTCGATGCCAAGGCAATCCTGGTTTATTTCTGGGACGACCGCGAAGCTACCCACAAGATTTTCAATCTGGATGTGCTGAAGCCTGTTTATGAAAAGTATCAGGCCCGCGGCCTCGAGATCTATGCAATCAGTGTGGATCCCGACAAGGCTGCCTGGGCACAGGTCGTGAAGGCTCAGGAACTTCCCTGGGTCAACGTGAACGACGGCCTCGGCACCGCCAGCCGCTCGCTCTTCGTATACAACGTTACCAGCGTTCCCGCCATGATACTCCTCACCGATTCCGGCATGGACTTCATATCGGGAGAAAAGCAGCTGCGTAACAAACTGGACAAGGTTCTTCGATAGTTTTTTGACAGATTCTTTTTGTTTCTGTCAAATTTTTTCTATTTTTGATACTTGAAAAGAAATAGTGTCAAAAATGGAAGCTTACGATCGCAATAAACCGTATAATCAATTGCCTCCTCTCCCTCCGGCAACGGTTCTGTATCAGGATGAGGATGTGGTTAATAAACTGATGCAGGCCAGCCGCCGTCTGGCAGAACTCAAGGGCCTTGCATCTACTCTTCCCAATCAATCCATATTCGTGAACACTATTGCTCTTCGCGAAGCAAAAGCCAGTAGCGCAATAGAGAATATTTTCACCACCGATGATGAACTGTACCGGTGTCTATCTTATAAAGAAGATGACTATCTGGAAGGTCCTGCTAAAGAGATTCTGCATTATCGTGAGGCGCTTTGGAAAGGATATCAGGATATCGTTGAAGATAAGACTATGACGCTGGATACCATCATTGATATTTATCGGGAAATCAAGCGAACGCGCGATGGCATCCGGCCGTATCAGGCAGAAGTGGTCATCAAAAAAAGAGGCTGGGGATCACTGGTTGCAGAGACCGTATACACACCGCCCAGAGGGAAGGGTGTTGTGGAAAAGAAGATGGCGGAACTGCTGGATTTTTTGAACAACGATGAAAAATACCCTATAGATTCGCTACTGAAAATGGCTATGGCTCATTATCAGTTTGAAGCCATACATCCATTCAGGGATGGCAACGGTCGCACGGGAAGGATTCTGTGTATCCTGTATCTTATACAAAAGCAATTGCTGGATTTACCCATCCTGTATCTAAGTGCCTATATCCTTCAAAATAAAGATGATTACTACCTGAGCCTAAGCGGTGTTACAGGGACTTTGATGTGGAAGCCGTGGATTATTTATATGCTGGAAGCAGTATCACAGACAGCGGAATACACCACAGACAAAATTCTCCGTATAAAGAACCTTATTGAAAAAACACGTTCCATAATGCTTGCGAACAAATTGCCTGTGGCACGGATGGATATCCCAAGGTTCTTTGAACAACCCTACATCAGACCGAAGAATCTCCTTTCGGACAGAATCAAGAGCATCAACACGGCCAAGAAATATTTGACAGAGTTGGAGACTCTTGGTATGCTGACTAAAGAAAAAGTAGGAAAGGAGTATATCTGGTTTAATACAGAGCTGATGAGTATCCTTTCTGATTAAAATAGAACGATTGATGAAACCGCTAAAACAAATACTATTTATCCTTATTATAATCTCAGGCACTGCATGTCATCCCCGGCCTGACCGGGCAACGTTCCGCACTATAATGCCTCTCCTTGAACGCTCGGAAAAGGTGGACAGTTGCCTGACAGTCCTTCGTAGCATTGACACCACTACTTTGACCCGCCCTGCAGACAAGGCCCACTGGTCGCTGCTCTATGCAATGGCCCTGGACAAGAACTACATCGACACCACCGACCTGTCGGTCCTTCAGCCCGCCATCGATCGTTACACCAAGTGGACACATCTGAACCGTCTGGACAAGTTCTATACTTGGTATTACAAGGGCCGCATAGAAGAGAACGCAAGGATCTTTGATGCCTCGCTTGACTCATATCTCCACGCAGAGCGTTACATGAAGGCGACAGATGATGTGTATAGGACTAGGTTGTATTTCGGATTTGAGAGGGTGTATGCGAGGTTAATTTCGTATATGAAAGCATATGATTCTGCAAAACAGGCGCTCCATTATTCGAGAAATACCATTAATAGACACAATATATACAATGCGTTGTCGGATTGTGTCTGCAATGCGATGGTTTTTCATGATGTGGCTTCTGCTGACAAGTATTTGGAGGAATATGCAGTTATCTCCGCCAAAGATCCTGATGCAAAAGTTAAACCTGTTTACTTGCATGCAAAAATGGTTTATTATCAGTATTTATCTTCAGAGTATCCGGATAGTGCCAAGTACTATCTGAATGAATATTTAACAAGAACTGGTATAAACAATGTTGATTATCAGTCATGCATATTGACGGCAATTAAAGCTGAAGATTATACTCTTGCAAATAATCTTATGTGGAAGTACGAGGAGGAATGTGAAAAAGAAGAAGACTACCCATCGGTATTTTACTATTGCCGCTATTTGGTAAGAGAGAAACAGGGCGATCTTGAGGGTGCTTTTTCTGACCTTAAGAGAGAAATGGCACTAGTAAACAGTCGTTATACATTCAATCTGGATAGGGATATCCAAAGTCTCGAACAGAAATATAAAAACGAAATAATCAGGCTGCGTTCAATACTGATTGTCGTGACTCTTGCATTGTCAATTCTGATAATGATTCTTTTGGTAAGCATCGAATTACGAAAGAAGAGGTATATTTATGAGTCCCTGAGAGTTGAATATAACGTCGTTAAAAGAGAGTATGAGGGTATCAGTCCTTTGTTTCCAAAGAAAAGCAGCGAGGAATCGGATAATCTTGGAAAGATAAGCAGTAAAGTAATGAGCATGGCTTCCCGATACAATACGGGAAAGATAAAGAGTATTACAGCCGCATCGGTTCTGTTATCAAAAAAAACCAGCCCGGAAGAAGTGATCACACTCGTGGCATATCTTACAGCAGTACATTGTAGAAATCTGTTTAATACACTTAGAGATAGAGGCTTGACCATTAATGAGACAGGAATATGCACGCTTGTATTAATGGGGGTCAGGGTTAATGAACTTGAAGATATCCTTAAAAAGAAGAGTATCTATAACATAAGTCGTGATATCCGAGCAAAACTTGGCGCAAAGGGAGAATCCGCCAGTATTCGCCATTATCTGGAAAAAATATATACAGGAGAATAAGTGTATTAGATGTTGTTTTTAGAATGTTAGATTTTTTAAAAATACTATATTGATTATCAGGACTTTGCCTTTTTCATAGTTAGATTTCTATAATCGGTAGTTAGATGTTTCAAGCATAACTTTGCAGAACAAAAATCTAACATATGAAAAAGGTAATAATGTTCATTATGCTTGCATTTATCGGAGTGGTAAGTGCAAGTGCTGCTAACTCCGAGAAAGCAGTTTGTGACACCTCTGACATTGATCTCAGAGGTTCCAATTTTGGATGGGGGGGGGGGTGATAGAAGCCTAATTATCAACGAGTTACGAGCGTGTGTCGTCTCGTTTGGCGACAATGTCTATGTTGTCGTCACCGTTCTCCAGGACCTTGGACAGATGGAATATTCCATCACTAACACCAGCACAGGCTGGTACATCGATGACGAATTCAACGCCGTTCCCGGCTCTTATCCCATCCCCATCTCCGGTTCACCCGGATTCTACACCATTTCTTTTATTCTTCCCGATGGCCGAATTTGCTACGGGACATTTGAATTATCATTTTAATTAAAAGAATACAGTATGAAAACAAAAGGAGTATTAATAATAGGAGCATTACTAACTGTGGCATGTAATGCACGATTTGAAGAAATAACAGCAGAAATACCTAGTGCTTGGCAAATTGAATGCAATTCAGCTATGGAATCACCAGAGGGATGTGGCGATTGTTATCTCACCTCATACTCTTATATTGAAGAGATAAAACAAAGAGAATCACTTCAGGCCTGGATTGCAAAAATTGCGGATAAACAGTCATATTACGCCATTCAGACTGGAGACTCTATTCAAATTTCTACAATAGGAAATCAAACACCTTTTATTGTGGATAGGATAAATGAAATCGTTGAAGAGATAGACCTTAAAAACGATTCATTGGGAATTGTCGAACTAATATGGAGCATCAATTCTGAACGGTACATTTCTTATGCAATTGTATCAAATATCAGAGGGATATTGTACGATAATATTGGATCAATGATTACAAGACACTTGATTCTTACTCGAATTCGGACAAAAACGGATCCTGTAGACTCCCTCCCAGTGGACGACCCTGATACGGTTTCTACAGTAACACGAAGTTTTTCATTTTCTAATTACCACTATGATTTTTTTAACAGATTGGTTGTTGTATGTGAAATGTATGCGAATTCGATATTTGATGCGACTTCAAAGGGATTAGTGGATTATAATACACATTGTAGCTACGCCGCATATCATGGATGGAAATGTGATGCCGCTCTCGTTTATAATGGTGTATACAATTCTCAATATGCTACAGGGACTTGGGGATATGGATATTCTTTTGGTACACCGGTCCATGTTGTAATAAATGGTAGTTCAGTTACAATAACAGGTGAGGACCATAAAGAAACAGGATCATTTATGCATCGTGCAGATGAGTACTAAATACATAAATAAAGAAAAAGAATAGCTGGATTCTACTCTGAAGTGCAACGCTTTGAAGCATGACAGTATTACTTTACTGTCATAACAGAAAAGCGACAGAGAATGGGATATAAGCATTTGACGAGGGAGCAGCGATATACAATAGAGATGTTGCTGCAGACACCGATGAGCCACGGGGAGATTGCGAAGGGGCTCAATGCCGAGTTCTACTTCGCACGTCCGTACCACTCCTGGGAGCGGGGCGCAAACGAGAATACGAATGGGCTGATACGCCAGTACATCCCGAAAGGCACGGACTTCAGCGAGCTGACCGATGAGATGCTTGCTGAGATTGAATGGAAACTAAACCACAGGCCCCGTAAGTCACTCGGTTACAGGACGCCTTTGGAATATTGTAAACAATTATTTAACTTTGATTTTTGAAGTGTGTTGCATTTCTAATTAGAATTCACCATAGATATGATAATAGGAAAATTAATACTGATATTGTTGCTTGTCCACCTTTGTGGCATTGGCGTTATGGATAATGGGGATAATAAAGCATTATGGATGGTTGAATTACAAAATGCCATGTCTTATAATAATGATGATTTGGGCCTAAAATTAATTTCGTATAAGAATGTAAGAAGTATTAAAACAAGGAAGGGATTGGAAAGAAGGATTAAAAGAGTATCTAATGATGATGCAATATGCGCATATTCTAAACAGGATACTGTGATTTTCACGACAATGAAAGAATTCAAAAGGATCACCGGATATCAGCCATATTTGGGAATTGCTGAATATATAAATTCATTATACGAAAATACCTTTCCCAAGGATTTATTTTCTGTAAAACTTTTTTGGTCCTATATGGGTAAGCAATATTGTTCCTTAGCATTAGTTTCCAATAGTAAGGGAGTAATATATGACCCTATAGGATCTAACGTAATGCGTCATGAAATAATCGTCGGATACGAAGAAGTAACAAATTAGATACAATTCTTCGGAGTAGTTGCTATAAATTGCTTTAGGTAAAAGGGTTCGAAGTACGCCACGTCTTCGAACTCTTTTTTTGCAAACTTGGCCATCGCTGGGGCCAGCATAGCGCTTGCTTCGGGGTTGCATTGGATGAAGGTTCCTTTGCTTCGCCCGGAATGACAGAGAACGGATGAAGCCTTTTCTGCCGCGTCGCCGATAACGGCTACCGGGCTCCAAATTATGGTTTGATAATGATCAGCGCGGACATGTCACATATCCGTGGACTTAAAACCCGGGAAATGGTATGGGTCCTCGGTGGCTCGGCAAACGACTATATGGAACGCGCCTTTTATTATGATTCCGACGGTCGTCTTTGCCAGCGTTCCCGCCATGATACTCCTCACCGATTCCGGCATGGACTTCATCTCGAACGAAAAGCAGCTTCGTGCGAAGCTGGATAAAGCTTTAAAATAGTTTTTTGGGAGTAGTTGCGATAAACTGCTTCAGATAGAAGGGTTCGAAGTACGCTACGTCTTCGAACTCTTTTTTTGCGTACCTGTCCATCGCCGGCACCAGCATGGCGCTTGCCTCGGGGCAGCATTGGATGAAGGTTCCTTCGCTTCGCTCGGAATGACAAAGAATGGATGAGGCTTTTTCCGCCGCGTCGCCGATGACGGCAACGGGGCCGGAGGCGAAGAGATCGGCAAAGCTGGTTTCGTCGAGGACGACGGGGGAGATGTCCGTCTGGCGCTCGCCGGTAGAGGAGAAGACTGCGGTATAAACCTCCATTCGGCGAGCATCCACCATGGGAAGGATGGCCTTGCAGCCATCCGGAAGGCCGGCTTCGATGGCCTGGCGGGCCAGAATCTCGAGGGTATCCACCGCAATCAGCGGCAGATTGCCGCCGAAGCACAGGCCCTTGGCGGTGGAAACTCCCACGCGAAGCCCCGTGTAGGACCCGGGCCCCTTGCCCACGCAGACTGCGTCCAGGTTGCGCACCGTCCATCCCGCCTCGTCCAGCATCTCCTTCACGAACACTGCCGTGAGCGATGCGTGTGCACGCGGCTCTGAACTCCTGCGGCTGCAGACTATGCGTCCGTCCTCCGCCAGGGCGGTGGAACAGAGGGATGTGGAGGTTTCTATGAAAATGAGCCTAGGCATTGGCAATCAATTCTTTGAGGAAGGGGAAGACCTTCATGGAAAGGCCGTGAAGGAAGGTGTACACCGCCGATGCGTTCAGCACTTCCGGCTTCACCAGATTTAATTTGGCGTTGATGGGATCGAATATGAAGATCAGCAGCCCGATGATGAGCGCAGCCTTGAGCAGGGCGAACACCAGCCCGAGCAGGCGGTTGGCCCATCCGAGGGATGCCATGCTGAGGGTTTTGCTGATGAGTTTGCCGAGGAGGTTCAGGATCAGGACAGTGAGTACCACCGTCAGCGCGAAAGCGCAGATATTGATAATTTTCGGCTCGACCTGAAGGTATCCGTTCAGCCATTCGGCGAGGGCGGAAGAGAAGTGAAATGCGGCCCAGACGCCCACCACGAGGGATACCAGCGAAACCAGCTGTTCCACAAGTCCTTTGCTTATGCCGGTAATGATTGCCGGCACGAAACATACAAGGAGGATAATGTCTAAAGTTTCCAAAGAATTGATTATATTTGTAAACTATTTAACAAGCACAAATTTAGCGAAAAATTATGACATTCAAAGAATATAAGGGTCTGGACCTGGTGGCAACGGGAAACCGTGTGCTGGAGCGCTGGAAAGAGCACAAGGCCTTCGAGAAAAGCCTCGAACTTGCAGAAGGGGAGCCGGAGTACATTTTCTTTGAAGGTCCCCCGTCAGCCAACGGCATGCCGGGCATCCACCATGTGATGGCCCGTTCCATCAAGGATGCCATCTGCCGCTACAAGAGCCAGACGGGATGGAAGGTGCGCCGCCGCGCAGGATGGGACACCCACGGTCTGCCCGTGGAGCTCGGCGTGGAGAAGAAACTCGGCATCACCAAGGCCGACATCGGCACCAAGATTTCGATAGAAGAATACAACAACACCTGCCGCAAGGAGGTGATGAAATATACGGCCGAATGGGAGAACCTGACGGAACGCGTAGGTTACTGGGTGGATATGAACGATCCATACATCACCTACGACAACCGCTACATCGAAACCCTCTGGTATCTTCTCAAAAAGATATACGACAAGGGCCTCCTCTATAAGGGATACACCATTCAGCCTTACAGCCCCACCGACGGCACCGGCCTGAGCTCTCACGAGCTGAACCAGCCCGGTTGCTACCGCGACGTGTCCGACACCACCGCGACCGTTCAGTTCGAGGTTGTGCGTGATGCCGCATCCGAGAAGCTCTTCGGCGATGCCCCTGTCTATTTCCTGGCCTGGACCACCACCCCCTGGACCCTTCCTTCCAACACCGCGCTCTGCGTCGGCCCGAAGATCGAATACGTGAGGGTGAAATCCACCAACCAGTACACCGGCAAGGAGGCCGTTTACGTGCTGGCAAAGGAGCTTGTGGGCGCCTGGTTCAACGACAAGATCGCCTATGAGGTTCTTCCCGGCTCCTTCAAGGGTTCGGAACTCACCGGCATCCGCTATAAACAGCTGATTCCCTGGTTCAAACCGGACGGAAAGGCCTTCGAGGTCATCCCCGGAGACTATGTCACCACCGAAGACGGCACCGGCATAGTGCATATCGCGCCCTCTTTCGGTGCGGATGACAAGCGCGTTGCCACGGCCGCCGGCATCGTAGGCATCATGCCTGTCGATTGCAACGGCAACCTTATGGCTCAGGTGGATACCCAGGGCAGGTTCGTGCGTATCGAAGACCTCGACCCCGCCTATGCCGCATCCTTCGTGGATCCTTCCTACAAGGAGTTCGCGGGCAGATACGTGAAGAACGCGATAGACGACTACTTCCGCAAGCTCCACGGTGAGGAGCCCCTCCCCAAGGACGCTCCCGTGCTGGATGTGGACCTTTGCGTGATGATGAAGCAGGACGGCCGCCTCTTCCGTATGCAGAAGCACGTGCACAGCTATCCCCACAGCTGGCGCACCGACTGCCCCGTCATCTACTATCCCCTTGATTCCTGGTTCATCCGCACCACCGCCGTCAAAGACGAGATGGTCGCACTGAACAAGCAGATACGCTGGAAGCCGGAATCCACCGGCACCGGCCGCTTCGGCGTCTGGCTCGAGAACATCCAGGACTGGAACCTCAGCCGCAGCCGCTTCTGGGGCACTCCGCTGCCCATCTGGCGTACCGAGGACGGAAAAGAAGAAATCTGCATAGGCAGCGTCAAGGAGTTCTATGCCGAGATAGAAAAGGCCGTGGCCGCCGGAGTGATGCCCTCCAATCCTCTCAAGGAGAAGGGTTTCAACCCCGACGATATGGGCAAGGCCAATTACGACCTAATCGACCTTCACCGGCCGTATGTGGACAATATCTTCCTCGTAAGCCCTTCCGGAAAGAAGATGGTGCGCGAAAGCGACCTCATCGACGTATGGTTCGATTCCGGATCCATGCCTTATGCCCAGACCGGCCTGCGCGGGCTCGACACTCCCGATTTCGGCTCCACTGCCGACTTTATCGCAGAGGGCGTGGACCAGACCCGCGGGTGGTTCTATACCCTGCACGCCATCCATACCATGGTGAGCGGCACCCCCGCGTTCAAGCGCGTGATTTCCAACGGCCTGGTGCTGGATAAGGATGGCAACAAGATGAGCAAGCGTCTGGGCAATGCCGTGGATCCTTTCAAGGCTCTGGATACCTACGGCGCGGATGCTCTCCGCTGGTATATGCTCACCAACGCCCAGCCTTGGGACAATCTCCGTTTCGATGAGGCCGGCGTGGATGAGATACGGCGCAAGTTCTTCGGAACGCTCTACAATACATATTCTTTCTTCGCGCTGTATGCCAATGTGGATGGCTGGCAGCCGGTCGGTGACGGCAGTGCAGTTCACTCCGCTACCGCCACGCACGGGCCCGCTCAAAAAACTTCCGTGAACGGTACAGCCGTCACCGAGACCGACCGCTGGATACTGTCGCTGCAGAACAGCCTGATCCGTGACGTGCGCGCTGCATACGAAGACTACGACATCACCCTCGCAGGGCGTCTTATCCAGACCTTTGTCTGCGACCATCTCTCCAACTGGTACGTGCGCCTGAACCGCAAGCGCTTCTGGGGAGGCGGGCTCACGCCCGATAAGCAGGCTGCGTACGAGACCCTCTACAGCGTGCTCAAGACCGTGGCGCTGCTGATGGCGCCCATCGCTCCTTTCTATGCCGACGAGCTCTGGCTGGACCTTGTGCCCGGCGCTGAGTGCATCCACTTCGAGCGTATGCCCGAGTGCGATGAGTCGAAGATCGACAAGGACCTGGAAGAGAGGATGGAACTCGCCCAGAAGGCCACTTCGCTGGTGCTTGCACTCCGCCGCAAGGTAAATATCAAAGTGCGCCAGCCGCTTGCCAAGATGGTCATCCCGGTTATCTCCGACAAGGTGCGCGAGCAGCTCGAGGGCGTGAAGAATCTGATCCTCACCGAGGTGAACGTGAAGGAGGCAGAGTTCCTGGCAGATACCACCGGCATCATCACCAAGAAGATCAAGCCCAACTTCCGCGTCCTTGGCAAGAAGTACGGCCCTCAGATGAAGGAGATAGCAGCCGCGTTCGCACAGCTGGACCAGGCCACCATCTCCGCCATCCAGGCTGCCGGCGAATATACCCTGGCGCTCGCATCCGGCCCGGTCGCGCTCGTGCCGGAGGATTATGAAATCAGCTCCGAGGATATGCCCGGCTGGCTCGTGGCATCCGAAGGCCCGCTCACCATCGCCCTGGACATCCAGCTAAGTGATGCTCTCGTGCGCGAAGGAACGGCCCGCGAACTCATCAACCGCATCCAGAACCTCCGCAAGGACAGCGGGTTCGAGGTGACGGACAAGATAGATGTCGTGATAATCGCCGGCGGAGAAGCGGGCGCAGAAATTGCAGCATCTTTGGAAGATTATAAAGAATACATCGCTTCGCAGACACTCGCCCTTTCCGTGACTCTTGCCGCTGATGGCGAGGGAGCAGATGTGGAGTGGAACGAAGGCACAATTAAGATTAAAGTAACACGCAAATAGTTTTATTATGGCAGAACAGGAAAAGACACGTTATTCCGATGAGGAGCTTGCCGAGTTTAAGCAAATCATCGAAGGAATGCTGGAAAAAGCCCGGGCTGAGTATAATACCCTTCGCGGTGTGGTGATGCATGGTGGCAACAACGACATCGAGGACACCTCGCCCACGTTCCGCACCGTTGAGGATGACGGAGCCAACCAGCTTACCAAGGAAGAAGCGAGCCAGCTCGCCCAGCGCCAGTACAAGTTCATCAAGAATCTTGAGGCTGCTCTGATCCGTATCGAGAACAAGACTTACGGCATCTGCCGTGTAACCGGCAAACTCATCCCCAAGGAGAGGCTCCGTCTGGTGCCTCATGCCACTCTGACGGTGGAAGCCAAGGAGATGCTTGCCAAACAGGGTAAGAACTGATGAAGGTTTCTCGCGGAGCAAGGCTGCTCATACTGGGTGTATTGTTGGTTGTCGTGGATCAGGTAATCAAATACCTGGTCAAGACCAACATGGGCCTCGGCGAGCAGATTCCCGTGATAGGGAACTGGTTCCGGCTGTGCTTCGTGGAGAACGAGGGCATGGCTTTCGGAATGAAGTTCGGAGGCTCGGTGGGCAAGTTCCTGCTTTCCCTTTTCCGCATTGTGCTTTTTGGCCTGCTCTGCTGGTGGATACGTTCTCTGGATAAAGCGAGGAAGGCTCCTACGGGTGTGCTGGTTGGTCTTACGCTGATTACCGCAGGTGCCCTTGGCAATATTATCGACTGCCTGTTCTATGGCCTGATCTGGGACTACGCTCCCTTTATGTTCGGCAAGGTGGTGGATATGTTTTATTTCCCTCTTATCCACAATGCCGCCGGAGATGTCATTTTCTTCAGCCCGGTGTTCAATTTCGCCGATTCCTGTGTTACCGTCGGCGCGTTCTACCTGCTGCTGTTCCACTGGCGATTCTTCGTAAAAGAATAAAGGCCGTTGATAATCAAGCAATTAAGCAAAACCGTCTGGTGCAAACGTACCAGACGGTTTTGTGTAACTCCCTGATAATCAGGGGATGTTTTAGAAGAGATATGCTACGCCGAAGTTGACGCCGCTGGCCTTGAGGACTGCGTTGTCGCTGGTGTTACGGTCGAGGAGGCCGATGTTGTAGCCAACATAAGCACGGACCATATCCATTACGTCGAGAGCTACGCCGCCGCCAACGAGGATGTCGAAGGGTGCATAGCTGGAGTCGTCGCCATAGAGGCTGACCTCTCCGGTGGTGAGGGTGATGCCGAATAAGGAGCCACCGCCTTTGACAACACCGCTGACGCCATAGCTGAAGGTGGGGCCAAGATAGGGAACAACCTTGATGCCGTCAACGAGCTCGATGCCGTAGTTGAACAGCACGGGAATAGCAATGTAATTCTCCTTGCGATAGTTGTTGTCGTCTTCCTTATAGTTCTGCATTGCGAACTGGATACCGGGAGCGACTGCGAGGCCGTTCACGAGGGGAATGTTGTAGCTGGCACCGAAGGTAAGGCCACCGAGATTAGTGGTAGTGTTGTCGCCTTTGAGAGTGGTGCTTGCATAACCGACACCAACGCCGATCTGTGCATTTGCACTAAGAGCTGCTACAGCTGCGAGTGCAAGGGTAAGAATGATCTTTTTCATTTTTTATTAATAATGGTTTAGTATTTTTTCCGTTCAATAAGATGCTTATTCTGCCGTCTCCGTTGCAACTTCTTCTGCCGGGACGGTTTCCGTTTCGGCGTTTTCTGTTGCATTTTCGTCGACTGCCTCTACTGCTGCAGCCTCTGCCTTGGCGGCCTTGCAGGCCTTATACTTGGGGTATCCCCAGTAAATGCCACCGGCAAGGAGGAGTATGACTATGGCCCAGATGATGCATTTGCGCCTGCGGATCTTCTTTGCCTCGGCAGGATCCACATCCTTCAGCTTGGGATACTTCACAATCTGGGTGAGGCTCTTGCCGAACTTGGGCTTCACATAGGCAGCGGCGTTGATGGCCCAGCCATTTGCATTGAGCACGGGGCCGAGGTCGCGCCTGCGGAGCTTGCGCCAGGTGATGAATACTGAAGGCAGGGAGATGACGAGCATCAGACCTATAATAATAAGGATAAGAGCCCACCACTTGATGGCTGCGATGCCCTTTACCAAAGATACAACGAACTGCCCGAGGAGGCCGAGAGCCATTCCCAAAGCTGCAAAGATGCCGGCGAACTTGGCAATGTCGAAGTTGCTCTGGATGGCGGCTGCTGGAGCGGTGCCGGAGGTTGCCTTATCGGCAGATGCGGTGAGACCGGCCATGCTCTTGTCGTTCTTTTCCGCAGCGGACTTGTCCACCTTGTCGGAAATCCACTTCGCAACCTTCTTATAAGGTGCCCAGAATGCCTGGCGCAGGGAGATGGGATTATCAACGATACTGGTGACGGTGGCGTCGTACTGCACGCCGTCGCGGTCGTAGAAGATGGCGTTCTTGCCGGGGCGGAGGCCGTCAACGTCGCCGTCTGTGAGCACGGCTGCGATGGGGAAGCCCTTGCCGGTGACTTTGTTTACGCAGTTGCAGTAGAGGATATACATCCCGCTGAGGCTGGAGATATCCCCGGCCTTGCCGGCATCTATCACCTTCACGCAAAGGTCGGTGCTGCGCTGGTCGATGTAGAGGCGCCCGGCCTGGAAGATGGCCTTGTCTTTCTTGGAATAGAAGTCTTCGAACACCACGTAGTTCTTGAGGAACTTGTAGAAGTCGCGCACGTAGTGGAGGAGTTTGTCCACCGCCTCGATGCTGAGGGCTTCGGGCTCGAGGGCCTTGTCTTTCTCGATGAGCTCAAGCAGGGCGGCCTTCTTGTCCGCCTTGAGGGTGGCGTTCACCACGTCGATGCCGAGGGCTTCTATTTCAGCACCCTTCTTGGCGGCCTTCCAAGCGGTGTATGCGTCGAACTTTGCGAGCACGCCGAGCCATTCCTCTTCGGTGATTGCATCCTTCTTGGGGAATTCCGCGTCCAGCACCAGGGCTTTCAGGGTGGCGAAAGCGCCCTTCCATGCGGGGTTGATGCCGCCGTTCAGGGGGAGCTTGCCGTCGGCTGAAGGACGGGCGAGGGGATAGGTGGCGATCTGGTCGGCCGCTGCCGCCAGGTCTCCGTCGCTGATGGATCCTACCTTATCTACCGATACATCCACCACGCCGGCGACTGCATCGTTGAAGGAGATGAGCTTGCAGCGCATGAAGTAGTCGGCAATCTTCTCCTTTAGGGCGTCGCAGGCGGCGAGGGCTGCCTCGGTGTTCTCGGCGAAGGGGCCCTTCTCTTCGGCGGCCTTCCAGGCGCTGAAGTCTGCGCAGGCGGTGTAGAATGCCTCTATCTGGTCGGCGGTCACGCCATCGGCTCCGCTGCGGTCTTTCGCGGGAGCGGTGGTGGCGATGATATTCTTGATTGTCTCCTTTAGGGCTTCGTCGTCGGCACTGGCCTCGGTGATGATGCCATCGCCGTTGAACTGGGTCTCGGCGAAGATCTTCTCGTTGTCGGAGGTTTCGGCCAGAGAGATGCCGTCAGCCTCGATCTTCAGGTTGGAGAGTATCTGGCGGGCAGATTTCTCCAGCTTGGCGCCTTCTTCGTTCTCGGTGTTGAAATCGGTGAACTTCAGGCAGTCCTGCCCTTTGAGGAGCAGGTCGGGATCCTTGATCACGCCGGTCACCCATTTGGAGGCTGCAATCACCTCATCTACATGGATGCGGCCGTCGCCATCGGCATCCAGAAGTTTGAGAGTCTTTTCGTCAAACTCAAGACCGGTGGTAGGGCAGCTAAGCACCGTCCACTTCTTGCGGTCCAGCTCTGCGAGATTGGCAATGTCGGCGCCGCTCTCAAGTTTTACCCTCACGGAACCTCCCACGGAGGCATACTTCCAATTGTAAGTCTCTTTCATATCTGTAGTTTTTTAATTAGAATACCAGGACGGCCGCCACAGGATAGTGGTCGGAGATGAAAGGAATGTTTTCGTAAGTTTTGGTTATGGTCTCAAATGAAGGAGCGGCGCTGAAGCCGGACTCATAGATATAGTCGATGACGCGGTTGCCGTACTGCCCGGTGCCGAAGCCCTGGAAGGTATCCAGACTGTCGGTGACGGGAGCGATGTCGCGAACTGATTCCATGCGGCCTTTCAGCGAGTTGAGGCAAGGGTCTCCCAGATCCACGTTGAAGTCTCCGGTAAGGATCATAGGATAGCCTTCGGGGTTGATGTCATCGATGCGGTCCACGATGAGCTTGAGGCCCTTGGCGCGGGCTTCCTGGCCGAGGTGGTCCAGGTGCGTGTTGACATAGTAGTATTTCTTATTGTAGCGCTTGTCTTTGAGCAAGGCCCAGGTGGCGGTGCGGAAGCATGCGGCATCCCAGCCTTTCGAGGGCACTTCGGGAGTTTCGGAAAGCCAGAAGTTGCCCCACTTGAGCATTTCCTGGGTCTTTGTGTTCCAGAAGATGGCCATTACTTCGCCCTTCTGCTTGCCATCGTCGCGGTGCACGCCCACGTGGTCGTAGTCGGGGCAGGTTTCTTCGAGGTAGTCGAGCTGCATCTTGAGGGCTTCCTGGAGACCGAAGATGTCCGGCTGCTGATCTGCAATCATTGCCGGGGAAGCGGGCTTGCGGATATCCCATTTGTGATCCCCGTCCGGAGCGGATCCTACGCGTATGTTATAGGATATGACCTTGAGAGTCTGTTCTCCTTTTTTGCAGCCGGAAATAACAGTGACTGCCGTGCAGAGAACCAGCGCGATGCAGAATAAGGTTTTTTTCATATTTGCGGTTTTAGTTTATCTACAAATGTAACTTTTTTCTCGCATTTGTCAAAATAAAAGAAAATCTCTACATTTGCAGTCCTGTTTTGGCACGATGCCCGGCAGGCACGCCTTGCAGCCTGGAGCGCTGCACCGCGTTAATAATGGAGGAATGGCCGAGTGGTCGATGGCGGCAGTCTTGAAAACTGTTGTACGGCAACGTACCGGGGGTTCGAATCCCTCTTCCTCCGCTTCGCTCCGGAAGAGGCTTCAAGCATGCTTGAAGCCCTTTTTAATTAGGGGCGCTGCCCCTAATGTACCCCGCGGCTCCCGGCCTTAGTCCTTCGGACCGGCCTCCGCCGTTCGCGCTGGTGCGCTCATCTTCCTGCCTTCTTGGCGTGTTTGTTAACTGTCTGGTTGTTAAGACTTTACAGAATCAGGTCGGTTAAATCTTCCGACCTGATTCTGTAATCAGCTGAATAATAATAACTTAGAAAATACGCGCTGCGCGACCACTCAAACATCGCTCGTTATTGGGCCTACTTGGGTAAAATAACGGAGGTCGGCAAACACCTGTCAGCCGTAAACATTTGATGGCTTCAAAAATCAGCGCTTCTGAATCCAGCCGAGCATATTCGCACTGATTCCGAAGTTGATCGACCACGCGGGAGCGGGGGTGGGGAATGAAGTGTGGGCAACGTACAATCTTGTACGGATGGAATACTCGGACAGGCCACCGAAGGGATACCCTTTTTCTATGGTACGAAGGAACTTCCAATCTGCACACAGTCCGGCCTGGTATCTGAATCCCGAGATCTCATAGGAGTCAAGTTTGGGTTCGGAAGAGCTTTCAGGATAATCGATGAAACCAACTCCGATACCGGCAAATGGAGAAACTCTCCACCACTGCGAATTATATATGCTGTAGCCAAGCGACAGCTCCATATTGCCTCCTGTCATCCTTTTGCCGGAATTCCATTTGTATCCGTCAAATTGGATATCCTTTTTGTAATGCCCTCCAAAACCCAATAATCCGCCCAAATATACATTGACCCGTCCGAAATCGAAATCAAAACCAAGATCCAGCCCGGCGATTGGGGTAACGTACTCGGCCAGGGCCCCGGTATAAAACTCGCCGCCTATGCCAAGGTGCATTCCCAAACCGAAACCGTCGGGATTGATCATTAAGTCTTCAAAGCCATCAACTTTCGTCTTGGAGAGTTCAGCGGAGACTCTTTCAGAATAATAACGCAAAGCAGTCGTATCAGTGCCCTGATGGGTCTTATCTTTCATCTCCTCGATGAAACTGTCCGCTACTCCTAAATGGAACTTGGCAACCGCACCGATATCCTTGAAACGTGCACTATTCATAACCTCTTTTTCAGCCCGTCGACCGCATACCTCAAGATAATCGAAAGCGGTTTGCATATACTTCAGAGACCACTGATTCCTGAAATCCGGATGGAGCCAGGATGTATAGGGGTTCATATAGACATCAAATGAAGGATAGTAGAAAACGGTATTTCCCTTCCTATGCTTTTCCATATTATAAGAGACCCCATACTCGAGATTCGACACTTTTGGCCACTCACTTTTCCTGGATGTGAAGTCCTCAAGGGTCAGGGGTCCGTCGCTCCAGTATTTCAGAGAAGACTCCATCGTTATCTCCGGAAAGGTCTCCGCATTATTTTTTTCTTTCGATTCCTTCGATTCCGGCACGCGCACGAACCAGCCGATTTTCGGAGTCAAGGCGAATGTGGCTATATCTTCTGTGATTCCGACCAGCCCTGCAACCAATTCCAAATCGCTTTCGCTGACGATATCTCCGGAAGGGGTGACTTCCTTGCATTTGAAAGGGACGCAGACGGTCTCCCGGAGCATGTTGCTCCCGATTGTAACCTTCCCGGGAGTCCGCCCCTTCCCATCATAGGGAAACAGTTTTAGGAACCAGCCGTCAAACTCAGTCAGCGTCACGGGCTTTTTGCTGCAGGTCGGGCCCTGGATTGTCTGAGGGCGTGTTTTCTTGACGATATCTTTCCAGAAGGATAAGTCCGGCGAACCTTCCGAGGCTTTGATGAACTGCTTCAGGATAGGCTCCAGGTCGGAAACCCACCAGCCCATTCCGAACTTTTTCAGCGCGAGTGTCTTATCCAGTACCTTCTGCCAGTCCTGGGGCGTGCCGGTGAGTGTAATGGAAGGAATGCCGCAGACAATATAAAAAAGATTATAATCGAAATAGGGCTTGACGGCATCCATCAGCGTCACCTCCGAGGCAATGCGTTCATTAACCCCGGTGGTCGAGAAATCGGCCACCAAAGTGGAAGCAAGCCCCTTGGAAGAGTATTTGTCTATCTGTGAAGTCCAGTTGCTGATAATTCCAGCCCAGTTTGCTTGCTCAGAGAAGGGATCGACGTTTGTCCAGACATCCAGATCCTTTTTCCCTTCGTGATCGATGAGCATCCTGCGCATTTTCTCCGGATTCTGATTCACATAGTAGCTGAATCCCTGCGAAATGACCATCCAGATGGCATCCGGGGTCAGAACCACGGGGCGATGCTGGCACCAGGCCCGGAGAAGCATCTGGAAGAGCACGTCCTCCCCAAGATTGATAATCTTCTCGTCTGCGAAACTGCACGCAAGAATCGGCGGAACGTAAACGGAGAATCCCTCGCCGGTGTGAAGCTTCTCGGCAACCTTCTTCCCGTCCCAACCTGAAAGGTGGTTTTCGGGCTTTGAAACCACATCCACTTTGAAGGTTATGGAACCCTTATCCTGGGCAGATATGCTCTGGCTCAATAAAAACAGAAGGAAAATACAGAATACTCTCATATTGCAAATGTATGATATTTACGACAAAAACACTATATTTGAGAGTTAAAAAACCAATAGCAATGAAGATCATCTACTTTATCGGTCTCGTCCTGGCAATCCTCGCAGTGATAGACATTTTCAAGAAGCCCATCGGCATCGTCGGCAAGATTATCTGCTCAGTCATAGTGCTCTGCACCAGCTGGATAGGTTTGGCAGTCTATTATCTCTACGCCAAGGACAAACTGACATCCTGGTTTAAATAAACCTGCATATGCAACAAATAATTGAATGTGTTCCGAACTACAGCGAAGGTCGCGACAGGGCGGTGATTGAGGCTATTGTCTCCGCCATTTCATCGGTCGAAGGAGTAAAAGTGCTCAACGTTGATCCCGGGGAGGCCACCAACCGTACGGTGGTCACATTCGTGGGTTCTCCGGAGGCGGTAACCGAAGCTGCGTTCCGCGGATCCGCCATGGCCAAGGAAAGGATAGATATGCGCCGGCACCACGGGGCCCATCCCCGCAGCGGCGCCACCGACGTGCTTCCTCTCATCCCCATATCCGGCATAACCCTTGAAGAATGCGCGGCACTTGCACGCAAACTGGCAGAACGGCTCTACAAGGAGCTCGGCATTCCCTGCTACTGCTATGAAGCGGCGGCATTCAAGCCGGAGCGCAAGAATCTGGCGGTATGCCGTGCCGGCGAGTACGAGGCTCTGCCGGAAAAGATGGCGGATCCTGACCGCAAGCCGGATTTCGGGGGAGAATACGACGACACCGTCGCTCGCACCGGAGCAACCAATGTGGGTGCGCGCAACTTCCTGGTGGCGGTGAACTACAACTTGAACACCACCTCCACCCGCCGTGCCATGGCAATCGCCTTCGACGTGCGGGAAAAAGGCCGTAAGGCCAGGGAAGGCGGAAAGCTCACCGGCAAGCTGCTGAAGGATGAAAACGGCAACCAGATCTGGACTCCCGGCACCCTGAAGGGCTGCAAGGCAATAGGCTGGTACATAGATGAATACGGCATCGCGCAGGTGTCCATGAACATCACCGATATCGATGCCACTCCGCTCCACGTAGCATTCGAAGAGGTCTCCCGTGCCGCAGCGGCCAGAGGCCTCAGAGTAACCGGAGCCGAGATAGTCGGCCTGGTGCCGAAGAAGGTGCTGGTCGAGGCTGGAAAGTTCTATCTCGAACGCCAGCAGAGATCTCTCGGTATCCCCGAAGAAGAAATCATCCGCATCGCCGTCAAGAGTATGTCGCTGGATGACCTCAAGCCCTTTGATCCGCGCGAGAAGGTTATAGAATACCTGATGGAAGATCCTGCTGAGATGGCTAAAAAAGAGCATCTGGTACGCCTCAGCGTGAAGGACTTCGCGAAGGAGACCGCATCCGAATCTCCTGCTCCCGGCGGCGGATCGGTATCCGCCTGCATGGGCGCATTCGGTGCCGCCCTCGCCACGATGGTGGCCAATCTGTCCGCCCACAAGCGCGGATGGGACGAGCGCTGGAAGGAATTCTCGGACGTTGCCGAGAAGGGCCAGGCCATCATGAAGGAGCTTATCGCCCTGGTAGATGAAGATACGGCCGCGTTCAATAGGATAATGGATGTGTTCGCGATGCCCAAGGGCACTCCGGAAGAGAAGGCCGCACGCGATAAGGCGATGGAGGAGGCGACTCTCTATGCCGCATCCGTGCCGCTGAAGACTATGGAAGCTTCGCTCAAGGCACTGCCGCTGGCGCTGGAGATGGCGGAGAAGGGAAATCCCGCTTCCGCATCCGATGCCGGAGTGGCTGCTCTGGCCGCAACCGCCGCCATCCGCGGAGCCGCGCTGAACGTGCGCATCAACGCCGCCGGCCTGACCGACAAGGCTCCTGCCGAACCGCTGCTGAAGCGGGCGGAGGCCATTATCGCAGAGGCCGAAAAGTTGCAGGACGAAGTGTTGAAAGCCGTAAACAATAACATAGGATGACCTTTCAAGAAGAAATACTGGCCGGCATTCCGGCGGGACTTCCGGAGCCAAAACCATACGATAAGGAAATAAACCACGCACCCAAGCGCAAGGACATCCTCACGGAAGAACAGAAAGTGCTGGCACTTAAAAACGCCCTGCGCTACTTTCCGGAGGGCCTTCATGCAACGCTCGCACCCGAGTTTGCTGCGGAGCTTAAGGCCTACGGCCGCATCTACATGTACCGTTATCGTCCTTCCTATAAGATATATGCGCGTCCGATAGACGAGTATCCGGCTGAGAGTCGGCAGGCTGCGGCCATCATGGCCATGATCCAGAACAATCTGGACGAGCGTGTGGCCCAGCATCCTCACGAACTCATAATCTATGGTGGCAACGGGGCCATCTTCCAGAACTGGGCGCAGTACCGTCTGGTGATGCAGTATCTGGCCACGATGACTGACGAGCAGACGCTGGTGATGTATTCCGGGCATCCGCTCGGGCTGTTCCCGAGCCACAAGGATGCGCCGCGCGTGATAGTTACCAACGGAATGGTCATCCCCAATTATTCCAAACCGGATGACTGGGAGCGTTTCAACGCGATGGGCGTGAGCCAGTACGGGCAGATGACGGCAGGGTCCTACATGTACATAGGTCCGCAGGGGATAGTGCATGGCACCACCATCACAGTGATGAATGCCGCGAGAAAGCAGGGCGGAAGCCCAGCCGGCAAACTATTTGTCACCGCTGGCCTGGGCGGGATGTCCGGCGCGCAACCCAAGGCGGGCAACATCGCCGGAGTGGTGAGCGTTACCGCCGAAATCAACCCCAAGGCAGCCGAAAAACGCTTCCAGCAGGGCTGGGTGGATGAACTCCACAGCGATCTGGACGAACTCATCCCCCGCATCCGCGAAGCAGTGGCGGCACGCAAACCGGTATCCCTGGCATATGTGGGCAATGTGGTGGATCTCTGGGAACGCTTGGCGAAGGAGGATATGCACGTGGATCTCGGCTCCGACCAGACTTCGCTCCACAACCCCTGGGCGGGAGGATACTATCCCGTCGGCTACAGCCTCGAGGAATCCAAGCGCATGATGGCGGAGGAGCCCGCACAATTCAAGGAAGCGGTGCAGGCATCGCTCCGCAGACACGTGGCTGCCATCAACAAGCTGGCTGCCAAGGGAATGTATTTCTTCGACTATGGCAACGCCTTCCTCCTGGAAAGCTCTCGTGCGGGCGCAGATATCCTCAAGAAAGACGGCAGCTTCCGCTATCCGTCCTACGTGCAAGACATCATGGGCCCGATGTACTTCGACTACGGCTTCGGCCCGTTCCGCTGGGTGTGCATGAGTGAGGATCCGGCCGACCTGGCCAAGAGCGATGCCCTCGCGGTGAAGGTACTCGGCGAGATTGCGGCCACTGCTCCCGCAGAGATAGCCGGGCAGATGCGGGACAATATCCACTGGATAGAAGAGGCCGGGCGCAATCACCTCGTGGTGGGCTCCCAGGCCCGCATCCTCTATGCCGACTGTGAGGGGCGCACCAAGATAGCCCTCGCCTTCAACGAGGCAATACGCAAGGGCGAAATCACAGCCCCGATAGTGCTCGGCCGCGACCATCACGACGTGTCCGGCACCGACAGCCCGTTCCGCGAAACCTCCAACATCTATGACGGATCTCAGTTCACCGCCGACATGGCTGTGCAGAACGTCATCGGTGACGGCTTCCGCGGCGCCACCTGGGTAAGCATCCACAACGGCGGCGGAGTAGGCTGGGGAGAGGTTATCAACGGCGGATTCGGAATGGTGATAGACGGGTCCGAAGATTCCGCCCGCCATATCAGGGAGATGCTTTTCTGGGATGTGAACAACGGCATCGCCCGCCGAAGCTGGGCACGGAACGACGGCGCCCGCTTCGCAATCGAACGCGAAATGAACCGTACACCGGGGCTGAAGGTCACTCTTCCGAATCTTGCAGATGACACCCTGGTACGCAGAGCTTTGAAATAACCAAAAACTATGAACCACATAATTTCCAACGAACGACTTACACTCGAACGTCTCAAGGCGATTATCGATAACAGTGAAAAACTTGTGCTGTCGGAAGCTTCCGAAGGAGCAATAATCAAATGCCGGGAGTATCTAGACCGCAAGATGGAAGACATCGACCGTCCTCTCTACGGTATCACTACCGGGTTCGGATCCCTCTACAATGTGACCATTCCCAAGGACGAGCTTTCGCAACTCCAGTATAACCTGGTGGTATCCCACGCCTGTGGCGCAGGGGAGCCCGTCCGCCCTGAGATAGTCAAGCTGATGCTCTTCCTGAAAGTGCAGAATCTGGCATACGGTCATTCCGGCGTCCAGCTCATTACGGTGCAGAGGCTTATGGATATGTTCAACGAGGACATCCTTCCCGTTGTTTATCAGCAAGGGTCCCTCGGCGCATCCGGTGACCTCGCCCCTCTCGCACACCTTAGCCTTCCGCTCATCGGCCTGGGAGAAGTCATGTACAAAGGCGAGATTCGCCCTTCCGCTGAAGTGTGGAAAGAAAAGGGATGGGAGCCCATCAAGCTGCAGTCTAAGGAAGGCCTTGCGCTGCTGAACGGCACCCAGTTCATGAGCGCGCACGCTGTCTGGTCCATCCTGAAGAGCATGCGCCTCTCGCGCTGGGCAGACCTCATCGGTGCCATGTCGCTCGATGCTTTCGATGGGCGAATAGAGCCCTTCCTTCCGCTGACGCATCAGCTGCGCCCGCATACCGGGCAGATATCCACGGGCAAGCGCTTCATGTCCATCCTTGCCGGCAGCCAGCTGATAAGCCGTGTCAAGGAGCATGTGCAGGATCCATATAGCTTCCGCTGCATCCCTCAGGTGCACGGTGCGGTGAAAGACAACATAATGTATGTTAAGTCGGTGATAGAGAATGAGATTAACTCCGCCACCGACAATCCCAACATCTTCCCGGACGAAGATATGATAATCTCCGCGGGTAACTTCCACGGAGAACCTATAGCCATCCCCATGGATGCCCTGGCGATAGCAATGTCGGAGCTGGCATCCATCTCCGAAAGGCGCACTTATCAGCTGATCCATGGTCTCCGCGGCCTGCCTAAATACCTGGTGGTCAACCCCGGACTGAACAGCGGATTTATGATCCCTCAATACACTGCGGCCTCGATCGTGAGCCAGAACAAGGGTCTCTGCTGGCCCGCATCCTGCGACTCCATTCCTTCATCGCAGGGCCAGGAGGACCATGTTTCCATGGGATCAAATGCGGCCACCAAGTTAGTACGCGTGGTGGACAACGCCGAAACCGTTCTGGCAATCGAGTTATTCAACGCCGCACAGGCCATGGAATTCCGCCGTCCAGCCAAGAGCTCTCCGCTGATCGAGAGAGTGCTGAAGCACTACCGTAAGGAGGTCCCGTTCATTACAGATGACGCATACATGCATCCTTTCATAGAAAAGTCCATAGAGTTTATCCGTAAGGAAAACCTCCCCATATGATTTTATTCAGGAACATAGGTGAACTCGCCGGCATAGCTCCGGAAGGCCTTCTGCGCAGGCAGGGGGCGGAGATGGCGGATGCCGGCATCCTTCACGATGCCTGGCTGGCAGTGGAAGATGGTAGAATTGTGGATTATGGGACCGGCCAGGCACCGGAGGCCGATGAGGTCATCGACGCCCGTGGCGGCATGATCCTCCCCACCTTTTGCGACAGCCACACTCATCTGGTGTATGCCGGATGCCGCGATGGGGAGTTCCTCGACAAGATAAACGGCCTGAGCTATGAGCAGATTGCTGCCCGTGGCGGTGGCATTCTGAACTCCTCCGACCTGCTGAATGCCACGTCGGAAGATGAACTGCTGGCGCAGTCGATAGAGCGTGTCCGAGAGGTGCTTGCGATGGGCACAGGTGCCCTTGAAATCAAGAGCGGCTACGGGCTGAATCCGGAAGGGGAGATGAAGATGCTGCGCGTAATCCGCCGCATCCGCGAGAGCGTGTCGGCAAGCGTCCGCGCCACCTTCCTTGGCGCCCACGCGGTGGGCAGAGGATACACCCAGGGCGAGTATGTGCAGGCGGTGATAGATATGATGCCGCAGGCGGCGGAACTCGCTGATTATGTGGATGTTTTCTGCGATGAAGGATTCTTTACGCCTGCGGAGACTGAGCGCATTCTTAAGGCCGGAGCGAGGCATGGCTTGCGCGGCAAGATCCATGCGAACGAACTCGCCGTGAGCGGGGGAGTGCAAGCAGGGGTGAGGCATAATGCTCTGTCGGTAGACCATCTGGAACGCACCACCGATGCTGAGATCGAGGCCCTTCGCGGCAGAGAAACCATGCCGGTGATGCTCCCCGGCACATCCTTCTTCCTCGGCATCCCTTACGGCCGTGCGAAAGATTACATCAAGGCAGGCATTGGCCTGGCCCTGGCATCCGACTACAATCCTGGTTCATCCCCTTCGGGAGATATGCGCTTCGTGATGGCCCTGGCCTGCATCCACATGCGCCTGACGCCGGCAGAGGCCCTGAATGCCGTTACCATGAACGGCGCCTACGCGATGGGTGTAAGCGACATCACCGGATCCATCACCCGCGGCAAGCGGGCGGATTTCATCCTCACCCAACCCGGCTGGACACTCACCAAACTGCCTTATCTGCACCACACTCCTTACATCCGTTCGGTGTATCTGGAAGGAAAGGCGATTTAGCATTCTTCGTACCTGAAATATTCGAATGCCGCCGCCTCATGCTTCAGGTCCGTGCTGTGATAGATGGGCACTCCTGGGAAGTAGTGGAAAGAGGAATTGATTATGTAATAGTCACTTCCAACCGCCACGATCGAAGGGTCGGGATGGAATCCGGGGAGTATTGGATTCAGCAGGAGTGTGAGGAGCAATAATAATATCATATGCGAAGGTATGAAAAAAATGGCACTATTCTTGTCTTTCTGGCGTTTCATGAATTGTTTTACCAAAACCTAAGCATTATGTCGCGCTTTATTTCTTTATTTTTTCCTTTGTTGATCACCTTCTGGGGATGCAGCAAAGACAGTATCAGCCCGGATACTCCCGAAAATAACGACACGGATGCTCCCGAAACTGTAATCGACGGGAACTCCTCCACGAACGATTCTTCCGACCTTATTTCGTCGACCACCTTCGGAAGGACTATAACCATCACATGGTCGGCATCAGGTGCGACCAAGTCCGGCGACGACAACAATATCGTCACAATCGACGGCGGCAAGGTTACCGTCAACAACGGCGGTTCCGAAGTCATCAAGTATGTGCTCACAGGCACATCCTCAAACGGATTCTTTAAAGTCTACGGAGCCAAGAAACAGGCATTCGTGCTGAAGGATCTGGATCTCACCAATCCGAACGGGGCGGCTATCAACAACCAGAACAAAAAACGTACATTCGTGGTGCTGGAGGGAAGTAACAAACTGGCCGATGGGGCAACTTACGTGGCTTCCGGCACCGAAGACCAGAAAGGTGCATTCTTCAGTGAAGCGCAGCTGATTTTCAGCGGAGACGGCACCCTGAGCGTGACCGCCACGGGCAAGAACGGTATCGCCTCCGACGACTACATCCGCTTCCTTGGCAAGCAGACGGTCAATGTCAGTTCTTCCGCAGGCCATGGCATCAGGGGAAAAGACTATATCCTCGTGGATGACGGCACAATCAACGTGTCTGTTTCCGCAGATATGAAAAAGGGCTTCAGCTCCGACTCTCTTGTTCGTGTAACCGGCGGTGTATCAGTCATTAAGGTAACCGGGGGTACGGCCTTCGACGATGAGGACCAGGACTATTCCTCTTCTGCGGGAATCAAGGCCGACAAGCTCTTTGAAATGACCGGAGGCAGCATCAGCATTACCAATTCCGGAAAGGGCGGAAAGGGTATACGCGTAGGCAGCAGCAGTGTGATGGAGACACTCGGCACCAGTTACGTGAGCGGCGGCACCATCGACATAAGCACCACGGGAGCAACCTACCCGTACACTCTGAACGGCACATCCGATACAAAATCCCCCAAGGGTATCAAGATCGGCTGGGCCGTGAAGAAAAACGAGCATACATTCTCCGATTTTTCGGGTGATTTCGTGGTGACCGGAGGAAAGATCTCCGTCCGCAGCACCAACGCCGAAGCAATCGAGGTGAAAAAGACTCTGGAAATACAAGGGGGAGAAGTCTACGCGTGGAGCCAGAATGAAGATGCTATCAACTCCGCCAGCACATTTACAATCAGCGGCGGATACGTGTGTGGCATATCTCTGGGAAACGATGCCCTCGATGCCAACGGAAACTTTTATGTCAAAGGGGGAGTGGTGTTCGCTTCCGGGGCAGGCAATCCTGAACTTGCGATAGACGCCAATACCGAAGGCGGATTCAAACTCTATGTCACCGGAGGCACCATCTTCGCACTGGGCGGCCTGGAATCCGGCGCCAGCCTTTCCCAAAGCTGCTATCAGGCCTCTTCCTGGAGCACGAACAAGTACTATTCCGTTACTGTAGGGGAGGATACTTATGTGTTCAAGACCCCTTCCAAAGGAGGATCCAAGCTTGTGGTTTCCGGCGCATCGACCCCTGAACTCAAATCCGGAGTCACTGTATCCGGAGGCACGGAAATATTCGATGGCTATGGCGTGCTGGACGGCACTGTCAGCGGTGGCACTGCCGTTTCGCTCAGCACTTATAGCTCCAGCGGTGGCGGCCCCGGCGGCCCTGGCGGACGCTGGTAACTAAAAGTTATTTTTGTTATTAACAAAATAATTCCTATCTTTGCGCGCTTTTGTTCGAAGTGGCGAACGGCGATTTTTCCACATCGGCAACAAGCCTTCCGGTTTTCCGGGAGATTCCTGATTATTAACTAAATAAAAACGCAAAAACATGGCAGAGTATTTACAGCCGGCGAAAAAGCAGGAAGTTTTCGCAAAGTACGGAAAGTCCAACACCGATACCGGTTCTCCTGAGAGCCAGATCGCACTGTTCTCCTACCGTATCGCACACCTTACCGAGCACGTGAAGGCAAACAAGAAGGACGTGGTTACCCGTCGCAGCCTTCTCCGTCTGGTCGGCAAGCGCCGTCAGCTCCTCGACTACCTCAAGGAAGTTGACATCGAAAGGTACCGCAGCATTGTCAAGGAGCTTGGTCTCCGTCGATAATCCGGTAACAGATGAAAAGGAACCGGTCGCAACTGTCATTCCGAACCACGGAGTGGTGAAGGAATCCCCCTGCGGCCGGTATTCTTTTTTGATAGACGCAATTAAGACGCAATAAAGAAGTAATGAACGTAATTAAGAAACAGATTGTATTGCCCGACGGTCGGGTAATCGAGATCGAGACCGGCAAACTCGCCAAGCAGGCGGCCGGCTCCGCAGTCGTAAAGATGGGTGGCACCATGCTGCTTGCCACCGTGACTGCAGCAGACGAAGTCAAAGAAGGAACGGATTTCCTTCCCCTCTCGGTAGACTACCGCGAGAAGTATTATTCCGCCGGACGTTTCCCCGGTGGATTCCTGAAGCGCGAGAGCAAGCCCTCGGACTATGAGGTGCTCATCGCCCGCCTTGTGGACCGTCCCATCCGCCCCCTGTGGCCTGAGGATTTCCACAACGAGATTTTTGTTTATGTGAACCTGATCTCCGCAGAGAAGGATGTGCAGCCCGACGCACTTGCAGGGCTCGCAGCCTCCTGCGCACTTGCTACATCCGACCTCCCCTTCGGAGGCCCTATCTCAGAGGTACGCGTCAGCCGCATCAACGGTGAGTGGGTCATCAACCCCAACTTCAGCCAGATGGCGAATGCCGATATCGAGCTGATGGTTGCCGCTACCGAAGAGAACATCATGATGGTCGAGGGTGAGATGAAGGAAGTCTCCGAAGCAGACATGCTCGAGGCTATCAAGGTCGCCCACGAAGAAATCAAGAAGCACTGCCGCGTGCAGAAGGAACTCATGCATGAGCTCGGCACCGACGGCCCCAAGCGCGACTATCCCCACGATGTTGAGGATGAGGTGCTGAAGGCTGCCGTGCAGAAGTCCTGCTACGACCGCTGCTATGAGCTTGCCAAGTCCGCAAAGCCCAAGAAGGAGCGTGAGGCCGGCTTCAAGGCCATCAAGGAAGAATTCCTCGCCACCATCCCCGAAGAGGAACTCGAAGAGAAGACTCCTATCGTGGAGCGCTACTACCACGAGGTGGAGAAGGAAGCCATGCGCAACCTTATCCTCGACGAAGGCAAGCGCCTCGACGGCCGTGCCTGCAACGAGGTCCGTCCTATCTGGTGCGAGGTGGATTACCTCCCCTGCGCCCATGGTTCTGCCATCTTCACCCGCGGTGAGACCCAGTCCCTTGCGACCGTCACCCTCGGCACCAAGATGGATATGAAGGAGATGGACGAAGTCCTGATCCAGGAAGACCAGCAGTTCGTGCTGCACTACAACTTCCCTCCGTTTGCCACCGGTGAGGCCAAGCCCATCCGTGCAACGGGGCGCCGCGAAATCGGCCACGGCAACCTGGCAATGCGTGCCCTCAAGCCCGTGGTTCCGCTCGCACCCGAGAATCCCTATGCAGTTCGCGTAGTTTCCGATATCCTTGAATCCAATGGTTCGTCTTCGATGGCTTCCGTCTGCGGCGGCTGCCTCGCACTGATGGATGCCGGCGTCAAGATCAAGAAGCCCGTCGCAGGTGTTGCAATGGGTCTGATCACCGATGCTGAGCGCCCCAACGACCGTTACGCCATCCTTACCGACATCCTCGGCGACGAGGATCACCTCGGCGACATGGACTTCAAGGTCACCGGCACCGCCGACGGCATCACCGCCACCCAGATGGATATCAAGGTCGACGGCCTTAGCTACGAGGTGCTCGCAAAGGCACTCGAGCAGGCCCGCCAGGGACGTATCCACATCATGGGCGAGATGCTCAAGACCATCGCCAAACCTCGCGAAGACTACAAGCCTTTCGTGCCTCGCATCGAGCAGATCCGCATCCCTGCAGAGTTCATCGGAGCAGTGATCGGAAAGGGCGGCGAGACCATCCAGAAGATCCAGAAGGAGACCGGAGCTACCATCAACATCGAAGAAGTTCCCATCCCCGGTACCAACATTACCGAAGGTGTGGTTGATGTCGCCTCCGCCGATAAGGAAGCCATGCAGAAGGCTCTCGAGTGGATTAAGGGTATCTGCGCAGTTCCTGAGGCAGGCCAGATCTACCACGGAAAGGTGGTCAGCATCCTTGATTTCGGCGCATTCGTGGAAATCCTTCCCGGCAAGGAAGGCCTGCTCCACGTGAGTGAGATCGCCTGGACCAAGACCGAGAAGGTCGAAGACGTGCTGACCGTTGGCCAGGAGGTTGATGTGAAGCTCCTCGAGATCGATGCCAAGACCGGCAAGATGCGCCTTTCCATGCGCGCTCTCACCGAGAAGCCCGAGGGCTATGTAGAGCCTAAGGCTGGCCGCGGACCACGCCGCGAAGGTGGAAACGACCGTGGACCTCGCCGCGAGGGCGGTGAGCGCCGTGAGCGTCGTGAGGGTGGAGAACGTCGCGAGCGCCAGGACCGTGGCGAGCGTCGCAGCTTCAAGCCGCGCCGCGAGCAGGCCCCCGCTCCCCAGGCCGATGATTACAAAGAGCCTGTGGACGAACTCTACTAAAGCGGAGTGTTTTTCGTAACGGATTGAGTATTAACTAATTATAAAATCAGGTGTGCCGAATTCGACACACCTGATTTTGTAAAATGCAGTAAGTCAGTAAATTGTCGAAAACGGACAAAATGTCATTTTCTTGCCATTTTGGCTCAAAAAAGGGGTTGGTTCGCAGTTTGTATCTACCAAAGTGTCCCGCAAGGGATGCGGCGAGATGGCCGGACGGCCGGAAACCGCGACGATTAAAGTTTTTGAATTATGTTACCTGTACGTAGAACTGCTGATAGCTGGTTGCCGGACATTTTCAACGACTTCTTCGACAACAGCTGGATGGAAAGGACAAACTACACTGCTCCTGCCATCAACGTCATAGAAAACGAAAAAGAATACGAAGTTGAGCTTGCCGCTCCTGGTCTCACTAAGGAAGACTTCCAGATCCATGTCGACAATGAGGGCAACCTCCAGATCGCGATGGAAAAGAAGAACGAGCACAAGGAGGGTCACAAGAACAGCCGCTTCCTCCGCCGCGAATTCTCTTATGAAAAGTTTGCACAGACCTTGCTCCTACCGGACGATGTGGACCAGGAAAAGATCGAAGCCAAGATGGAAAACGGTGTGCTGAACATCCATCTGCCTAAACGCGAGAAGGTGCAACAGCCTGAGACCGTCAAGCAGATTTCGATTAAATAGCTGGTCTCCAGCCATTTACCCATAGGCAAACGTAAATTTTAGTTTTTACCCTCGGTCGGGACTACCTTCCGGGGGTAAAAACTAAACCCGTATGTTTGATTGCTCAGGGATACACGGGACTACGATGGCAAAGGTAAGAATAAATATTCAATGTGCAAAATGAACTAAAATGAACTTGATATAGTTCGATTGGTTCATTTTATTTATCTCGGCAACAGACCGCGCTGCCATTTTTGCAGGGAGGCTGCAAAGGTTTGAAAATTATTTGCTAACTTGCGGCAAATACTGACACGGTAGTATCCAGACTTGTTAATAGTGCCTCATCTCAGGAGGACGGACAGCCTGCGCTATATGTGTTTGTACGCATAGTTGTGACAGAATGAAACAATAACAAACTAGCCGTTATCACTATCTTTTATGAGAAATAGAGCATTTATAACATTTTTGACTCTTTTAATTATAGGTTCTTGTAGCCAAAAAGAACAGGAAGTTGCGGTATCTTCCGTCTCCATAAGCCAATCATCGGCTGAAATGGTGATAGGCGAGACACTTCAGTTGAAGGCGACAGTGTTGCCTTCAACAACTACGGAGCAAAATGTAACATGGGCATCGTCAAAGAAAGTTGTAGCTACTGTTGATAAAAATGGAATAGTAAAAGCCGTGGCAGAAGGGGAAACTGTAATTACAGCCACAGCAGGAGGGAAAACGGCCGTCTGCACAATTAAAGTTAAAGGAAAGCTCTCCACTTCTGTAACAGTAGATGCCGTTAACATTTCTGCAATCAGTGTGGTTTTGAAGGGTAAGGCAAATCTCTCAAGTTCTGCTTCTTCGGACTTGAAGGTTGGATTCCAGTATTCAAAGTCGGCAGGTATTTTGCCGTCCAATTCGATAATGGTAGAAGCTAGGGATGCTGACGCAGACTATAATTATTCAACAGGAATAACGGGATTGGACCCTGGTACAAAGTATTATTATCGCAGTTTTGTTCGTCAGAATGGTAAAGATGAGTATGGTGAGACGAAGGAATTCAAAACAAAGGATGAATCATCTGTAATCCAAACACAGGAAGCCTCTGCTCTTTCGGCCGTCAGTGTAAAACTCAATGCTGCTGTAAACCTTACAGATGTAATCTGCTCACGCATGACATTTGGCTTTTATTGGGGAACGAGTTCTGGATCATTAACTGGCAAGGTGACAGCAAGTGAAGGAAATGGGGCAATCTCGGCCGATTTGTCGGAATTAAGTCCATCTCAGCAATACTATTACCAAGCATTTGCTTCATTGGATGGTAAGGAGTTAAAGTCGGGTATTAAATCCGTTACTACAAAAGATTTAGAATCTCTTTTGGAAACAATAGACGCTAGAAGTGTTGATGCAGTTACATTTAGTTTGAATGCAAAACTGGATTTGACAGATGTAAAGTATAAAGACATTGACTATGGTTTCTATTGGGGCCCTGTTAATGATACTCAGGAAATTCTTGTCAAAGGAGGAAACATTACTGCCAGTGTTTACTCAGCGATTGTAACTAACCTTTCTTCTAAAACGAGGTACTGGTACCTGGCATATGTAAAGCTTGATAGCCAGACATTCTATGGAGAAATGAAGACGTTTACAACAGAAGTCGTTCCAGTTACTAGCGTTTCCTTAGATATAACCAAATACACTTTCCCCCCAAGTGCAATAGGAAGCACAATCACACTAAACGCCACTGTCCTTCCTGACAACGCGACTGATAAAAGTGTAGAATGGAGCACTAGCAATAGCAAGGTGGCTACAGTGGATAGCAAGGGCGTAGTTAAAGCTATAAGCACCGGTTCTGCCACCATTACTGTAAAAACCAAAGACCAAGGGAAGAAGGCCACTTGCAAAATAACTGTGGCCTATCCCGTGACAGGAATAACGCTCAACCAGACTTCCCTTGATGTGGTTGTCGGGGATAATACAACACTCACTGCAACGGTCAGCCCGAGCAATGCATATGATAAGACATTAAACTGGTCTTCAGATAATACTTCGGTTGTAAGAGTTGATGGAAATGGGTCGGTGAAAGCTTTATCTAAAGGTAAGGCCGTCATAATGGCGTCTGCAAATGACGGGAGTGGAATATCTGTAAAGTGTGATATTCTTGTATCTAATTCTTGCCCTGAAGGAGGAGCGGATCTAGGATTAAGGAATTCGGAGGGTTTCCGTTTATACTGGGCATTTTACAATCTTACATCCAAAGGTTTTGATGTACATGGCGATTATTTTGCTTGGGGTGAGAACAGTTCTAAAAAGACATTTACTTTGGATAACTACAAGTGGAGCAAGAACAAAGATTATACCAGATATTGTCCTTCAGATAAGACCTTATATTGGAATGGCTCCGGAAGTCCTGACAATAAAACGACATTCAGTGATTACGATTATGAAGATGATGCAGCCCGTAAGATTCTTGGAGGTAATTGGCGTATACCGACTGATGAAGAGTGGACGGCACTTCGAACCCAATGCACATGGGTTTTAAACAGTGGGTATGCGACAGTCAGAGCTTCCAACGGGGAGGAGATTTCTCTTTACGCAGGAGGGCAAATTAATGATGGGCGTCATTGGAACCCTGGTGTAATTGGTTACTATTGGTCTTCTTCACTTCATACTATGTGGCCGTCGTATGCTTGGATGATTATTTTTGATAATGAAACAATCAGACAGGGCTATATGTATAGATATTATGGATTACTAATACGTCCCGTTTCAGATTGATTTTAATAGATTGTAATACTATATCATTATGCACCTATTAAAGGAGGCGCAGTAGAGGTTTTATGGATAAGAAGAGTATAAATCACATTATTAGAAGTGCAACGTTATGCATTATAATAGTGTTTTATGAACATCTGAGCAGGGTTCCTTACTGGGGAATCACTGTTGAGTCACCGGAACAAATGCTGAATGATCGAATCATTTTTGTTCCTAAAAATGAAACCAACATTGGTCTGTTGAATTTATTTTTAGGGAATAATAGTATATCTATAGTCGACAAAACTCCTATTTTGAGAATGAGTTCCCCAAATAAAAACACACTGTTGTCCTGTGAAATTGCCTATTTTGATGAGGCTCGTGACAATGAAGTTTTGGAGTATTCCGCTGTTCCCGCCAAACGAACTGCTGGTAATTGGATTGCGAGTTTTCTAATGGGGCTTCAGGGGCGCGTATTCTGCTTTCAAGAGCTTAGATAGAACTTGGTTCTTACACCATATTCGTGAGTTTATCTCGGCAACAGACCGCGCTGCAAGAGGTGATAATTCTGTAACAATAAAAGATGGCCTTTAATGGCGCAACCCTTTTGAGTATTCAATACATTTTCATACGGATGCAATCAATCAAGATAAACACCAAGATAGTAGATGTTCATATCAGAATCAATGTTGCCACCCCAATCTGAAGCTACATCAGATAATGCGTCCCAAATTTCATCGCCCTTAAATCCCCATTCTTCAAGTTCCACTTCCACATCAACACAAAACTGGCCATCATCTTCATAATAATGCTCAAATGAGCAATCGTAATCCGAAACGGCATTTCTAACATCTTTAAAAAAGTGTCTTTCGTCCTGGTTCATAGTGTTGTAGTTTAAATGGTTATTCAATACAAATATAAATATAAAAAATAGTATTAATATAACAAATAACCATCACTTTGGCCAATAAGTTGATGACGTTCCATCTTTATCCGAAAATTCTTTTTATGCTGACATGACATTGGGTGTTGGATGGCAATTTTGATTATATTTGCATAGTAACACTCGAAAATATGAAAGCATACATCGTCATGGCTCTATCTTTATTCAGCCTGTTAGCCTGCAATGCGGGCCATAAGAAAATCGATCAGGATCCCGAGTATGCGGTGAACCTTCTTCCTGCCGGAAGCGATGCTCCGGAAATCGTACTCAAGGATATCGAAGGCAACGAGCTGCGCCTAAGTGACTTCCGAGGCAAGAGCGTAGTGCTCGTTTTCTGGGCATCCTGGTGCCCCGATTGCCGCGCCGAAGTGCCCGAACTCAAGGCCATGCATGCAGCGGCAGATCCGGACAAAGTGCAGTTTGTGTCCGTTTCTTTCGACCGCGAGTTTGAGGCTCTTGTCAATTTCGCCGCCGAAAACGAACTTCCGGGAGTACAGCTTTTCGACCCTGCCGGAAAGAAAGAATCCAAGGTAGGAGCCGACTACGGAGTCAAGTGGATACCATCTTTATATTTGATCGGACCGGACGGAAAGGTGCAACTCGGCACAGTCATGGCATGGAAGATTGCCGCTGCGCTCAAAGGCGAAACTATCCCTTCTCCCAGGCAGTCCAAAGCCCGACGTTTTTGCGATGATCCGGACCATTGTTCACTTTAAATTTGCTATTATCCCAAATAATGTATATTATTGCAGAACAATAACTAATAACGAAAACAATGAAAAGATTTTTACTCCTCCTTGGAATCGCACTTGCTGCACTCACTGCATTCACCGCCTGCAATGGAAACAAAGATGAAGACAGCGCAACACTTGAAGGCCGTTGGAATGTCTGGAGAGGCGCAGACAATCCTCAAGATTACACCTTCAGCCTGATCTTCAAAGGCAATAAACTTGATGTTTATATCATTGCCTGGGGTGTGCACGTTTCAGGCACCTACACCTATGCCAACAACGAGGTCACTTACAATATCACCTCAGCTCAAAAAGCATGGACAGATGTCTCCTTCGATGAAAAAGGTAAAATGATTACATATTCCTGGATGGCGGGAGATATGGATAAAGACACCTTCGAGCTCGTACCCGGTTATGATTGGTATCCTCTCCCCGAAGATGATCCTTCACACCCTGGCTATATGCTGAGTAAGTTCAAATTCGAACTGACTTCCTCCACTACCGCTGAGACCGAGCTGATGGGCGGAACGGCACACAAAGCTAAATAGTAAAGATACTTTTCAGATCTTCCATATCGAGGGCTTCATCAACGGTGAAGCCCCCGTTTTTTGTTCGCCGGAGGCTATGCAGGAAGGCGCCGCTGCCAAGGGCTTCGCCGAGGTCGCGTGCGAGGGCGCGGATGTATGTGCCTTTGCTGCAGTCTACCAGAATCTCCGCTTGCGGCAGCCCTTCCGGCACTTCCGCGACATTGATTCTGGAAGATGCGGTTGATTTGCTGTTGCTGTCGTCACCGGAAAGGTGTTCCCCCTGAGGGACGTGATGATTATAAGATAGCAACTGCATATCGTAAATCGAAATCCGGCTGGCCTGCAACACGCCCAAATCCTCCACCGGAAGCCCGGCCTTATAACGTTTGCGAGCAATCTCGTAAACACGCACCCCATCCACCGATTTCGCACTGAAAAGCGGCGCCACCTGATCCTGCTCGCCAAGAAAAGACGGCAGCACCGACTCCAACTTCTCGCGCGAAACCCCCTCCAGCGGGTAGAACGCATCCACATCCTTCTCCCTGTCATAAGAGGGGGTCGTGGCGCCGAAAGTGACACCCGCGATGTACTGCTTGCGCTCGCGCTGGAAGCTTTCCGCCAGTTTAGTGGCCTTGCCTATGCACACCAGCAGCACTCCGGTAGCCAGCGGATCCAGCGTGCCGGCATGCCCCACCTTCAGGTTCTTCTTACGGAAATGCTTGATGGCCATCCACTTGACCTTGCGGATAACATCCGCCGAGGTCCAGCGGTAGGGCTTGTCCACCACCACCACTATTCCGTCTGGGTAGTCTTCAATGGAATGGCTCAACTCCATCCCGGGGCGCAGGGTCAGATAGCTCATTTCGCAGATATCTCAAGGCGCCCGTGCCACGCGTCGTTCGCGCGATAGTGCGGGGCATATTCACATTCTATGGTTGCCACAGGTGCCTGGAACGACCCGGCGCGGGTGACATAGAACTCTTCAGTGACGGTAGTCTTCTCTTCGGGATAAACCTCATACCAAAGCTCGATGCGGTCTGCCAGAACGTTGCGGTAGCAGTTCCAGCGGTAGCCGGAAAGCTGGTTTACGGGGATAAGGCCCGCGCCGAAGGGGATGGTGACCTTTACGAAACTGCGGTTCTCTTCGTTGGTGATGGTGTAGGAAAGCTTCATCCGGTCGCCGATAGATTCCTTCGCTTCGCTCGGAATGACAGTCGTGGCTGGTATGGCCGTGATAGTCATTCCGTTGCCGGAGGCGCGGATCTTCTCGAAGGGCAGGGTGTACTCTGCCTTAAGTGCCAGAACCTTCGTGTCCAGCACGTCCTCGGGTCCGTTAAGCACCATGCCGAGTGCCTCGATATAACCGGACTGCTGTTTCCAGCTCTGGGTTTCTTTCTGAAGCATAATCCAGAGGCGGATGCCGTTGGAGATATCGAAGTGCCCGTGCTCGTCCATAATTTCAGCAAGGGCGCAGTGCGCATCGAGTTCGGTCTCCAGCAGCCCGCGCCAGGGCATTACCGCATTCGGATAATAGACACCTCCGCTCTTGTGCGGCTGCGCGTATTCCACCAGCGATTCGATGTCGGCGGCAAGCGACTTGCGGAGTTTGCGGGCAGTGCCCAGCTTGATGCCAAGTTTCGAGGCTAGGGCCACCCCGCCGTCCAGGTTGAGGAGATTCTCCAGAGTCTGCACCCGGCGGGCCTTGGCGGCAATCCAGCCGTTGAGGCCGCGCTCTTTCTTAGGCACCAGGTAGGCCTTGGCATCCTTCCGGAAATCTGAATCCGTCTTCTCCTTGAAAGCAACCTCCGGGAAGAGGCTGCGGGTGTGGAGATACTGCTGCAGCGAGAGCCCGCGGTACCACCAGCCAACCTTCTCCTTTGCAAAGAAGCGGGAGTCGATATACTGCACCGCGGCGGCCTCATCCACTATACCGAGCCCGTGCACCAGGCGCAGGACCACGGCGGTAACGATGGGAGAGGAGCTCATTTCGGCGAACCATCCGAATCCTCCGTCCGCATTCTTGCAGGCAAGCAGTTTCTTGACTGCGTCCTCCCTGTCAAATTCAGGCTCGAGGCCGAGCTTGCGGCAGAGACTCCAGGCATACAGGGCCCGGGCGAGGGAAATGGCATTGTCGCACTCCGGCTTGAGTTCGGTGGGGAGGGCGTCGCGCAGCATCTGCCGGATGTCTACCTCTTGCAGTTCAGGGATGGATTCGTCCACATTCTCGAACATTGCGCGAAGATCCGCCTCCAGCGCTGCCTTGTCGGCACCGGACAGAAGCACTGCCGAATGAGCCTCGGTTAGAGTCTGCACAGGCTGCTTCACAGGCACTGTTACGAACACTCCGTCGGAGCCGTAAGTGCCTGAATCCGGGACAAATACAGCCTTGATTCCGAGGTTCTCCACGGCGGGAGCGTCGAGGACAAAGTCCTGGCTGGCGCCGCCCTTTGCCGGCACAGTTATCTTGCAGGATGCGGTGCGCAGCACCTTGGAGGTCTTATGGTCGGTGCCGTCCAGCAACTGGACGCTGAGGGCGCCCTTCAGATCCTTCGATATCGAGCTGCTTAGCGCGATGCGGGCGATGTATTTGTCTCCTTCATAGAGGAACTGAGGCTCTACCAGGCTGATCTTGACGGGGATGGTGACCACCATTTCGCGGCGGAGCGTTTCGTTTCGCATCTGCTTGTCGTGCGCGAAGATCTGCACGTAGTATGTGGAGAGTTTGTCGGCGTTGGTGAAACTGAAGCTGATATTGCCATCCTTGTCGCTTCGAAGGAAAGGCTCCCACGTTATGGTATTTGCGAAGTTCTCTCGGATGGGGACATCTGCTGCTACCCCTCTCCCCTCATCTGCCAACTGGAAGGGGATGGCTTCTTCTTCCATAACAGAATCATTAACCATATAATCCGCTTCAATTGGGGCTGCTGCCGTCATTTCCACAGTGCCTGCTGCCTTGCTCATCATCGCGTTCTTGCCAAGCCCGCGTATCATGAGCCTGTGACTGGATTCATCCAGGCCGCAGATGCTATTAAAGGGTATGAATGGCAGTGGTTTCTTTGCGGCACGTGTGTTGGACCAGGCATTGACTGCATACCTCTCGGTGCTCTTGTCGAATACTGTGGCAGCACATTCAACACCGGTCAGAGTTTTGATTACAAAGGTATAGGCGGCTCCGGGAGAGGTGGTGTCCAGGAAGCGGCTGAATGTGAGCGGGAGGTCGTAGCGATGGTCTTCCCTGCGCACTTCGCAATCGTATCTATATCCTCGTTTGTTCTGGAAAAAAATCACAGAGAGCAGCACCACTTCGGGATCGCTCTGCTTCATCCTATAACGAACAGTCGTTTCTGCAAAACCGTTGGTTGGGGTAAAATGCTCCACCCTCTTCCAGAGCAGCTTGTTGCCGCTTCCGTGCGCTTCCACCACCATCCAGACTGGAAGGGTGCCTGCCGTGACGCTGATTTCGGATTCTCCGTCACCTTCCTTGGAGGAAAAACGATACAGTGCCTTCTCAGCCTTCTGTGGTTCATTGCCGATGATGAATTCGTCCCTCGTCCACTCCATCGTTTCGCCTGTGGCATCGATAACCTTTATATTAAATAGATACCTGTCATATCCGGTAGTTGTGGTATCGACCCGGACGCTGACGTCGAAGTTCCCGTCCTTGTCGAGCTGGACCGGGCCGGACGCCCATTCGCTTCCCTGATGCTGCACTCTGTAGGAGATGTTGGCGGCGCTCAGGGAATGGCCCGAATAGGAATAAATGCGTCCGCGGAAATGGATTTCCTCCAAGGGGCGGCGATATGACGTATGCTTTTCGAAGATAAGGTCGAAGGTAGGGAGAACGAACTCATCTACACGGACTCCGCGGTTTGCGATGGTAGTGCCGTTGCAGATCAGTTTAAGATGGTAGATGCCCCCACGTTTCGAGCGCTTCAGCACAATGTCTCCTGCAACGCTGCCGAATTCGTTGGTAGTCAGGTTGCGGCTGTCCAGCAGTTTGTTCTCCGTGTCGTATAGTTCTATCTTGGCGTTTACCCCTTTGCCGCAGCACTTCAGATCATAAGTGCCCTTGTACAGAACCGCCTTGAAGTGCAGTGTATCTTCCGGATTGTACGCCCCACGATCTGTCATCAGTATCGCCCGCAGAGATTCCGTGTCGTTGGTGTAATCCCTCTCCCAATAATACAGGCTCATAGGTTTCGAGGCCCGTTGTCCGCTCCGGACGACTATGCTGTAGCGTTCTTTCTGCAAGTTGAGTTTTTTTGTCATCGTTGAAGGAAGGGTAGTGTAGCCGTTCAGGGTAAGGGTGGTTTTTTCAATCACCTTTTCGTCCTTTACCAGCTCTACATCCACTTTCTTTAGCGGTTCTCCGCTCACATAATCAGTTGCCCATATGCCTATTCCGTCCGAATTGCGGCGTATGCTTGCAGAGATTGTGTATTTCTGCCATTCGATGTCTTCAGTCTCGTCTCCCCGGAAGCATTTGACCGTGTAGCTGCCATCCGGAAGGTCAGGAAGCTCCACCAGCAGTTTATCCTCTATATAATAGCTCTTGTAGGGGTTTGTAAGATACTTTTTCCAAATCTTTTCTTTGTCTTTCAGGACTTGCATTGTGACGGCATCCAGATTGCGGAGACCTACCGTGAGCTTGCTGTCCATTACGCTGGCATTTATGCTTTTCCATCCCATCTGGTCGAGCAGGTCGCCCGCCAGAGTGCAGCAGTCGGCAATCTTCTTTTCATCTCCCTTGAACAGGGCGCGTTTCTGGTTCAGCGCCTTGCAATCGTCCCGGAGGGCTTCGAAATCGGCGGATGTGCCAATCAACCTGTTGCTTTCGTATCTGTTGAGCTCGTTGAAGCGAATCGACAAGAGGGCTTGCTCGGCCAGCAATCCTGCCGCCTTTCCTTCCCATTTGTGCGCGAATTCTTTCAGGCTGTCCTTGGATTTGGGGTCGTATCTCCAGTTGTCGATACCTTGGAATTCAGCAAATGCTGATAAGGGATAGGTCTTGAATTCTTCCTTCAATTGAGCGGCATCCCCAATATTCCATAAGCAGTATTCATAGTCGTTGGCCAGCATATTCGGAAGCAACTTCCCGAAAACCTGCCCGGTCAAACGCCAGTCCCGTTTGTAGAATTCGGGATTGTGAGCAGCCAGGAGCCTTTCCTTATGCTGTTCGGTGAAAGTCTTCTTTTCGCTGTCGTTCTGCCCGTAATTTTCGTTCTTGAGGAAAAACTCGGCAATAGGTTCACCGAATTCCTTTATATCCTTATCGCGAGCGGCCATTTCGGCATCCCGCAGTTTCCAGTTGCCGGAGATGCGCACCTGGGCAAGACGCACTGAGGCATCGTAGAAATCCCAGGTAAGGTGTTTTGCCTTGGCTTCCTTCTTTATCTTTTCGAGTATGCCCTCCTGAGTCTTTGGCTTATCTGCGCTTTCTGCCGTATAATACTCCTTCCAGAGGGCTACCAGGCTATGGTCGTCCTTGTCTTTTGGGTTTGAAGATGAGGTCAGGATCAGTGCAGTCATGAGTGTCAATGCTATAGGCTTAAAGATGTTCATAACTCCGTGGTTTTGTTAAACAAAGGCAAGGCTTCAGCCACCACGAAGGTGCTTCCGCCTATGTATATGAGGGCATTTGGCAAGTCTTGTGCCAAATCGAGGGCCTGCCTCACGGCGGTGGCGACGGAGCCGTCCCGGCCGGCTTCTGCCTTGCTTGCGGCCGGCCTTTCGCTTACCCTGCAATCCAGGTCCGGCCGCAATGCCTTCAGCCTCGCGGCCAACTCCTCCGCCCTCATCGCCCGCTGGTTGTCCGGCGCTGCAAGTATGTATTTTGCTTTAGCCGGCATCAGCGGAGCAATCCCCGCCAGATCCTTGTCGGCCATTATTCCGTAAATAATTATTACTGTTCGCGGCTGCTTACTTGCGAGCCCTTCCCCGTTAGCCAGGGCCTCCAGGCGCGCAAAGTTTTCTTTCAGCGCCGGCGGATTGTGCCCGATGTCACAGATGACCTCCGGTTTTTCGCATATCCGCTGCCACCTGCCCCACAACCCCGTCCTTTTTCCGGCTTCTGTGATTGCATTCAATACGGACCTGGTGCACTTAGGGCCTTTTTCGCCCCAGGTCCCGCTCTCAGGGCCACCACCTGGTGCGTTTTCGGCTTCTGGCGCCCCAGGACCCCCTTCTAAATCTGCCACCTGGTGCGCTTTCGGCCTTATTCGCCCCAGGTCCTCCGAGTTTTCCAAAATATCCAGGGCCACGAGCACTGTATGGAGATTGAGGTCCTGGCAGGGGCCGGTCAGGTCCATTCTGGGAAGAAGGTCTTGCTCAAATCCACAAGCGGGTACGTCCGAAGCGAACACCAGGGGAGCTCCAACCGACGCGGCCACCTCCTCGAAAACAGTAGCGGTTTCGGCATCCCGCACACCTACGACTGCAGGCACTCCAGGTTTGAAAATCCCGGCTTTCTCGCGGGCGATAGCGGCCCTTGTGGAACCGAGCAAGGCGCAGTGGTCCAGGCCGATAGAGGTAATCACCGACAGGGCAGGTACAATTATGTTCGTGCTGTCCAGCCTGCCGCCAAGACCTGTTTCAATCACCGCGGCATCCACTCCCTGACGGGCAAACCACCAGAATGCCATCCCGGTAGTAATCTCAAAGAACGACAGCCCGTCAAACTCTTTTTCATATAGGCACAGGAACTCCCAAACTTCCTCTCTGGTAATCATCTCGAACCCGTCGCCGCTCACAATCTTCATTCTCTCCCGGAAGTCCAGCAGATGCGGCGATGTATACAGCCCGACGCGGCTGCTGGAGGGGCCGTCCTCCCAGAAGGCCATCCGCTCTGTGCAAAGGGCGCGGCCGTGTCCCGCATGGGGAGTCCGGTCCGCGCATTGCCCGTCCGCTTGTCTTCGAACGCCCCCTCCGGCTGCCAGGGCGGCTGCCAGCATGCTGCAGACGCTGCCTTTGCCGTTTGTGCCGGCCACGTGAATGCAGGGATATGCCTTCCAAGGGTCGTCAAGAAGGGCAGACAAGCGGGACATCCCTCCAAGCCCGGGTTTATAGGCATCCCCCGTAAAACCCACCTTCTGCACAGACTGAAAGCGGGAAAACAACGCATCCAAGCGCTTATTATACTGTTCTAAATCAAATTCTGGTTGCATCTGAATTCAAAAATAACTATTTTTGAGGGAATTTGGTAAAAAAGATGGAAATTAAGTCGTCAGCGCTGCAATCGCCATACATCATAGACGGAGTACGCCAGAGTGTGACTCCGGCGCAGATACTGGGCGGTGTGAGCGTGTATCCTGCAGAGGTGGAAAATGATGGGAATCTTCCCCCGATGGTGGATGAGACTCCGGACGTAGACCTTTCTGCGGTCGCTTTCGATCCCCGCAAGGTGGAGAAATATCTCTCTGCCGTGCTGAAGGCAGAGCGCTCCTTTCCCATGGCCTTTCCCGGGCCCTTCACGAGGGGAAGGATCGCCGCCGCGCTGATAGACTGTATCTGGAAGATGGGCCATTTTCGTATAGGAGACCTTGCCCTGGACATGCACTGGAAGTGGAACAACCTCCAGGTGGGCAATGTGGCAGGGTTCTACCGTTCGGTCGAGGCTGCCGGGGAGATGCTGGATGCGCTCAATATCCAGATAAGGGATTATGGGTGCACGGAGACCGACGGCATATGTGAACTCAATGTGAGCGCCGACCTGCGTCCCCGTTCGGACGAGGAAGACCTGGTGGAGCAGCCATACACTACGCCAGATCCCCACATCGGCGCAGCCTCCATCCCGAATGCTTTCCAGCCGGATGAGAAAAGCTGGATCGTGTATGTGCCCTTCGATTCTTCGCAATACAAGCTCGGCGGTTCGCTTCTGGCCCAGACCCAGGGAGTGAACCCTCCCGTGGCGCCGCAGATCGACGATTCCGATTACTTCATCGACTGCTATGAGGTAGTTCGCGAACTGATCGAGGACGGAATAGTGCTTGCCGGAGCGAGCGTGGGGGAAGGTGGCCTTCTCAAGGCCCTGAAAGGCATGGCGACATCGCGCACCGGAGCCATCCTGGATATGTCTGACGTAAGGCGTGCATATCCCGACACCGACATGGTTGGCTTGCTTTTCTCTGAAGTTCCGGGCGTGGTTATTCAGATAAGAGACATAGATTTCGACTACATAGATGCCGAACTGCTGCTGCAGGACGTGGCTTTCTATCCCCTCGGGCATCCTGCCTCCAATGGCGGGGCTGTTCGGGTGAAGGCTTCTGCCAAAACCGGCATACAAAACATCCTCGAATCCCTCGTCCAGCGTCAGGGAGGGGAGGGGGAAGACTAAAACTGATATATGGGAAAACCTAAAATCTTCGTGCTGGACACCAATGTCCCCCTGCACGACCACAAGGCCATCCGGCGTTTCCGGGACAATAATCTCGTGATTCCTATCGCCGTGGTGGAGGAACTCGACAAGTTCAAGAAGGGCAACGACACCCTGGCTTACAACGCCCGCCATTTCCTGCGGGACCTGGACAGGATCTCCGACGGAAAAACCTTCGGAAAGGAAGGCCTGCCGATAGGCAAGGACCTGGGACTCATCAAAGTGGAGCCCAACCATCCCTTTCCGGATAATCTGAAGGACCTCTTTATCGACGATATCCAGGACCACCGCATCCTGGCTACTGCCATATGGGTCCGGGATAACCATCCGGGAACCTTTGTCGCGCTGGTAACCAAGGATGTGAACCTCCGCATGAAGGCAAAGGCCGCCGGCATGGAGGTGCAGGACTATCTGACCGACCGTGTGGATGAAGCGAAAATAGAGAATGCCAACAGCGAGGTGCAGTACTACACCCTCCAGCCCGAGATATTGCAGACTCTGGTCTACGGCCAGGACAACGCCATCGACTGGAAACTGGTGGTGGACAAGAAGCCTGAGCCTAACCAGCTGTTCAAGTTCCGCTGGGAGGGAGACAAAGGTGCAGAAACCATCTGCGCCCGCTTCGATGACGACCGCGGCGCCATCGTGCTCATCAAAGCCCACAGCGCCTACGGCATCAAGCCCCGCAACGACGAGCAGAAGATGGCGCTGGATGCCCTCCTGAACCCTAAAGTGAAGCTGGTTACCCTCACGGGAGGGGCAGGCACCGGAAAGACGTTGCTGGCCCTCGCCGCAGCTCTTGAGCAGGAGAACGATTTCGATCAGATATACATTTCCCGCCCGACCGTGATCCTGGGTAATCAGGATATCGGATTCCTCCCCGGCGACAAAAATACCAAGATGACCCCCTTCCTTCAACCTCTGATGGATAACCTGAACGTTATCAAGGGCCAGTTCCGTGCGTCTTCCAAGGAAGCCACTCATCTGGACGGGCTGTTGAGGGACGAAAAGCTCGTGATCGAGCCGCTTGCATATATCCGGGGACGCAGCCTGGGCAAGGCCTTCTTCATTATCGACGAGGCCCAGAACCTGACTCCTCTGGAAGTGAAGACCATAGTCACCCGTGCCGGAGAGGGCACCAAGATAGTCCTGACCGGCGATATCTTCCAGATCGATCAGCCCTACCTGGACCAGTGGAGTAACGGCCTGACCCACATAGGCGAGAAGATGGACGGGCAGAAAATATTCCAGCACGTGTTCCTTCGAAAGGGCGAACGCAGCGAACTATCCGAGATTGCAGCCAAACTTTTGTAAATAGGAGGATTTTTGCTAAATTCGCGGGATTTTTGAAAAAACTAATTTCAAACACAGATATGGCAGAAAAGAAAAAGAGAGTCTATCGCTTTGGTGGCAAGACCGCCGAAGGCGACGGATCAATGCGTGAGCTCCTTGGTGGAAAGGGAGCGAACCTGGCGGAAATGAGTCGCCTCGGAATGCCGGTTCCTGCCGGATTCACCATCACCACAGAATGCTGCGCTGAGTATTATCAGCTGGGCGGCGGATATTCCGCAGAACTCAAGGCAGAAGTTGCCGAGGCCCTCGCAGCAACCGAAAAACTTATGGGCAAGCGCTTCGGCGACACCGAGGATCCCCTCCTCGTGAGCTGCCGCTCCGGCGCAAGGAGCTCCATGCCCGGTATGATGGATACCATCCTCAACATCGGCCTTTGCTCCGCTACCCTCCCCGGAATGATCAAGAAGACGGGCAACCCCCGTTTCGTATATGACGCATACAGGCGTCTCATCATGATGTATTCAGACGTCGTGATGGAGAAGGCCGAGGGCATCGAGCCCGAAGACGGCCAGGGCATACGCCAGCAGCTGGACCGCATGATGCAGGAGCTGAAGGACGCCAAGGGCTACAAGTCCGACACCGACATCACCGCAGATGAGCTCAAAGACCTCTGCGACAAGTTCAAGATGAAGGTCAAGGAAGTTCTCGGAGTCGAATTCCCCGACACCGCAGAAGCCCAGCTTTGGGGCTCCATCGGCGGCGTGTTCAAGAGCTGGAACGGCAAGCGCGCAATCGCTTACCGCCGCATCGAAAAGATTCCGGATGACTGGGGCACCGCTGTAAACGTGCAGAGCATGGTGTTCGGCAACATGGGCAACACCTCCGCAACCGGTGTCGCTTTCAGCCGCAATCCTGCCTCCGGCGACAACAAGTTCTACGGCGAGTGGCTTATCAACGCCCAGGGCGAGGACGTGGTCGCGGGTATCCGCACCCCCAACCCTCTGAACGAGGCCACCAAGACCGACCATAACAAGCACCTCGAGAGCCTGGAGAAGGCAATGCCCGAGGTTTATGGAGAACTCGACGCTATCCGCCTCAAGCTGGAAGCCCATTTCCACGACATGCAGGATATAGAGTTCACCATCCAGGAAGGCAAGCTCTGGATGCTGCAGTGCCGTATCGGCAAGCGCACCGGCATTGCCGCCCTGCAGATGGCAATGGATATGCTGGAGGAAGGCATGATCGACGAGAAGACCGCTGTCATGCGCGTCTCTCCCGCCCAGCTCGATGAGATCCTCCACCCTGTGCTCGACCCCGCCTCCGAGAAGAAGGCCGAGGTTATCGCCAAGGGTCTGCCCGCATCTCCGGGCGGAGCAGTGGGAACCATCGTTTTCACTTCCGAGGCCGCAATGGAGGCCGCTGCCGCCGGCAAGAAGGTCATCCTCATCCGTGAGGAGACTTCTCCCGAAGATATCGAAGGCATGCGTGCATCCGCCGGTATCCTCACCACCCGCGGTGGTATGACCTCCCACGCAGCCCTCGTGGCCCGTGGCTGGGGCAAGTGCTGCATCGTGGGATGCGAGGCCATGAAGATCAACTTCGCCGCCAAGACCGTTTCCTTCGCAGGATCCGACAAAGTCTACAAAGAGGGCGAGTGGTTCAGCCTCAATGGCAGCAAGGGATTCGTCTATGGCAGCAAGATCGACACCATGGATGCCAGCGAGAATCCTCTCTTCATCAAGTTCATGAGCATTGTGGACAAGTACCGCAGGCTCGGTATCCGCACCAATGCAGATACTCCTGAGGATGCAGACCGCGCTCTCAAGTTCGGCGCAGAGGGAATCGGCCTCTTCCGTATCGAGCATATGTTCTACGGCCGCAACTCCGAGACTCCTCTCACCAAGCTCCGCAAGATGATTCTCAGCAGCACTGAGGGCGAGCGCCGTGCCGCTCTTGCAGAACTGATGCCCTTCATTAAGGCGTCCGTCAAAAGCACCCTCAAGGTGATGGATGGCAAGCCGGTAGTGTTCCGCCTCCTCGACCCGCCTCTCCACGAGTTCGTTCCCCGCACCGAGGAGAAGAAGGAAGAGATCGCAAAGGAACTCGGCGTCAGCGTCAAGGAAGTCGAGAAGCGTGGCGAGAACCTCCACGAGATCAACCCTATGATGGGTCACCGCGGAGTGCGTCTGCACGTTACCTATCCTCTGATTGCCGAAACTCAGTACCGTGCAATATTCGAGGCCACTGCAGAACTCAAGCGTGAAGGATTCAATCCTCAGCCCGAGATCATGATCCCCGTCACCATCTCCGCCCGCGAGCTCAGCTTCCAGAAAGCTATCTGCGACCACGTGCGTGCAGAGGTCGAGGCTCAGTTCGGCAGCGCACAGATCGAGTACCACTTCGGCACCATGATCGAGATCCCTCGTGCAGCCCTGACCGCAGACCGTATGGCCCGCACTGCAGAGTTCTTCAGCTTCGGCACCAACGACCTTACCCAGATGACCTTCGGCTTCAGCCGTGACGACGTGGGTACCTTCATGGGCGACTATCTTGGCAACAAGATTCTCGATGCCGACCCGTTCCAGACCATCGATGTCAAGGGCGTGGGCAAGCTCGTAGAGTATGGCGTCCAGAACGGCCGCAGCAAGCGCGCAGACCTCAAGTGCGGCGTTTGCGGTGAGCACGGTGGAGATCCTGATTCAGTCCGCTTCTTCAACAAGATCGGTGTGGACTATGTGTCCTGCTCACCTTTCCGCGTTCCTATCGCCCGTCTCGCCGCCGCGCAGGCTGCAATCGAGCAGGAGAAGTAGGGCGTATGCTATAAGTGAAGGGTCCGAAATGCAGAAAAAATGCATTTCGGACCCTTCACTTATAGCTTTAAAAAGTTAAATCGTGACGCAGACCTTGATGGACATTTCGTTGGCAATATCCAGAGGATTGATGCCGTCCAGATCCTGAATGATGAAGGTGACCTTGCCTACGTTGTACTCGAAACGGGTGTTCTCGGCAACGATAAAGCTGTTGACCACATTTCCTGAATCGTCTTTTTCTTCAATCAGAAGAGGATAGACGAAGGGGAGGGGATTCCAGCTGCCAAGATTGTTGGCCACATCATACAGAGTATAGATGAATGCCTGCACGGTGCCGTTGTCAACGACTTCCTGGGTGATGTCCGGATTGTCGAATTCTGCCCAGAGATAGTTGTCTTCCCTGGCAACTTCGCCACCATCTGGGTAGTTGTACTCCCAGGCTCCGGGCCGGACGGTATAGTCGCGGGCATAGACCTTTGAGCCCTGGTAGTATTCATTGGTGATGTACTCCTTGGTGCATCCGCTGAAAAGCGCTGCGAGCGTGAGTGCGGGAATGAATAATTTCAAGAATTTCATATCAGATAAATCTTAAAGTTTGTCTTTTGTTGCTTCCCAGAGCACCACTCCTGCGCAAACGCTGACGTTGAGTGAATGCTTTGTGCCATATTGCGGAATCTCTACTGCAAAATCCGACGCATCCACCACCTCTTGAGAGACTCCGTCAACCTCGTTTCCGAATACTAATGCATATTTCTTGCCAAAACTGCGGCAGAACTCCCCGAGGGAGATGGAATGCTCTGTCTGCTCTATGCTCACAACCACGTATCCTTCAGCCCTCAGGGCCTTCACAAGGGCGCTTGCGTCTGGCCTGTGCTCCCATCTGACGCTGTCTTCGGCACCCAGGGCAGTTTTGTGGATTTCGGCCGAGGGAGGGGCGGGGGTGATGCCGCAGAGCCAGATTCTGTCGATGCGGAAGGCATCCGCACTGCGAAAGATGCTGCCTACGTTGTGCGCGCTGCGGACGTTGTCGAGGATGACTTCCATCCCCGATGGTTCGGCAGCACGATACTGCTCGGCGCTGATGCGCCCGAGTTCGTAATTCAACAGCTTTCTATCTTTCATTTGTACTGCAAATTTAGTATATTTGTACGATATGAAAAAAGTTTTGCTCCTGATAAGCATCCTGGCGCTTGCAGCGGCTTGCTCGCCCAAGGCGCCGGACATCGAAAAACAGATAGACGATATCCTTTCGCAATTGACCCTGGAAGAGAAGATTGCAATGACCCATGCGCAGAGCAAGTTCAGTTCTCCAGGCGTTCCGCGTCTGGGGATTCCCGAGATCTGGTGCACGGACGGCCCTCACGGCATACGCGCAGAGGTCCTATGGGACAAATGGTCCCAAGCCCGCTGGACCAATGACTCCTGCACGGCGTATCCCGCGCTGACCTGCCTTGCGGCAAGTTGGAATACGGAACTGTCCCGCCTTTACGGCGAGAGCATCGCAGAAGAAGCCCTCTATCGCAAGAAGACGGTTCTGCTCGGCCCCGGCGTGAATATCTACCGCCATCCATTCGGAGGCCGCAACTTCGAGTATATGGGGGAGGATCCTTTCCTTTCGAGCCAGATGGTGGTTCCCTATGTGCAGGGAGTGCAGAGCAAGGATGTGGCGGTCTGCGTAAAGCACTTTGCCCTGAACAACGACGAAATCAACCGTCATACGGTGAATGTGAACGTGGACGACCGCACCCTCTATGAAATCTATCTCCCGGCTTTCAAGGCCGCCGTCACCGAGGGTGGAGCCTGGAGCATCATGGGCGCGTATAATTTATATAAGGATGAGCACCTTTGCCACAACAGGCCCATACTGATGGACATACTGAAGGGTGAGTGGGGCTTCGACGGCGTTGTTGTGAGTGACTGGGGCGGATGCCACGACACCGACCAGGCCGTGCACAACGGGCTGGATCTGGAATATGGAACCTGGACCGACGGTCTCTTCACCGGTCCGTCCAATGTGTATAACCAGTATCATCTGGCTCAGCCATATCTGGATGGCATCAAGTCCGGGAAATACGGAACCGACGAGTTGGACGACAAGGTTCGCCGTCTGCTGCGCCTTCAGTTGCGCACCAACATGGCTCCCGGCCGGGGCTTCGGCAGATTCGTATGCCCCGAGCATTCCGCTGCCGCCCGCAGGATTGCGGGAGAGGGAATAGTTCTCCTAAAGAACGACGGCGGAGTTCTCCCTGTGCGGGACGCAAAAAAGATTCTGGTTGTAGGAGAGAATGCCGTGAAGATGCTTACCATCGGAGGCGGGTCCTCATCTTTGAAAGCCAGATATGAGATTTCTCCCCTGGAGGGCCTGAAAGCCCGTTTTCCGGAGGCTGAGATAGTGTTCGAGCGCGGCTATTCCAGTGGTGCCGCACAGGCCCAGGACGGCATCTCCGCAAAATTCGACCTGGTGGAAAACCGTTCGGCGGAGCAGATGGTCTCCGACGCTGTCGCAGCAGCCCGGGATGCCGATTACGTGATTGTGTTCGGCGGCCTGAACAAGAACAACCACCAGGACAGCGAGGGTGGCGACCGTGAGGATTATGGTCTTCCTTATGGGCAGGATGCCCTTATGGAGGCTCTCGCATCCACAGGCAGAAAGCTTGTTTTTGTGAACATCTCCGGCAATGCCGTGGCCATGCCATGGGTGGACAAGGTGCCTGCGATAGTGCAGGGATGGTATCTTGGAAGCGAAGCCGGTCCTGCGCTTGCCGATGTGTTGAGCGGTGATGTCAACCCTTCGGGTAAGCTTCCCTTCACCTTCCCGTATGAATTCAAGGACGGCCCCGTGTTCAACGAGGAGCAGTATCCCGGCATCCAGCGCGAGGGAGAAGACATTATAGATGAATACTACACCGAGGGCATTTTCGTCGGGTACCGCTGGTATGATACGAAGGACGTGAAACCTATGTTTGCGTTCGGGCACGGCCTGAGCTATACTACATTCGAGTATGGCGAGGCCTCCATCCGCGGCCGCAAGCTCAGCGTGAAGCTCAGTAACACCGGCAAGGTGGCGGGCGCCGAGGTTGTCCAGCTCTACATCAGCGACCCCGAATGCTCCGTAGAGCGCCCCGCAAAGGAACTGAAAGGTTTCAAGAAAGTATTCCTGCAGCCGGGCGAGAGCAAGACCGTCACCTTCGAGATTCCGGATTCCGCCCTCAGTTTCTTCGATGCCGACCAACACAAATGGGTCGTTGAACCCGGTGAGTTCATCGCCCACGTTGGTTCCGGTTCGGATGATATTCGTACGTCAGTAAAGTTCAAGAAATAATATGAAACAGGATTTACAAATTTTCGATCTTATCCGTAAGGAAAAGAACCGTCAGGAAAGCGGATTGGAACTCATCGCCTCCGAGAACTACGTTACCGATGAGGTGCTTCAGGCAATGGGAAGTATCTGCACGAACAAATATGCGGAAGGCTATCCCGGCAAGCGCTATTATGGCGGTTGCGTTGTGGTAGACCAGATAGAGAATCTTGCCATCGAGCGCTTGAAGCAGATCTACGGCGCCTGCTGGGCCAACGTGCAGCCGCATTCCGGCGCACAGGCCAACATGGCAGTCACCATGGCCATCCTCAAGCCGGGTGACACCTTCATGGGCCTGGACCTTTCCATGGGCGGACACCTTACCCACGGTTCTCCCGTAAACGCCAGCGGCATCCTCTATCATCCCGTGGCCTATGGTCTTAATCCCGAAACCGGCCGCGTTGACTATGATGAGATGGAGCGCAAGGCTCTGGAGTGCAAGCCGAAACTCATAATCGGCGGAGCATCCGCGTATTCCCGTGAGTGGGATTACGAGCGCATGCGCGCGATAGCAGATAAGGTAGGAGCCATCCTCTGGATAGATATGGCCCACACCGCCGGCCTGATTGCAGCAGGGCTTCTCAAGAATCCCGTCAAGTACGCACACATCGTAACCTCCACCACCCACAAGACTCTCCGCGGGCCGCGTGGCGGCATCATCCTCATGGGAGAAGACTTCCCGGATCCTCAGGGCCGCACAACCCCTAAGGGCGAGGTGAAGATGATGAGCGCGGTGCTGGACAGCAGCGTGTTCCCCGGCGTGCAGGGCGGTCCGCTCGAGCATGTGATTGCCGCCAAGGCGGTCGCGTTCTTCGAGGCCATGCAGCCTGAGTACAAGGAGTACCAGAAGCAGGTGATCGCCAACGCGGCGGCCATGTGTGAGGAATTCCTCAAGCGCGGCTACAAGGTGGTCAGCGGCGGCACCGACAACCATCTCATGCTCATCGACCTCCGCGGCAAGTTCCCCGAAGTGAACGGCCGTGTGGCGGAGAAGGAACTTGAGAAGGCGGACATCACCCTGAACAAGAACATGGTGCCTTTCGATACCCGCAGCCCGTTCCAGACCAGCGGCGTGCGCATCGGCACTCCTGCCATCACCTCCCGCGGCTTTGTGGAGAAGGATATGGCGGACATCGTGGCACTGATCGACACCGTCCTGAGCTCCTGCGCCGAGCATATCGGGGCGCTCAGTCTCAAGAAGGCGGATACTCCCACCCCCGGGCAGATCGCCGAACTGGAGGCCCATGCCAAGGTTCTCGAGAACGTTGCCAAACAGGTTCACCAGTTGACCGCCGGCGTGCCGCTGAACAAGTATTGACAAATTGTCACTGGCACGCAGGTTGATTGTAAAGAAAGCGTTCCGTCGGAATGACGGGGCGCTTTTTGATAAATACTAAAACACAATAGATCATGATTAAACCTTTAGCAGACAGAGTCTTGATCGAGCCTCAGGAGGCCCAGACAAAGACAGCATCCGGAATCTTCATTCCCGACACCGCAAAAGAGAAGCCCCAGCAGGGTAAAGTCGTGGCTGCAGGCCCCGGCAAGAAAGATGAACCTATGGCGGTGAAACCCGGAGACGTGGTCCTCTACGGCAAATATGCGGGCACAGAGGTAACCGTCGAAGACAAGAAATACCTCATCGTCAAACAGTCGGACATTCTGGCAATATTATAATGTCATTCCGAGCGAAGCGAAGGAATCTATAAAACACATTAATTATGGCAAAGGAAATTAAATTCAATACCGACGTCCGCTCCAAGATGAAGGAAGGAGCAGACCAGCTTGCAAACGCAGTGAAGGTGACCCTCGGCCCTAAAGGCCGTAATGTGGTCATAGATAAGAAGTTCGGCGCTCCCCAGGTGACCAAGGACGGCGTTACCGTCGCGAAGGAAGTCGAGCTCAAGGACAAATATGAGAATATGGGTGCCCAGATGGTCAAGGAAGTTGCTTCCAAGACCAACGAGCAGGCCGGTGACGGCACCACTACCGCAACCGTGCTGGCCCAGGCCATCATCAACGTGGGTATCAAGAACGTCACCGCAGGCGCCAATCCCATGGACCTCAAGCGCGGCATCGACAAGGCTGTCGCCGCCGTGGTGGCAGACCTCAAGAAGCAGAGCCAGGCCGTAGGCGAAGACTACTCCAAGGTTGAGCAGGTCGGCACCGTGTCCGCCAATAACGACGGTTACATCGGCAAACTCATCGCCGATGCTATGTCCAAGGTGAAGAAGGACGGCGTCATTACCGTCGAGGAAGCCAAGGGCACCGAGACCGAGGTGAAGGTCGTGGACGGAATGCAGTTCGACCGCGGCTACATCAGCCCCTACTTCATGACCAACGGCGACAAGATGGAGGCCGAACTCAGCAACCCTTCCATCCTTATCACCGACAAGAAGATCTCCACCATGAAGGACCTTCTCCCTCTGCTTGAGCCCGTGGCACGCGAGGGACGCGAACTCCTCATCATCGCTGAGGATGTTGACGGCGAGGCACTCACGACCCTCGTGGTGAACAAGCTCCGCGGTTCGCTTAAGGTGGCTGCCGTCAAGGCCCCGGGCTTCGGCGACCGCCGCAAGGAGATGCTGCAGGATATCGCCACCCTGACCGGCGCCGTCGTGGTGTCCGAGGAGCGTGGCTTCACCCTGGAGAACACCACCCCCGACATGCTCGGCAAGGCTGAGAAGGTGACCATCACCAAGGAAAACACCACCATCGTTGGCGGAAAGGGCGATGCCGCTGCCATCAAGGACCGCGCAGACCTCATCCGCAAGCAGATTTCCACCACCACCTCCGATTACGACCGCGAGAAGCTCCAGGAGCGTCTGGGCAAGCTTGCCGGCGGCGTGGCAGTGCTCTACGTGGGCGCAACCACCGAGGTGGAGATGAAGGAGAAGAAGGACCGCGTAGAGGATGCGTTGAATGCAACCCGCGCAGCTGTCGAGGAGGGATACCTCCCCGGAGGCGGTGTGGCCTACATCCGCGCAGCCGCTGCACTCGCAGGCCTCAAGGGCGAGAATGAAGATGAGACCACCGGCATCCACATTGTGGCCAAGGCCATCGAGGAGCCTCTCCGCCAGATCGCTACCAATGCAGGCGTCGACGCTTCCGTTATTATAAATAAGATAAAGGAAGGGAAGGGTGACTTCGGCTACAATGCTCGCACAGATGAATATGTGAACATGTATGAGGCTGGCGTAATCGATCCGACCAAGGTCGTACGCGTGGCTCTCGAGAATGCGGCATCCGTTGCCGGTATGTTCCTCACCACCGAATGTGGCATTGTGGACATTCCCGAACCAGCACCCGCAGCTCCTGCGATGCCCGAAGGCGGCATGATGTAGGATGAATCCTAAAAAAAAGAGGCAGAGCCAATCGGTTCTGCCTCTTTTTTTATATATTTGTGACTGCTGAAACTATTTAAACCGTTATAGATTATGTTTATTGTCAACAGCTACACCCTCGCAGTCATCCTCTGCTTCGTGATCATGCTCTGCTGGGGTTCTTGGGGAAACACCCAGAAACTTGCCGCCAAAAGCTGGCGCTACGAACTTTTCTATTGGGACTATGTGATCGGCATGGTAATCTTCGCCCTCATCCTTGCCTTTACCCTTGGCAGCTTTGGCGAGGCAGGCCGTCCGTTCATCGCAGACCTCAAGCAGGCCTCCGGCTCCAGCATTCTCTGGATTTTGGTCGGTGGCATCATCTTCAACCTTTCCAACATCCTTCTCTCTGCATCTACTTCGATTGCCGGCCTTTCCGTGGCCTTTCCTCTGGGAGTCGGTCTGGCGCTGGTGCTCGGTGTGGTCAACAACTATCGCGTTGCCGTGCAGCAGGGTGCCAAGACCGGTGATGTGGGGCTGCTGATCCTCGGCGTTGCCCTGGTAGTCTGCGCAATTGTCTGCAACGGTGTCGCCGCCAGCCGCAAGGGCGAGAGCGGAATCTCCAAGGCAGACCAGAAGAAAGGCATCATTCTTGCCCTGCTGGCAGGTCTCATAATGTCCTTCTTCTCATCCTTCGTAATGCGCGCGATGGATACTTCGAACTTCGTTACCCCTGCAGCCGGAAAGGTTACTCCCTATACCGCTATCGTTATCTTCACCCTCGGTGTGCTGGTCAGCAACTTCCTGTTCAACACCATAGTCATGAAGAAACCCTTCGTGGGCGAGCCTGTCAGCTACAGCCAGTATTTCAAGGGTGACTGCAAGACTCACCTGGTGGGAATGCTCGGTGGTGCAATATGGTGCCTTGGTACGGCCCTTAGCTATATTACTGCAGAAAAGGCCGGCCCCGCGGTGTCTTACGCACTGGGTCAGGGCGCTCCCATGGTGGCAGCAATCTGGGGTGTTTTCATCTGGAAAGAATTCAAGGGAGCAAAGAAAGGAACAGGTGCACTTCTTGCTGCAATGTTCGTGCTCTTTATCGCTGGATTGGCCTCGATTGTGATTGCTGGCCTTTAATCTTTGACTGATAGTGAATTAGGGGCTCGGCGTGTTTGCCGGGCCTTTTTTATTTTTAAAAAATTTGAAAAAAAAGTTAAAAAAAGTTTGGAGGTAATAAAAAAAATAGTACCTTTGCAATCCCGTTCGGAAAACGAGCGGGTTTTTTAACGAAAGTTCTTTGAAAAGACTGTGGAAGTACAAGCAAAAGTACCGAGAACAAAAATAGATCGAGAGCGTCAATTTCTAAGGAAATTGTAAGAGTTTGATCCTGGCTCAGGATGAACGCTAGCGGCAGGCTTAACACATGCAAGTCGAGGGGCAGCGCGAGGTAGCAATACTTTGGCGGCGACCGGCGGAAGGGTGCGTAACGCGTGAGCAACATGCCCGTATGAGGGGGATAAGCGCTGGAAACGGCGTCTAATACCCCGTAACAACAGTTTTCGCATGGAGATTGTTTGAAAGATTCATCGCATACGGATTGGCTCGCGTGACATTAGCTAGTTGGCGGGGTAACGGCCCACCAAGGCGACGATGTCTAGGGGAACTGAGAGGTTGGTCCCCCACACTGGAACTGAGACACGGTCCAGACTCCTACGGGAGGCAGCAGTGAGGAATATTGGTCAATGGGCGGAAGCCTGAACCAGCCATGCCGC